>NZ_JBSWXP010000008.1:0-249453 GCF_056160665.1 Alteromonas sp. ABH4_453
GAGAGTTGGCAGAGCCCGGTTTAATGCACCTGACTTGAAATCAGACGTGGGGTCAAACCCACCGGGGGTTCGAATCCCTCACTCTCCGCCATATACAAGAAACCCGCACATTGTTGCGGGTTTTTTTATGGGTGAAATATTTTCTGATCTCATCCTGTCTGTATCTTGTAATTACAAAACATTTCATAAAAACCAAGTTATGTCGCGCTTTATTCACAAAAGCTTGATATATATAAAAAGGTTTACAATCAACTGAAATCTTTACGGCATATAAAAGCGGTGTACGTGTACGTATATCGCTGGTCCTACGCAGTTGGTAGTAATAACAAGAATTCAAGAGGACATCATGCAGGCAATGCCCACACTTAATCTTCGGGAAGGCACGGTTGAACAAAAAAGACGGGAAATAAAGGCGTATTTCCTCGACTCATTCAACACATATGAATCACTTTTCTCTTGCCTAGCGAATGACGAGGTCTTTTACGAACGACCTGAAAAACTGCGTCATCCGTTAATTTTTTATTTCGGCCATACCGCCACGTTTTTTATCAATAAGCTCGTGCTCTCAAAGGCTATTAACGAACGAATTAACCCAAAATTTGAATCGCTCTTTGCTATTGGTGTTGATGAAATGAGTTGGGATGATCTTAACGATGAAAATTACGACTGGCCGAAGGTGGAAGAGGTGCGTCAATATCGTAATCAAGTGCGCACATTGGTATGCGATTTAATAGATACCATGTCTTTCACCATGCCTATTGACTGGGAAAGTCCAATGTGGCCCGTTGTTATGGGAATAGAGCATGAACGTATTCATTTAGAAACCTCATCTGTTCTAATCAGACAGCTACTCATTGCATCGGTACGCCCCAGCCCAGAATGGCCTGCATGTAGCACTATGCAAACTAATGCTGAAGCGTTAGAGGCTAATGTTTTAATGACCGTTCCGGCACAGAAAGTCATAAATGGCAAAGCGTGGGACAGTGCTTATTACGGCTGGGACAATGAATATGGTTCTCAGCAAGAATCCGTTAGCGAGTTTAGTGCGTCTAAATTTCTTGTAAGTAATGGTGAGTATTTATCGTTTGTACAAGACGGCGGCTATAACAACGCAAAATACTGGGAGGCTGAAGGCAATAAGTGGCGTGAATACACTAAAGCTCAGTATCCTGTATTTTGGATTAAAAAGGGTGATGATTATTTATATCGCAGTATGCTTGAAGAGCATCCACTACCTTTAGATTGGCCTGTGGATGTGAATTATCATGAAGCGAAAGCGTTTTGTAACTACTTGAGTGAAAAAACGGGTGAGCTTATCCGTCTGCCGACTGAAAATGAATGGCAAGCGTTACGTCAGCAGGCTGGTGTAACACAAACCGTATACAGCGAAGGATTCAACATAGCGCTGCAAAAGTATGCGTCGAGTGAACCTGTTAATGTTAATAAGTCCGGCGAATTTTATGATGTTGTTGGCAACGTATGGCAATGGACAGAAACACCCATCTATCCGTTTGAGGGCTTTAACGTTCATCCTTTATATGACGACTTTACAACACCAACATTCGACAATAAGCATAACCTCATTAAAGGCGGTAGTTGGGTATCTACAGGTAACGAAGCAATGAAAGATAGTCGTTACGCTTTTAGGCGCCACTTCTTTCAGCACGCGGGGTTTAGGTATGTTCAAGGAAAGCGAGTTATAGCAGTGAACGATTTTGATTATGAAAGTGATACACAGGTTTCGCAATACAGTGAATTCCATTACGGCGACGAGTATTACGGCGTTCCTAATTTTGCTGAGGCCAGTGCGCAGTTTTGTATTAACGCTATGCAAGGGCGTCAACACGCTAAAGCGTTAGATTTGGGCTGTGCCGTTGGTCGGTCTACCTTTGAACTTGCAAAATACTTCGATCATGTCGATGGCATCGATTTTTCTGCACGCTTTATAAAAACAGCGTTTGAGATGCAAGAGCGTGGTGAAATACGCTATAACCTTATAGAAGAAGGTGAACTTACGTCGTTTAAGGCGCGCAAGCTCTCTGCGCTCGGTTTAGATGACAGTGTAGACAACGTTGCTTTCGCACAAGGTGATGCGTGTAATTTGAAGCCGCAATTCACAGGCTACGACTTGATCTTCTTAGGCAACCTTATTGATAGAGTGTATAGTCCAAGAAAGGTATTAACGGACATGGCCACTCGGCTAAATAAAGGTGGATTGCTCGTTGTCGCCAGCCCCTTTACATGGTTGGAAGAGTATACCGAAAGAAGTGAATGGTTGGGCGGCTATAAAGATGAAAATGGTGAAACGCTTAGCTCTACTCAGGCGCTTGAAGATGCATTAGGTCATAGCTTTAAACGAATTGCTGAACCTAAAGACATTCCATTTGTCATTCGAGAAACAAAGCGGAAATACCAACATACGCTTTCTGAATTTAACGTGTTTGAAAAGATAGAATAATGCTGTGTCTGTTAAAGCGCTGTGTCTATTAAAGCGTGTGTGCAGTATAAAGTGAGCGCGGTACGCGTGTTTCGCGCTTATAAATATAATAGATTTCAGAAGGCCTTTAGCCAATAGTAAATGCGCAAGGCTATATAAATAGGATAATGTGAAGGTGAGCAACGCGCTAAGCCATCTCCCCGTGTTCAACGCTATGCAAAGCGAGTTTATGCCTTACAAGGATGTATGGCAGGCACCTTCTCACCTGAAACTCGATCAAACCCGTCTTAAATATTCAGCGATATTTCGCCGCTTTCAGGGCGCGTCTTCATCTCAAGCGAACGTTGTCGCGTCTCAGCAAGACCCTATTCCAATGTGGATAGCGGATATGGACATCCCGCCTTGTGATGAAATTCTCAGCGCGATTACACAGAACCTTCGCTCTACTTACGGATATCAGTCCCTTGATATCGGTGACGCGGTAGCAAAACGTTTTGAGCGTACCACGCAAAAAAGTAGTCGCTTTAAAGTAGAAAGTGGCGATGTTGTGGATGTTGCGAGCGTAATAGGAGCAATAGACGTTGCGCTTCACACTTTTTGCCAACCTGGTCAAAAAGTCATGGTATTAACACCAACTTATTCCCCTTTAACAGAGGCTATTAAAAATAACGGCTTAACGCCAGTATCTATTCCAGTCATTCAAAACGCGCGTCAAATTCAGACTAAATTTTCTGAAGTTACCGCGACAAAGGGTAGCGACAAGAGTCGTCAGGAAGACGTCGAAGGTTCTTACTCAACTATAGATACTTCAGCCTTCGATAGTGCTGCGGCTGCATTCGTGATTTGCCATCCTAATAACCCTACAGGTACAGTGTTAAGTGCAGAAGAGCAGCGTGTGATTATGAGCTTCTGCGCCAAGAACGATATTTTAATGATCACTGATGAGGTGCACAGCGAGTTTGCATTTAACTCGTCAAATGAACCAACGCTAATCCCCATGTTTGGTGCAGAGATAAGCAATAAGAGCGAGAGGCGCCAAGAAAGTCAAAACGGTGGTAACATCCATACTCATCAACTGCCACGCATTATCCACATCAATAGCGTATCTAAGGCGTTTAACCTAGCGAGTATTCCAGGTGCATCGTATGCGGTCATTAAGGATAAAACGATCAGAGAGACGTTTGCCCAAGCTATTAATAGCAGGCACCTTAACGCAAGTAACTTAGGAAAAGTTGCGTTGATTGCCGCTTATGAGAAGGGAAGTACTTGGTTAGACAGCGTAAAAAGTGCGTTGAGCTTCAACCGAAAGCTTGTTGTGCGCTTCTTTGAGCACTATGGTTTATCTGTTAATTATACAATGGGCAGCGCTGGTTATTTCTTGTGGCTAGACCTTTCAACATTCCCTTCGCATTTAACACAGCCGAACAGTATCGCTTCTGTGGATGAAGCTCCTTTAGGTGACGCTTCTCGTCAACCTCTCAAATATTCACCCGTGACCACTGTGGAAGGATGTATTGAGCGCGGCGTGATAGGTAACGACGGCGCGACCTTTGGTTCTCCACACCATATTAGGCTAAATTTAGCCTGTCACCCTGCGGTTGTAGAAACCGCGCTGCATAGACTGTGCTTTATTTCTTAGCGTAGCTTAACCCGCATCTGTTGACCGATAGTTAGTTTAATTCTAAATATTAGAATAATAAGCTCAAATATATGACATTTAATTTCTATTAAAGAGGATTAAAATAGCCTTATTAAATAATTAGCCCTTAACACATGTTCTATCGCCCAGCGTTACTCCTGTTGGGCAGAAGAGTCAGTGGCGGCTTACGGTTATAAGGAATGCAAGATGATTTATCTGAGAGAAGCGAATGAAAGAGGAAAAGTGAACTTTGGCTGGCTAAAAAGCCAACATAGCTTTTCGTTTGGACACTATTATGACGCAAAACATATGGGGTTTTCAGCGCTACGGGTTATCAATGACGATGTTGTTCAGGCCGGTAGAGGTTTTGAAACCCATGGTCACAGAGATATGGAGATAATTTCGTATGTTGTGAGCGGTGCTTTAAAGCACAAGGATAATACCGGTAATGAGTACGTAGTGCCTGCGGGTGACGTGCAAGTAATGAGTGCAGGTAAGGGTATTATGCATTCGGAGTTTAACCCTTCTACTGAAGAGCCTGTTAACTTTCTGCAAATTTGGATTGTGCCCAATGAAAAAGGCGGTACGCCCAGCTATGCGCAAAAAACCTTTGGCACACATGCAGGTGGAAATAACCATGATTCAAAGCTTGAATTATTAGTAAGTGATGACGGTAGGGAAGGGTCATTACGCATTAAGCAAAATGCGGCAATCAGCCGTTTAACTTTGAAAGCTGGCGAAACATGGGAGCATGGCACTGAAGACCAAAAGGGTTACCTTCATATGATTAGCGGTAATGTACAGGCTACGGTAGACAGTGAAACGAATGCAGTTGAAATAGAGGCAGGCGATGCTTTGGGTATTTACGAGCAAGACATCATTCGTCTGAAAGCCTCAGAGGAAAGTGTGGCCTTGTGGTTTGAATTACCTAAATAGCTGCCTAAAAGTAATCTAGATCAATAATTTAGTTTCAAATTGTGTATCTCTACTTCACGAATTCTTATCTCGTGGTATGATGACTTGGATAAGGTTAAAGGCTGGTAATACTTCTCATTAATGAGCATTATCAGTCTTTATTCCAGTTGTATGTAAAACTGAAGTCAGTGAGATACTAGAGTGATAAAAATAATCCTAGCAGATGACCATGATTTGGTCAGAACAGGGATACGCCGGATTCTGGAAGACGTAGACGACTTTACTATCCTCGCAGAAGCGAAGAACGGTGAAGACGCGGTACTTTTGTGCCGAAAAAACGCGCCAGATGTTGTACTCATGGACGTGAATATGCCCGGTATTGGTGGACTGGAAGCGACAAAGAAAATTGTTCGTATGTCTGAAAATACGCGAGTTATTTGTGTTTCGATGCACAAGGAAAGTCCTATTCCAATGCAAGTTATGGACGCAGGCGCATACGGTTTTCTGTCAAAAGATGCTGAGCCAGACGAAGTAATACGCGCTATCCATAAAGTTGCGGCAGGACAAAAGTATGTTGATCAAGAAGTGGCCAATAGCATAGCCATCGGTAAGTTATTGCCTAGTTCGGATAATCCGTTTGACGAGCTATCGAGTAGAGAACTTACAATAGCAATGCGATTAACCGAAGGTCACAAAGTGCCTGATATAGCCCGAGAACTCAGTATTAACTCAAAAACGGTTAATACTTACCGTTACAGAATGTTTCAAAAGTTAGGTGTAAATTCTGATGTAGAGCTAACGCACTTGGCCTATCGTCATAAGCTTATCAATCCTAACACCTTTTAAGCGTCACTAGACGCGCAACGTCAAAGTGATTATGTCTGCATTTGATTCAGCAGCATTTCTTAAGAATCTAACCTCTCAACCTGGTGTGTACCGCATGTACAACAATCAGGAAGAGGTTATTTACGTAGGAAAAGCCAAAAACCTCAAAAAGCGTGTATCAAGCTACTTTCGTAGTAACCTTGATAACGCCAAAACCCGTTCGTTAGTCAGTCAGATTGCGAATATGGATGTTACGGTTGTAAACAGCGAAACCGAAGCGTTCTTGCTTGAGAACAACTTCATCAAGAAATACAAACCGCGTTACAACGTGGTCATGCGTGACGACAAGTCTTATCCTTTTATCTTCTTATCCGATCACGAACATCCTCGGCTTTCTTTCCATCGCGGCCCTCAAAAGAAAAAGGGCGAATACTTTGGCCCATACCCCAGTGCGTGGTCGGTGCGAGAAAGCTTGCGTTCAATGCAGCGAATCTTCCCCGTACGTCAGTGCGAAGATAGCTATTACCGAGCACGCAGCAGACCTTGTCTTCAGTATCAGATGCAGCGCTGCAGTGCGCCGTGTGTAGAAGGCTATGTGAGCGATGACGAATATAAAGAGCAGGTCAATTTTGCACGCTTGTTCTTGAAAGGTAAAAACCAGCAGGTCATTGGTGGGCTGGTGGAAAAGATGGAAGCAGCTAGCGAGGCACTCAACTTTGAAGCTGCTGCCCGTTACCGCGATCAGATTAATGCACTAAGAAAAGTTCAAGAACGACAGTGGGTTGCCGGTACTCAAGACGAAATGGATGTGTTTGGATTTGCGTTCAAAGGCAATATGGCGTGTATTCAGGTAATGTTTATTCGCGAAGGGCAGTTGTTAGGCAGCAAGGCCTATTTTCCCAAAGTACCCAACACTGCTGATGAACAAGAAGTTTTTGAATCTTTCTTCCTACAGTTCTATCTGGCGGGTAATAAAGTTATTCCCAAGCAGATAGTACTTAGCAATACATTAACTGACGAAGACGCGATAGCAGATGTACTAGCCAGTGAAGCGGGGCACAAGGTTCAGTTCTTTAAAGGGGCGAGGGAAGAGAAACGCAAGTACCTGCAGCTCGCGCAGTCAAATGCGCAAACTGCGTTAGATGCTCAATACAGTCAGCAAAAGTCTGTGTTTGCACGCTATCTCGACTTAGAAGCGGCACTGGAAGTTGATACGCCTATTCAACGCATGGAGTGTTTTGATATATCACATACGTCTGGCCAGCAAACGGTGGCTTCGTGCGTAGTATTTAATCGAGAAGGGCCACACAAAAGTGACTATCGCCGATACAATATAGAAGGCATTACCCCAGGTGATGACTACGCGGCCATGGCACAGGCGTTAAAACGTCGCTACAAGTCAGTGAAAGAAGTGCAAAAAATACCTGACCTTCTATTGATAGACGGTGGTAAAGGACAGCTTGCCCAAGCAGAAGCGTTTTTTGAAGATTGGCCCCATGATAAAAAGCCTATGCTGTTAGGCGTGGCAAAAGGCACCACTCGTAAGCCTGGCTTAGAAACGCTAATACTTGCAGGTAGCCATCAGGTTCTGCCGATGGACAGCCATTCGCCTGGACTTCATCTTATTCAGCATATTCGCGATGAATCACACCGATTTGCTATCACCGGGCACCGCAACCGCCGTCAGAAAGTAAAAACGACCTCGAGTCTTGAAAGTATTCCTGGTATTGGCGCTAAGCGTAGACAAACGTTGCTGAAGTTTATGGGCGGCTTACAAGGTCTTAAAAAGGCCAGTAAAGATGAAATAGCAAGTGTACCAGGCATTAGCCCAGAACTGGCGGATACTATTTACGACCACCTTCATCAATAAATGACTGAGTAACAAGCAATGCATTGCAAATTAAGGTAATGTGTTGTGGAAATGAAAGAAGCTTAGCTAAAAGCTACTGCGCTAAAACGCCCATAGAGGCATAACACCGAGACGTACTTTTTATGTGGACTGTTCCAAACTGTATTACTTTATTTCGAGTAATCCTTATACCTGTTTTTGTGGTTGTTTATTTTCTTGATTGGCGCTGGGCGCACGAAGCAGGGGCCTTTATCTTTTGGCTGGCGGCAATAACGGACTGGTTTGACGGCTATCTAGCAAGAAAACTACAGCAGTCTACACCCTTTGGCGCATTCTTAGATCCTGTAGCAGACAAGCTCATTGTGGGCGCTGCTCTTCTTATGATTACTCATAGTTATGCAAACCTGTGGATCACGTTGCCATCTATTGCGCTTTTGGTGCGTGAAATTTATGTGTCGGCGCTTCGCGAATGGATGGGTTCGAATGGCGTAAGAGACGCCGTTAAAGTGTCTTTTATAGGTAAAGCTAAAACCACTGCTCAAATGTTAGCCTTAATTGGGTTACTTTCAGGATTAGAAACCTTTATGGGCATAACTATTTATTGGGTTTCTTTAGGTTATATTCTTTTATATTTCTCAGCAGTGCTGTCAATTTGGTCAATGTTTGTTTATACAAAAGCGGCCTGGCCACACCTTCGAAGTGGCGCAGCAAAGTAGAATTGATCGCGGTTTAATCAAAGTGAATAAAAAAATAGCAAACGATCATAAAAAACCGCATTTATCTCAATTTAAACGCTTTTTTGTGTTGACAGTTTTGAATGGGTAGGTAGAATGCACCCCACATTTCGAGAGGACATCAACCAAACGAAATGGTCGATTAAGACATGCGGGAATAGCTCAGTTGGTAGAGCACGACCTTGCCAAGGTCGGGGTCGCGAGTTCGAATCTCGTTTCCCGCTCCAATCTCTTAGAGATGAGTTTTAATCACGCGCCAGACGCATCTGGCGGAATGGCAGAATGGCTATGCAGCGGATTGCAAATCCGTCTATCTCGGTTCGACTCCGGGTTCCGCCTCCAAACGCTGCAACGCAGCATCAGGTTCTACGCCTGACACCTTTGCTGAAAAGCAACCCGATGCCCGGGTGGTGAAATTGGTAGACACAAGGGATTTAAAATCCCTCGCTGGTAACAGCGTGCCGGTTCAAGTCCGGCCCCGGGCACCATTTCATAGTTTGGCTCTACCCCATAAACGGGGGATCAGCATTCACCTTACACGATTGTAACACCATCCCATCCACAATGGGTCATCACTCTTATTCGATAGTTCACATGCGGAGATGAAAGGTTGTAACTATTATCTACGTACTTTGTTTAAGCTATTGAATTTTATTAACATAAACAATCCGATCACTTTACAACCATACAGAAACAAACCATACTAGCCCTAAGTACAGGTTAGTAACTTGGTAGAATGCTCGAACAGATAAGTTATGCTCAAAAACAACGATTAGCCTACATAGATTTTTGTTTGTTGTTTAAAGGCTCGATTTACAGACAAGAAATTATAAACCGTTTCGAGATAGGTCTATCGGCAAGCTCTCGTGATTTCAGTATTTATAAAGAGCTGGCACCAACAAATCTGATATACGATACAGCAGACAAACGCTATTATCAGACATCTACTTTCAAACCTGTCTTCGAACACGATGCAAGGCGTACGTTAACCAAACTCGCCAACGATATCTCCGACGGGTTTGATGCAATAGGTGATATCCATTTCCCAGTAGAAGCGCCATCCAGTCTGAACGTACCTGACATCTTTATCGTTGCGCGCCTTGTTCAGGCCATTCTCAATAACAAAGCGGTTAGTGTTATTTACACGTCACTTTCTAGCGGTTCAGGAGCCAGAGAACTTGTACCGCACTCCATCGTGGACAATGGCCTACGCTGGCACGTTCGTGCGTTTGATCGTAAGAGTAAAAGCTTCCGAGACTTTGTGTTAACGCGCATTAGCAAGGTAACAATTAAAGACACGCCTAACGAAGATGAAAGCGCCCAAGCAGATACCGAATGGCAGCGCCTTATACCACTTCAGCTTGTGCCGCATCCAAAGAATGTTGAACATCCTACCGCAATAGAAATGGATTACGGCATGGAAAACAAGCAACTTCTTATCGAGGTACGAGCGGCAATGGCTGGTTACCTGTTAAGGCGGTGGAGCGCGGACTGTACCGAGCGAGGGACATTAAAAGGTGCGGAATATCAACTTTGGCTGCAAAACCGTTTTACGCTCAACAATGTGCAAAACTTGGCGATTGCACCGGGGTATGAAGCAAAAGATGACGGAAGCGGAGGTGGTAATTGATCCTCCATTGTACCAAGAAGCTTTACGCCAAACTGCCTGAGAAGGTGAAAGCTACAGAACAACCTGCGACTGCTATTGGCATTCAGGCACAGTGGCTAAACTGGCACGCAAACCTCATCACTATTCTGCGAAGACAATGTGTAGTCGCCGTGCATGATGCGACACGTTTCACTTTGTTTATCCCATGCCTTACCAAGAAAGACTTAGCAAACCTTGATTGGCATTTTAACGATGTGTTTATTAACACCTTGCTGAAAAGTGATATACCACCTGAGCTAGTTAATGTCGCCGTGACGAACTACCAACCACTCACGTTCGATACAAATTGTAATCGTTCGGTTCAAGGTACGATGAATCAGGTGGCTCAGGAAATAGATTATGGGTTGTATTACAAAAACACCTCGGTAGCAGATATCAGCCCCTACCGATACAGTGCAGACTTAAGCCACAGGCCTTGTGGAGTAAAAGGCCAGAAAGATTACATATGGCCAGATAGAGAAATGGCCAAGTTACTACAAAAATTACCAAATACAAATGCCGATAGTGCAGCAAGTACGAACCTGCATTAGTGGCGAATGGAATAAGAATACGGACACAAGCAATGAGTAAAACAACGAAAAAGTCATCAGCCAATAAGAAAGAAATCGTCTTTGAAGAAGCTCTATGGGATGCAGCCAATAAGCTTCGTGGAAGTGTTGAATCAGCAGAATATAAGCACATAGTTCTTAGCCTTATATTCCTCAAATTCATCAGCGATAAGTTTGAAGCCCAACGAGAAAAGCTCAAAGCAGAAGGCATGGGCGACTATGTTGATATGGTCGAGTTTTACACTAAAGATAATGTGTTCTACTTACCTGAAGAAGCCCGCTGGTCGACAATTCAAAAACAAGCCAAGCAAGACGATATCGCGGTTAAAATTGACACTGCATTACATACCGTAGAGAAAACCAACCCATCGTTAAAAGGCGCATTGCCGGATAATTACTTTTCGCGTTTGTCGTTGGACGTAAGCAAGCTCGCCGCACTCATTGACACCATTAATAACATCAACACCGTGGCTAACGAATGCGACATGAGCGAAGAAGACTTAGTAGGTCGAGTTTATGAATACTTCCTTGGTAAGTTTGCCGCTAACGAAGGAAAAGGCGGTGGCGAGTTCTATACACCAAAATCTGTGGTTACCCTGATCAGCGATATGTTAGAGCCCTACAAAGGCAAGATATACGACCCGTGTTGTGGCTCAGGCGGTATGTTCGTGCAGTCGTTAAAGTTTATCGACAGTCACAAAGGCAATCGCAAAGATATTTCCATTTACGGTCAGGAATATACCAACACCACTTATAAACTGGCGAAGATGAACCTCGCAGTTCGGGGTATCTCTGCCAATCTCGGTGACATTGCCGCAGACACTTTCTTTAAAGACCAACACCCAGACCTAAAAGCCGATTACATTATGGCGAACCCACCGTTTAATCAGAAGCAGTGGCGTGCCGACAATGAACTCACCGACGACCCTCGATGGGCAGGCTTTGACGTACCGCCAACAGGTAACGCTAACTATGCGTGGATCATGCACATGATTTCTAAGCTTAGTGAGCACGGTACGGCAGGCTTTGTGTTAGCGAACGGTTCAATGAGCTCTAACACCAGTGGTGAAGGTGCTATTCGTCAGAAAATCATCGAAAACGACCTGGTCGATTGTATGATTGCGCTTCCCGGTCAGTTGTTTTACACCACACAAATTCCGGTCTGCTTGTGGTTTATCAGCAAGAACAAACGTGAAGACAAAGCGCGTGGCTACCGCAACAGACAAGGCGAAACGCTGTTTATCGATGCCCGAGAAATGGGCAGTATGATTAGCCGTGTGCATAAGGAACTAACTACCGAAGATATCGCCAAAATCGCCAACACCTACCATGCATGGCGACAGGATAGCCAATCCATCGCACAGGCACTCGCAGAACAACAAAACGATGCCCCCACACAAGAGCTGCTACAAGAACACAAGGAGCTCAATGCTTATGAAGACGTTGCAGGTTTTTGTAAATCGGCAACCTTAGAAGAAATCAAAGCCAACGATTACGTGCTAACGCCTGGTCGCTATGTCGGTGCTGCTGCTATTGAGGATGATGGAATTCCGTTTGAAGTCAAAATGCGCGAACTTAGCGAAACTTTATTCAGCCAAATGGACGAAGCTAAGAAGTTAGATAAGGCGATTTTACAGGGCTTTGAGGAGTTGGGATATGGAGAGTAGTTGGAAAACTTACAAGCTCGGTGATTTAACTAAATGGTCGTCAGGTGGAACCCCAAAAAAAAGTGAAGCTTCATACTGGGGGGGAGATATACCTTGGATAAGTGCTTCATCTATGGATGGGCATCTATACAGTGACTCAAAATTGAGGATAACTAATAAAGGTCTCGCAAATGGTTCTAGATTGGCACCCAAAAACAGTATTTTACTATTAGTTCGCGGAAGCATTCTACATCAGAAAATCCAAGTAGGGTTGGCAACAAAACCTGTAGCTTTTAATCAAGACGTAAAGTGTCTAGTACCGGATGAAGAAATTCTAGACCCTTGGTACTTACTTTTATGGTTTAAAGCTAAAGAACAAGAGTTGTTGACATTGGTTGAAAGCACCGGAATAGGAGCGGGTAAATTTGATACAAAGTTATTATCTGAATATCCAATAGATATTCCTCCCGCGAATGAGCTGAAAAAAATAAGAGAATTTGGTAAAGCACTCTTCGATAAATCAACTAATATCGTAAACACTAACCAAATCCTAGATCAAATGGCGCAGACGCTTTTTAAAAGCTGGTTTGTTGATTTTGATCCAGTAGTGGATAACGCGTTAGCAGCAGGCAATCCAATACCCGACGAATTAGCCCATCGTATTGAAGTTCGCAAACAAGCCCATGCATTACCCGCTTCTCTTGAAGGCAAAAGGCAGCCATTGCCAGAACATATCCGAAACCTATTCCCGAGCGAGTTTGAGCAAACAGGTGAGCCTGCTGTTGGTATAGATGGGTGGGTGCCAAAAGGTTGGCAAATAACTAGCATGCATGAAATGGTTGAGACAATCTCTAAGACTTATAATCTAAAAGAAGTTAATGAAGTTATTTTCCTTAACACCGGCGATATCGAATCCGGAAAAATACTTCATAATGAATACTCACCAACAATCGGGTTGCCGGGGCAAGCTAAAAAAACAATTAAAAAAGGCGATATTTTATACAGTGAAATCCGACCACAGAACAAAAGATATGCGTTCGTAGACTTTGATGCAGAAGAGTACGTTGTATCGACTAAGCTAATGGTTTTGAGAGCTAAAGAAGGAATTGAACCTCTATTGCCTTACTTTTTGTTGACGCAAGAAGAGACTATAAATGAACTTCAAAGGATCGCGGAGCATCGTTCAGGCACATTCCCACAGATAACATACAAGGAATTGTCGAAAGTTCTAACCATATTACCTCAAGAAGCGGAACTAGTAACCATATTTGTCGAACAGTATCTAAAGGCGAGCTACGCTAAAAAAGCATCATTGGCTCAGCAAAATACGCAACTTACCAAAATAAGAGACACATTATTACCCAAACTCATATCAGGCGAGATTCAGTTAGCCTCGAAGGAAAAGAATAACACTAACCAAGGGCAAGAATTACAAGGAATGTAACCATGCTGAATTTCACAGAAGCGCAATTAGAAGCGGCAATTATCGAGTTGCTAGAAGGACAGGGATATCCTTATGTGCCCGGTAATCAGGTTGCGCGTGCGCCTACCGACGTTATAATTAAAGATGACCTGCGTGCGTTTTTAGCCAAGCGATATGCTGATGATGATATTACCAGCGGTGAAATTGACAGTATCATACGCCAGGTTGAACTTCTGCCTGCCAGCGACCTATACGACAGCAATAGAACCTTTTGTAAGTGGTTAAGTGATGGTTTCTTACTTAAACGAGAAGCAAGTAGCGAAGCAGGTAAAGCCTCCCAGAAAGACTTGTATATTCAGCTTATTGATTACGATAACGTGGTCGAGTCATTGCTTCCAGCATTACTAAATGACAGGCACGAAACAAACCTTATAGAACAAAACCATCAACAAAAGGTGGCCGAGCAACATCCTGATTTCGAAACGATAGTTTCAGCTACTAAAGATAGCAATATCTATAAAATCGTTAATCAGCTTGAGATAGAAGGTTCAGAAGGCGAACTGCGCATACCTGACGGTATTCTTTATATCAACGGCTTACCTATCGTGGTGTTTGAGTTTAAAAGTGCGATTCGTGGCGAAGAGGCCAGTATCCACGATGCTTACGTGCAGCTCACAACGCGATACCGCAGAGACATACCACAGTTGTTTATCTATAACGCGCTTTGCGTCATTAGCGATGGCGTTAATAACAAGATGGGTAGCTTATTTGCACCTTATGACTTCTTCTATGCGTGGCGAAAGGTGACAGGTAACGAGTCAATTGAGAAAGACGGTATCAGCTCTCTGCATACACTGTTAGAAGGCCTGTTTGATAGAGCACGGCTTCGCGATGTGATACGTAACTTTGTGTTCTTTCCTGACACCTCAAAACACGAGGTGAAAATTGTTTGTCGCTACCCTCAGTATTACGCCGCCAGAAAGTTATATCAAAACATTAAAGAGCACCGTAAACCAATAGGCGATGGTAAAGGCGGTACTTACTTTGGGGCAACGGGATGTGGAAAAAGCTTTACCATGCAGTTTCTTACCCGCTTGTTGATGAAAAGTGTTGAGTTTGAAAGCCCAACCATTGTGCTGATTACAGACAGAACAGACTTGGACGACCAGCTCTCCCAACAGTTTACCAATGCCAAAAGTTATATTGGCGATCAGACTGTAGAGTCGGTAGAAAGTCGTTCTGATTTGCGTGCTAAATTACAAGGTCGCAACAGCGGCGGTGTGTTCTTAACCACCATCCATAAATTCACCGAAGATACCCAGCTACTTACCGAACGAAGCAATGTGATTTGTATCTCAGATGAGGCACATCGAAGCCAGACTAATCTTGATCAGAAGCTTCGCATTGTGGAGAAAGGCCCTAACGCAGGTGTTAAACGTACTTTCGGTTTTGCCAAGTATTTGCATGACTCACTACCTAATGCCACCTACGTGGGTTTTACTGGCACACCGGTAGACGCCACCTTGGATGTGTTCGGTCAGGTAGTCGACAGCTATACCATGACCGAGTCTGTCAAAGACGAGATCACCGTTCGTATTGTGTATGAAGGCCGTGCAGCCAAAGTGGTATTGAACAATGCTAAGTTAGAAGAGATTGAAGCTTATTATCAACAATGCGCCGAAGATGGCAGTAACGAACACCAGATAGAGGAAAGTAAGAAAGCCTCAGCGAACATGACGGCTATTTTAGGTGATCCTGACCGTATTGAAGCTCTGGCGAAAGATTTTGTGGCGCATTATGAGCAGCGACAATTAGAAGGCTCAACCATCAAAGGCAAAGTCATGTTCGTGTGCAGTAGCCGCGAAATCGCCTGGCAGCTCTATCAAGCACTAAAAGACATAAAGCCCGAATGGTTTGAAGTCTTGGAGTGCGAAGCAGGCGCAACACTGACTGAACAAGAAAAGAAAAAGATTAAGCCAATAGAGCGGGTAAAAATGGTAATGACCCGTGGTAAAGACGATCCCAAAGTATTGTGGGATCTACTCGGTACTAAGGAAGATCGAAAAGAACTTGATCGTCAATTCAAAAATGAAAAGTCCAATTTTAAAATCGCCATTGTGGTGGATATGTGGTTAACCGGTTTCGATGTGCCATTTCTCGACACGATTTACATCGACAAACCCATACAACGCCACAACCTGATCCAGACTATATCTCGTGTTAACCGCAAATACGAAGGCAAAGACAAGGGCTTAGTCGTTGATTACATCGGTATAAAGAGCCAAATGAATAAAGCATTGGCCCAATATGCCAAGTCAGATGAAACCAATTTCGAAGATATCGCCCAGTCTGTCGTGGTGGTGAAAGATCATTTAGACCTTCTTGCTAAGCTTACCCATGGCTTTGATGCCAGCGACTATTTCACTGGTAAACCTATTGCTCAGTTAAACTGTTTGAATAATGCTGCTGAGTTCGTACTACAAACCAAAAAGCTAGAACATCGGTTCATGGCATTGGTGAAACGATTGAAAGCAGCCTATGACGTTTGCTGTGGTAGCGAGAAACTTAACCAAAAAGAACGAGATCTGATCCACTTCTACCTTGCTGTACGCTCCATCGTATACAAGCTAACCAAAGGCAATGCGCCAGATACCGCGCAGATGAATGCCAAGGTGCGCGAAATGATCACCGAGGCGTTAAAGGCTGATGGAGTTGAAGAAATCTTTAAGCTGGGGCAGGGACAGGACGGTATCGATATCTTCGACGATGATTATCTTGCCAAGATCGAAAAGATAAAGCTGCCTAATACCAAAATTCAGTTACTTCAACAGATGCTGGCAAAAGCCTTGGGCGAGTTTAAAAAGGTCAATAAAACCAAAGCGTTTGATTTTTCAGAGCGGTTTAAATCACTGGTTGAAAAATATAACGAACGAAAAGAAGAAGATGTGCTGGTGAGTAATGTACTGGAAGATTTTTCAGACGAAATCATCAACATGTACAACGACCTTAGAACCGAGATGAACTCCTTTGAAGACATGGGCATCAACTTCGAGGAAAAAGCGTTCTACGACATCCTGCTTGCCTTAGCCGCCAAATACGACTTCAACTACCCCGATGATAAATTACTGGAGCTAGCCAAAGCGGTTAAAGCGGTTGTGGACGACAAGGCCAAGTACACCGACTGGAGCCAGCGCGATGATATTAAAGCAGAATTGAAAGTGGATTTAATTATACTGTTAGCTAAGCACGGCTACCCACCTGTAGACCGCGACGAGGTGTATAAGGAAATATTTGAGCAGGCTGAGAACTTTAAGAAGAATAGGCTATAGTTTGGTAGCAGAAAACTACAAGGATGAGTATGTCGCACACTTATTATGTACAACCTGAAGCACGACCGGAACAAAAAATTGTTTTCACGTCGGTTGATCAAAAAGGGGGGATCGGGCCGCTAAGCCAATATGTGATTCGTAACAGTGGTATAAGCGTGGCAAACCCTACACCTAAAAATCTGGAGAAAGGTTTCCATATAGCCGAAGACAAAGGCCGTATGCTTGTTTTTATTGTGACTGTTACATCCAAGATTACTACTACCATCGCATTGGAGGAAAATCTTGGTTTAGCATTAGATTCACTTGGTGTGGTTAAGCAAGAAACAAGTATTTGGTTTCCATTAATGGGTACGGGCTCTGGTGGGCTCTCGTATAACAAAAGTGCGACTATCATCAAAGATGTACTCGAAGAGCGAATACCCATTCCGTTATCAAAAGTAATTATTTCTCTGCCAAGCGATTTGAATGCGCAACAAGAAATTGAAATAGAAAAAGTATTTAACCCTTTTTTTGAGCCTGAGCCAAAATTACCCGATGATATTGAATCCTTAATTGAACGTTTCCTCCAGAGATTTCCGTTACATGAATTGCAATTCATGAATTTGGAGTCTTACTCGAATATTAACAGCAGAGACTATTTTACCTATTGGTTAGAACATGAGACATCCGCTGTTGGAGGTGTTCGCGGAGGAAGTTCATTCAAATTTGGCATATTCAAAAGAAGGTCGAAAGAAACCAAGGTTAGTAACGCAAAATACAGCTATGAAGATGATTACGCGTGGTATACACAATACGGACCCACAAAAGAAGTCGCATTCCAAACTATTCTAGACAATATTGTCCGAACGGCTTCATATGCGGCTAAAGGTGATATTAAAGAAATAGGCAAAGTTAGTTTAGATAGCAGGATTAAATGGAAAATTGCTTTCCTGTATCAAAATTTTCAGAAACCTAAAGTAGTGAGTATCTATAAAAAAGAAGCCTTAAGAGATTTAAGTGGGTTACCAGATTCTACTTTTACTGTCGCAAAGGCGCATGAGCTGTTAATCAAAAAGAAACCGAAGGACTTAGACGTTTGGACTTACAGCAAAAATTTGTGGACTGAGTGGTCTAGCAATCAACAAAACTCGGCTGAAGAGAATACCATAGTAGCAAGTCAAAATATTCCAAACGACCAAGGGGACTATATTGCTGAGCCACCTAGTGAACAAGAACAAGAGGAAGACATTGTTCTTGATGATGAGAATTTACAGATTACACGCTTTGACAACGATGGCTTAGCAGGGAAAGATCATTTAGGTATTCAAAATGAAATTGAAGCGCTCGCCAGCATAATCGCATATAAAGAGACAACTCCGCCCTTGTCCATAGGGATTTTTGGAGAGTGGGGTGCGGGTAAAAGCTTCTATATGCAGCAATTAATTTCACGTATTGATGAATACTCCCAGAAGGCTCGCGATAGCAGATTACCTCAAAGGAGCTATCCGTTTTTTAAACATATAAAGCAAATAAAATTTAATGCGTGGAATTATGTCGAAAGTGATTTGTGGGCTAGTCTTGCGCATACAATTTATAAGAACCTTTATCAAAGTGATGAGAATAAGAATAAAAAAGCTTCTCATTGGTTAAAAATAGTAAAATATGG
Source organism: Alteromonas sp. ABH4_453 (assembly GCF_056160665.1). NCBI lineage: Bacteria > Pseudomonadati > Pseudomonadota > Gammaproteobacteria > Alteromonadales > Alteromonadaceae > Alteromonas > Alteromonas sp. ABH4_453. The sequence goes on from NZ_JBSWXP010000008.1 coordinate 18,660, forward strand.
TGAGGAAGAAGCTAAGCAAAAGGAAGCCGAAATAAAGAAACTGGAGGCAGAGTCCAGGGAAGTTGAAAATAGTTTGAATCGTTTAAAACAAGAGAAAAAAGATACTGAACTTGAAAAAATTGACGATGAAAATAAAGTGCTGTCTGCGGCATTAGATCCGAACACAAGCAAAAAGTGTCTAGCTCTCCTCGAACAACTTGGTCTAAAACAACAAGTAAACACCATCAATGATGCAATTAGCGTAGTAAACGAGCTAAAAACTATTGGAAACAGAGTAAATCTCCTATTTAAAGCTGTTTCAAAAACATCATTGCTGACGATTCTATTTTTAGTGCTTCTTCCGTTTCTCACTTTCTATATTTTTACTCTTCTCGACGGGATCTTCTGGGAGAATAAGCTAGTAGATAAAATTGTAGCTTTTCTTGTTTTTATGAGTACTTCATTAGCATGGATAAAAAATAGAATAAACCTAGCTAATGAATGGTTAAACAAAATTGAGGACTTACAGTTATCAACACGGTCATTGAAAGATAGAAAGCAAGAACAACTTGCCGTTCGCAAGAAAGAGGCAAATAAGAAACTAGAAGAGTTAGACCGAAAAATTGAGAATACGAAAGAACAAAAAATTCAAATAGAGAAACAAATTAAGCAAGCGAGAGTAAACCTCAATGATTTAACGCCAGAATCAATATTGGCTTACCACATTAGTGAAACATTAGGTGATAACCGCTATGGCAAGTTTCTTGGTCTTCCCGCGATTTTAAGTCGTGATTTTGAAGTTCTTTCATCAACAATTGAAAAGCAAAACGAATCACTGGAAGACATCAATTTATATCCCACCTTAAACGAAGAATTGAATGCTGAAGATGCTGCACATCGCATCAATAGAATAGTTCTGTATATTGATGATCTAGATCGCTGTGAACCTGAAACTGTCGTCAAAGTTTTGGAAGCCGTTCATTTATTTCTTGCCTCGCCTTTGTTTATCGTTGTTTTGGGCGTAGACCCGCGATGGTTGTTTTCTTCGATAAGAGAACATTATGCTTCATTGATGCAAAGAGGTGAGGCTGATCATGAAAGTACGCTATCGGCTTCGACACCAGAAGAGTATTTAGAGAAAATATTTCAGATACCTATTTGGTTAAATTCCCCGAACAACGAAAACGTACAACGTATTATCTCAAGCTTAATTGGAACAGTAAGAAAAGAAGAGAGTGTCAAACAAAACCACACTAATTCAGATAGCTCTTCAAAAAAAAATGAGAGACAACATGACGATAAAGACAAATCAGATAACAAAGAGGAGCATGGTGGCTCCATAAAAAGGAAACTTAACCACAACGATAATGAGAGTTCTGAGTCGAGAGAAACCGAGCAGTTAATGCTTGCACAACACCACAAGTTAGAATCCGGAGAGGTTCAATTTATCAGTGGTTTGAGTCATATACTTGGGCGCTCTCCACGCTCAGTTAAACGTTACCTAAATATATACCGACTGATTAAATCCTCTTTGTCAGAGGAGGATTATGAACGATTCATGTTCTCTGTTGATGATAATGAAGAGGGGTACAAATCCGTTTCTTTCTTACTTGCTGTTGTTGTTGGAAATCCCGATATTGCGCCAACAGTTATTAAAAAGTGCAATAATTTTGAGACGTCAACGTCAATTCGAAAAATCATAGAATCGTTGAGGGCACCTCAGCAATATGAAAGCCAGAAAATAGATCTTTTTATAGAAAATTGTGAAAAGCTTGACTGTTTAGATATACCGTTATCAACAATTGGATACTGGTCAAAAGTTGTGTCGCGATATTCTTATACAAAAATGTGAGGATTGTGATGACACTCGTATCATGGTGAAAATTCAGTATTTACGATTTTCGTCATTATCATGTTCGACGTACCACCGTCACTTGCTGTTAGATATTGTCTTAAATTGAACTACAATTTGAAGCAACACACTACTTTTTATTGTTTATAATTCAGGTGCTTGGTTAATTGAAACCGGTGCAGGTTCAAGTCCCAAATTTCACCAACAGGAACCGGTGCTACGGGTGGTGCTTTCGATCTTCATTTATTTTTATTCTTTATTAAGATCAATCAATTAAATCAAAGTTCAAGTCCGGCCCCGACACCATTTATCAACTCCCAAATCTTAATCAAAAAATTGATAAGATAATAGCGCTCTTTTATCACAAATTACTATGGTAAAATCCGTAAAATTTTTGCAAAGACGTACTATCTTGAATTCTGTTATGTCACTTCGTTTAGACGAGTTATCTCGTGCTGAACGTCCATTCTACGCACGTGGGAGTAAAGTAGTTCGCTGCGACGCGTGTTTGCTTCCAACGCAAAACTGTATTTGTGAATTTAAGCCTGAGGCTGGCACTGACGTGGCGGTTTTGTTCTTGATGTACAAAGGCGAATACTATAAGCCTACCAATACCGGTCGTTTAATTGCGGATGTGGTTAAAGATAACCACGCATTTTTGTGGAAGCGCACCGAGCCAGAAGAGGCGCTATTGGCGTTACTTCGTAACGAAAAATATTTTCCTATCGTGGTATTTCCACACGAATATGCTGCAGCTGAACGTTGTATTGACACGCCACCATTGAATACTGGGAAAACGTTACTATTTATTTTCTTGGATGGAACGTGGCGTGAAGCAAAAAAAATGTTCGTGAAAAGCCCTTACTTGCATGACTTTCCTGTGTTGGGCGTGAGTATGGACGTAGCGTCAGATTATTTACTACGCGAATCTACCCATGATTTCCAACACTGTACTGCTGAAGTTGGCATTAGCGTTTTAGACCTTGCGCAGCAGAAGCAAGGGGCACAAACTTTAGCGCATTATTTCAGTGTGTTTAGACGGGAATATTTAAAAGGTAAGCCGCATTTGCAGCATAAGCTTGCGTTTGCAGAGTCGCAGGTTAAAAGTAACATTTAAAAAGCGTCACTTTTATTTGCGAAAGTATTGTTTTACATCCACTATTTCATATTAACAAAACACGGAGAAAGCGAATGGCATCAGTTACTTTTCAAGGCAATACAGTTACGACAAAGGGTCAGCTTCCTGAAGTAGGTACATCTGCACCAGACTTTTCATTAGTGAAAGCAGATTTGGGTGAAGTAACATTGTCTGAGCTTGCTGGAAAAAATGTGGTATTAAACATTTTCCCTTCTATCGACACGGGAACGTGTGCAATGTCTGTGCGTAAATTCAACGAAGAAGCGGCAAAATTGGATAACACTACAGTTATCTGTGTATCGGCAGATCTTCCGTTTGCAGCGGGTCGCTTCTGTGGTGCTGAAGGTATTGAAAATGTACTTACAGGCTCGACTTTCCGCTCAAGCTTTGGTGATGACTATGGTGTTACCTTTGAATCAGCGCCGCTTACTGGGCTGCTGTCTCGTTCAGTAGTGGTTATCGATGCCGAAGGCAAAGTGGTTTACACAGAGCAAGTTGCAGAAACAACAGAAGAGCCGAACTACGACGCGGCTATCGCAGCTCTTAGCTAAGTAGATCCGCAACATAGGTTAGTTGGTTAGCTAACTATGTAATGTGTTTGAATACGTACCGATTTGTTTTATCGGGGTATTACAGGGCACTCACTGATGTGGGTGCCTTTTAGGAGAATGTAATGGCATCGGTATTGCTCTCAGTTGGTGAATTAGCCAATGTAATGCAACAAAAGCCGGTAACGCTTGTACGAGCGTTAATGGACGACCCCGTTTCAAAAACACCAGATACGCGAACGGCAATGGTTTTACCTGCGTCAGTCGACTTTGACTTAGATAGTGAAGGTAGCGATCACACTACAGGTCTCCCCCACAGTATGCCTTCTGCAAATGACCTTGCTATTTATCTTGGTAATCAGGGCATAACAGCGAATACACCTATTACGGTATATGATACCCGTGGAATATATTCTGCGCCAAGAGTGTGGTGGATGTTAAAAGCGTTGGGCCACCAAGATGTTTATCTATTAAATGGCGGACAGCCTGCATGGGAAAAAGCAGCGCTGCCGGTTTCAGAACAACAACAATACGGAAAATTAACCTATCAAGCTACGCCTAGGCCTGGTTGGTTCGCAAATTCCGGTGCAGTACTTCAGGCAATAAATACTGAAGCACAACTTGTTGATGCGCGCAGCGCACCGCGATTCAAAGGAGAAGTATCAGAGCCTCGTGAAGGAGTACGTTCAGGTCATATGCCTGGTGCGTTTAATATTCCTTTTGACACCTTAGTCAAAGACGGGCATTTTTTGCCAGTTGAGCAGCTTAAGGCTGTTTTTGACCGCGCTAATATCGATTTACGCAAACCCATTATATGTACGTGTGGTTCTGGCGTTACCGCCTGCATAATTGGAGTGGCGGCATTATTGTGCGGCGCAACGCAGGTTTCAGTATATGATGGCTCTTGGTCAGAGTGGGGCGCTGATACTCAATATCCTGTGGTCAAAGATATTTAAAGAGTCGCGGTTTATAACTAAGTAAATACACAACATGCTAATCGTATAATTAGCGCTATAACAACAGAGTAAGAACAACCTGATGCCATCTGATCAATCTCTACCCAATATTGTTATTCTTACCGGTGCGGGCATTTCCGCTGAATCTGGGCTAAAAACCTTTCGTGATAATGACGGCCTTTGGGAAAATCACAGCGTTGAAGAAGTCGCTACGCCCGAAGCTTTTGAGCAAAACCCAAGCTTGGTTTACCGCTTCTACAATGCGCGTAGAGCGCAGCTTCAAGAAGATGATGTCGTGCCAAACGCAGCGCATTTGGCGCTGGCTAAACTCGAGAAAGCTTTCGGTCACAAGATGATGCTAGTGACGCAAAATGTTGATGACTTACATGAACGTGGTGGCAGTGAATCGGTTTATCATATGCATGGCAAGCTACTGTCGGCGCGCTGTGCTATTAGCCAGCAAACTTTTGATTGGCGTGAAAGTTTTGATCACACGACAAAATGCCCATGCTGCGACAGAGTAACTCTTCGACCTGACATTGTGTGGTTCGGTGAAATGCCAATGTACATGGAAGAAATTTACGAAGCGCTTTCACAAGCCGATGTATTTATAGCGATTGGTACATCCGGCAATGTGTATCCCGCTGCTGGCTTTGTTCAGATTGCTAAAGAAAATGGGGCACATACAATAGAAGCGAATTTAGAGCCAGGCGTATCTAATGCCTTGTTCGACGAATCACTTACAGGACTAGCCTCGCACATAGTTCCGCAATGGGTTGATGAATTAATAACAAAATATGCGCTGTAGGAGGCGCAAAGCATGCAGTATATGAATGAATTTCTTACCATTGCATTGGTACATCTTGTGGCTGTCGCCAGCCCTGGGCCTGACTTTGCGGTGGTGGTTCGAAACAGCGTGGCTTATGGCAGACGTATAGCCATGTACACTAGCGTTGGTATTGGGCTAGCAATCTTATTGCATGTTGCTTACTCATTAGTGGGGCTTAGTGTGGTTATTGCAACTACTCCATGGTTATTCACCACGTTTAGCTATGCCGCCGCAACTTATTTACTGTACCTTGCGTTTGGTGCGCTTAGAAGCGGGCCTGTAAAGCAAGACCAAGCTGTTGACGCTGAAAAGAAAACATCCCACATATCGGCAAAGCGCGCAGTGTGGATGGGCTTTCTCACAAATGGGCTTAACCCAAAAGCGACACTTTTTTTCCTCTCGTTATTTACTGCAATTATTAGTATTGATACACCATTTACAGTAAAACTCAGCTACGGTATCTACTTAGCTATTGCTACTGGACTGTGGTTCTGTTTTCTTTCATACCTTTTAAGCACCAGTAAAGTAGCTGAGCTTATTGGTAAAAAAGGGTATTGGTTAGACCGTGCGATGGGTGTGCTACTCGTCGGTTTGGCTGCGAAATTAGTATTAGGTTAACGTTTGTTTACCATACAAACAGGCATTTGTTTTTGCGAATTGATATAATCGCTCTGATTTTTCAAAAAGAAAAGAGAGTTGTGTGAAAGACATAAACCAAGACCGCCTGAACAATACGTTGTCTAAACAGTATCAATTTGATACCAAAGGTCTATTGCGCCGCGCTGCCGGTTTAACAAAGGCAAATTTTTCATCATTACTGCAGGGAAGTGTTGTTCTATTTCTTACGTTTGTCGTGTTAGGTGTATTTGCTCAGCAATACATTACAATAAATGACGATGGAACCTATGTTTTTGAGCATCAGTCAATCATTGAAATTGTCGCAATCTGCATCGTTGCCCCGCTGTTGACGGGGTTGTACATGATGGGCGTTTTTGTCGCCCGTGGCACTAAAACTTCAGTATTTACCGTATTCCAATTTTTTCCCCTTATATTTTTGGTCGCGTTAACCCAACTAGTAAACAGTATTCTTGTTCAACTTGGCATGATGCTGCTTATAATTCCTGGTCTGTACTTTTATTTAGCGTCGTCTTTTTCCCTAATGTTAGTCGCTGATAGAAAGCTGACGCCAATTAGTGCGATTATCCTGTCCTGTCGCGTATTTAATGCATACTGGGCTCAAATCGCCAGCATATTTGGTGTGTTCTTTTTACTGTTTGCTTCAGTTCCATTAACGCTGGGGTTTTCACTTATTTGGGTATTACCTTTTTATTTTAGTATGATGGGCTTACTCTATCAGGAACTGATTGGCGAGCAGGGAGTGAGCACGGAAGCATCTGAAAACGATGTGAATGAGTCTAGCTTCGATGCATAAGCGTGAAACCTTTAAGATAGTCCTTATAACGCTGGGCGTTTTGGCGGTAATCGTCATCAATGCCATTATTTTTACAAAGGACGAGCCGGATATTTTAGAAATACCGCAAACGGTTGAAGCTAAAAAGCCGGTGCCTGACTTTTCTGCCTATACAGATGTAAAAGAGAAGAAAGAAGCGTTTTTTAACTATTTACGACCTGAAGTAGAGAAACAGAATGCTTATCTACTTACGTTAAGGCATTACGTGCAAACCCTGTACAGGAAGGCGTTAGCCAACGAGTCGCTCTCTGAAGAAGATATGGCGAGGCTTGAGTGGCTTGAAGAGGAATATCGAGTTAAGCCGACGCAACCGTTAAAGATGAAACTGTTGGCGCTGTTGCAAAAAATTGATGTTTTGCCTGCGGAGTTGGTACTTGTGCAAGCTGCAAATGAGTCGGCTTGGGGCACAAGCCGATTTGCAAGAAAGGGATATAACTTCTTTGGTTTATGGTGTTTCTCTAAAGGCTGCGGTTTTGTCCCAAGCCGTCGAAACGATGGTGCATCTCATGAAGTTGCTAAGTTTGATAGTCTTTCGCGCGCAACCTACACCTACATGAGAAACTTAAACCGCCATGACGCATATACAGATTTAAGAGAAATCCGTAGCCGATTGCGTGCGAACCAAATTCCTATTACTGGAGTTGCTTTAGCTGAAGGGCTAATGAATTATTCCGAGCGTGGAGCCGCTTATGTTGAAGAGCTTCAAACTATGATCCTATTTAACGAGGAGTTTTTATCCGAATGATACGCGCTGCTTTATTTTTTGCTTCATCTCTGTTTATAGGTGTTGGCAGTTCATCCGTAGCTGCTGAAACGATAGACGTTGAGTACAGCCGTTTCTACAGCCATGTTAAAAAACTAGACAATGAAGATACCCAAGCGCTTCAGTTTGCCTTTGGTTTTGTCCGTGTTGGCGAAGGGCGTTTATGTGCGGTTAATGAAGCATCTATTGTTACTGATAAGAAAACGATGCCTTTAGAGGTAACTGAAGAGGGGCGTTTTACTGTACCTACAGAGAAAGCACTGAAGCTGGCTAATGCACTGGTTCGAATTGACTTAGACGAGCGGGCTAACGTTTGTGATATGTCGGTGCAGCTTGAAACCAAAGCGGAATATCTAAAGCAGTATTACACAAAAGACGACCTTACTTTTTTGTATGGTCAATACGAAGCTTTCTTTAATGAAATGGGAAGCTTCTTGTCTTTCATGATGCCCTCGGTAAAAGGCTTGATGATTCAGTTTGATGACAAGAATTTAGACTTCATTACACCACAAGGTGTGCAAATTAATAATGGCGTGTTGCATCTAAAACAAGATTGGATCAACGACGCTAAAGGCTTAACGTTACCTCATGCGCCGCTGCGCGTGACCGCTATGGCGTCAAGTTAATCACCAGCTAAGGAATTGGGTATCAGGTAAGCAACTGATACCTAATTTGCTCTGCAACACGGGCGATGGTTTCTTCGCCTTTTGCGCACAGTTCTTCCGCCCTATGAAACTCCATGATACCTACATCAGTAAGCTGCGGTTCTATTAGTATATCTGGCGGGTCGCCGGCTAAACGTGAGCGAGTAACACGAGCCTGCAGTATTTCAAGTGAACTGCTCATAACGCTCATAATTCCCGGTGGGTTTCGCTTATTCACTTTAGCCGGTACTTCGGTAAATTCTTCTTCTACTTTTTCAATAACATCAGAGGCTATGCTTTCTTCGGTATTCACATCTTCAGAAGCATTGACTTGAAGCTGCTCTTCACTTTCTTCTGACGCTTTATCATCTTTACTATCAGGCGAAAACCATTGGCGCAATACGTTTTGGCTTTTAGTAAAAAAGTCTTCTGTTTTACGCTGGTTTTCCTCGTGATCCTGCCTTAATTTCTCCAAGCGAAGTGGACGAAAATCAGCGTTGAGGTTAACCGCAATCACGAAGTCTGCGCCTAACTGACGACATAAGTTCACGGGGACGGGATTAACAACGGCGCCATCAACTAACCATCGATCGCCATGTGCCACGGGCGCAAAGAGCGCTGGAATAGCGCACGATGCTTGAATAGTGTCGCCAATAGGACCTGAGTTAAATACCACTTCACGGCCGGTATAGAGGTCAGTTGCCACCGTCGCAAAGGGCTTCAGCATTTCTTCATAAGAAGAGACACAAAACTCGCTGGCAAGCTTGTCGAAAACTTTTTGGCCGCTAGCGATGCCACCGCGCCTAAGCCCAACTCCCATAAGCGCAAGCACTTGCCAGTCGCTAAGTGAACAGGCCCACTCTTTCAACCCTTCCAGCTTGCCACTTGCGTAGGCAGCACCAACATAGGCACCAATAGAGCATCCCGCTACAACGTCAACTTTTACGCCGAGTTTTTCTAATGCTTCAATGATGCCAATGTGAGTCCAGCCCCTTGCGGCACCGGCACCTAACGCAAGTCCAATTTTCATTTACTTCGGTTCCATAATGTTTATAACTTCAATAGTATTATTTTCAACACTGAAGTCTGTACTATTTTCTGTAGTGAAAGCAGGTTCATCGAACCCGATATCTCCATCTTCTACGGGACCGTCTTGAGTGGCAATCGATTTAAAGTCATAAAGGTTACTGTCTACAAGGTGTGAAGGGGCCACGTTTTGAAGCGCACGGAACATCGACTCTATACGACCTGGGAAGCGACGGTTCCAGTCTTGAAGCATTGCTTTGATGTTTTGGCGCTGTAAATTTTCTTGTGAGCCACAAAGGTTACAAGGAATAATCGGAAATTCAGCGGCCTGAGAATATTTCTCGATGTCTTTTTCTGTGCAGTACGCCAATGGACGAATAACGATGTGTTCACCGTTGTCGCTGACTAGCTTTGGCGGCATAGACTTAAGCTTTCCACCATGAAACATATTGAGGAAAAACGTTTCTAGCATGTCGTCGCGGTGATGACCTAATGCAATTTTAGTCGCACCTAACTCTTTTGCCGTGCGGTACAGAATACCACGGCGCAAGCGAGAACAGAGAGAGCAAGTCGTCTTTCCCTCTGGAATTTTGTCTTTAACAATAGAGTAGGTGTCTTCTTCTACAATTTTGTAGTCAACGCCAATGCTTTCTAGATATTCAGGCAAGATATGTTCTGGGAAACCAGGCTGCTTTTGGTCAAGATTAACCGCAACGATATCAAAGTGAATAGGCGCAATCTTCTTTAAAAACAATAAAATATCTAGCATGGTGTAGCTGTCTTTACCGCCAGATAAACACACCATTACTTTGTCGTTGTTTTCAATCATACCGAAATCGCCAATGGCTTTACCCACATTGCGGCGAAGTCGTTTCTGAAGTTTGTTGAAGTTGTACTTTTGCTTACTTTGCGCAGCATTTAATGGCGACGCGTCAGCACTGTTTGTGCCTAAACTCATAATTAACTAGCTTGGTTTGTGATAAAGCCACCATTATACATTAAAGCGGCTTTTCGAGACCATGCTTGTGAAGTTAAATTTGTTGGTGACATACCGTGTTGGCCGCTAAGTAACGGCAAACACGGGCTATGAGGTACTGATGAAAAGATTACACCGACAACGGCGACACAAATCCATCTGGCTTAATAGCAAGCACATCGCAATTGAGTTCGTCGATCACGTGTTCTGCAGTGTTACCAATTAGGGCCGCTGAAATGCCCACACGGCCAACGGTACCAATAACAACCAGTTCTGCATCCAGTGTTTTTGCCACTTGCGGGATAACTTTTTCAGGCAAGCCTTCTTTCACTACACATTTGTCTTCTGGAATACTGTATTTTAGTGCGTGGCTGCGCATTTCTTTCAAATGATGGCTTTTTACCGCGTCATGATAGGTGTCGGGGTCGAATTCAGGTACTTCTATCGCGATATTAAGTGGAGTAGAAGGGTAACTGTTGACTAAATTTACGCTGCCTTTCAATAAAGAGGCGTAGTCGTTAGCAATAAGGGTGAGCTTATCGTTTAGTGCGGCATGTTCATCGTCTTCACTGCCTACGTTTACTGCAGCAATAATCTCTCCGCCTTCTGGCCAGTCGTGCTCTTTAACGAGCAACACTGGGCGAGGGCATTTACGCATTAAGTGCCAGTCGGTGGGAGTGAAAATAACAGAAGCAAGATCGTCGTGCTTTTTGGTTGCCTTTACTACTAAATCTATCTGATTGTTTAGGGTGTAGTAAATAATCGATTCATACGCGCGATTATTCCATTCTACAACGATATCAGTTTCAGTGAATCCTTGTTCTCTTAAGTGGGTGGCAAGCCATTTTGCATGCTCCTTTGTGACTGCATCGCGCATTGACGCGCGCTCATCGGGGCTAAGCATGGTCGTCATATCATAAGATAAGTCGTATACCACCATCATGGCGGTAACTGAAGCGCCTGTTTTTGAAGCGAGTTCATAAGCACGGCTTAGTGCAGGTTGGTTATCGCGCTCGGCATCTACCACGGCCAGAATTCGTTTACACTCAATCATAACGTCCCCCTAACTACGAAATTTAGTAGTGGCTGTCGAAATCGAAGCTTTCTAATACTAACTATAAACGACATTGGGAAAAACGTAAGTTGTTTTAGATCAAGAATTTTACGAGCCGACCATGAGTGAATTTAGTGATTTGAATAAAATAAGGCGCAACCGGCGTGGTGCTGAAAGGTTAGATAGGTGGCTAACACAGGTCACAAAAAAGCGCGCTTAGTGCGCGCCATATTTAACACTTAAAAAGGACTAACCGCAGACAACGCTTGGGCCGTTAAGCGCCGCTAGTTTGGTGTTTAGTCTATCGAAATCCAAAATAGTAATAAGCTTGCCGTCTACTTTTATGATGTTGTCTTTTTGAAAACGGCTTAACAGACGACTAATCGTTTCAATCGTTAACCCTAAATAGTTTCCAATTTCGTTGCGCGTCATGGTTAAGTGGAATTCTCTATGGGAAAAGCCACGCTCTTCAAAGCGCTGAGAAAGATGTGATATAAAATACAATAAACGCTCTTCTGCGGTTCGCTTGTTTAAAAGCATGATCATGTCGTGATCTTGTTTTATTTCAGCGCTCATGAAGCTCATGATTTGGTGGCGCAGCTTAGGAAATTGCACTGACATTTCGTCGAGGGTCTCGTAGGGAAGCTCACACACCATGGCAGTTTCTAACGCAGAGGTATAGCTTTGGTGTTTGTTCTCTCTTAATGCATCGAAACCGATAATGTCACCAGGAAAGTGGAAACCGGTAATCTGTTCTTCACCTTCGGTATTAGTCACAAATGATTTAAATGAACCGGTTCTTACTGCAAATAAAGAACGGAATTTATCACCAGTTTGAATCAGTGTGTCACCTTTATGAAGCGGCTTCTTGCGTTCAATAATATCGTCAAGAGATTCGATTTCTGTTTTGTTTAACGCCACCGGTAAACACAGGTGACTGAAACTACAGTTTTGACAGTGAATAGAAAATTGGCTTCCTTTGCTCATAATGCACGCTCTATAAAAGAATACTCGACAATGATACACCCATTTTTAAACGATTGCGCCATGGATAAGATAAGCGGCATATATGGCCATTATTACTGCAATAATTTGTCTAAAATGGTTATGTTGAAAACTTCGAACAATATATTGGCTACCAGCGCTTGCGGCGAGCAAGGTGGGTAATGTACCCAAACCGAAGAAGAACATAATACCAGCGCCTTCTAGCGCATTACCCGCCGCGAGAGACCAGGTAAGTGTGGAATACACCAAACCGCAAGGAAGCCAACCCCAAATAAAACCATAAGGTAACGCACTGAATGGGGTCTTAAATGGCAAAAAGCGCTTTGAAAGCGGCTGGACTTTAGAAAATAGGCCTTTACCCGCATTTTCCAGCACCGTTAAGCCAGTCCACCACTTCCCTAAATAACACGCCAGTAGAAGCAACATGATTCCGCTAAGTAGGGAAAGGGCATAGTTGGCAAGAGGTATATAATCTGCTGCAATTTTTCCAAGTGCCCCGGTTATTGCTCCGGCGATGGTGTAGCTCACTATACGTCCCATGTTATAGGCAAGGGTATAGGGTAATGCTGAAGCGCCTTTAGGCGATACCATCCTTAGCGCAGCGACAATTCCACCGCACATTCCCACACAGTGAACTCCGCCGGCTAAGCCGATAAGAAACGCAGAGAAGTAGTTAATCCCTTCCATGTGGCGCTTGGCTTTTGTCTACTTTACTGTCTTGAAGTTGCTTGCGTTGCTCAGCTAGCTTTTTTTCTTCTGGCGGAAGATCATCGTCAAACAGTATGCTATAACCTTGGCGATCTAAATCTTCAAATTGATTGGTTTTCACCGCCCAAAAGAATATCACGATAGCGACGGCAACAATGATGATGGCGATTGGAATTAGTACGTAAATAATACTCATGCTATTTGCTCAAAAGTCGCGTTGAGTTTGTGACCACAATGATACTGCTTAACGACATACCAACAACAGCCATCCACGGTGAAAGTAAGCCTGATACGGCGAAAGGTAAGATTAAAACGTTGTAACCTACCGACCAGCCAATATTTTGCCTTATTTTTTGCTTCACTTGGTGCGCAGTTCGAATAAGTTCTGGTACAGAAAGCAGCTGATCGCCAAGCAGTATCACGTCGGCGGCAGTTTTAGCCACGTCTGTGGCATTACCTACTGCAATTGCCACATCAGCGCTGGCAAGAACGGGCGCGTCGTTAATACCATCACCCATCATCATCACTTTCGCGCCAGATTGCTGCATAGCTTGAACGGCTTCGTACTTTTGCTCAGGTGTTAGGCCACCTTTAGCGGTCAAAATTGGCAATGGTGCGGTAAGCGCATTAACGTTTTGCTGTGTATCACCACTTAAAACGGCGAGGGTATGGCTTGCAGCTAATATATCGAGAGTTTCTTGCGTATCTTCTCTTAGTGAATCCTTTACTTCATACGCCGCCATAATGCGCCCCTTAACCGTGAGAAACACGTTAGCTGAAGGGAATTCATCAATGAGTTTTATCTGTGATTCGTGAACGCAGAATGCTGCAGATCCCATAGAAAACAAGGTGTCATTGATCTCACCGCTGATACCGCCTCCTGGCGTAACGGTAAAATTAGTTACTTTGTGTACCGTATTATCGATAGCGTCAGCACTGCCGCTAGAGGCAGTATTCTCTCTAGCTCTATCATCACTAAAGGTGACACCGTCACTAAAGGCTTTGGCAATCGGATGTTCAGAGCGTGATTCCAAAGCGCGGGCGATGGAAAACGCGCTGTCACTATCTACGCCGTCAGCATACCAGGCGTTTGAAATAGTGAATTTACCTTGTGTAAGCGTACCGGTTTTATCTAGTGCAATGGTATCGATGTCGGTAATTTGCTCTAAAGCATCGGCGCGTTTTAGTAAAATACCTTGTCTGTTTAACTTTGCCATAGCGCAGGTTAACGCTGATGGCGTGGCCAACCCTAATGCGCAAGGGCAGGTTGCAACCAGCACCGATATGGTGATCCAGAATGCCTCGTCGCTACCCTGATACGCCCAAAAGCCATAGGTTAACGCCGAAATCAGCAATACCGCGGTAACGAAATAGCGAGAAAAATTATCGGCTATCTGCGCTGCTTTAGGTTTACTCGCCATGGCACTTGCTTGCAGTCGTACAATTTGATTCACCAGCGCATTTTTAAGGGTCTGCGTAACCGTAATGGTTAGCGTACCATCTTGACAAACCGTGCCGCCGTAAACCGGGCTACTGTTTGACTTACGCACGGGGTTAAACTCGCCGGTAAGCATAGATTCGTCAACCGCTGCGTTGCCGTCGGTTACCACCCCATCAATGGGGACTGTTTCACCAGGCTTCACTAGCACTACGTCGTCAATTTTTAGCTGCTTAGCCAGACACTCGGTTAGGCTGCCATCCGGATTTAGTTTGGTCGCTGATACGGGCACATACTGCATCATATTGGCAGAGATCTGTGCGGCGCGATGACGACTGCGATGTTCTAAGAATCGGCTAAGTAACAGCAGAAAAATAAACATACAAATGGATTCGAAATACACTTCACCTTGCTCTAATACTGTAGAACGAATTCCAGCAATGTAAGTACCGAATATGGCGAGCGTAACGGGTACGTCCATATTAACTGTTCGTGCGCTCAGCGCTTTAGCTGCACCAACGTAGAATGTGCTACCAGAATACAGCACAACCGGGGTGGTGAGTGTAAGGGCAACCCAGTAAAAGTACTGTCGAGTTTCTAATTCGATAGCGCCAAACCAGTCAAAGTAAAGCCCTGTCATCAGCATCATAACCTGCATAGTCATAATACCTGCAAGGCCTAGCTTTTTAAGAAATGTTTTTTGCTCACGTTTATAGCTGGCTTCGTGCTCATCGGGATGAAACGGTGAGCCAATGTAGCCAATGCGTTTTAGCGTAGACAGAATTTGACTAAGCTTTATTTGAAACGGTGACCAAGTAACTAAAGCGCGGCGCTCTTGAACGTTCACCGCGACTTGCTTTATCCCTTCAACTTTCGACAGTTGCTTTTCGATAAGCCAGCCACACGCAGCGCACGTAATACCTTCAAGGGTTAATTGAATCTGCTTGTCCTGACCTTCTTCAAACACGAACTCTTCTTGAAGGGAAGGGTCGTCATAGACTTTTAGCTTATCTAACGTTTCTAAAATACCGTCGTCAGATTTTTGCGCCGGTTCGGTTCTAAACTGGTAATAGTCTTCAAGGCCGTTGTTAACGATCGCTTCAGCTACCGCTAAGCAGCCAGGGCAACACATGTCTCGTTGTTGCCCTAAAATGACAGTAGTAAATTTCCCATTGTCTGGACTCGCTATAGGCAAGCCGCAATGGTAACAGTCGTGCTTTGTCATTATGGATTGAATTTCATTTTGCCAGTGTGGGGCAGATAGACCGTGTTTTGAATTTTCCAGCTATCATCAATCGGCGTCAGCGATATGCGCCATTTACCGTCAAGGTTTTCTTCAATAAAGCCGCGATAAATACCGTTAGCGTCGCGACTCAATAAAACGCTAACATCGCGCTCTTCTAGCGTTACGTGATAGAAACTTAATTTAACCGCGTTACCTTCTTGAGGAATCCCCGAATGAAATTGCAGCGCTATGCTTCCATCTTCAATGGTTAAATCAGTGGTGATATTCATGCGGCGGGCTATGGCTTCTTTGTCCAGACGGGCATTGATTGCTTTTCCTTCCTTGTAGTAATCGTCTACCACCAGGCTATCTTCGGTACTAATAGCAAGGTTTAACAACACGCCACCCATGATGAGTGTAATGATAGGTACGGCAATTAAAAACCAGGGCCAGAACTCTTTATACCAGGGTCTATTCATCGAAATCTTTCTCGTATTTACTTCACTAGCAAGGTCGCTAACAACATATTTATTATTGCTACATCAGTTAATAACAATAAATATAGTGTTGGGGACACTGGTTTAATGCGCACAAAATGTGTTCGCAACGACACTTTCTGTATTGCTGTCTATATCGCTGTATTTTCTCATAAAAAAAGCCCCGTAGTAACGAGGCTTTTTAAGATATTTAATGATTTAAATCATTAATCATTTGAAAGGCTGTATACATACGCTGCAACAACGTGAATTTTGTCATCACCCAAGGTTTTCTTGAATGAAGGCATTACACCGTTACGACCGTAAGTAAGCGTTTCTGTTACCGCTCTGTGGCTGCCGCCGTATAGCCAGATATTGTCAGTAAGGTTTGG
Organism: Alteromonas sp. ABH4_453; assembly: GCF_056160665.1. NCBI lineage: Bacteria > Pseudomonadati > Pseudomonadota > Gammaproteobacteria > Alteromonadales > Alteromonadaceae > Alteromonas > Alteromonas sp. ABH4_453. Next base: position 35,140 of record NZ_JBSWXP010000008.1, read on the forward strand.
TGCACCAAGTGCTTGGTTACCTTTACCGTCCATACCATGACAAGCCGCACACGCTGCGAAACGAGCTTTACCTGCTTCTGCAAGCTGAGGGTCCACATCGCGACCGCTTAAACTAAGTACGTAGTTAACCACTTCTTCGATACCGTCTTCACCCATAGCATCTAGCCATGCTGGCATAGCTGCTTTACGACCAAGCGTAAGAGTTTCAACGATTTTCGCACCTGAACCACCGTACAACCAGTCGTTGTCCGTTAGGTTAGGGAAGCCGCCATTTTGACCACGTGCATCAGAACCGTGACACTGAGAGCAATTTTGTAGGAACAAACGCTGACCTACTTTATTTGCTTCTGGGTCTTTAGCCAGTTCTTCAACAGGAACTTGTGCATACGCTTCGAAGATCGGATCGAACTTCTCGGCAGCGAAATCTAGTTCACGATCATATTCTACTAGGTAGCCTTGCTCTTTAGCATCAATACGCGCCTGAGCTGACTCTTCTAGCGATTGAATATTTTGGTTAGAGCTCTTCCAACCCAAAATACCTTCATACGCACCTAGGCCAGGATAAAGCGCTAGGTATAAAAAGCCCCAAACGATGGTCATGTAGAACATAATTGTCCACCAGCGAGGAAGTTGGTTGTTCAACTCCTCAATACCATCAAATTCGTGGCCCATTGACTCACCTTCAGCTACGCCAGTCTTGTTAGAAAGGCACCAGCGAAGAAGGAAGTAGCAACCAATGATTAACCCTAGGGTTATCACTGAAATCCAAATTGTCCAAAACATACTCATGAGTTCGAGACTCCTGCTAATCTTCTTTTGATTTTTCTTTTTCTTCGTCTGCAAACACTAGGTTTGCAGCTTCATCGAATTTTTTCTTGTTGCGGCTGCTAAACGCCCACCACACAACACCGATGAAGCTTACAAAGACGATGACAGTAAAAATGCTGCCTACAATTCCTTGGTCCATATTATTTCAAATGTGTGCCAAGAGATTGTAGATAAGCAATAAGGGCCTGCATTTCCGTTTTGCCCTGTACTGCCGCTTTCGCACCCGCGATATCTTCGTCGGTATACGGAACGCCGAAGCCACGGAATACTTCCATTTTTTCAGCTGTTAACTCGCCATTAAGCGTGTTTTCCGCAAGCCAAGGGAAACCTGGCATATTCGACTCTGGTACTACGTTACGAGGATTAAGCAGGTGAACTCGGTGCCATTCGTCGCTGTAACGACCACCAACACGTGCTAGGTCAGGACCAGTACGCTTAGAACCCCAAAGGAAAGGGTGCTCCCATACTGATTCGCCAGCAACGCTGTAGTGACCATAACGCTCTGTTTCAGCGCGGAATGGACGGATCATCTGGCTGTGACAACCTACACAACCTTCACGGATGTAGATATCACGGCCTTCAAGCTCAAGCGCGGTATATGGACGTAAGCCTGTTACTGGTTCCATGGTTTGCTGTTGAAACATCAACGGCGTTATTTGAACCATGGCACCGAAGCTGATAGCGATAAGGATTAATACCGTTAACAGACCGACGTTCTTTTCAATTAACTCATGTGCGTTTTTCATTATTCGTCTCCTTTACTACGCCGGCTGAGTCGCTGGGTCTGCAGCGATACTGCCTTTAGGTGCACGAACGGTTTTCCATGTGTTGTATGCCATAACAAGCATACCTGCTACCACGAAACAACCACCAATGAAACGAACCACATAGAAAGGCTTAGACGCTTCTAATGACTCAACAAAGCTATAGGTTAACGTACCGTCAGCATTTACTGCACGCCACATTAGACCCTGTAGTACACCAGACATCCACATTGCTACGATGTATAGAACAACACCGATAGTTGCGAACCAGAAGTGTACGTTAACTAGCTTGGTGCTATACATAGCGCGCTGACCGAATAGCACTGGAATTAAGTGGTAAATTGAACCAATTGAAACCATTGCAACCCAACCTAGAGCACCAGAGTGTACATGACCAATTGTCCAGTCAGTGTAGTGAGACAGTGCATTAACGGTCTTGATTGCCATCATTGGGCCTTCGAAGGTAGACATACCGTAGAAAGACAATGAAACAATAAGGAAACGCAATACTGGGTCGGTGCGAAGTTTATGCCACGCGCCAGATAGCGTCATAATACCATTAATCATACCACCCCAAGATGGAACGAATAGGATAATAGACATCACCATACCTAGTGACTGAGTCCAGTCTGGTAGGGCAGTGTAATGAAGGTGGTGAGGACCGGCCCAGATATACAGAGAGATAAGTGCCCAAAAGTGAACAATTGAAAGTCTGTATGAATAAACCGGGCGACCAGCTTGCTTAGGTACGAAGTAGTACATCATACCAAGGAAGCCCGCAGTTAGGAAAAAGCCTACCGCGTTGTGGCCGTACCACCACTGCATCATAGCGTCTACTGCGCCTGCGTACAGTGAATACGATTTAGTGAAAGACACCGGAATAGCCATGCTGTTACCAATATGAAGAATTGCAACAGTTAACATGAACGCACCTAAGAACCAGTTCGCCACGTAAATGTGCGAAACTTTACGGATTACTAGGGTTCCGAAGAAGTTAATGATATAAGCGACCCAAACCAGTGCCAAAAGGATATCAATTGGCCATTCTAGTTCAGCGTATTCTTTCGAGCTGGTTAAACCCATAGGCAGGGTGATAACTGCTAAAACGATTACGGCTTGCCAACCCCAGAAGGTAAATGCGGCAAGTTTGTCACTGAACAGTCTTACCTGGCAGGTACGCTGAACGATGTAGTACGACGTTGCAAATAGCGCACAGCCGCCGAAGGCAAAAATAACGGCGTTAGTGTGCAACGGACGCAAACGTGAGAATGTTAGCCATGGTGTGTCAAAGTTAAGCATAGGTGCAAATAATTGCGCGGCAATAAATACCCCTAGGCCCATACCAATGATACCCCAGACTATGGTCATGATGGTAAATTGCCTAACTACTTTATAATTGTAGTCAGGTTGTGCTTGGCTTATTTCACTCATTTTAATGAATCTTCCACTTCAAATGAACTATGGTCTCCAACTGCCGGAATAGTACGGTCGAGACGTGTATCAGCTAAGGAATAACGCTTCACACCGAGCTCGGAAAGAGTAATAATTATTGTCTCCAAGCCAGTTGGTACGCGGATGATAAGGTTTTTAATTACAAAAAGATACCATAAACTACCTAAGCTTGATCTCCGTCAATGAAGAAATACACAAAATTTAAGAAATGCTAAATAACGATAACAATAAACGATCAAAAATTTTACATTCCCAACTTCCATTAGTGGCTATTATTGTTGTAGCCGTGTGTGTATACCTTGCACATAAATTCCAGTCATCGGTGTTAAAAGACACGAGCGTAGTTAATGGAATAGGAAACAGCTGCAACTTTGTCAATGAAACTTGCGAATTCTTAATTGATGACAGGTTAGCAATTGCCACTTTTTCAGCCATGCCTGAAGCAGAAGAGTCAGTAACGGTTAAGCTCTTAGTTCCTGAGGGAGAGGAAATAGAGAGCGCATGGATTGAAGGGGTTAACATGTATATGGGCAAAATTCCCGTGCTGTTAGATAACGACGGGAAAGGCAAATGGTCAGGTTGGTTTATGTTAGGTAGCTGTAGTGAGCCAGTTATGAAATGGCAGTTGCGTCTAAATATTAAAGATATAGAAAGCCCCAGCTATCTGTATTTTGTTACGCAGCAGTAACTTTTAATACTTTCTATAGAAGGGAGAGTAAACGAACAAAAAAGGCCGCTTCTTATTTAAAGAGCGGCCTTTTACTAATTACTTGTAAACTCTAGCGTGAACGCTATTTCCTACATTTGAGACTGAAGGTAGTTTTGAATACCTAGTCGCTTAATAAGGCCAAGCTGCTGCTCTAGCCAGTGTGCGTGATCCATCTCTGTATCGTCTAGTAATACAATAAGCATGTCACGAGTTACATAGTCTTTCTCGGTTTCACAAAGCGCAATGACTTCACGTAACTTTGCATCAACTTCATATTCAACACGTAAATCGCTTTCTAGCATCTCAGGTACATCTTTACCCACTTTGAAGCCTGTGCGCTTCGTCATGTCAGGCGTACCTTCTAAAAACAGCATGCGTTCAATTAACTTAGTTGCATGTCCACGCTCGTCATCAAATTCATGATCGATGCGTTCGTAAAGCTTATTCAAACCCCAATCAAGATACATCTGAGAGTGAATGAAATACTGATCCATGGCGGCTAACTCATAAGAGAGTAGTTCGTTTAAGCCATTGATGATTGCTTGGTTACCTTTCATTAGTCATCTCCCATTACTTGCGCTTGTAGGTAGTTTTCTATACCCATAGCATCAATTTGGTATTCTTGCGTTTCAATCCAGTCTAGGTGCTCTTCTTCGTATTCAAGAAGGTCTTCAAGCAAATCACGAGAAACATAATCCTGCTTTTCTTCACATAGCGCGATAGCTTCACGAAGTAGTGGAAGCTGTTCTTTTTGAAAACGCGCATCACATGACAGCATTTCAACGGTATCTTCACCGATATAAAGTTTACCTAACGCTTGAAGATTAGGAAGGCCCTCAAGGAATAAAATGCGCTCGATAAGATCGTCCGCTTGCTTCATGTCCTTGATAGACTTTTTATAATTCTTTTCGTTGAGCTCAGAAAAACCCCAGTTTTTGAACATACGAGCGTGCAGAAAGTATTGATTTATCGAAGTAAGTTCACTTGTCAGTACTTCGTTCAATTTTGCAACAACTTGTTTATCACCTTGCATTGTGTAAACCCTATTAACGTATTTGTATCAAGTTTAGTCTAAATTTGACTGTATGTCAAAAAACCTTTGCAAAACAGTCATTTACAAACGATAACGTTTCTCAATTCATCCATTGTTCGCATTTAGAACAGCATTACTGTTGTGCATGCGCATAAGCAAGACTTTCTTCAGCAAAACCAAGCCCTGCCTCGGTAAAGAAGTTGAAGACTTTATCAACACCGTTTTCCAATAAATATGACACTTCATCTTCATAGCGTGCAATGGCTGCAACTTTTCCAACATAGCCCGCGTTTTTTAGCTGACGTGTGATGTTGATTGAGTCTTGTATAGAAGGTAACGCAAGTAAAACAAGCTGCACTTGTTTAATATCTAAATTATCCCACAAATCGACGTCTTCACCATCACCGCATATTACGTTTAACCCTTCATCAGACATTTCTTTTACTTTCAGACGGTCAGCATCCATTCCCCAAACGTTGACATCGCTCAACTTAGACAGAGCGTTGAAAGCACCGCGACCAACACGACCCATTCCCAATACCAAAAATTCCGCGTTGTGAAGAGTAGGGTAAATATCTTCTTTTAAGCGCTCGTTTTTCTCAAAACGTTTAATAGTGTGTTTATGATTGTGATATTGAGAATGTGAATTGCGATAGAGCACACTGGTAATAACGAATGAAATAGATACGGCTAACGCAATGACCACTAACCAAGAGTTTGCCAATAAACCTAATGAAACGGCTAGCGCACCAACAATAAGCCCAAATTCACTATAATTTGAAAGCACCAAGCTGCTCAAGTAAGCCGTGCGACCGCGAAGGCGAAGTGACGCAAATAAGCCGAAAAAGAGAGCTGCTTTTAACGGTATAAATAAGCAGAACACGATAGCTAGGACAATCATACTGAGATCGGGAAGGGCGGTAAGACCGATAGTAAGGAAGAAGCCGATTAATAAGAGATCCTTAAAACTAAGCAGCGACTTCGCTAGCTCCGAAGCCTTTTCGTGTTGCGCTAACATGATTCCAAAGATTAGTGCCCCAAGATCGCCTTTAATGTTAACCAGCTCAAACAAGTGATAGCCACCTAAGGCGAGGATAAAGCCAGTAAGCGGAAGCAGTTCACCGTGGCCCGACTTATTAATCATTTTGTTTATGATTGGCATTGCTGGGAATAAGGCCAACAACGCAAGCGCCCACACCGAGGGGAGCTTTCCAGTTGCTGCAACAAGGAAGATCACAGCAAAAACGTCTTGCATGACCAAAATGCCAATGGCAAGGCGGCCGTGGCGGGTTTTACTTTCGCCACTTTCTTCTAATACTTTAACCACGCACACTGTGCTACTGAAACTAAGGGCAAAAGCGATAAGCGTAGCGCTTTTCCAAGTAAGGCCGTCAACGAAATTGGCGGCAACCGCACTTATTGCATAAACACAACAAGTAATAACGCCCACCCATATTAAGGTGTGTGAAACACTTCCCGCCCAAACTTCTCGACGACTCAAATCGCGGATGTTGAGTTTCAGACCGATGGTGAAAAGCATAATAGTAATACCCAAATTGGCTATTTGGGTTAAATCTTCAGTAAGCGTGTAGCCTGCAAAATTTAATAAAAAGCCAGCTACCAAATAGCCGACAAGAGGAGGGATGCCAATGAGCTTAACCGTTAAGCCGCAAACAAATGCGAAAAGAAGAAATGCAAACTCCATGAATTACCTTTCAGAAAATGTTGAACGTAAAATCCGTTACCTTTTTAAGGTCACATCATCTATTAACCAGTGATAGCTACAAATCGCCCAGTCAACTCGCTAATTGAAAGGCTTTAGACTAGCATGCAATCGCTTGTTTTCGCAGCTAAAAAAGTGCTGTAATTCGTCATTATGGTAACGCGTAACCCAGTTAGACTATAAGCCGTCTCAGTATATTTAACGCCTAAATCAGTTATTTACCGCTAAAGTAAATCTAGTTCCCGATTTCAGGTGTATTGAGAAAGTCTGTAGGCATATTATTTTGTTTAGATATGACTAAAAATAAAGAAGGACTTTGAATGCGTTTAACAATTCTAACTGTGCTAACCCTGCTGGTCGCTTTCAACGTGGTGATTGGCGTATTGTGGGCGCCCGTGTGGTGGTTTTTACTTTTATCAGTCACGCTACTCATTTTTGGTCTATACGATGCCTTCCAAACAAAACATGCCATTTTAAAGAACTTTCCATTAATTGGCAGGGTACGATGGACCGTCGAAGGACTAAGGCCCTACATCCAGCAATACATCATAGAAACCGATACTGGCGGAGCACCTATTTCCCGTATGTTTCGTTCGATTGTTTATCAACGTGCGAAAAACAGTAGAGAAACTGTTCCCTTCGGTACTCAGCTAGATACATATAAAGATGGCTATGAGTGGATTGGCCACTCTTTATCTGCTCGCGAAGTGGAAGACATGGATGAAGATCCCCGAGTGACGGTAGGTGGCCCACACTGCAAAAAACCTTATTCGGCAAGCATTTTAAATATAAGCGCAATGAGTTTTGGAAGCTTGTCAAAAAATGCCATTTTGGCGTTAAATAAAGGTGCTGTAAAAGGCGGGTTTTACCATAACACAGGTGAGGGTGGTTTAACCCCATATCACCTCGAAAACGGTGGCGATATCGTTTGGCAAATTGGTACAGGATACTTTGGTTGTAGAAGTAAAAATGGCGGTTTCGATCCCGTTCTTTTTGAAGAGAAAGCCAAACTCGACAATGTAAAAATGATAGAAATAAAGCTAAGTCAAGGAGCTAAACCGGGTCATGGTGGTATTCTTCCCGCCTATAAAAATACGCCGGAGATCGCTGAAATTAGAGGTGTTGAACCAGGTACCCAAGTAGATTCTCCACCTAGGCATAAAGCATTTTCAACGCCCTTAGAAATGATAGATTTTATAAGCCAGTTACGCGAATTAAGTGGGTACAAACCAGTGGGAATTAAACTCGCTCTTGGTAGAAAAAGTGAGTTCATTGCCATGTGCAAAGCCATGGTAGAGAAGGACGTAACGCCAGATTTTATAACGGTAGACGGGGGCGAAGGAGGTACCGGCGCCGCACCGCTTGAGTACACAAACTCTATAGGATTTCCTTTGCGTGAAGCCTTGGCGTTTGTTGACGATTGTCTCACTGGTTTTGGTATTCGCGACAAAATTAAAATTATTGCTTCTGGAAAAATCATTACCGCTTTTCAGTTAGCGAAAAATCTAAGTTTAGGTGCCGATTTATGTAACAGTGCCCGAGGAATGATGTTGGCACTTGGATGTGTTCAGTCGCTGTCATGCAATACGAATAAATGTCCGACCGGTGTAGCAACACAAGACCCTAAGCTTGCCAAGGGCTTAAACGTTGAAGACAAGTACGAGCGTGTGTACCGCTTTCACAAAAAAACTATTCATGCGCTGATGGATATCTTGTCTTCTACAGGACATGTGAGAACTAGCGAACTAAATCGTACCCATATATTTAGGCGGGTAGATCAGTGTCATATTGCGCGTTACGACGAAATTTTCCCGTTAGTTAAAACAGGAAGCTTCTTAACCGACGACTTTCCCGATAGATTTAAATTACACTTAAAAGAAGCAAATGCTGAAAGCTTTATGCCTTGTAGTTTATTGGCAGAAATAGAGAAAGAAACGAAAGCGGTATCTTAAAAACGGCTAAGCCATGACTCCTAATCAAATACCGATTGTGGAGTCACGCTTAACGATTTTTATTGCCTAAAACTGCGAGTTAATCTTTAGATTGCTCGCTTGGAATACGCAGTTGATAGAGGCGGTAATCACTTGTCCTGTAGGGTGTTACTTTATATTTAGGCTGAAGATACGCCACTAAATCTATTAGTTCAGAAACGGTTAGCTCGTCGTTTACAACTCGCATTAATGACACACCGTCTTCGCTGGTGAAACTGGCAGGCTGTCGAGGAGTAAGTTTGTGTGATGGGTTAATAATACTTGTCACCAATTCTGCATAAGTTTTAATTCTTCCACTGCTGCCTCCCAACGGAATAGGCTTCGCGACTAGGTATTGCGCATTGTCGGGCTCTTTTTCTCCTGCAATCCTGTGACAGTCTTGGCACTGATACTTCTTAAATACCAGATAGCCTTTTTCCATATTGCCTTCGGGCAAACTAAAGCCGCGAGGTGACTGCGCGCCATGGTCACAGGCGAAAAGGAGAAGCGTTGCTATAACAACTATTGCCGTTTTCATACTCAATTCCCTCATTCTTTTACGGTAAGGATTCGTAATGTTCGCTAGAACTAATGTGCATACACTGATTATGAATGAGGCTGCAGACTAATCATTGACCTAGCTCAAAGAATAATTATTTGTATAGCACTACTATTTAATGGAATGAGTTAACGGTATGGTAGAAAAGCACTGCTACCAAAGAAAAATTGAGGACAGCCACAATGCAAGGTTATGAAACAATTTTAGTACCTATCGATGTTTATTCCGATTACGATCTAGTGGTAGAGAAAGCTATAGCTATTTCAGGCAATAGCCACAAAATTCACCTCCTGTATGTTGCTTATCCACAAACCAATGTAGAGCCTTACGGACTATTTTTAGAACGGGATTTTTCAGAGGAAGTAAGAGAGCAAGCATTAAGGCAATTAAAAGACGTTGCCGCAAAACATGATATACCTTACAGCCACATCAATGTAGAGATAGGTTCTCCAGCTGATGAGATTCACCATATGGCCGAAAAGATTAATGCAGATCTCATTGTTGTCGGCACCCATGGCCAGAGCGGTCTTCGTTTGTTACTTGGGTCAACAGCCAATGCAGTACTACATGGTGTTAAAACAGACGTGCTAGCAGTGAAAGTATAAATTAATGCGGCGATTAGCGTCGAAAATGCCTTAAATATGCATGATAAACACCTTCGCAGTCATGTAGATGTAACGAAGGTCAGTTACGTTTTGTAAGGCTGTAACTAATTTTAAAATGACTTATCATGATAACGAAACGGACAGGTATTTTACGCGTACTCTATGCCACTTACTATTCACTTAAGGGGCTTCGAGCAGCCTTTTTAAGTGAAGCTGCGGTCAGACAAGAAATTTTCGCAATATTGATAATGACACCTGTAACGTTTTTCATCGACGTCACGCATGTAGAACGTATATTGCTGGTGATATCTTTACTCATTGTGCTTATCACCGAGCTACTTAACACCGCTATTGAGAAACTCTGTGATCATGTCAGTACAGACATCCATTTATTAATAGGGCGTGCTAAAGATATCGGCTCGGCAGCAGTCTTCATTAGCCTAATCATGGCCGGCTTTACGTGGATTAGCATTCTTTGGTAGTGCAATTTGCGATTAATAGGCGGAAAGAAAGCCCTAATTTATAGGGCTTTGATTTTCTGGTCACAACATTCTGATACTAAGGTTCTAATTGTGCTATCTAAGTTTTTAATGTGTGAATAATGCAATGAAGTTTCACCACCGTTATTGATATCTTTTATCGTAAAAACAACATCATCGCCTCGTGAAGTTACGCAGATTCTCACGTAATCATCAGATTGAGCTAATGGCACGTGGAGATATAACGGCTCATTGTTTGAGTTTAAATAATCTAGTGCTGCTTCTTGTGACTTGAAAGGGTCTTGCTTCTCGGGTTGGACATTCCATGACGACGAGGGAACCACCATTTCCGCGAGTAATTTTCCATGCTTTGTATCAATACCGCTACTCATATATCACTCCTTTTACTTAAATGATTGCCAACTTAGAAAACAGATTCATTCATATAGGCTAAGGGCAAATTTACCTTTTGATACGCGAGTAATACAGTTTCAGATTGGTTAAAGAACGAAGAGAATAGGTGAGTTAGACATTGTTACTGATACATTTGGTTATGCGTAACCTTGTATTGATTAAGTTGCTGTATTTAATAAGCTTTATCTTTTCCGTTTTGCCGACAATTTTGCCATTCCACCACGCTTTACGTTAGCCTGTTTGGTATAATGCCCAGGCATTTCCGGTGATTGCCAACCTCCAGCCAGTTGAAGCTCGGGTAAAGATGCACCATCTTCGGCTAGAGAAACTGCACCACCAACACGACCGCTATGAGGGGTAATGTTTTCGCTAATACCAGCGCGCTGAGCGATGCGTTGCCAAATCCTATAGACACTCGAATAGTTAAGTACATTTGCCTTATGGCTGGGAATGTTCTCATCGAATGGCAAAAGTGCTGTTTTATGGTTTGTTAGTCGCCTAAACAAAACGCCTTTGTGCAGGCCGCGTAAATCTGAAGAAAGGCGGGTTGCTTTAGTTTTTGGGTCAAGATTAGCTTCGTTAATATACTCTTGAACCATAGATATAGTACTGGAAGAAACATAGCGATATTGACCTTGACCAGACTGGTCGCTTTTCGAAGAAACGACCAACAGTGTGTTATTACGCGCAGATATATCCTCAATGCAAACTCGAACTAATTCATCAGCGCGAAGCAATGCATCAAACATTAGGTTAATGATTGCAAGGTCGCGGAGCTCTAATAAAGAATCAGGAATAATTGCATTGTTTATTTGTTCAAGCATATCTATGGTAAGCGGAACCGCTTGTTTGTGAGACAAGCGAAATTTTCTATTCTCTATAAGCGATAAACGGATGAAGTCTCTTAGATACGCAGATCTAATAATTGGGTTTGGCAATTTAGCCACGCCTAAAAATTTACTAAGGGCAGATAACCGACGCTTAATAGTTCTATAGGCTAGGGGAGAACGACACAAGACTTCAACATATTGTTTAATGCAGACCTCATTGTGTTCGAAGTCATTCTTAAAGCCACTTAATCCAGCTTGCTTACAAAAAATTGCGAACTCATTGTAGTCACTAATGTATGCCCGTTGTGTGTTGTATGGAAGCTTGGTAAAAATATCTTGATAATAGCTTTCAACGTTTTTATCAGAAGATGAAAATTGGCTTGTTGCTAGGTCGTCAGAACCTGACGTGTGCTCCATACCACGAGAGTACTCGATACCAAAAGCTGGAACCGTCGCGCTACTTGAGTCTTGTGGCTGTGAGCTGCTATCACTGTTCCTGTTAACTAATTGATTTGTGAGCAAGTATGAGCTATTAGTTTTTAGGGGCATTGAGCAACCTGTTGAAGACACTATTGTAACTATTATGCTAGATTTTACAGAAGATTATAAGCTATTGATATTTAACAATATTCACGCATGATAACTGTAATTATCATGCGTGAAGGTACGAACTAATCCATTCATCACTCCACAAACCGCTTTACTATTATAATCTCAAGTACAGTGCTACTCTATCATATCACTGTATATATAAACAGTTTAGGTGTTTCAATGCCGTCAATTGTTGGCCTATCTCGTAATTACTCCAAACCATATCGCTCGATAAGGCTTGTGGCCTGCTGAGATAGTGCTTTCTTTGTGCAATTTAAATCGTGCGCTACGTGAAATCTGCAAGGTGACACTCCGAATTCGCGCTCAGATTTCACGTAGCGACGCCTATTAAATAAGCTGAAAAGTGATAAAAAACACCCTAGGATCTAATTTATTAAAGAAGTACTTCACATGATTTACTTCCAACATGTTTGCTGGTTAATCGCACATTTTCTAAAACCGAACGAGTTAAAGGTAAAAGTAAGCGTTAGGAAAGTGGAATAGGCGATAACCTAGTAGTTCATACCTTTGCTTTTTTTATATGCTTTTCATAGAGCGCCTATCTAATGGCGACTACGGTACGACGATAATAAGACAGTCGATACTGTAGGTTGCCGAATAAACGACGTCTACGAAGATATGAATTCAATAAATATCGCGTCGATTATTTTTAATTCTACGTGCTATCCACGCCACCCAACTTTAAAAAACGAACGGTCTTCATGCTCAATGTTTAATTTAGCAAGCAGTATAAACAATTGATGATATTTAAAATAAAGAGCAATTAATAAATGGGTTTTCGCGGCCGTAATTATTACATTTAACGCTCAATGTTAGAAAAACCTTAACCTTACAACTAGTCGTCTCATCTTAGAAATAATTAGTTTCCTTAATTTAACATCATCAGCGTTAAGCCTTTGGCTGATTGAGCTATTAATTAATATTACTAGCTGTGCGTTCATTATTAAAAGTATAGAAGAATAAAGCCTGATACATATTTTTAGGAACATGATTAAGTCTATTATTTATCTGTGTTAATTGTCATTAAACCTTACGAATACCTAAATATTACGGGAAGGATAGCGTAAAACACCTTGCAAGGCTCCATCTGGCTCATTCACCATCAACTTTGATACTCTATTTAACATAATATACATTATGCGTAATTGTGAATGCGGAAGATTAGGGCACTGATGTCACTCTATTCGGATGCTTTGTTGGCTGTGATTACTTACAGACTTTTATGCGTGGCTGCTGTTTTTGTGCCTCGGCGTTACCGCACTTGCTTCAATTGTGTCAGTAGTTTTTATTGAAAGTCGCAATGAACTTTGTGGATTTGGACATGGAATTTATAAATCGTGCGCTACGTGAAAACTGTAGTACTACACCTCGCAAAATGTATTTTTATTCACGTAGCGTCACGTTAGTTTTTTGATTAATTATGGGTATAAATAACAATCAGAAAGACTCAGTCTTTGTATTTTTATACTAGGCTTTAATTTATTAAATATGGATTTTAGCTATTTAAAATGTTGCTGTGTTTTTCTGAGTTATAGTTAATCAGATTAAATCTGATTAACTAAAAAAAGAAACTCGATCGGTCATTTACGTAGATTATATGGTTTGTGGTATGCAGAGATTATAATAGACTGGCTAGTTGCTTACTTTAAGCATTTTTAACAGCATTCTTAGCAGTGATTTTGGCAGTAATAACTTACACGTTTAGTTATCATTATAAACGCGCTCAATTCGCTTAATATCGTCTTCGTAATCCAATGCCAACTTTGCACGTTCGTAACTTTGCTTCGCTAACTTAGACGCCGCCTCAACAAAATCTCTTTCTATGCTTGTACCTTCATCTTTAAAGCACGCTTTAATTGTTTTTAGTGACTTTTGTATTCGGATAGCAACTTCAATATTAGCAGCACCATCACGGGCAATGCTGGTGTACGCATCGTCAAATAGATCATTCACATTTAACGCAGGCAATGAAATGCGGTCATATTTAAACTCCTCATGCTGAGCGCTATCTTTTTGCGAGTTTTCGGTTTCAGATTTAGGCTTGTGCCACAACAACATAAGGCGTGTAATGCTGCTAATGGTATTTATTGCAGTACCATGGTCATTAACCGATGGCGATAATGCACGAGATGCAATTTCGGCTAGTACGATAAAGCCAAAGCGAGGATCAGCCTCAAAGGACCTGGCTTCACCTATCGTAAATGCGTCAACAATTTCATCTGATACGACCTTTTTATTCGAATATGCTATGGCACGCTCTGGTGAGACAAACTCACCGGGTAACATGGCAACATTGATGAAGCCATCGTTTTTATCAGCTAAGTATTGCAGTTTGGCAATGTCTATAAGCTGAATATAGCCCACTTGTTTAGTATAAATGGCATGCGTCCCCTGCTCTTTTATTTGCTCTTGCGGTACTGCGCCTAAGCACGGCATATCTATTCTATTTTTAATTGCGCGAGTCGTGGCGTGCTCCACTTTTAATAGCGTTGACCCCACGCGCCCTAATCGTGCAACGCTGTCTACCCACCGGATAAAAGTTAAAATAACTATCGAAAAAGCCAGACAGGTTAGACAAAATAAAATGAAAAGCCCGGCTTCATCGAAAAAAGCTTGAGTCATTGCAGTAAGCGCTACAGCACTATAGATAAATGCGCCTATGAAAACTGACAGTGCATTTTGTGATACATCATCGGATATTATAAGGCTTAGAGAACGCGGCGTTGACGACTGACTGGCCGAAGCATAAGCATTAACCATGGTACCTGCAGAAAACGTGGCGATCACCATCATGCTAGAAGCCATTATTGAAAGCAGTGTTTCAACTGATTCGGGTTTTATTTCAGGAATATGCTCAGCCAATGAAGTCCCGTCTGCTACTTTCGCGACGAATACAGCAAAGATTGAGAGCAAACAAAAGGCAAGAGGTTTTACCCAAAGCTTTTCTTTTACACTGTATAAAATGAAACGCAGTCTATCTACGGTAATCGGTGCTTCCACAACACTCTCCTTGTATGTTCACTATGCGTTATACGTACTGTAAGAAACAAATGATTAACCTGGCCACGTCATAAAGAAGCGTTACCTTTGATAAAAAACGTATACGACTATCTTTCATTTGCTTTCAGTGGTGTTTTATTTCCTGAGCAACGTTTTGAGCAATAACGTACATTTTCCCAGTTCTTTTCCCATTTTTTGCGCCAAGTAAATGGTCTCTGACAAACCGGACAAATCTTGGTTGGTAAATCAGACTTCTTCATTTTTCGTTAGCTTAGTCAGAAATGTTGAGGCATCTTGCTTCATAGTTTCGATATTTTCTTCTTTCATTCGCCCGTAGGTTTTATAGATCATGGCCATGCGGTGATTATTGCTCAATTTTTCCTTGTGTTTGTCAATAAAGTGCCAGTACAAGTAGTTAAACGGGCACGCTTTTGGTCCGGTCTTTTTAGAAACTTGGTATCCGCAATTTTTGCAGTAATTGCTCATCTTGTTGATGTAGCTTCCGCTTGCGACGTAGGGCTTACTTGCTAGGTTACCTCCATCGCTATACAAAATCATGCCCGCAACATTAGGAAGTTCAACCCATTCATATGCGTCGGCATACACTAACAGGTACCATGCCTGCACTTCCTCAGGACTAAGTTCAGTTAAAAGACTAAAATTACCAATAACCATCAATCTTTGTATGTGGTGGGCATAAGCGTTCTGTTGCGTTTCTTTAATACACTGGCGCATGCAGTTCATATTCGTCTGGGCGTCCCAAAAAAACGAAGGCAATGCGCGGCTGTTATTGAAGTAGTTATCGGTTTTTAGGTTTGGCATAAAGTGCCAGTAGAACCCTCTGACATACTCCCGCCAGCCCAGAATCTGGCGAATGAACCCTTCAGCAGAATTAAGAGGTACTTGCCCTGCATGGTAAGCTTGCTCTGCTGCATGAATGGCTTCTTTTGGCGTCAATAAACCACAGTTCAAATAAAACGCGATATGCGAATGATAAAGCCAAGGCTTGCCTTCCACCATGGCGTCTTGATACTGACCAAAGTTAGGTAATCTTTCTTCTATAAAAGTATTCAATACGCTGAGTGCGTCTTTTCGAGTTACCGCAAAGTGGAAGTTATTGATATCGCCAAAATGATCGCTGAATTCGCTTTTTACCAACTCGATAACATCTGAAGTAATAGCGTCAATGTCGAATGTGGTGTGTTTTGGCACTTTGTGAGTTTCTGGCATAGATTCACGATTTTGGGCATCGTAATTCCACTTACCGCCAATGGGATTTTTTCCTTCCATGAGCACGTTGTGTTTGCGACGCATCTCACGGTAAAAAAACTCCATTCGAAGTTGTTTCTTGCCTTCAGCCCAGTCCGTAAATTCTTGTGGGGAGGATAAAAAGCGATTGTCATCACATATATTAACGGGTATGCCAAGCACGTTTTCCCATTGCTCCATGCTTTTGAGTACGCGGTGCTCACCAGGCATGGTCACTTTTACTTCGTCAAAATCTTTTCCGTTAAGTTCATGCTTTACCTGAGCGAGCAAATCACCCTGATTGTTTTTGTCGCTATAATGAACATAGTTAACGTTAAAATTGTCGTCTCGCAACGCTTTAGCAAAATGGCGCATTGCGCTAAACAAAAACGCTATCTTCTTCTTGTGGTGCTTAACGTAGGTGGCTTCTTCACGTACTTCCGCCATCAAAATTGTGTCTTTGCTTTTTACTGCGTTAGCAATCGCTGGCAATGTCTCGGTGAGCTGATCGCCTAAAACTAAAATAAGTGCTGCCATACCCTACTCTTTTAATGTTTGGAATGCGTCAAGCGCGCGTTGACGCGATGCTTTTAAATCAACAATAGGTTTTGGGTATTCCTTACCAAGCTCTATACCTGCATCTTTCAATATAGCCGAAGGGGCTTCCCATGGCTTATGGATATACTTGTCTGACAGCTTGTTCAATTCAGGACAATACTTACGCACATAGTTGCCCTTTTTATCAAACTTTTCACCTTGTAGTATTGGGTTAAATATTCTGAAGTAAGGCGCAGCATCTGCGCCAGAACCCGCGACCCATTGCCAACTTGCACTGTTACTCGCAAGGTCAGCATCCAACAATGTATCCCAAAACCATCGCTCGCCTTCATGCCAACTGAGTAATAGATTTTTCACTAAAAACGAGCCCACAATCATGCGAACTCGATTGTGCATGTAGCCCGTTTGCCACAGTTCGCGCATGCCAGCGTCTACGATAGGAATGCCTGTATTTCCCTTTTGCCACGCCTTAAGCGCTTTCGCATCTGTGTGCCAAGGAAACTTATCGAACTTTTCGTTGAAGTTCTTATTAGGCAAAGTAGGAAAATGGAACAGCAAATAATAGCTGAACTCGCGCCAACCTAACTCACTCAAGTAGGTTTCAATGCTTTTGTCTTCACTATTTCCAAACTTGTCTTTAATTGCATACCAAACTTGATTTGGAGACACTTCACCAAAGTGTAAATGCGGCGACAAACGCGATGTACCTTTAGCCGAAGGGATATCTCGTCCATCTTTATATTTGCGGGCAGAGTTTTCGATAAAGTCAGCGAGGTTATCCGCAGCACCGTCTTCACCTGGCGACCATTCTTTTGAAATGGTCTCGTCCCAGTTGATGGTAGGCAGTAAGTCTAGCGATGCTAAATCAACACCTTCACTTTCTACATCTGCATAGGTTATGCGTGCTGGCGGGGCTTTAGGGTATCGCGGCTCTTCTGCTTGTAAACAGCCGTTCTTGTAGTAAGGAGTAAATACGCGATACGGTGTACCGTCTTTTTTCAATACTTTCATTGGCTCCCATAGTAAGCTGCCGTTACAGCTATGGGCTTCATAATCGTTGTCAATTAAAGATTGCTTAATCGCTTTGTCACGATTAATTTGCCAAGGCTCGTAGCATCGGTTCCAAAAAATTGCTTTTGCACCAAAGGAATCCATTAACGTTGGAATGATATTCTTTGGATCGCCTTTAAAAATTTGTAAGTGGCCATTGAGGCGTTGATTAAGAGACACTAGAGAGTGGTGAAGCCACCACTTGCTGGCTCCTCCAGGTACTCTTCCGTCAGGGGCTGTATCATCATAAATATAAATGGGTACTATTTTTCCCATATCACAAGCTGCATTTAATGCTGGATTGTCTTTTACGCGTAGGTCTTGTCTGAACCACATGATACTAACAGGAACGGTCACTTTTTTTCCTCAGGCGTTGCGCCAAATTTAAATATTATTCGTATCTCTAATGTTACGAAGTTAAGCAGCTTCAGGATCCGTGTAATCATCAAAAAAAGCACTTAAATTAGTATGATAAATCAGCATTCTAACGGTCAATTTGAAAATAGTTGTCAACGAGGCCTATTCTGGTTCAGGTATGACCTAAGACTTCACGATAATGCCGCTATTGCTGCATTATGCAAAGAGGTCAGCAAAGTCACATTCGTTTACATTTTGGATGATAAAAACTTTACCCCTAACGCTCTTGGTCTCTTTCCAATGGGCAAGCACAGGCACATCTTTTTGCTGCAAACATTGGTTGATTTAAAACAACAATTAGCAAAATTTGGACATGAGTTGCTTGTCGTAAAAGGTAGTGCCGCTGAATGTTTGGTTGAGCTTTTAAGGTCCGGGCAATATACCCATCTTGGTGTGAGTCAATGTTGTGGATATGATGAGACTGCAGAGTTAAACACCGTCAAACGCTTCTTCGATTCACTAACTATTATCGAAACCTCCACATTTGGTTTATTTGATGCACAAACATTTCCCTTTAGCATTGAAGAAATGCCCGACGTTTTTAGCCCGTTTAGAAGAAAAGTAGAGAAACACTGCAAACCACTCGCGGTTAATCCCACTATAGAGCGCTTACCTTCTCCTTTTGTACCGACGATAGACAAATCTTTTTTACTAACGCTAGATCTCGATTTACCTGAACCATCAGAATCATCGTTTATTGGTGGTGAAACCGCAGCGCTTTCACACCTACACACATACTTATTCAACTGGCGTGCTGCGTCATCCTACAAAGAAACCCGTAATGCACTAGATACATGGAAGGATAGTACGAAATTATCAGCTTGGTTAGCTAATGGTTCACTTTCTGCGCGAGAAGTAATGAGGCAAGTTCATCACTTTGAAGAGACCATTGAAAAAAATGACTCCACCTATTGGATTTATTTCGAACTACTGTGGCGAGAGTTTTTCCACTGGCTACAGTGTAAATATGGTGCTAGGTGGTTTCGCTTTAGCGGTATTCAGGGCAAAACACCTTCCACTACACATTGCACTGAGACGTTTACGCAATGGTGCGAAGGCAAAACCGGCTACCCTATTGTGGATGCGTGCATGCGACAACTTGCCGAAACGGGATATATGTCGAACCGCGGCAGGCAACTCGTTGCCAGCTGCTTTGTGCACGAGCTTCGACAAGACTGGCGCTACGGTGCAGCATGGTTTGAACACCAATTAGTTGATTACGATGTAGGTAGCAACTGGGGAAATTGGCTTTATCTTGCTGGCGTGGGGAGTGATCCTCGTGGGCATAGGCAATTTAACCTGCAAAAGCAGACTGAGATTTACGACCCAAAAAGCGAATTTCGTAATAAATGGCTGTAGTTACTTAACGGTATGGTGCCAGATAAATTAAAAGAGGCTAACTCAAATAACTCAAAAGAGACAGTCACGGTTATTTGGTTAAAGCGCGATCTTCGCTTACGTGATCACGAACCTTTTTATCGCGCTGTAGAAAAGGGTGAAAAGTTACTCCCACTATTTTGCTGGGAGCCCTCGCTCATTGCCGACCCGCATATGGATGTCCGTCATTGGCGATTTATGCAGCAAAGTGTTTATGACATCAATAGCCAATTACCCTCTTATACACATGTTTTGACCTTGCACTGTGAAGTAATAGAAGCACTTGAACTCATTGCACAAAATTACAACATTGGCGCAGTTAGGAGTTACCAAGAGATAGGTCTTGAGGTTACGCATAACCGTGACATTGTTATATCCAAATATCTGAAAAGTAAAGCTATTTCATTTACTGAATATCAGTATGGTGCAGTATTACGTGGGTTACCCCATCGAGCGCATTGGCAGCAAAACTGGGAGCGTCATTTTGCAGCAGCCACCTATGATTTTGATATAGAAGCTGCAAAATGGGTTAATTGGCGTAACCATGCTAGTCTTAAAAAAGCGTCTAAATCTATTAAGGAAATAGCTGAATTAAAACCCTTTCCATCCGACCGACCTAAAGACTATTCTGACGGAGTTGAATGTAACGTATACAAGTCTGAGTACACCAAAAATGAAGTAGCATCCGGTATAGCTACAATGCAACCTGGCGGTGAAAAACGTGCTTGGCAGGTGTTAAAAGACTTCTTCAGCCATCGTGGGCAGTACTATCACCAGCATATCTCAAAGCCTGAATATGCACGTCGAGCATGTTCGCGATTGAGCCCTTATCTCGCATGGGGAAATATCTCAATAAAGCAGGTTTATCAAAGCGTTCAGCTAGAAAAGCAAGCTAAGAAAGCTTTATCAACATCACAGCGCAAACAGTGGAGTCGCGCCCTATCTGCCTTAACATCGAGACTGCACTGGCACTGTCACTTTATTCAAAAATTTGAAAGCGAAGCCAGTATCGAGTGGCGACCTATGAATAGCGCATACGAAAAATTTCCTTTCATAGATGGACCTGAAGCTGAACGACGCTTTTATCGCTGGTCGACTGGCCGCACTGGATACCCGTTGGTAGACGCATGCATGCGCGCATTAAAACAGACTGGTTATATCAATTTTCGGATGCGAGCAATGGTAACCAGTTTTTTATGCCATCATTTAAATGTGCATTGGTTAAAAGCGGCTCACTATCTAGCCTCTCAATTTTTAGATTTTGAGCCCGGTATCCATTATCCACAAATACAAATGCAGGCAAGCGTGACAGGTATTCACACTGTGCGCCTTTATAACCCTGCAACACAGTCACAAAAGCTAGACCCCGAGGGTGTCTTTATAAAGAAGTGGGTACCTGAGTTGGCGAGTCTACCTAATGCGGCGGTTCATGCTCCCTATTTGCTACCGCCATTAGAAGCACAGATGTTAGACTTTAATATTGACCGAGATTATATTGCACCAATTATAGATATCGCTCAAAATAACCGCATGACTGCAAAAAGGTTGTGGGACTTTCGAGAGCGCGATGATGTCATTGAAGAAGCGCAGCGCATAGTTAGGCGTCATACCATGCAAAATAGTCCAAGCCGCGCGTGGTTAAACAACAAAGTCAATAAAACAGCTTAACGGTTATTTTTTCTAAGCCATTCATTTAAAAGCTTAATTTGGCCACATTTGTAGGCAGCATACATAAGTCGCATAGCATTAGACATAGCTTCGCTGTCGGTCCAGCCTGTTTTATCTCGGATTTCGTCATAGCAGGCTTTTGCTTCTGGGCTAACATAACCTCTCACTAATTTTTTTCCTGCGTCTTTTTGTCTCTCTCTAAAGCGTCTTTGTTTATCAGCGTTTGCTTTTGCTCTATCTACAGGGCTTTTCTTGCTGGTTTTTTTTGTTGTTTTATCTGTCATAGTTTTCACACATAGATACGATATTGTGAAGCGTAGTTTAATCGCTGTTTATAAATTGAACTTGTAGGGCGATATCCGTACGGGTTAAATTAACTTTGAGTATCTTAGCACGCGTTTTTCTTCAGAAAAATGACTGTTCAGAGTTGTTTGGCGTACAAGTGTTCGCTAAATTAACACCGTCACTTTAATAACAACAATGAGTTGGGAATGTCAGAGAAGAAAAGTAGTTTTAACAAAGAAGATTTATTGGCGTGTAGCCGCGGTGAAATGTTTGGTCCGGGCAACAGTCAACTACCAGCCCCTAATATGCTGATGATGGACCGCGTAGTTTCAATTACTGACGATGGCGGCGAACATGGGAAAGGCGAAATTGTTGCTGAATTAGATATTACGCCAGATTTATGGTTTTTTGACTGCCACTTTCCAGGTGACCCTGTTATGCCGGGCTGTCTCGGCCTAGATGCAATGTGGCAGCTTGTTGGTTTCTTCCTTGGTTGGAGCGGCGGCCCTGGAAAAGGTCGTGCGCTTGGTGTGGGTGAAGTTAAGTTTACCGGCCAAATACTCCCTACAGCCAAAAAGGTCACTTACAAAATCACTATGAAGCGCGTCATCAAGCGAAAACTCTTCATGGGTATGGCAGATGGCTCGGTAGAAGTTGATGGTCGCGAGATTTATGTAGCGAAAGATTTGAAAGTGGGCTTGTTTCAAGATACATCGAATTTTTAATCGCTGTTTAATCGACGTTGAGTAACAAGCGATAGAACAAAAAAAGCCCCTTTTCAGGGGCTTTCCTTTTTGCATAATCAGTTCATAAAAGAGAAGTGTTATTTAACACTTAAACCTAAGTGTCTATCTTCTACTGCCTCACGCCATCCACCTAACCACTGTGAACGTGCATCGTTTTGCTGAAATGGACAATTTTCCTTTGAACGACCGCTGATACCAGCTTGATAGCCTTTAGAATGGGCGCGAGTCATTTTATCTCTTTTTTGTCTTTTCATTGATTAGCCTCTTTTGTTTGTTGAATGTACAACAAATCATTTTCACGAGCGCTCTACATCATATCGGTTGATAGTGCCGGAAAATTAATTGCGTACACTACTTTGATAGTGCAATTAATAAAATGGTTCAAGAAAAATATAAAATTAAAACGCTTGACAAACTTTAAATAAATGAAGTTTCGATGAAATTTATGTTACATTTTTTATGCATAAATATGTCTGTTTTTTCATTTTTTTGGCATAAAAAAAGCCACACGAATGTGGCTTTCTAAGGCGGTCTAAAAATCGACTATAGCGTTCTATTGTTTCCTAAAACGTCTACGTACAAAGGCAGCAGCAAATAAACCGAAAAATGCGAGCCAACCTGTCGATGCACCGCTGCGCTCAAACGGTTGTTCATCTTCAGGCACTTCACAATCATCGACAGAGCCATTAGCCAATGGCGTAAGCTTAACCGCTACAATAGAGTCAACTAATTGTGTTTCACCGCTTGAGTTAATAATGTCAACGCC
Organism: Alteromonas sp. ABH4_453; assembly: GCF_056160665.1. Taxonomy (NCBI): domain Bacteria; kingdom Pseudomonadati; phylum Pseudomonadota; class Gammaproteobacteria; order Alteromonadales; family Alteromonadaceae; genus Alteromonas; species Alteromonas sp. ABH4_453. Next base: position 58,233 of record NZ_JBSWXP010000008.1, read on the forward strand.
AGTTACGTATTTACTGTTTGTTTTAATACGCGCATTGGCGATAATTTCGTTATCATCATTGATATCAACGGCTTCAATCAATTCATAAGTATTGTCACAAGACACTAGATCATTGAGGTCTAAGAACTCTTCTGTATCGATGTTGTACATAAACGCTGCAGTTTCGCGTAGGGTGTCGCTTGTTGCATCAACATCCGCCTTGCCCACCACAATATTGTTATTGTTGATAGCGTTTGCAGTCACACCCGCACTGACGAAGAACCCATCGGGATATTTCTGTTCTTGGGTATCTAGGTTGTAAACAAAGAGGCGTGAACGTGCAATATCGCTTTGCGAACGAAGCACTGCACCTGTTACCCAGTTTTCATCATTAATAGCAATGGCTTGGCTGATAATATTTTCCTCTCGAGGGAGGAGTTCAATAGTTTCGCCGTCTCTAAATACTGTGGCAACACGCTCGCTTTCTGTTAATCCAGACTGGTTAGGGCGAGTAATCGTAATACGATCACCTGTTAGACCCTCTCCAACGGCAATACCCTGACTATTGATGTCATATGCGTAGGTGAAATAGTGTGCTGAGTCATCTTCATCTGGCTCAAATAACAGCGGATACGTATCTGTACTAATCACATCACCATTGACGTCAATTTGCCAAATCGTGGCATTAACCTCAGACAATAAAACGAAACCGGGCAAATAGTTTGTGGATGTATTCAAGTAGTAGCTAGAGATGCGCGGTACCGAAAAGTCACCATTATAAACGGTAAAAAGACAACGTCCTTCAGATTGGTCTCCACGAAGCTCTGCGTCGGCACAGGTTTCAATTGCCTCATCGACATCATCTTGGAAACTTACTGTACTGAAGCCCGCAACTTGCAGGTTCGAGTTGATTGCCCGGGCTGACGAGAAACCGCCCGCTGTCGTGTCTACTGCTGGCAACGCTTTAGTCGCACCGGAGGTCTGAACAAAGCCCTGCGGCGCTGATTCAGGGTAGGTATAATTGATGGTATCGCCATCTTCATTCTCGTAAGGGGCTAATATCACCAACCCAGATGAATCACCTACTATGAAATTTCCATTCAGACTATCTCTGCCTATTGCTTCTACAGAACGCGTATAATCATCAAACTTTTCAGTAACTTCGTCTAAGCCCGGAACCAAAGAAATATCTTGGGTGTCGGTGATATAAGTTCTAAACGGTGCAAGCTTTTGACCAGTGACTGCATTGGTGTTAGAAAGCAGATAGTTAACAATTGTTGAGTAATCTGCATCGGTGAATACACCTTGACGTGCATCATCTTCGTTTTCTAAATCTTCACCGTTAACATCGAAGAAAGTGGTATCTTCTTCTAACTGCTCCACATCTATAGGTGGGTTATATTCAAGTTGCACTACAGACAGCATTTTGCCTGAATTATCAATTGAACGAGCAAAATTGTTTCTAGCGGTATCCTGCAAAGGAAGAGGTGTCACTGAATAGGTCGCGGCAAATGCCGAAACACTTCCTGTTGCCAACAGAACGGCGGCGGCAAGCTGAGTTCGTTTCATTTAAAATCCTATTTACTGCTGATTATCTTCCAGCATACTTTCTAGTTCATCCCAGCGCGCATATTTCTGGGAAAGTAATTCTTCTTTATCTGCCAATTCGGCTAATGCCTTGGCAGTAGTGTCACTGTCTTGTTTGAAAAAGTCTGGATCGTTAACTTTCTCTTGCATAGCCTCAAGTTCTTCCTCAAGTGTTTCTAGTTCTTTCGGTAAGGACTCAAGTTCACGCTGGTCTTTGTATGATAACTTTTTCGTCTTACGGGGAGAAGACTTAGCACTAGGACTGTCTGAAGCTGAATTAGTTTCATTCTTTACCTTGGCTTTCTCTTCCTTTTCGATTTGCTGACGTTTTTCCTGTTGCTCTTTATACCAGTTTTCTACGTCAGTGAAACCCCCAATAAATTCGCGAAGCAGGCCATTACCTTCAAAAACTACGCTGCTGTTGGCAACGTTATCAACGAATTCCCTGTCGTGGCTCACTAAAAGCACGGTGCCAGTATACTCGTTGAGTAAGGTCTCAAGCATTTCTAATGTTTCAACGTCTAAGTCATTGGTTGGCTCATCGAGAACCAAAACGTTGCTTGGTTTTAGCATGAGCTTGGCAAGCATTAAGCGGTTTTTTTCACCACCTGATAGTGACTTCACCGGCGCATTAACGCGTTCAGGCGTAAATAGATAGTCTTGCAGGTAACTGATAACGTGGCGCGGGTGGCCGTTCACCATAAGGTCGCGTTTACCATCGCCAACCGCATCAATAACGGTCTTTTCTAAATCTAATCCGTGTCGATGTTGATCGAAATAAGCGACTTCTAAATTAGTGCCTTGTTTGCAATTCCCGCTGTCCGGATGCAGCTCTCCTAAAAGAAGCTTGATAAGCGTACTTTTACCACTACCGTTAGGGCCAATAAGTGCAAGCTTGTCGCCTCGCAATACATTTAAGTTTAAGCCTTTAACGATTGGCTTACCTTCAATGCTATAGCTTAAATCTTTTACCTCAAACACCATTTTGCCAGAGCGCGCGCCTTGGTGTTGGTTAACCACAGCATTGCCCTGCACTGCGCGACGTGCTTTGCGCTCTTCCCGTAGTTTTTTCAGCGCTCTTACTCGTCCCTCGTTACGGGTGCGACGAGCTTTGATACCTTGTCGAATCCATACCTCTTCTTGTGCTAGCTTTTTATCGAATTCAGCATTTTGCGACGCTTCAACTTCTAAATCGTGCTGCTTTTTCTCAAGATAGGTTTCGTAATTACCCGGGTAGCTAGTTACAGAGCCGCGATCAAGATCAATAATACGTGTGGCCATGGCGCGGATAAAAGCACGGTCATGGCTGACGAACACAATAGCACCTTGATAGTTGCTTAAGCTTGACTCAAGCCAGCGGATCATCTCAATATCAAGGTGGTTAGTAGGTTCGTCTAACAGCAATAAATCTGGTTGCCGCACTAACGCGCGCGCTAAAGCGGCTTTTCTACGCCAGCCACCAGATAATGTTGATAACGATATTTCAGGGTCAAGCTTTAGCATGGTAAGCGTTTGCTCAATCTGCTGCTCGAACTGCCAAGCGTCTCTGGCCTCTAATTGTTCTTGTAGTCGTTGAAGTTTATTTAAATTAGCTTCACTAGGGTCTTCACCCACAATGCGCGTTTGATGAAAATAGGCTTTTAGCGTTTCACCTACATCAGATAAGCCTTCTGCAACGTAATCAAACAGTGTTACATCTGTGGTTTGCGGTGGGTCCTGCTCTAAACGCGCGATTACAGTATTGTTCTCAATAATACGCTGGCCATCGTCGGCAATAATATCGCCTGCGATAACTTTCATAAGAGTGGATTTGCCGCTTCCGTTGCGACCTACCAAACATACTCGCTCTTTAGGCTGAACAACCAGCTCAACGCCGTCTAAAAGCGGCGGATTTCCATAAATAACAGTGATGTTTTTTAACTGCAAAATGCTCACTGAAGAAACTCCTCTAAATCGGCGGCACTAAAGGGCCATCCAATTTCTTTTTCATTATCGGCCCGCTTCAAAACTGGAATACGAGCGCCATACAAGTGATAAAGCTCGGTACTTGTACGAATGTTAACTTTTTCAATAATAAGCGATGAAAACATAGACGTTTGCTGCAGTTCAACATCGGCTAAATCACAGAGGCTGCATTGCGGGCCCGTGTAGAAGATTATTTTCATGAACGTAGAATCCAGCACTGGTGTATTTTACCCTTACGCGCAAAATCTTCGGGTATGGTTTCGTGGGTGATATTTTCAATGTTCAAGCCAAGGTCATTGATGGCTGACTCGTCTAACTTAAAACCACGTTTATTGTTAGAGAAGATAATAGTCCCCTGCTCTTTTAAGCAGGCTTTTGCGTCGGTAAGCATTTTTACATGGTCGCGCTGTACGTCCCACGTATTCTGCATACGTTTCGAATTTGAAAACGACGGTGGGTCGATGAAAATTAGGTCATATTTACCTTTGTGCGTCCCTAACCATGTGGTGCAGTCGGCTTGAATAAAGGCGTGAGGGCCTGTTAGTTTATTCAGTGCTACGTTTTTCTTTGCCCATTCTAAATAGGTGTTAGACATATCCACGGTGGTAACAGATTTCGCACCGCCCATAGCAGCGAAGACAGACACACTTCCTGTATATGAAAACAAATTCAACACGTCTTTGTCTTTTGACAAGGTTTTTACTTTTTGACGGGTATTACGGTGGTCTAAGAAAAGGCCCGTGTCCAAGTAATCTGTCAGGTTTACCAAAAAGCGAGCGTCGTTTTCGAACACTTCCATCATGTCGCCAGACTGATTAATTTTTTCGTATTGCTTAGTCCCTTTTTGCTGGCTACGCACTTTAAGCGCAACGTGCTTAGGTGAGACTCCAGTAACTGCTGGTAAGTGTAGTAACACCTCTTGCAGACGTTTACGGGCTTTATCTTCTGATACGGTTTTTGGTGGCGCGTACTCTTGAACGACCAGCCAATCGCCATACCTATCTACCGCCACGTTGTAATCGGGTAAATCAGCGTCGTAAATACGGTAGCAGTTTGTGTTTGCACTTTTGATCCAGCCTTTCATGCGTTTAAGGTTTTTCTTCAAACGATTCGCAAACTCATGGTTGCCGGCGTCTTCACTAAACTGAACCGTGTTTTGTTCATCAAGCACATAGTTAGCTAAACGGCACTCTAACTTACCGTTATTCATGGCATAGTCTTTGGTGGCACGAAGCTTTAATACACGTAGCAAGTCACGGTTACTACTTAAAAGCGACACGTACCAGCCTTTCCATGCTTCTTTGAAGCGCTTACCCCAATCGCTAAATAGCGGGATTAACGAAGTGAGTTCACCTAAACGCTCTCCGTATGGCGGGTTGGAAACCACATAGCCAGGAGTACTAACTGGCGGCGAGGACTTGGTAGCATCTTGCTGAGAAAACGAAATATCGTTAAACACACCAGCAAAGTCAGCGTTCGCTTTTGCAATCGCCACCATTTTACGACTGAAATCGCCCGCATAAATACCGCCACAACTGGGTTTTTGAACAGATATGGCATGCTCTACCAGCTCTTCCCAAATCTTAGCTTCATGGCCAAGCCATTTAGTAAAGCCCCAGTATGAACGCTTTATACCCGGCGCAATATTACGCGCAATAAAGGCAGCTTCAATTGCAATAGTGCCTGAACCACACATTAAATCTACCAATGGCGCTTCGGTATTCTCTGCCCAACCACTGCGCATAAGCATTGCGCTGGCGATATGCTCTTTTAGCGGGGCGTCACCGGTTTCTTGTCGATACGCGCGCTGGTGTAAACTTGCTCCAGCTAGGTCGATACCCAAAATCACATTGTCACGGTGCAACCTGGCATATACAGAAATATCAGGGCTTTTGCGCTCAACTGAAGGGCGAGGTAAACCTTGCTCTACGAATGAATCTACAATGGCGTCCTTAACGCGAACTGCACCAAACTGGGTGTTTTTGATGCCAAAGTTGGTGCCGATAAACTGTACAGATAAGGTATGACGTGAATCCATCTGCATCTGCCAGTCGATGCCCATTGCCGTGTTATACAGCGCATCCGCATCGCCTGCTTTGCCGGATGCTAGCACCCAAATTACGCGGTTAGCTAAGCGAGACCAAAGGCAAAGTTTATACGCATCTTCTTTTGAGCCTTCAAACTGAATAGTGCCAGGGCCCTGCTTTATTTGTGCATCAGGGCAAAGGCTTAGCACTTCTTGTTTCAATAGTTCGTCAAGACCGCGACTGGTCGTAACCAGAATAGTATTCATTCATGTACCTGTTTTTGATGTACGTGCTTAACTTAAAGCACGTACACGAGAGATTGGTTTAGGGTGTACTTTGTTTCGGCTGTATTATAACGCGTTTACGATGCGTTTAACGAGTGATGGGCCTTGATAAATAAAAGCTGAGTAGACCTGTACTAGCGAAGCGCCTGCATCTAAGCGCGCTTGTGCTGTCTCAGGAGAGTCAATGCCCCCTACGCCGATAATCGGTATAGCGCGGTCAAGTGCCCTATTTAATTTACGGGTTACTTCTAGGCTCATATCTGTCATCACAGAACCGCTCAAGCCGCCCATCTCATCAGCATGTTTTAACCCCGCAACAGCGTCTCGTGAAAGCGTTGTATTCGTTGCTATCACACCATCCATTTTACTGTTGAGCAACGAAGCCGCAATGCTTTCGATTTCAACATCACTTAGGTCAGGCGCTATTTTAATGAATAGTGGCACATACTTACCGTGGGTTTGTGTGAGCGTTTCTTGGGCGGCTTTTAAGCCTATTAGTAATTTGTCAAGCGCTTCACCGTACTGCAGGTTTCTAAGCCCCGGCGTGTTGGGTGATGAAATATTGATAGTGACATAGCTTGCATAGGGGTAAACCCTATTCAGGCAGATAAGATAGTCGTCAAGGGCATTGGCCTCTTCAGTATCTTTATTCTTACCGATGTTTATGCCAATAGGACCCTTAAATTGTGCTTGCTTTACCTGCTCTACTAGATGATCCACGCCTTTGTTATTAAATCCCATGCGGTTAATAATGGCGTGCTTTTCAGGAATTCTGAATAAGCGAGGTTTTGGGTTTCCTGGTTGAGGACGAGGCGTAACCGTTCCAATTTCAACAAAACCAAATCCCATGCTCGAAAATGCATCGATACAATCGCCATTTTTATCTAAGCCTGCCGCCAAACCTACAGGGTTGTCAAAGGTCATACCTGCAACGGTAACGGGCTTTTTGATTGTTGGTGTGCTGTACATCCATTTCAGCGGGGTATGTTGGGTCTTGTTCAGCCAGTTAATGGTGAAATCGTGACTTTTTTCAGGCTCGCACTGAAGTAAAAGTTTTTGCACTAGAGATTGCATGGTTGTTTTAAACGCTCGCTTATTAAGGGCCTAAAGAACGTTACTGTATGAGGGTTTGCACAGGTCTCATATTCGATGAAAATGCTGTGAAACTATACAATAATGTTCAACCGGCCAATAAAAAGCCCTGATTAACAGGGCTTAAAATATTAAGGTGCGTGTATTCTAATGGTTAGACTTCACGCTTAAAAGCATCAATTCACGTAAAGCGACAGAAAATTTCGCAAATTCATGTGTAGTACTGGTCTTAAACTCTGACATCATGTGATACCAGCGTTTAAGAAGTACCTGATTACTTTCAATCCACTCATCTAGAATTTGGTCGGCATCACCGACGTCTTCACGAGAAGATAACAGGTTCGCTGCGATTGAACGCTGCTGCCAATCCAGTTCTTCGCGATATGAAGCTCGCGCCAACGCTTGCCAATGGTTGCTCACTGCTTGATTGTTGATTTGGTCCAAGAACCAGTGAAGCTCTAAGCGATAACCTAATTGATAGTAAAGCTTAGCGACAACATCGGTATCGTGTTTGTCGGCTTCAACGATTTGTGCCAAGTCGAAGCTAGAGAACATGTTTGAGAAACTCGCAACTTGATATGCAATATCTTGAGGTACACCTTTATCGATATACTTCTGCGTTGCCGCTTCTAACTGCGCATATTCACTTTCAACCAAATAATGCTGTAAGTTTTTCGACAGTTTATCGAATGTACCGCGGTAGCTAGCAATGGCTTCTTCAATGGATTGCGCTTTATTGCCGTGGCGAATATACCAACGTGAAGCGCGACGCATAATTCTGCGTGCTTCATCCAACATTTTAAGCTGAAGCTTAGCTGGGATAACGTTGTCTAATTCCTCTATACGCTCCCACAGCGTATCCATGTTGAAGATGCCGTGCACAATCGCGTAGGCGTCAGCAATTTCGCTTACACTTGCACCGGTTTCTTCCTGCATTCTGAACACGAAGTTAAGGCCCATATCGTTAACCATGTTATTGGTTAATTTTGTGGCGATTATTTCGCTTCTAAGCGGGTGCTGCTGCATGTGTGCTGCAAATTTCTCGCGAAGTACCTTCGGGAACGCTTCAACTAACAGCTTACCATGGTAAGGATTGTCAGTGATTTCTGGAATATTGAGCGCATCTTTAAGCACCATTTTACCGTAGGCAATTAACACGCTAAGTTCAGGGCGAGTTAGTCCTTGGTCGGTTGCTACGCGATCGGAGATCTCATCATCGCTCGGTATGAACTCTAACTCACGATTTAATTGCCCTTCTCGTTCTAGGCCGTGAATAAAGCGAAGCTGCTCTTTAAGTTGCTTAACACCAGCTAACTCAGTAATAGAGATTGACTGGGTTTGACGGTAACAGTCTTTTAAAACAATTGTACTAACATCGTCAGTCATGTCGTATAGAAGCTTATTACGCTGCTTAAGCGTAAGCTCTCCATCATTGACCAAGCTGTTAAGCAAAATCTTAATGTTAACTTCGTTATCAGAACAGTCTACACCGCCTACGTTATCGATGAAGTCAGTGTTAACTCGGCCACCGTTAGAGGCGTACTCAATACGGCCTAACTGGGTTAAGCCTAAGTTACCGCCCTCACCTACAATTTTAGCCTGTACGTCGCGGCCGTTAACGCGCAAGTCATCGTTCGCACGATCGCCCACTTCAGAGTGAGATTCTTTCTTACTTTTGATGTAAGTACCGATGCCGCCATTCCAAAGTAAATCAACTGGCATTTTAAGAATGTTGTGAATAAGCTCGTTAGGCGTCATCGTTAGTTGACGCGTACCCAACCACTTTTTCATTTCAGGTGTCAGCTTGATTGATTTAGAGGCACGGCTGAATACACCACCACCTTTAGAAATCAATTTACTGTCGTAGTCTTCCCAGCTGAGGCTTGGGTTTTCAAATAAACGCTGGCGTTCTTTATAACTTGCAGCTGCATCTGGACTTGGGTCGAAGAAAATATGTAAGTGGTTAAACGCAGCGATTAGTCGCGTATGCTCTGATAACAACATACCGTTACCAAACACGTCACCAGCCATATCGCCTACGCCCACAGCGGTGAAATCGGTAGTCTGGCAATCGATACCTATTTCTCTAAAGTGACGCTTAACTGATTCCCAACCACCGCGTGCGGTTATACCCATTTTCTTGTGGTCGTAACCTATGCTGCCACCCGAGGCAAATGCATCGCCCAACCAGAAGCCGAATTCTTCTGCAATACCGTTTGCAATATCTGAGAAGGTTGCGGTGCCTTTATCTGCTGCGACAACCAAATACGGGTCGTCATCATCAAGGCGGACAACATCTTTAGGCGGTACTATTTCGCCGTTTACAATATTATCGGTTATATCCAATAAGCTTGTGATGAAAGTGCGATAACATGCTTGACCTTCAGCCTGTATAGCGGCACGGCCTTCACCTACTGGCAAGTTTTTACAAACAAAGCCACCTTTCGCACCAACAGGGACAATAACTGTGTTTTTAACCTGCTGTGCTTTTACCAGACCTAAAACTTCGGTTCTGAAATCTTCTTGACGGTCAGACCAGCGAAGGCCACCACGGGCAACTTTACCGCCTCGTAGATGCACACCTTCAACGCGAGGGCTGTATACAAAGATTTCAAACTTAGGCAGCGGAAGCGGCATTTCAGGGATCAGTTCAGGCATCATCTTAAATGACACATAAGACTTCTCATTACCCGCATCGTCAGGTTGATAGAAGTTTGTGCGCAAGGTGGCCGACATCATATCTAAGTAACGACGGATAATACGGTCGTCATCAAGATTACTTACGTTATCTAGCTGCGCTTTAATCGCTTCTAAAATAGCGTCTTCTTTTTTCTGATTACGCTTCTTCTTAGGGTTGAAGCGTTGGTCAAAGAAATCGACAAGTAAACGCGCGATATCTGGGTAATTAGAAAGGGTATTCGCAATGTAATCGCGACTGAATGAACTGCCTGTTTGGCGCATATATTTAGCATAGGCGCGAAGTACTGTAACTTTTCGGCCCGTCATATTTGCGCCTAGAATAAGGCGGTTAAACGCATCATCTTCTAGCGTTTTGTACCATACTTTTGCAAAGGCATCTTGGAAAAGAATTTGCGCGTTTTCCATGTCAAAGTGTTGTCCACTTTTGTGCAACATGGTGAAATCCATCACCCAGTTACGCTCTCCCTCTGAACACGTTATTTTATAAGGGCTTTCGTCGATTACGCGTAACCCAAAGTTCTCGAGCATGGGTAACACGTCAGACAAATGAATAGGTTCTGCGCGGTGGAAAAGCTTCAGCTTAACAACTTGGCTGTCAGCATCCTCTTCTTGAGGGCGGTAGAACAACATGTCCAACGTATGGTTGTCGTCAAGCATCTCTAGCTTGCCGATATCAACTAGCGCGGCTGATGGAAGGTTATGCTCCATGTAGCTACGAGAAAACGCATTGTTGTACTTACGCTCAAGGGCTTTACCAGATGCTTCACCGTGCGCTGCTGAAATAGCTGACGCGAGTCTGTCATTCCAGGTTTTGGTCAACTCAATAATGTTTTGCTCTATTTCCTTCACATCGAATTCCGCGTTGTTGTCGTTGACTCTTGCAATGTAATGCGTACGGGCATACACCGACTCTGAGAAGAAAGTGGTAAATTCCACTTCTTCAGTTGCACCTAATGACGCTTTAAGCAGCGCTTGTGTTTCTTTGCGCAGTTGAGTGTTGTAGCGCTCTCTCGGTACAAAGACCATACATGAAAAGAAACGACCAAATGTGTCTTTGCGGATAAACAAACGTGAAATACCGCGCTCTTGCATTTGGAAAATACCCATTACAATTTGCGCAAGTTCTTCCGCTGGCGTTTGTAACAATTCGTCGCGTGGATAGGTTTCTATAATATTAGCGAACGCTTTATAGGCGTGTGTGCCAGGCTCAAAACCGGATAACTCACAGATACGCTTAATCTTTTCGCGCAAAATCGGCAGTTGGGTAACGCTATTGTTATAAAACGATGCTGAATACAAACCTAAGAAGCGATGCTCGCCAACAACTTGGCCGTCTTTATTGAAGACTTTTACACCGACATAATCCATATATGCTGGGCGATGTACCCGTGCTCGTGAGTTGGTCTTAGTTAGAATTAACGGATTTTTACTTAATGCTTCAGCCCTTGCCGACGCAGGCAAGCGTGATAATAAGCGCTCGCGGTCGTTTACTGAGTTTTTAAGAAGACCTAAGCTAGTATCGTTTCTTGGGATCCATCTATGGTCGCCCTCGATGGCTTTAACATCGTAATAACGATATCCCATCATAGTAAAGTTATGATCGCCCAACCATTCCAAGTACGCCTTCGTCTGTTTCTTAGCGTCTGTAGACACTGGCCAGTTATACTTAGCGTTGTTTTTGATGACGTCTTGCAAAGTATTCGTCATATCTTGCCAGTCTTTAACCGCCAAAGATACTTCGTCAACAACTGAGAAAAGCTCTTTGGTTAACGCGTCGATATCCTTTTTTGATGTCTGAGTATCGACTTCAATAAAGATGACAGTCTCTTTTTTAGCGCCTTCAAGGCTCTGGCCAGGCTCGGCAAACGCTTCAACTTTGTTTCCACTGTCTCGTTTGATGCCAATCGGGCTATGAAGAAAGAGATGTGCGGTAATGTTTAACCGGTTAAGCAGCATTCGAACAGAGTCAACCAAAAACGGCATATCTGATACGATAATTTCTACGATGGTGTGGCTAGAGTGCCACCCGTGTTTAGCAATTTCCGGATTAAATACACGTATATATGGCGACGCGTGTTCAAACTTTGCCAAACCATTCCATAAACTGAGTGTTGCACCATAAAGGTCGCTGTCGTTGCGATTTTCTAAGTCATCGCTTGATATGTTTTTATACAACAGACGTCCGAATTGCTGCACAAGAGACTTCTGCTTGGTATCTACTTTTTTGTCAATAAGTGCAAATACATTGTCTAGCAGTACTGAGTGTCGCTGTGAGGTGACTGTCATTTGTTAACCTTTTTTGAATGTCATAATACCAATTGAATTTGGTATAAGTGCCGAGTACCTAACTATTTTCTCTAATAAATGACGCTAATGAAAGCCCATTTTTAACCTTATATTAACAGCATAGATAACTATGCAGAAAACACCCAAAAAAAAGGGCCAAAAGGCCCTTTTTTATGCGTAGCTATGCAAAAATAATTTATGCATCAGGGTCATTCTTATTCCACCACAGGAACCTAGCTAAGGCAGGCAGTACAATTATTGCACCGAGCATGTTCACAACGAACATAAACGTTAGCAATATACCCATATCCATCTGGAACTTAAGCGAAGAGAAAACCCAGGTACTTACGCCTATTGCCAACGTAATGCCGGTAAATAGCACAGCACTTCCACGTTCTTTCAGGGCTGCGAAATACGCTTCCTGAACGGTGGCGCCTTTCTTCAGCATTGAGCTCTTGGTAGAAAGGATATAAATACCATAGTCCACACCGATACCCACGCCAAGTGCGATAACCGGTAACGTAGAAACGGTGAGACCTATTTGAAGGTATGTCATTAGCGCTTGAGCTAATACAGACACTACATATAGTGGTATTACAACGACTAACGTGGCACGAACGGAGCGGAAGCTTATTAGACACAGCGCAATTACAGCACCAAACACATATAGCATCATAGGATCTTGTGCTGCACTAACCGCTTCGTTAGTTGCGGCCATTACGCCAACCGGTCCTGAGGCAAGGCTGAATTTCATATCATCGGTTTGATACTCATCGCGATATGCTTTAACTGCATCGACAACCCGAGATATGGTTTCTGCTTTATGGTCTTCCATGAACAGGATAATCGGCATAACAGAACAATCACCATTAAGTAAACCAGATGACGTAGGTACGCGGGAAATAGCTTGAACTAACGTTTGTTGATTACGAGGAAGCACCTGCCACTTGACATTGCCCTCGTTGTAACCTGCGTTCACGATTTTTGCTACAGATGCTAATGAGACCGCCGATTGAACCCCTTGTACGTTTTCCATTTTCCATTGGAAATCGTCCATGGCTTTCATCACGCTGTGCGATGTACAGGCTTCTGGCGTGGTTTCTACCAGAATAGAAATGTAGTCTACCGTAACCTCATATTTATCGGTAATTAAGAAGGTATCCTGGTTATAGCGTGATGTCTCATGCAAGGCCGGAGCCCCTGCGTGCAAGTCCCCTATTTTCATGTTCTGAGCCTGGAAATGCCCAAGTACAAATAAAATAGCGGTAACGGTTAAGATTAATGCTGCTGGCTTTTTACGCGAACATGCAGCAATAACTTCCCAGAACCGAGAGTTAGTATTTTCCTTACCCGCAAATTTTTCAACATATTTCTGGTCAAGCTTTAAGAAGCTCATAAGGACAGGAAGCAGCAATAGGTTGGTAAGAATAATTACTGCAACACCCATACTTGCTGTAATGGCCAACTCGCGAATAATGCCGATATCGATAACCAGCAACGTCATGAAACCTACAGTATCTGATAACAAGGCAATACCGCCTGGTACCAATAGGTTTCTAAATGCTGCCATCGAAGCCCGTTTTGCGCCAATACCCGTTACCGCCTGTTTTTCTACAGCGTTAATCATTTGCACACCGTGACTAACACCAATCGCGAACACCAAAAATGGTACTAGAATTGACATAGGGTCCATGCCAAAGCCGATTGAGGTCAAAAGTCCAAGCTGCCAGATAACAGCAATAATTGAGCAAACCAATGGCAATACAGTAAGCATGATGCTACGTGAGAAGAAGTACACCATTACCGCAGTGATCGCGATGGCAATGGCAAAAAATAACAGTACGTCCTTAGCACCATCAGCCACATCACCAATCATTTTTGCAAAACCGATAATATGAATAGAGGTATTTTCGTTTTCATACTGGCCACGAAGCTGCTCTTCTAGTTCTGCTGCCAGAGCGAGTGTGTTAAGCGGCTCACCAGTTTGTGGGTCAATATCTAGCAACTGTGCGGTTACCATAGCACAGCTGTAATCACTAGAAACTTGTCGACCTACAATGTTTGCCTTTTCTACATTTGCAGCAACTAATTCCAGCGCTTCAGGGCTAGACGAGTTAAAGTCTGCTGGGATGACTGGGCCGCCAGCAAAGCCGCCTTCAACAATTTCTGTAAAGCGCGTTGATGGGGAGAAAAGTGAGATAACTAATGAACGGTTCACGCCATTAATAAAGAAAAGCTGGTCGTGAACATTTTTCAACGTATCGAAGAAATTCTGATTGTAAATATTGTCGTTCTTATCACAGACAGAAACTAATATGTTGTTGGCCCCACCAAAATCTTGGCGGTGCTCAATATAGGTTTTCATGTATTCGTGATTAAGCGGAATATTTTTTTCAAAACCTGCGTCCAAGCGCATCTGTGAGGCTTGATAACCTAGAAATACCGTTGCAATAGCGAAAAGCGCTACCACAATTTTACGGTTTCCAAACACTAATTTTTCTAGAAAATGGGTCATTGTTTTTATACTGCCCTATTTTAAACTCAACGTTTTAATGCCATTCGCGGAAACAGCAATGCTTGTACCATTGAACTGTGTAGCATTTAAAAGCGCTGCTTTATCTTTTATCTGTGATACCTTGATGCCTTCATCAGCTTCGCAGTCTGATGGATTGGCATAAGGGTCCCGCATACTGGTAGGAAGTGGACGCTGTGCGCTTACCATCATACCGTTGTTGCCTAACGCATAGACCTTTGACTCTGAGCCAACGAGAATTGAGTTAAGTGTGCTGGTTGAACAGGTTTGAACGTATTCCCATTCCGCTTGGTTTCTGTTCACGAAAATGTTACCGCGAAGTCCTACCGCTAACACCGTATTTTCATCTAACGGTTTGATATCAAAAAATGACCCAGTATAGTCGACGTAATAACGCTCCCAAGACTCGCCCATGTCGGTGCTTTTTGCTAACAAACCCGCTTCACCAGCCATGTAAAGCGTATCTCCGTCAAGAGTCACGCGATTTAAGTGCGGCAAAATAGACTCTAACTCTTGTTGATAAAAATCTTCGTCTTCCTTGCGAATTTCTTCAAGGTATTCTTGGTCCATTGGATCAAGAAGACTGGCGTGGCGTTCTGCTGACCACGTTTTACCACCGTCAAGCGTTCGATAAAACAGGCCATAAGCACCAGTCGCTATGCCTTGCTTCTCGTCAAAAAATAATACATCTAAAAACGGGCGTTGAAGGTCGGGTTGATAATTTTGAATTTCCCAAGTTTCGCCCTTGTCTGAAGAATGAAGAATGACAGCGTCGTGACCTACTGCCCAAATGTTCTCACCTACAACAGTCGTTGCAGTAAGCGTTGATTGAGTAGGCACGAGTTTCTGATGAAAACTCTTGCCATCTTCCGATAATAAAACGTGACCGCGTTCACCGACAATAACGACAAATGAATCAGCGTCTATGTCCAAAAGAACCGATTGCTCAACCAATGGTGCCATGAATGCTTCTTCGGCGAGTGCAGTTGAAGAGTAATTAACTGCGAAAGTGGCGGCAATGCACGCTGCAATGGTTTTTTTCATAATTAACCATTCCCCCTATTTATAATTGTCTGTATACAAAAACGGTTGGCATTTGCCAACCGTTTGTTGTGTAAGGCGATTAGCGCATACCTTCTCGTCGTAACGCTTGAGGCGTGAATTCCACATCTCGAGGGCGTACGGTGAAGTCATACATCTCTTCTTCGTTGTCTAAGCCAATAGCTAGGTAACGTCGAGAGTTTAAGTCGTAATACGCGTCAAGCGTCGACCATTGTGTTGGTACTTCGTAATAGTTCACACCATAAGCTACACCAACGCGGTACAGTTCGCCACGATTATCATACATATCAGCAACTTGAATTTGCCAGCTATCTTCATCGATGAAGAATACGCGTTTTTGATAAATATGACGGAACCCTTCTTTTAGCGTCGCTTCAACTACCCAAACACGGTGCTTTTCCCAGCGTGTTAATTCTGGATTAACGTGATTTGGCTTCAAAATATCCTCATATGAGGCATTGTCTGAATGAAGTGCATAGTTGTTGTAGGCAACAAACATTTCCTGCTTGCCAACAAGTTTCCAGTCGTAACGGTTTGGAGAACCGTTAAACATATCGAAGTCATCGGTAGTACGAAGACCGTCTGCTGCAGTTCCTGGTGTGTCATACGCGATATTTGGAGCAAGACGCACACGACGCTGACCGGTGTTATAAGTCCATGCTTTACGCGGCTCTTTTACCTGATCTACTGTTTCATGAACAAGTAGCGCAGTCCCCGCTAAGCGAGCTGGCTTAGTCACCTTTTGCTTAAACATAAACAAAATATTGTCTTCTGTTAGCTTCTCTGGCGTAGCATCTTCTTCTGCGTACTTTATTAATAACTGCTCGTCAAAACCAATAACATTGTAGTCACCGCCGGTAGTTACAGCCGCTTGGCCACCGTTGCGCTGAACCGCTTCGCCACGATAGCGAAGAATGTGGTTCCAAATTGCCTCGAGACCGTTTTGAGGAATTGGGAAAGGAATACCCAAAACTGCGCCTTTAATACCATTACCGTCATCTAGCAGTTCGGCGCGTGTCGCGTTTACCTTAGTAGCATCATAAATCGCTTGTGGATTTGACGCAGAACGGCGTGTTGGGTAAACCGGCATGCGGAACGTTTCAGGGTACGCTTCAAATAACTTCTTCTGACCTTCTGATAAAAATTCTGAGTACTCTTTGTAGTTTTGAGCCGTAATTTCAAATAGCACTTTATCATCTGGATATGGATCAGGATGATGGTCACCCACGGTATAACCAGAAGGAGCAGCAGTAATACCGCCAGTCCACGCTGGAATACTGCCATCTGCATTTCCCGCTTTAACCGCGCCTAATGGTGTTAAATCATTACCCAATTTGTTTGCGTCTGCTTCAGACACTTTAGCCATCGCGCTTGCACCAGACAAGGCTAGTGACAAGGCTGCAGCGATAATTCCTACTTTTCTAATCATAAAAACCACTCTTAGATTGCGTATTTGATGTTAAATGAAATGAAGTCTCTGTCAGATAGCGCATTGGTTGTACCAATACCACCCCAGAATGCACTGTAAGACGCCGTTGCAGACCATTTGCTTAAATAGTCGAACGTGAAAGAAAGTGCAGCAGACTTAACATCTTCTGTGAAAAGGAATAATGGATCCGGCGTTGTACCTTCAACATCATGCGAAAAGGTACCGCGAACGCGAAGGTTCATACCCGCGAAAATTGAATTGTAATCAGCAACAGCTAACAAACGGTAACCCCATGCGTCGTCTGTTGCAAACGGGTTAGTTTCAGGACCATCCGAAAGGCCAACATGTAATCCCTCTCGGGCATTGCCGTTGATCGGTTCTAGAGACGGTGTTCGTGCTGTGCCAGGAGCATTTAAGCGAATTACGTCTGGATCTGGCATATCAACAACGTTCACATAACCTACTTCACCTAGAAGCACAAAGTTATCAGAGCCGAACTTAGGACCGAATACGTGTGATGCAGTAAACTGCATCTGCCATGTATCAGAGAATAGGAAACCTTCTGCGGTTTCGCCAGGGCCTACAGCGCGACCAATGTTGTTTAGCTGTGATATACCCGCTAAATCAGGGCGTAGGCCGGCATTAGCCAACTGCTCTGGCATACCCATGTAAAGCAGTTCAACATCGTCGATTTGTAATGGCTCATCTACACGGTATGCAAACTCACCAGCAAGGGCTGTAGTGCCGATGTTTGTATTGAAACTCATTCCATAAAGCTTGATGTCTTCTGGGAAAAAGAATTCAGACTTTGTGAACGCACCAAGCTCAGTGATGTTATCGCGTGTAACTTCGTTTGCTGCGATAAACGCCAAGTCTGCGCCGATACCCGCTTGCGTAAAGTCAGAGGTAACGCCTGAAATCAATGGGCGCTGGCTGTGGTAGTTGATGTGATAAAAACTAAACTCGGTTTCGTTGAGGTTTTCAGCAAACCAGGTTAAGCGAAGACCGTATTGACCTTGATCGTCTGCATCATTGCGCACTTCATCACTGAAACCGCGAATAGCCACTTTCGTTGGATATGCCAGATAGGCTTGAGAAATTGCAGCAGCATCAGCACCTGAGCGCAATAAATCACCATAACCATTTAGGGCAGTCAATAGGTGATCGAGATCGATGTCAGGGTTGCCACTGAAACCTAACTGAATGTTGTTGCGCTGACCGCCCTCACCTGCGAAGTCATTACCAGCGAAGTAGCTTCCCGATACCGGTAACCAACTCTCCTGCCATTCATATTGATAATAACCAGAGATACTGACTGTATCGGTCAAGCCCAAGGAAGCGTAGACCATACCTACCGGTAGGAACACCTCTTTAAGTTCGGCACCTGGTGCACGTGCACGAGTAACGTCAACAGGGTTGGTTGTGTTGATACCGTGTTGGATGAACGTACTTTCACCCCAGCTGATAACCTGGCGGCCTACGCGAAGCGTAAGAGGCTTGTCGCCAATCCACCAGTCGCCGTAGAAAAACGCATCGTACAGACGTACGTCTGTACAAAGTAAGTCCTCAGCTTCAGGGTCTTGACACAAGTCGTATTGGTTACCCGTTATAGGGTTAGAGTATGGGCGGTCGCCATCCATTTGCTCGAAATCATAGAACCAGAATCCACGAGCAAAGAAGCCGTAGTCACCAAAGTTAATATCTAGTTCGTGTGTTCCTGACACTTGCGTAGCGAAAGCATCGCCTGGATCGTGAGCAAGGTTACCTAAGTCACCATTGGTTGAATATGCTCCGTCTGCTAACGCCCACACATCGCTGCTTGGGTATAAAGGATTGAAAGCTGCGTGATAACCACTCCAATCGAATTGAGGGTGGTTACTGTTACCAATAAGGTCGTAATCTCGTGCCTCTGTTCGAATACTTGTAGCCAATGTAAATGTTGAATCTAAAGAAATACTTACATCACCTACTTGCCAATTTGCAGCATGCACTGGTACTGCAGCAGCACCTAGCAGTGAGAGAACTCCCGCTGCTACCGGTGATATTTTAAAAGCGCTAGGCCCGTTTTTCATATTTTTATACTCCCAAGTCGATGTGACTTAATACGTGACATCATGACCAACCATAACGATTAACAAAATCATTACATCATTTTGCCATAACCGCAAGAACTAATCCTACCAGTTAACAAAATTTACAACATTAGTCGTATCAAATAGTTATTGCTTTATTGTGAGTATAAAAGGCATTTATAAAGTTGCAGAGAAATTGTACAAATTAATTAGAAATGCATTGTGTTAGTTATTTGGGTCTGCTTAAGGGATATTTGGGGAACGATCTTTAATCTTTTTCGACAGGTAAGAAAGTGAGGAGGCTGTATTATGCTAGGTGATATTATCTTTAGGTGTGAAAAAGAAAAAAGCTCTACCCGAGCCTTTCAAAAGATTTTATTTTTTTGTTGGTGTCAACAATCATTCTAAAACGACCTTTTATTCCATCGGAGGTAACAAACTGCCGCAAACGGTTCGTTGGTACTTGGACACTTAGGCCTGATTCACTGACCATGACCACATCTGGCATAGATGCAACATAAAGCACCTCACATTGTTTGTAAGGCGCGTTTATTGAAAAGTAAAAAACCGAGTCAGTTTGGCTAATGCTTGTCATAAGCAAGGCTTTTACTTACTTTCTCAAACAGATCCTTACTTAATCCTTTATGGTTAAGCAACCGGCCAAGTTGCTGTTTCATATGAACTTGGTGTTCGCTTGCATAGCCCTGCCATTGTGTTAGTGGCGTGACAATTCGGGCTGCAACCTGTGGGTTAACTTCATCAAGTTTGAGTAAATAGTCGGTGACGAACTTATAGCCACTGCCATCCACTGCATGGAACTTTTCACTATTGTAGAAAGCAAAACTACCAATAACCGAGCGAACGCGATTTGGGTTGCTCATTGCAAACTGCGGATGCTCACACAACATGGTAATAGTGGCAAAGATGTCGTCTCTGTTTTGCGTAGCGTGAAGTGCGAACCACTTGTCCAAAACAAGCGGATCGTGATTCCACGTTTCTTCAAATTGAACCATTAAGCTATCGAAAGTAGAAGCGCTGCAGTGTTGTGCGCTTCTTAGCGCCCCTAGTGTGTCAGTCATATTATCAGCGGAGTCAAACTGAGAAACTACAATGTGCTCATACTGTGGTAAACGAGCTAAGTGTGCAAGCACGACGTTTTTGCAGCGTCGTTCGTTAATGGCGCTCTGTGTATAGCTATAAGTTTTCTGTTCTATGCTGTTGAAAATATCTAACAACTCTTTCTCTAAGGTACGTGCAAACTGGTCGCAAAACGCTTTTCTCGCTTTTGAAAGTGCCGAAACGTTAATGTTACCTCGGCTTTGACACAACGTTTCAAACGAAGGGATTACTAAACATTCACCTAGCAGCTCAAGGTTGCTCTGCTCTTGGGCAATCGCTTGCTTGATACCGTTCCAGATTTCATTGCTAATTGCAGAACCGGGCGATTCTTCAAGTTGCTTCACGCAGCGGTCATACAACGTTTGCATTGCATCCCACCGATTAAATGGATCCTTCGCATGCTTAAATATAGTAAGTAAAGACTCTGTCCCCAATGGGTTTTCTACTTTCGCTGGCGCTGAGAAGTTACCCAATACTACAGGTGTTAAATTAGTAGTTTTGGCTTCTACAGTAAAACGCAAAGAATCATCTTTTAAAATGACCATGCCGTTTTGGATTAGCGACTCTTTATCAGTATAGGTATTTCCCTCATCATCAATTATCTCGATATTTACAGGGATATATAGAGGATGCTTTTCTTTCTGATCAGAGGTTGTAGGTGTATGCTGTGACAATGTAAAGCTATGCTCAACAATACCATCATCATCGACCTCAGTGCTGTGTGCGACAGAAATCACTGGCGTACCAGATTGACTATACCAGCGGGTAAATTGGGTTAAATCTAAATCAGTAGCAGACTGCATTGCTGAAATGAAGTCATCACAAGTGACAGCCTGACCGTCGTGTCTCCTAAAGTACTCGTCCATACCACGTCTGAAGCCGTCAGGCCCCAATAATGTGTGGAACATGCGAATAACTTCAGCACCTTTGTCATAAACCGTCACCGTGTAGAAGTTGTTCATTTCGATGACTTCTTCTGGACGAATTGGATGACTCATTGCACTGGCATCTTCTGCAAACTGGTGTTCTCGCATAACACGAACGTGCTTTATACGATTACTTAACGCCGAAGTCATATCTGCGCTGAACTGTTGGTCTCTAAATACAGTAAGCCCCTCTTTAAGGCTTAGCTGGAACCAATCGCGACAAGTAACCCGGTTGCCGGTCCAGTTGTGGAAGTACTCGTGCGCTATAACCGACTCAACATTGAAAAAGTCATCGTCGGTGGCACTTTTTTGATCGGCTAATACAAACTTACTGTTAAATACATTTAAGCCCTTGTTTTCCATCGCTCCCATATTGAAGAAATCGACGGCAACAATCATGTAGATATCTAAGTCGTACTCTAACCCGAACACATCTTCGTCCCACTTCATCGCCCGCTTGAGAGATTCTAATGCGAAAATACCTTGAGACTTTTTGCCTTTATCAACATAAAGTTCTAGCGCAACCTCTTTACCGCTAGCGGTGGTGTAGCTATCGGTAAGTAAATCGAAGTCACCGGCAACTAGAGCAAAAAGGTAGCAAGGTTTAGGGTGCGGGTCGTGCCATTTCACGAAATGGGTGTTTTCATCGATATCCCCTTTGTCTACTGGGTTACCGTTTGCAAGTAGCATAGGTACTGATTTATCGGCAACCACTGTAACTGTGTAAACGGACAAAACGTCAGGGCGGTCCATAAAATAAGTAATTCGGCGAAACCCTTCCGCTTCGCACTGCGTGCAATAGGCGCCTCCCGATAAATACAAACCTTCAAGGGCTTTATTTTGTTCAGGCGCAATGGTATTAGTAATTTCTAAGACGAATTCATCAAGTTCAGTAACCACGCTTAAAGCGCTATCTGTTACCGTATATTCATTATCAGATAAATGCGTACCGTTAATAGAAATGGAATCTAACGATAAATTATCGCCATCAAGCACTAAAGAACTATCGTGCGCGCCATTACGGGTGACGGACAACGTGCTAATGACCTTGGTTTGCGTTGGGTGTAGCGTTATATGTAGGTCAACTGTAGCTATTGAAAAAGCGGGCGGCTGATAATCCGCCCGGCGTTTAGCTTGAACTGACATAGATCCTCCTAAAAGAAAGCCTACGTGGGTTTAATTGGGACTTTGTGTTAAACCGACTCTTTGCTGTTTACTTCAACATGTGGTGGTGTAATACGTAGAATCTTAATACCTAAATACGCATAAACGACAGCAAGGATCGGGTTGATTACGTTGAAGAATGCATAGAATACGTAATCAAATGGGTTTACCAATAAAACACTGTGCATGTAGGCACCACAGGTGTTCCAAGGAATAAGTGGAGACGTAAGTGTACCGCCGTCCTCAAGGCTGCGAGAAAGATTCAATTGGTCTAAACCACGCTTTTTGAATTCTTCTTTGTACATACGGCCTGGCATCACGATTGAAATGTACTGATCTGCAGTAACAAGGTTAGTACCAAAACAAGTAAGAATGGTTCGGCTCACCATATCCCCCGCAGATTTTGCACCAATTAATATGGCAGACACTGCACGCTTTAATAGGCCAACACGCTCTAATACGGCACC
The DNA here is from genome assembly GCF_056160665.1 of Alteromonas sp. ABH4_453. Classification (NCBI taxonomy): domain Bacteria; kingdom Pseudomonadati; phylum Pseudomonadota; class Gammaproteobacteria; order Alteromonadales; family Alteromonadaceae; genus Alteromonas; species Alteromonas sp. ABH4_453. The sequence goes on from NZ_JBSWXP010000008.1 coordinate 80,925, forward strand.
AAAAGACATTGCACAAATAATCAACCAAATGGTATTTAACATAGAAGACATACCACCACGAGAAAGTAAGCTATTTAAGTTCTCGTCGGGCGTTGAGAAGCTTACGCCATCGAATAGCGCAGTCCAAACAACCTTCAACGCGCCTACATTCACCGAGTCGTCACTACTTGCCATAGAAGTAACCACATCCCACTGGAATACGACTGCCCAGACGCCACCTAACAAAGCGCCGATAAAAACAGCTGGAAACGCAGGCATCTTTTTAATCGCTAAGGTCAGCAAAACGACAAGGGGAATAAGTAAATGCCAACCTAAGTCAAAGGACTCGTTTAACAAAAGTTGCATCTGCTCAATGCGTTCTGCTTTGGCTTCACCCACTTCACTAAAACCAAGTACTACAAATAGAATGAGTGCAATAACAAAGCTAGGGATGGTGGTCCAAAGCATGTAGCGAATGTGCTCAAATAAATCCGTGCCCGCAACGGCAGGCGCTAAGTTTGTTGTTTCAGATAAGGGCGAAATTTTATCGCCAAAGTAAGCACCTGAAACGACTGCGCCGGCTGTTATCGCTGCCGACATTTCCATGCCTGCAGAAACGCCCATTAACGCAACACCTACAGTAGCAGCAGTAGTCCAAGAACTACCTATACTCATTGCAACAACCGCACAAATCAAACAAGCGGCGGCATAGAAAAACGAGGGGTTAAGCAACTCTAAACCGAAATAAATAAGCGTAGGTACGGTACCAGCTAGCATCCATGTGCCAATCAAGGAGCCTACCGCTAACAAGATTAAGCAAGCGCCCAAAGACATTGAGATACCGTCTACGATGCCCTTTTCGATTGTTTTCCAGCTGTAGCCATTTTTCATTCCAATGATGGCAGCTAACCCCATGGCTAAAAGCAGTGCAATTTGGTTTGGACCGTAAGAAGAGTTGTCGGCAAACAAATAAACTGCGCTTCCCATCATAATGACTAACGCAAGAATGGGAAGCATTGCATCAAGTAGTGACGGCGTTTTTATTTCTTTATTCGTCATTGTCGTTTTTTAAAACCTTATTATTGTATTTGTAACGCGTTAAGCGTGCTGTCCGCTTTTTACTAGAATGCTTTAGAAAACTGAGCGGTAGAACATTAGCGCAATGATAACGGGACACACAAAGCGTACGTACCAAGGCCAAATTTTCCAGAAAATGCTGTGTTCAGCAAACTGATCACCTTGTTTAAGCTCATCAAGTATTGCATCTCTGCGCCACACCCAACCCGCGAAAATACACAAGGCGAGTCCTAGCAACGGTTGGCTATACTCGGTAGTTAATGCGATAACAAAGCCAAACAAGGTTTCAAAATTTAAAATGATGATGCAGCTAAGTACAAAAATAACCGATGCCATCAATAACACAGCTTTTTTACGTTGAAGGCCTTTACTTTCTACCATAAATGCAACGGGAACTTCTAACATTGAAATTGAAGACGTGACGGCAGCAATCGCCATTAGTGCGAAAAAGGTAAAGGCTACGAAAAGGCCAACGCTACCAATGGTATCGAACAGCGCAGGTAGTACTTTAAAAATTAGCGTGTCACCTTGGATTAACGCGCCTTCCGGTGTGAAGATTTCAACGCCATTGTTTAATGCAACGTACATGGCTGGAATAATAAGCATACCCGCGATAACCGCAACACCGATATCGACAAGCGCTACCGACGCGCCAATGCTAGGTAGATTTTCATTTTTACTTAGGTATGAACCATAAACCAGCATGGTACCTACACCTAACGACATTGAGAAAAATGCTTGTCCCATGGCGTTAATTAATAAGTCTGGGTCTAAAACACGAGAGAAGTCAGGCACTAAATATGCTGACCAACCTTCAACGGCACCTGGCTGTAGGCTCACATAGACAATCAATGCAAGTATAAGAATAACTAATGTAGGCATCAGACGCACTGACCACTTCTCAATGCCTGACTTTACACCGCCGATAACGATAAATGCGGTTAAGCCCATGAATAAGAAGCAGAAAATAATGTTACGCGTAACCGATGAAGTAAGTAGCCAGTCGCTAGCGCTCGTAAATCCCACCATGCTAACGGCTGCATCGGCGAAATAAACCAGCATCCATCCGCCTACAATAGCGTAAAAAGCGAGGATAAGTGACACGGTAACACAGCCCCAAATGCCAGTTAGCCTTCCTACGAAATTGCCTGATATTTTACCTAAAGCGTCAACCATATTCGAACGTGAACTACGTCCGATGATAAGTTCTGCCATAAGTACGGGGTAAGCGAGTACGAAAGCCAGCAGTAAATATACGAGAACAAATGCTGCGCCGCCGTTACTTGCTACCTTCGTAGGAAAGCCCCAAATATTACCTAGTCCTACTGCTGAGCCTGCCGCTGCTAGCACGAACCCTATTCGAGAGGAAAATTCGCCTCTGATAGCCATGTTATTTCCCTTTATTATTGTTTTAATAATTTATAGACACAAAAAAAGGGCTGGCCCTAGACCAGCCCTTTTTTCTAATCACTTAATTTCTTGTGATAGCGTAACGGCCTGTTTCAATCATATCGAAAGTGATATTGGCTGCTTCATCCAAGAATGGATCTAATTCTTCCATATCTTCAGGTAGGTCGTCCAATGTTGTGACAGTTTCCATTCCCAATCGCTGTAAACGTTCGTTAGCACGAGCAAGCGATTTTTCTTCCGCGTCTTTTTTCTCAGTTTCGCGTTCAGACTTCACTAAAGAAATGAAATCCTTGTCTTTGTTTTCTTTATATTCTTCAATATCGTCGTAAATATAAGAAAACTCTGGGTTTTGCAGAATGCGTTTGTTGTGCTTAGCTGTTAACACATCTAAAGCGGCAGCTCCATCAGCAAAGGTTGTGTAGTTTGCTCGATTAATACTATCCCACGGTAACGCGTTTTCTGCTTGGGCTTCGCCCCACTCTGACGGTTCTACAGCAGACGGATAAAGAATGTCAGGAATAACGCCTTTATGCTGAGTACTCCCGCCATCAATACGATAGAATTTCGCAATAGTAAACTGAACACTGCCTAATGGATTATCGTAAAGGTCATATATTTTGCCCAACCCGCGGTGCTGTTGAACTGTACCTTTACCAAAAGTTTGTTCACCAACAATGAGTGCGCGGTTGTAGTCTTGCATCGCTGCCGCAAAAATCTCTGATGCAGACGCGCTATATCTATCAACCAATACGGTTAGCGGGCCATCATATGCCACTTCGCCGTCTGTATCACGGTTAACGCTAACTTTGCTTTGACCGTATCGAATTTGAACCACCGGGCCTTTTTCGATAAATAAGCCTGTAAGTAACGTTGCTTCGGTTAAAGAGCCACCACCATTACCGCGCAAGTCTACGATAACGCCTTTAACGTTTTGCGCTTTCAAGCTTTCTATTTCTTTAGCAACATCCATACTCAGGTTGTTGTAAAAACTTGGAATGGTGATTACACCTAAAGGCTCACCTGCGTGAGGACCAGTCTCAGGCACATATACTTCCGATTTAGCTGCGCGATCTTCTAACTTAATTTTATCGCGAGTAAGGCTAACTACCGACGTGGTTTTCGCGTCCGTGGCTCCTTTTTCAACCTGTAGGCGAACCGTACTACCTTTCGGGCCTTTTATAAGTTCTACCACTTCATCTAAACGCCAGCCAATCACATCAACAAACTCGTCGTCGTCTTGCGCTACGCCAACAATTTTATCTTCTGGTTTTATTGCGCCAGACTCGTCTGCAGGACCGCCAGGTACAACGCTTTTGATTACCGTGTAATCATCTTCGCTTTGTAATACTGCACCAATACCTTCAAACGACAAGTTCATGTCCATTTGAAAACGTTCAGCGTTACGCGGAGATAAGTAACTGGTGTGAGCTTCAATTGTACGTGCGAATGCATTCATTGCAGTTTGAAAAACGTCTTCGCTCTTTGCTTGCTTAGTGCGCTTAATTGCTCGCGTATAGCGTTTGGTAAGAAGCTCTTTCGCCTCTTCCCACGTTTTGTCTGCAAGTATAAGATTCAACGCGTCGTATTTAACGCGTTGACGCCAAATTTCATCAAGCTCTGCTTTGCTAGCAGGCCAATCAGCGTCTTCCCTATCGTAAAAGAACTTATCGCCTTCCTTTTCGAAGTCGAATGGGCCCTTTTCCAGCAATGATAACGCAAATTCATAACGTTCAATACGTCGTTTCGCACTTACATTGTACATATCATAGGCAACAGAAAGATTGCCTTTACTCAGCGCATCATCGAACAAGGTGCGGTATTTTTCAAAACCTACGACGTCAGATAACAACAACACTTGTTTGTTGTGGTCTAGCGAGTCGATAAAGCGCTGATAAACTCTGGCCGAGAGTACATCATCCAACGATATTTCCTTGTAGTGCGCCCTAGTAAAAAGTGCGCTTACTCGCTTAGCTGCAACACTGTGTTGAGATTCCTGCTGTAAAATAGGAAGCTCGTCTACATCGGGTGTTGACGTAACTGCGCCCGCTCCTACCCCTACGGTAAGAAAAGCACTGGCGATGGAAATTCGAAGGATGTCTCTCATATTTACGACCTCTTGGAGCGTGCCAAACGTAAAGCGTCTGCGTTTACTTTAACTACCATGCCTGAGTCTAATTGAACGTGAATGCCATCTTTAGCAACTTCGGTAATTACTGCTGGCATAGGTGCTTTACCTAATTTAACGGTAACTTGCGTACCTTGCTGTAAATCGCTATCTGTCAATTTCGCAGGTGGTGTATTGTTTGGTCTGTTATTTTTCGGTTTAGTTCCGCGCTTTGTATCAGCATGGTCCGAATTTGCAGATTTTTCACCTTTTGGACGATTAAATTGACGTTTATCCTTTCGCTTAGGCTGCTGAGCTAGCTTGGCTTTGCGCTTTTCAGCTGCTTTTGCTTTGCTTTCTTCTAACTGCTGTTGCGCATGATCAGCGTGTTCTTTTTCAATTGCATCGCCTTCTACGCCGTCTAAATCTACACGGTTCGCACCTTCTTTGATGCTATGAAGATAGCGCCAGCTGTTGGTGTAATGTCGCAGTGTAGAACGAAGTAAGGTTTTGCTAACGCGTTCCTCTTCTTCTAAACGTGTGGCAAGATCTTGAAAAATACCGATCTTAAGCGGACGGGCCTCGCCTTCAATGCTAAAGCATTTTGGAAAGGTCTCTGCAAGGAAAGCTATCACTTCCTTACTGTTGGTAAACTTCTCTGGTGATTCCATTAACTTTCTAAATTATTCAGGAGATTTCATCGTTACTTGCATCATCCCAAGTTGCCAGCGTGTGGTCAACCCAATCAAGCAATTCGTCGTCATCTATTTCTAATAAATGCTTATCTTGTTGCCAAGATTCCCATGCGTAGTGCAAAATTTGCTCTAAACGCTGTGTTTCAATATCTTCTTCTGCATTGTCGTACACCGCGTGTAAGATAAAATTTAAACGTTCAGATGCCTCATCTGGGTCATCATGAAAGTCTTCCATATCCTCATACGTGGATAAAACAACGTGAATATCAACACTGGATTTCATAATTATTTCTGCGAATCCATAAGAATTTGAGCAATTTCAACGAGCCCTTTTTCGTCTTCTTCGGTAAAGCGTTCAAAAACAGGGCTGTCGATATCAAGCACGCCAACAAGCACATCGTTTAGCACAAGCGGAACAACAACCTCGGAATTTGACGCAGCATCACAGGCAATGTGTCCTTCGAATTGATGAACGTCTGCTATACGCTGAACGGTTCTGGTACTTGCACTCGTCCCACAAACACCCTTTCCAAGTGGAATGCGGATACATGCTGGTTGCCCCTGAAATGGACCAAGTACCAACTGTTCTTCTTTATACAGATAAAAACCTGCCCAATTCACCTCTTCGAGGCCATTAAAAAGCAGCGCACTTATATTTGCCATATTAGCGATTAGGTCGTGCTCGCCAGAAACTAAGCTCTTTGCTTGGTTTATTAACTGACTGTACTGTTGTTCTTTCAAACGAATTTCCTGCTATTGAACAATGTTAAAAGACACATTAACACGCGCTTCTATACGCTCTTGACCAGGTAAAGACATAGACATGTCTTTGGCAAAAGCTTCTGCGCGCATTACTGGAATCGGCATATTGCCACCAGATTCTGAGATTGCAACAACTTCACCTACTTCAATCTCTAATTCTTTTGCTAATAACTGTGCACGTTGCTTTGCGTCTTTTACAGCAGAGATAAGCGCTTTTTGATAAGCATCGCCTTCACCAACTGAAATGAAATTAAATTGTTGTATGCGATCAACACCTCGTTTAAGCACGCCATCTAACACTTTATCGTAAGTTTCAAGGTCTGTAGATGTGACGGTGATATCTCGTGACAACGTGAAACCTTCTTGCTGACGGCCTTGAGGCGTGTTGATATAGCGAGGTTGTAAGCGTACTTGCATACTCTGAATGTGTTTTTCATCTATGCCTTGATTAAGCAAGAACTTAACAATAGAGCGCAAGTCCGAATCAAGCTGAGTGTTCAGTTTACCTACTGTATTACCTTCTTCTTCAACAACGAGTGTGACTGAATAAGCGTTTGGTGTCACTTCTACGGCTCCTACGCCTTGTACATTTATAACCGCTTCTTGTGCGGCCTGTGCAGAAATCATAGGTGCAGATAAGGCAATAAATGATGAAGCCAACAATGCTCTTTTAACTACGCTTTTAGCAGTTGAATAAGAATGAGTACGCGTGATTATTTTCATAGAGATTCCTTTTTTATGGCGCCAATTAATTACGTTACCGAAAGGATAAATGTTTAAAACTGAATAGTTTATGAATATACGCAACGAAAGGAAGCATAGCACTGAACTGAGACTAGAAGAGATGTAACGTCGCCGAGATGTGCTTTTTATGAGGCAAAAATCAAATATGGATAAGTTAAAGCACAATGTTGTTTTGGTTTGGAATGCGGATTGTAAAATTTTAGGGCCTATTGAGCTTTGCTGAACAATTTTTAATTAGAATGTAAATTAAAGAACAACAGACCCTATGCTTGTTTACTTAAGCACCGTGCGCAACGCAGCAAGGCAATGGTCGATATTTCGTGGCTTACATGCGTATCCCATAAGACCAATTCGCCATACTTTACCGGCATGATCGCCTAAACCGGCGCCTATTTCTAAATTGAAATCTTCAAGCAATTGCTTGCGAATGGCAGCATCGTCTACGCCGTCTGGAATTTTAACTACATTTAATTGAGGCAAACGATAAGCACTGTCTACCGTTAGCTCTAACCCAAGTTCACTTAGACCCTGCGCAAGTTTTTCATGACCCAGAGCATGACGTTGCCACGCATTTTCTAAGCCTTCTTCTTTTAAAATCAGAAGAGATTCGTACATGGCGTACATGCTGTTGACAGGTGCCGTATGGTGGTAGGCTCGCTTGGCGCCTTGACCCCAATAACCAACAATCAAGTTCATGTCTAAAAACCAACTTTGCACTTTAGTTTTTCGGTTTTGAATAACGTTAACTGCTCTTTCACTAAATGAAACGGGAGAGATCCCCGGAACACAACTTAAGCACTTCTGTGAACCTGAATAAATAGCGTCAATGCCCCACCCATCAACATCTAGCTCGATACCTCCAAGAGAGGTAACTGCATCAACAATGCTAAGACAATCATACTTTTTTGCCAGCTCACAAAGCGCTTTAGCTTCATTGCGAACGCCCGTAGATGTTTCGGCATGCACAAAAGCAAGGATCTTAATATCCGGATTGGCTTTAAGGGTGTCTTCTACCACATTAAGGTCAGTTTGCTCGCCCCATGTATTGTTGACAGTTATAGCCTTACCACCACAGCGCTCAACGTTTTCAACCATGCGATTGCCGAACACGCCGTTAATACAAACCAATACTTTATCGCCTGGCTCCACTAAGTTGACGAAACACGCCTCCATGCCAGCTGAACCCGGAGCAGAGATTGGCATCGTCAGTGCATTTTCGGTTTTAAAGGCGTATTGCAGAAGCTGTTTGGTCTGATCCATTAATTCAATGAACATTGGGTCGAGATGCCCCAGAGTAGGTCTTGCCATCGCATTTAAAATTCTAGGGTTAACATCGGATGGTCCCGGTCCCATCAAGGTACGTTCAGGGGGAATAAAAGTAGAAAATGATTGCATAATCCATCCTCGTAATAATGTAAGGGCCTGTTTTTATGGTCAGTATCATGCTGATTAAGCATGAAGAATCACGACATACTACAAGGATAACGGAAAGGAACAACCATCTGTACTGAACATAATCAATATGAATGAAAGCATCTAGATTTATATAACCCGTCTATAACCGAGTGATTAATTATAATGTGTATAAAATGTGATCAACATGTGGGTATTATCTGGACAGTTTAAACGATAAAAATCATCACATCCGACCAGTATTTAGTTCGTTGATAACTAACGTAATAGTTCTACAATTTAATTAAAGTAAAGAGTGTAAGATAAAATTCACACAGAAATTGTTTATAAAATAAACAAATGTATTCTATACTCATTGTCCGTTTAAAGTATTTTATTTAAACTCTCCTGTGTAAAAGTTAGCGCACGGCTCAGCAATGAGCCATTCCCCTAGGCCCGGAACGTTTGTTCTGGGCATTTTTTATGGGGATTCAAAATATCGCGAACAGCCTAGTCTTAAATTTCAGCTATCAACTGGCTGTAATGATGACTTATATGTTTTGGCGTTATTCACGTAATGTTCAGCGGACGCTTTTAGTTTGGGTTCGATCTTCTCATCAAATGTTCTAATGACTTTACCAGGCGCTCCAACTACTAAACTGTAATCTGGAACTTCCATGTTTTCCGTTATCAAAGCGTTAGCGCCAATGATGCAGTACTTTCCAATTTTTGCACCGTTTAATACGACAGCGTTAATTCCTATCAAGGAATAGTCACCAATCTCGCAGCCGTGAAGCATGACTTTATGTCCTACTGTTACCCCTTCACCTAGCACTAAAGGAATACCTGCATCGGTGTGTAATACGCTGCCATCTTGGATATTCGTATTTTTACCAACGGTTATCTTGTCCATATCGCCGCGTATAACCGCATTGAACCAAACGCTTGAACCCACTTTGAGTTCAACATTACCAATAACATGTGCGCCTGGCGCTATAAACGTACTTTCATCAACCAGCGGTGATGTAGAACCTAATTTGTAGCGCATTACCCTCTCCCTATTCGTCTACTTTTCTCATTAATCCTTCTTGCATGGTTGACGCAACAAGTTCACCATTTTGGTTAAATATTTGTCCGCGTACCAAACCTCTAGAGCCTCCGCTAAAAGGACTCTCCATTGCGTACAATAACCATTCGTTCATATTGATTGGGCGGTGGAACCACATAGCATGGTCTATCGTTGCGATTCGAAGTGATTTATCGGTTACCGCTACACCGTGTGGTTGAAGCGACGTACTGAGAAAATGATAATCTGATGCGTAAGCAAGCGCAGCTTGATGAACAGTCAGTGATGCATTCATTGTGTCTCTTGCTTTTAACCAGATATAACGCGTCGGTTCGCGTTTCGCTGACTGGTAAGAGTTAGCTGCATCTACCGTGCGGATATCTACAGGTTTATGATAGCTCAACGCTTCTTGCATAGGCCGTGCAATTTTATTGAAGTTAGCTTCATAGAATTCAATGTCAGACTGCACTTCTTCCGGCGCAGGCACATCTGGCATTGTTGGGTTTTGATGCTCCATGCCATCTTGAGGAACCTGAAAAGACGCTGTCATATAGAAAATATTTCTACCATCCTGAATGGCTTTAACGCGTCTAGCAGAGAAACTTCTGCCGTCTCGCACTACTTCAACATCGTAAACTACAGGCTTTTTAGCATCGCCTGGTAGTAAAAAATAAGTGTGGAATGAGTGTGCGACTCTACCAGCCTCCACTGTTTCGTATGCAGCTGCTAACGCTTGCCCCAAAACTTGTCCACCAAACAAGGCGCGGAAGCCTAAATCCCAGCTTTGACCTCGATAGATGCCAGCTTCCACTGTTTCGAGTTCAAAAAGTGACGATAGTTTAATCTCAGACATGTTGTACTTTCTCTTCAATTACTGCTTTTGGGTTTCGCGGGTAGTACTTTTCAGGCAATTTTGCTTTATGCTCGAAAAAGCGCGTATCTTTATAGGGTAACTTCATAAACCCTGAAATGCCTAGCCCTTTTATTTTGGGAATTTGCTGAACGAGTTGCGCTAATAATGCGTGGAAGCGCTCTTCTTGGCTGTGATCAAGCAACGTGTAATAGTTGTGAATTTTTAAATGCCGCGGTAATGCTTCAAATATAATACAACCTGTGTGATGTATTGTATTAAGTTGAACGATGGTATCGATAATCTCCTGAGGCAGCTTTAATAGTTCATCTGGATCATCGCCATCTTCGAAATATGAGTGAGTACGGCTTTCATCCTTTTGTGCAGAAACCCGCGATAATTCGTAGGGAATAAACATGGCGCCTGCTGGTTTAAAGTTTTCACCTTCACTTTCGCGTTCAATGTGCAGCGTGTTTTTGGCGTTGAACATACAACATTTGAACACCGCGGGCTTGTGAATAGCCCTTGCTAAATTAATGACATTATTCACTGCTAAATCAAACGCTGCTTTCATTGATTCATCATATAAGTTCAAGCTCGAATCGACATATATACCCTCTGGCTCCCAGCGCACAGCCATACCGCCAACTACAGGGTAACGGCCTAGTCTGCTTATTGCAGAAACAAATGCTTTTTCGGTATCCCCCATGCCCTGTAAATAGTTTTTGTAGTAGCGGTCAAATTGCGCATCGTCTATATAACGAAGTTCCTCTACGTCTTTTTCATCTAACGAGTCAGACAGTCTTGCCTGTTGGCGTAGGTAAGATTTTCGAGAGCTGTAAACAACGGTTTCAATATCAGCACGGTTTTGAGTGTGGGCCAGCCATGTAGGGATTAACGGTGTATATTGTGTTGGCTTGTCTTGAGTGAAAACCATATTCTTCAAAACGTGAAGATGATTAAACAGGTAATCTCCGCCCTGCCTTCTCTTTTCTGGATCTTCACTGAGCATGTGCTCAAGGATATTAGCAAGCATTTTGGGAAGGCCAAGGGATGAAGGTGTAATAACCTTGCTTCCGTAACGACACGACTGCCCTGAAGCCAAAGCATACAGGGTGCTCGCCAAGCCTTGTTCATCGAAGCGGGGGCTGGAGAGTGCGCCATTAAGCTGCTCCTCGCCAATAAAATAAACATCGCCAAGTCGAGCATTAGTTTGATGCAGTTCACCCGACATTAAATCCATTACATTGTTACCCACATATTGCCCAGTGATGTCAGTCTGTGCGAACACTGAAGAGCCCCAATCAATCAACCCAACCGATTCATTTTCGGCATCCCAAACCAGATTCGAGGGTTTTATGTCTCCGTGCACAATGGGTTTAATTTCTCCATTTTCACTGTATTGGCGAAAACTGGATAAAAGTTCGCCGACCTGCACTGCAATTTTGACGATAATACGGGGCGAAAGTGGGCCTGTTTTCAAGCTGACTTTTTCTAGGTCTTCGCCAGGTGCGCGACCCATAACTAAGATGGATTGTTTGCGTATTTGTTGATATTCAATAAACCGCGGCACAAACTCGTGATTAACGTGAGAAAGCATAAAAGCTTCCTCTTCTAGTCTATCTTGCACATGCTGTGGCAACGTTATTCGCGAAAACTTAAATACCCGTGATTCACCGCTTGGCGCGTTCCCTGCAAACGCAAACCCAAAGGCTCCTTTCCCTAAAAGTTCGATGTCAATGTACCCCAACCCTTCTAACTGCGAGATACAAAGGTTTACCCAGTCTTTTAACTTTTTCGCATCCGCATGTGATAGCAGATATATCGACTGCTCATCGGGTATATAGAAATGTTTTAGGCCTTTGAGTTGCGACATGTTTTTTACTTCACGCTTTTAGTGACTCATTTGAAACGGATTAATCAGCAACAATACGCTTACCATTGTTAAACTGCACAGCAATCAATTATCTTCGTTTATCCAGGTAACATGCGCTGTAGCGTGATAACCCGTTTCATCGGCACCTAACATACCAACAACGCTTTCTAACGCGCTCTCTAAATTAGCATCTAATTGCCAAGGCGGGTTTAAAACGAATACGCCCGAACCATACATTCCGGCATCAGCGGTATTTTCTGCCACGCATATTTCTGCTTTAAAACAGGGTTTACCTAATGCTGCAAGCTTGTCGCACATAGCTTCACTTGCACCACTTTTGGCGCCAGCCCTCTCTGACAATAGTGGATACCACACTACGATTTGTGCCTGCTGCCAGCGTTTAAATACCTGTTCCACACCCTTAACAAGGTCGCTATATTCATTCACGCGCTCATAAGGAGGGTCGATTAAAATAGCACCGCGATTGGGTTTAGGTGGCGTGAGTGCACGAAGCCCTTCATATCCGTCTCGTTTATGTACGTGGCTATTAAGGGTACGTAAACGGGATACGTTTTTGTCTAGTTTATCGAATTCCGCAGGATGAAGTTCCATTAGGTGTAAATTATCACCATCCCTTTTCGCTTTTGCGCTTATTGCCGGTGAGCCCGGATATTGTTGTTGTGCTAAAAACGGTTCACACAACGATAAATAGTCGGCCAACAAATTTGGCAAGTCCTGAACGCCTTTATCATCTATAAGCAAACGAGATATACCCGTCTCATACTCTTTATTTTTTGATGACATGGCATCGGTTAGATCGTAGGCGCCCGCGCCTGCGTGGGTGTCGAAAAGCGTAAAAGGTTTATCTTTTTTCTTTAATGCGTTGATAACGCCAATCCAACAAAGATGTTTGATGACATCAGCGTGGTTGCCCGCATGAAAGGCATGTTGATAACTAAGCACAAAACCTCAGTAAAATTTTCGTTTGTTTATAGTGCTCTATAATAACGTCAACGCGCTTTGAGGTATACAAAACAAAAAAGGGCCAATAGTTTTACTATTGGCCCTTTAAAAATATTGCTACTGCAAATCAAATTGCTTTGGATGATATCACTTAAGGTGCATCAACATTTTTTCTGGCTGAGTTAGGTAACTCATCCATAGATTATTGAATCGCACCATAGTCGCACCATCAATAATACGGTGGTCGCCAGACCAATTAACCGCCATGATATTTTGCGCGCTAACGTTCCCTTCATCGTCAAAGCGTGGAAGTTTCTGCGTTTTGCCAAGAGCAACAATAGCAGCTTCTGGCTTATTAATTACTGGCGTTGCGGTAATACCGCCTATTGCACCGATATTAGAGATACTAATCGTACCGCCTTTAAGGTGCTCGCCAGCCACGCGGCCCGCTCTGGCTTGCTCGATAATATCCTGCATTTGAACAGCAATATCTAAAAGCGAAAGGTCTTGAACGCGCTTAATATTCGGTACAAGCAAACCAATTTTAGAGTCTACTGCAAAACCAATATTGTGATCTGCGAAGTAGGTTATCTCAGTGGCGTCTTCGTTAAGCTGACTGTTAATTACAGGGAACTCATTCAGTGCCAATGACATTGCTTTAACGAAAAACGGCATAAAGCTGAGTTTTACGTTCTTCGCTTCAAATTCAGGCTTAAGCAGCTTGCGTAGTGACATCAAGTTGTCCATTACCAACTCGTCACTTACTGTGAAGTGAGGGATAGTATAGACCGAAGCCGACATTTGCTTCGCCATAGCTGCCTGAATACCGCGAACTTTTTCCGTTCTAACGCTGCCTTTACCCACAGTGCTTGCGCTATTCGAATCACCTTTTGCTTCAGTAGATGAGCTTGGCGCAGTAGATGACGTATTTTGAGACGACGTGTCAACATTCGAATGTTGTAGATTTAACACGTCAGACTTAAGGATCCGCCCCTTTTTACCCGAGCCTTCTACAGAAGAAAGGTCGATATTCTTTTCTCTTGCAACACGTCTTACCGCGGGGCTTGCCAACACTTTACCTTCTATAGCAATAGGTGGCTCGTACTCGCCGTCGCTGAACTTTGACGGTGCCACTTGCGTTGATTGCTGGCTTAAACCGTTTGTTTGCGTTTGAAGTGAGCTTTGTGAAGCAACGTTTGATGAACCGATGTCTGACGATGGTGAGGCGTCAACTGTGCTGTTAGACGCCGAGACTTCACCGGCAACTTCTAACGCAAACAATGCACTATGCACTTTCGCTATATCGCCTTGCGCGTAATAAAGACGATGCACGGTACCTGCGTTTTTAGCGGGGATCTCTACCACTGCCTTGTCGGTCATCACTTCTACAACGGCTTGATCTTCTTCAATTTCATCGCCTTCAGCCACGTTCCATTTCACAATTTCGCACTCGACAATACCTTCACCAATATCTGGCAAAATAAAGTCTTCGATGTGCTTGCCGTTTGAAGCGCCTGAAGAAGCACTATTATTCGCTGTCGCTGTTTCAGACGCATTGTCTTTTACTGCTGCTTGCGCGTCTTCTTGAGTATCTGAGTTAACGTCGGCATCATCAGGCGTCATAGAGAATAATGGTGCGTGCACTTTAGCAATATCGCCTACCGCGTAATGCAGTTTATTAACCACACCCGCATGCATTGCAGGAATTTGCACGGTAGCCTTGTCGGTCATTACTTCCGCGACAGGTTGATCTTCTTCTATATGCTCACCTTCAGAAACTAACCATTCCAGAAGTTCGCATTCAACAATACCTTCACCAATGTCCGGTAAGATAAATTCAATTGTCATTTCATCGTCCCCCGGCTTAGTAGTGAAGCGTACGTTTTATGGCTTCGTACGTCTTCGTTTCATCTGGCATATATTCTTTTTCGTGCGCCAAAGGATACGGCGTGTCTAAACCACACACTCTCGCAATAGGCGCTTCAAGATATAAGAAACAACGTTCCTGAATGCTAGCTGCGATTTCACTCGCAAAGCCACCCGTTAGCGGTGCTTCGTGGTTTATCAATAAGCGACCTGTTTTCATTACAGATTGCATAACCGTTTCAACGTCCCACGGTAATATGCTGCGTAAATCGATAATTTCGCATGACACACCATCTTCTAAGGCCATTTCTGCAGCTTTTTGCAGAATTTCTATTTGCGCGCCCCACCCTAACAAGGTGATATCGCTACCTTCTTGAACAATATCTGCCTTACCTAATGGCAGTTCGTAATCTTCTTCAGGCACTTCCGATACAGAAGCACGGTAAAGACGTTTAGGCTCCATAAACAATACGGGGTTTTTATCGCGAATTGACGCAAGCAACAAACCTTTCGCCTGATATGGGTCACGAGGGATAACAATCTTTAACCCTGGGCAGTGAGCGAAGAATGCCTCTGGTGATTGACTGTGGTAGTGACCGCCTGCGATACCGCCACCATAAGGTGTACGAATGGTAAGCGTACCCACATCGAACTGACCGCCTGAACGGTAGCGCCATTTAGCCGTCTCATTCACAATTTGATCGAATGCAGGGAAAATGTAATCACCAAATTGAATTTCAGCAACAGGTACAGAGCCTTGTGAGGCCAAGCCGTTTGCGAAGCCAATAATGCCTTGTTCAGTAAGCGGCGTGTTAAAGCAACGCGCCTTACCAAATTTTTCTTGAAGGTGACTGGTTGCACGGAACACGCCACCAAAATGGCCCACGTCTTCACCAAAGACCATTACTTTTTCATCTTCGGTCATGGCTGTGATGAGTGCATTATTAATTGCTTGAAGTAGATTCATCTTAGCCATTATTTTACTCTCCCTGCTGTTTTAGGGAACATCTTCGGGTACTTCTTAATATGCGCTTTCAATTCACTGAGTTGTTCTTTTAAGTGCCAAGGTGCTGTGTCGTATACATCTTCGACAATGTCTTCAATGGCACATACGTCAGTCTTTTCACAACTCTTCATTGCTGCTAAAACGTCTTGTCTTGCTTTATCGACGCGCTTTTGGTTCTCAGCCTCGTCAAACCAGCCTTTGCTTTCTAACCATTTCGCCATACGAGCGATAGGGTCTTTTGCACGCCACTTATCTTCTTCTTCACGAGAGCGATAGCCTGTTGGGTCGTCTGACGTGGAGTGCGCCGCTAAGCGATAAGTCATGGCTTCAATAAGTACAGGACACTTTTCTTCAATGGCAATACGACGGGCTTCTTTAGTAGCAGCATAAATGGCTAACACATCGTTACCATCAACACGGATAGTTTTAATACCGTAACCTAAGCCACGAGAAGCAATGCCGTCACCCGCGAATTGCTCTTCTGCTGGTGTTGAAATGGCGTAGCCATTATTTCGGCAAAAGAAAATAACTGGGCAGTTTAAAACAGCTGCCATATTTAAGCCTGCGTGAAAATCTCCTTCTGAGGCTGCACCTTCACCGAAGTAACAGATAGTAACCACATCTTTACCCGACATTTTTTGGCCGTAGGCGTAACCAGATGCTTGAGGGATCTGTGTGCCCAGTGGTGAAGATATAGTCATGAAGTTAAGTGGCTTGTCACCATAATGGATAGGCATTTGACGTCCTTTGTTAGGATCGTCTTTATTGCTAAACATTTGGTTCATGAATTGTTCTGTGGTGTACCCGCGATATGCTAAAGCGCCTTGCTCACGGTACTGAGACATGATCATGTCGTCATCTGATAGTGCTGCAGCACTTGCTACTGACGCCGCTTCTTCACCTGTACTGGCCAAATAAAAACTAATACGACCTTGGCGCTGCGCTCCCACCATACGTTCGTCCAAGACACGTATATAATGCATGGTATTAAATATTTTTAATGCCTTATCTTTACCGATATCTGGCTCGACTGCTTTTTCAATGAGTTCTCCCTCGGCGGAAAGAATTTGCAGCATAGGGATATCTACAACCCCTTTTGAGATTATTTCGACCTTATTTGTTGTTTTTACTTCGGCCAAATGATTTCTGTCTTTCACGTTTGTTCCCCTTAAATATGAGGGTTAATAGCGACTTATAGAGTTTGGAATATGCTAGATGAGGATAAGCAGGAGTGTCCTACTTATTAAAAGGCATTTTTTAAAATAGGAGAAATGGCCATACTCATTTAGTTTGGTTGGAAAGGATAGTCGTCCTAAAAACGTAAAACATATGTAAATAAGTTGATAACGCAGTAGGATGTTCCTCATAAGAAAAGCACGTTTATGTGCTGTTACTTGTAATACCAGATGTCTACTTATGTAATTTTATTTCAATAAATATGCGGTATTCCTGCGCTTTTGTGCGTAAATATTCTAGTTTTATTTCACAATGCAGCTTCTTCTAAATGTAACAAAATATGTAAATTGTGTATTTCTGAAATACACATTACATAACCTCAAAAAATGTGCTAACAATAAATGTGTCATGACGACTTGAAGTGATTAAAAAGGCAAATGACCTTTAGAGCGTTACAAAGATCGTCAGACCCAGGGAACTTTTCACACGAGAATAATTATGAAAAAAACAATTATTAGCACGGTAGTTGCTGCCGCCTTAGCAGGTTCTGCTTTCGGCGCGTTTGCATTATCAAATCAAATTTCCGGTCACAGCGTTGAACAACAAAACGCTATCGAAGCATCTTTCGACAAGAAAAACATCATTGCAAACGCTATCCAAGTTAACAGCGATAGTGTTCGTGTAATTATCCAACTGAACGATGCCCCAATGGCACAGTTTAGCGGAGTAAATCCGAGTGTTAGCAGCATGGCTGCGCACAAAGGTCAAAAGGTTAACTTTGCTTCAAATGCCGCAAAGGAATACAAATCATTCCTTGAGGCTAAACAGCAATCTGTTATCCAATCTATTAAAGCTTTTGATAAATCATTTAAAGCTGACCTATCTTACACTGCAGCATTCAACGGCTTTGCAGGTATTGTGTCTAAAAGCTCACTTGATAAGCTTTCAAGCCTTTCAAATGTGAAAGCAGTATATCCAGATGTTATTCATCATGCACAAATGGACGCAAGTCTTGACCTAATTGGTGCTGTAGAAACGTGGGAACAATTTGGCGGTAAAGAAAGCGCTGGTGCTGGTGTAAAAGTAGCCGTTATTGATAGCGGCATTCGCCCAGAAAACCCACTGTTTAGTGGCGAGAACTTTGAAGCGCCAGCTGCAGATACACTACCTACAGATGATTACTGTTCAGAAGTTCCAGACTTTTGTAACAACAAGCTTATCGTTGCACGTGCAGCTGACATTGTAGAAGGTTTCGCAGTTGTTGAAGAAGAATATGAAAGCCCGCTAGGTTTCAACGGACACGGTACGCACGTTGCCGGTACTGCCGTTGGTAATTTCGGTGTTATGGCTGAGCGCGACGGTGCTGAGGCAGAAATTTCTGGTGTTGCACCTGCCGCCTACTTAATGGCGTATAAAGGTCTTTATGCGACCCCGGCAAACCCTGCATCTTCTAGCGGTGCTTCTTCAATGTTGCTTTCAATGCTAGAAGCAGCGCTAACAGACGGCGCTGATGTTGTTAACAACTCTTGGGGCGGCGGCGCTGGCGGTAACCCTAACGGTTCTGTGTACGAAGATGTACTTGAAGCCATGCATGATGCTGGCGTAGTGACAGTATTTGCAGCAGGTAACGATGGCCCGGGTGAGGGAACTATAGGTTGTCCTGGTTGTTCTGAAGACGTTATTACTGTAGCTGCGACAACAACAGATCGCTTATTTGCTAACGAGTTGACAATTGAAGGTGACACTTCAATCGGTACTATCCCTGCGCTCTACTCTGTTGGTAACCCTAGCATCGTTTTTGATACGGCTTTAACTGCACCTGTTGTTTATGCTGGTGAAGTTGCAGAGGCTAACGTTGAAGGTTGTGAAGAGTTTGCTGCCGGTGCGTTTGACGGTGCTATTGCGCTCATTAGCCGTGGTACATGTGGATTCGTAACAAAAATTGAAAATGCTGAAGCTGCGGGTGCAGTTGCGGTTGTAATTCACAACGTTGACGGTCGCGGCGAAGCTCCTATCTTAATGGGTGGCCTTAGCCCAGATCAGACTGTTCCTTCATTCATGGTACCTGCAACGCCGGGTCAAGAGTTAGCAACGCTAATCTCAGGTACTGAGGAAGCGGTAAACATTACAATTGGTGCCGAAGTAGTTCGCGTTGTATCTGAAAGCTTAGCGGACATTATGGCCGACTTTAGCTCACGTGGTCCAAACGGCGATCCTACGTTCCTTAAGCCGAACATTGCCGCACCTGGTGTAAGAATTTTCTCTGGTGAATCTCCAGATGCTCCTAATCATGAAGGCGAGAACTTCTCGTTTAAAGGTGGTACGTCAATGGCGTCTCCACACGTAGCTGGCGCAGCGGCTCTACTTAAACAAATGCACCCAGATTGGACTGCACAACAAATTAAGAGTGCCCTTGTAACTTCTTCTATCCGTGATGTACTTAAAGAAGATGCAGCTACTCAAGCAGACAACTTTGACATGGGTGCAGGTCGTCTAGATCTTCCTCGTGCTACTAGTGTTGAACTTACTTATAGCGACTTGAGCCTAGTAGATGGTAACTGTTATCTGAACTGTGAAATGTCTATAACGGTAACAAATACAAGTGACGAAGATGTGACTGTTGATGCAACGGCAATGTTTAACGACCCAGCAATTGTAGCAACCGTTACACCACAAATGGCTACCCTAGCAGCAGGTGCTTCAGCTGAGATTATGGTTGCCGTAGACGTTACTACAGCCTCTACAGGTTCATGGTCTTTCGGTGGCATTAACTGGGCTGATACTGACGATACTACGACGGATTACTTTATCCCTGTAGCGGTTTATCCAATTAGCAGCGATGAGCCTTCTCTATTTGATAGTGACGTAAGTAATCAATTCGCAGCTGAAGGTGAGCTAGTCGTTACTGAAGCATTTGCTACTAACACTGACGTTACTGGTATGATTAGTATTTCTGGTGAAATTGATCACAAATACGACATCAACCCGTCAACGATTTCTGCTGTTAAAAACGGTAACCAAGAACCTGTAAGCTACGATGCTGAATCAGGCACGGTATATTGGGAAGGTGCACTTAATACTGCGTCATTCTCAATGAATGCAGACACCACAATTGGCGACCTACTTGAAGGCTTCGGCTTAGGTAGATACGTTCCTATGGCTTCAATAGGCGTTGCGCCGCTTGTATGTTCTGGTGCGTGTGATGATGCGTCTATCGAAATTAGCTTACCGCGAACTATTACCTATCTAGGTGCTGAGTACACTACCATGCAGATTTCTTCGAATGGTTTTGTTTCACTAGGCACAAGTTCAGGAAACATTACTACTCCGTTTGCTGAAGTGCTTCCTAACCTAAGTGAGCCTAATAACATTGTTGCTCCATATTGGACTGACTTGGATTTAGCTGGCGGTGGTGCTGGTACGGGTAGTATTTATGCGGTAAGCCTGACAACCGGTCACTTCGTTGTTGAGTGGGAAAATGCTCAGATTTGGAATGAAGACGGTACAAGCTTTAACTTCCAGCTATGGTTTGAGTACGAAACAGGTAACGTGAACTTTGTTTACGGTCCAATGGACACGCCAGTGTATGCAACTGTTGTTGGTGCAGAGAATTCATCTGGTAGTGTCGGTACTACCCTTGCCTCACTAACGTCAGCAGGCCTTCAGGGCACGCTTCCAGTTGAAGGTGATGAGTTCGTACTAACGGCTAATGCAGGCGATGAAGTAACAATCAGTTACGCAGGTACTGTTGTTCCTTCAAGCGAGTATATGGACGATATGCTATCGGTTAACGAAGATGCGTCGGTAACGGCAAACATTCTTGCTAATGAAATGGATAGCACCATCATTAACACGTTTACTATGGAATCGCTTTCAGGAGACTTCCGTACGTTTACGCCTATTACTATCGATAAAGCGCCACTTGACCCGTCAACTGTTACAGTTACTACTGAAGCGGAAAACGGTACAGTGACGGTTAACGATGATGGGTCAGTAACCTATATGCCAAATGCAGACTTCTTCGGTGAAGACTCATTTACCTACACAGTTCAGGTTGAGGGCACCACTACCGACGCAGGTGAAGTTGTTGAAGGCGATATCATTGGCGAAGGTACGGTAATGGTAGCAGTTGCAGGCGTGCAAGATGCACCTGTACTTTCAATCTCTGCACCATCGAGCGTAGATGAAGGTGAGTCGTTCACTGTAACTGCATCAGCCACTGACGCAGACGGCGACGACGTTACCATCACTATCGACGGTGTTGAAACTACATCGTTTACTGGCACTGCACCAAGCCACGAACAAGCTAATCGTGTAACGGTTCAAGTAACAGCCACTGATGGTATTGATACAACTACAGACAGCGTGACTATAACGGTCAACGATAAGTCTGGTGGCTCTATGGGTTGGATTGCGTTGCTACTAGCACCTGCAGTTTACCTACGTAGACGTATGAAACGTTCATAACGTTCTCGTCATAAGCAAAAAAGGCCGCAATCGCGGCCTTTTTTAATCGTCGTTAGAAAGTTGCTGTAAATGCTGAGACATCCGTTTACTCGGTTGCACCCCTAGCTCACGAAATTTCTCAATTTGCCTAACGATATTCCCTCGCCCGTTAGTTAATTTATTCATGGCTTGCTCATAACTTGCGTGAGCGCTATCCATAGACTTTCCTACCTTTTCCATGTCAACGACAAAGCCAACAAACTTGTCGTAAAGCTTTGCCGCTTGGTCAGCAATTAGCTGGGCATTTTGATTTTGGTATTCATATTGCCAGATATTGTTAATGGTTCTTAATGCAACCAGTAAATTTGTAGGGCTTACCAACATAATGTTGTGATTTAGCGCCATGGTGACTAATTCGGGCTCTTCTTCAACTGCGATAAGAAATGCTGGCTCTATGGGGATAAACAGCAGAACGTAATCCAGCGTTTTGATGCCTTGTAAGGTTTGATAGTCTTTTGCACCAAGGCCCTTAATGTGGCCTTTTATGGATGCTACATGTTGACTTAAATATTGCGCCTTCTCGGTTTCATTGTCGCAATTGTAATAGCGCTCATAGGCGGCAAGACTTACTTTTGAGTCAATAATTACATCTTTATCGTTGGGCAAATGAACGACGACGTCTGGTTGGAAACGCTTGCCCTGATCTGATGTCGCAGACATTTGAGTTTCAAATTCATGCCCTTCGCGTAAACCCGACTCTTTTAAAATACGCTCCAGCACTACCTCGCCCCAGTTTCCTTGTTTTTTATTATCACCTTTAAGTGCACTGGTGAGTGCAGCGGCTTCTTCAGTTATTTTCTGATTAAGGGCTTTTAAACTTAAAATTTCTGTTTTAAGTGAAGCTCGTTCTTGGCCTTCACGTATATGCTGCTCTGATATTTGGCGTTTAAAGCCCTCTAATTCGTTCTTAAACGGTGCAAGTACAGCTTCTATATTGTGTTTGGTTTGCTGCGTGTATCGCTGCTGTTTTTCTTCAAAGATACGGTTGGCTAAATTCTCAAACTGAGTTTGCAAACGTTGTTCAGAAGCATTCATTGATGCCAATTTATCTTCATGGGCTGCGTGAAGTGCTTGAATTCTCGCTTGGTGAGCTTCATTCTGTGCTTGAAGCTTAGCGTTAGAAATCCGCGCCCCATTAAGTTCGCTTTGTAAGTGCTCATTGTGACGGGAAATCTGAGCGAGTTTAGCTGTGTTGATTTGACTGCGAGCAAACGCATAAATGGCTAAAACACAAACACTTAAGAAGGTAATGAAGAAGGCGGTGGGTTCGCTAGCAATAAGATTAATTAACATAGTGCACGTTTATACTGTTGTTTTGTACAGCACTATAAACAAAATTGAGAAAATATACCAATGTGCGTTGTTTTTAAAGAGAACGGTAAGTTTACAGCCTCGCATGAAACTTAAAACATGGTATACAGTTTCTTTAAATAAAAACGGGCGCTGTCGCACCCGTTTCAACTTTTTAAAAGAAATCTTAATTTAAGGTTTCATTTTTATAAGATTATTTAGATAGCGAGGCATCAAGCTCTTCAATTTTTGCTTTCCAAATGGCTGGGCCATTTTTATGAGCATTGGCACCCGTGCTGTCTACAGCAACGGTTACTGGCATGTCTTCTACGTCGAACTCGTAAATTGCTTCCATACCTAAGTCCTCGAATGCTACGACACGAGATTTCTTAATGGCTTTAGATACAAGGTACGCTGCACCTCCAACTGCCATTAGATAAACCGCTTTGTGTTTAGCAATTGAATCAACGGTTGCTGGACCACGCTCTGCTTTTCCAATCATGCCAATAAGGCCTGTTTTTTCTAGCATCATGTCAGTGAACTTATCCATACGGGTAGCCGTTGTCGGGCCAGCCGGACCAACCACTTCGTCACCTACAGCATCAACAGGACCAACGTAATAGATAAAGCGGTTAGTTAGGTCAACACCCTCCGGTAAACCTTCACCATTTTCCATCATGGTTTGAATGCGCTTGTGAGCAGCATCACGACCGGTAAGCATCTTACCTGACAGCAGTACCGTTTCGCCTACTTTCCACTCTTGAATATCTTCTTTTGTAACTTCATCAAGGTTGACGCGGCGAGTGTTTTCGCTCACTTCCCAAGTTACTTCTGGCCAATCTTCTAATTTAGGTGGCGTAAGCTCCGCTGGACCCGAACCATCTAGATAAAAATGTGCGTGACGAGTCGCCGCACAGTTAGGGATCATTGCTACAGGTTTTGACGCAGCGTGAGTAGGTAGCGACTTAATCTTAACGTCAACAACGGTCGTTAAACCACCTAGGCCTTGCGCACCGATACCCAATTTATTTACGCGGTCAAAAATTTCTAAGCGAAGTTTTTCGTCGGTAGTTTGCGGGCCGCGCTCTATAAGCTCTTGGATGTCTACTGGGTCCATAAGGCTTTCTTTTGCAAGTACCGCTGCTTTTTCAGCCGTACCGCCAATACCTATTCCCAGCATACCTGGAGGGCACCAGCCTGCCCCCATCGTCGGCAAAGTTTTTACTACCCAGTCAGCAATATCATCGCTTGGGTTAAGCATTACCATTTTAGA
This sequence comes from Alteromonas sp. ABH4_453, assembly GCF_056160665.1. Lineage (NCBI taxonomy): Bacteria > Pseudomonadati > Pseudomonadota > Gammaproteobacteria > Alteromonadales > Alteromonadaceae > Alteromonas > Alteromonas sp. ABH4_453. Next base: position 104,960 of record NZ_JBSWXP010000008.1, read on the forward strand.
CTTGTTTTCAGAACCGCCGCCTTTAGCCGCGATCATCACTTCGATCTTTTCACCCGCTACCATGTCGATATGCACAACAGATGGCGTATTGTCTTTGGTGTTTTTGCGCGCACCGGCAGGGTCAGCAACGATAGAGGCGCGAAGTGGATTGTCTGGATTAAGGTATGCACGACGTGTACCTTCATCAACCATTTCTTGAACGGTCATGTCAGTTTTATCCCACGTCACACCCATACCAACTTTAACAAAACAGGTTACGATCCCCGTGTCTTGACACAAAGGGCGCTTACCCTCTGCAGACATGCGTGAGTTGATAAGAATTTGCGCCATCGCGTCTTTCGCGGCTTGGCTCTTTTCCTTTTTATAGGCTTCTTCTACGGCTTTAACGTAATCGAGCGGGTGGTAATAAGAAATAAATTGCAGGGCATCTTCAATGCTGTCAATGAAGTCTTGTTGACGGATAACGGTCATGACATCCTCTTTTTATTTGGCTTTCGTGGTCTTAGCTAGCTAAAAAAGCGTATACTAGCGCATCTAAAGACAACGCACCATGTAAAACCATGTGCTTGTGGCTAATTCCAGTCATTTTTAAAAACTATGCTGAAGGGATATCTGAAAAAGCAGCCTAATGTGATCGGTTATTAGTCTTTATTTGTTAACGCCAGTTAAAAATAGAAGGAAGTTTGTGCTTAATTCAAGCACCAAACGCCCACGATTAAAAGAAGTACAGAAAACACCTATGTCACACGCAGATACTATTCACGTTCATGTTTCCCGTTTCACTGCAGAGGAATTAGCCGATAAATTAGCGCTAAATTGTGACGAGAACACAGCCGTTTTCAATGCACTTTTTAAGCGAGTCTCTACACGCCCATACTCCCTTTTACTGGATACTTCCGGTTCGTCGAAAAGTGAAGGTCGCTTCAATATTATGGCATTTTCACCTTCCGCGGTTATCGAAGCAAAAGGTGATAAGGTTCAACTCATCGAACTAAACACTTCAAAGCGTCAGCAATTGACATTAACCCCCTTTGAAGCGGTGCAAGCACATTTACATGCGCGAGTTTCAAATGTACAGATACATGCCAGTGTAAATACAGCGCACCTCCCTTTCATTATCGGTGTGGCTGGTATGGCAGGCTATGACACTGGGCGCTTTTATGAAAAGATGCCAAGCATCGCCAAAGATGACTACGAAACCCCTGATTTCGCGGTTGGCCTTTATCTTCGTTCACTTATTGAAGATACAAAAACAGGTTACATCTATTATTGCTCCGTTGACAGTCAACCACTGACTCAGGTTTTTTCTTCGTTCAACGACGAAACTCCTGAGCCAAGTTTCAAGTTAACGTCTCGGTTCGAATCAAATTTATCTAAAACGGAATATGAAGCTTGTTTGGATAAAATTCACGCCTATTTGCGTGCCGGTGACTGCTATCAAGTAAATATGGCGCAACGTTTTAGCGCAGCGTTTGAAGGGAATATGTGGCAAGCATATTGTGAGCTACGCAATCAAAATCAAGCGCCATTTTCAGCTTTCTATAACCTGCCCCAAGGCTGTATTGCTTCTATTTCACCAGAGCGTTTTCTTCGCGTTAAAGATGGGATTGTAGAAACTAAACCGATAAAGGGTACACGCCCACGATTTGAAGACAAAGAAGCAGATGCAGCTAGTGCACAGAGCTTACTCTCAGCAGAAAAAGACCGTTCAGAGAATCTTATGATAGTCGATCTGCTGCGCAACGATATTTCAAAGCACTGCAAACCTCACTCGGTAAACGTACCTGCACTCTTTGCTCTTGAAAGTTATCAGGCTGTGCACCATTTAGTAAGTACGGTAACTGGCGAATTGAATGAGTCTTCTTCGCCTTTATCGCTTCTGGCATCAGCATTTCCTGGAGGCTCAATAACTGGAGCACCGAAAATCCGTGCGATGGAAGTTATCGATGAGCTAGAGCCTCACCGCCGGAATATCTACTGCGGCAGCGTTTTCTATATGGGTTTTCGTGAAGACATGGATTCAAGTATTTGTATTAGAACCGTATTGGCAGAGAACCGTCGATTACATTGCTGGGCCGGTGGTGGTATTGTGCTAGATTCTGTTTCTAGCGAAGAATATCAAGAAACCCTAGATAAAGTGTCTAGAATACTGCCAGTACTTGAATCAATTAACCAATAGCACAGTATCTGTATGTAATGTGCTAGTACAAAGGTAAGCATATAGGTTGTAAGCAAATATCTATGACAAAGAACGAATTTCTATCACAGTTTCACCACTTAAGGCAGCCTCACACCGAGCCAGATTTTCCGTTGCGAAAAACAGGACGTCCTGCGGCTGTACTTATCCCCCTGATAGATTATGGCAATTCGCTTCAATTATTACTTACCGAACGAGCGCACCACCTTAAGCATCACCCAGGTCAAATCAGCTTTCCAGGCGGAGCGGTAGACGAAGCTGATAACTCTTTGTTTGACGCGGCACTTAGAGAAGCTGAAGAAGAAGTTGGTTTACCCGCTACTAACGTAGACGTAGTAGGAATGTTGCCTAGATACCGAACAATCAGCGGATATGAAATTGCGCCAGTTGTTGGTTTTGTAAATCCTGACTTTACACCGATTATTGACAAAAATGAGGTAGAAAGCGTTTTTGAAGTGCCTCTCGCACATGTTTTAGACAGAAGAAATCATTTAGTTCACACGACGCATCGCGATAAAAAGGCATTTCCAATTTACTTTATCCCATGGAAAAACCGCATGATATGGGGCGCTACGGCGGCAATGTTACGCAATCTTTCTCATCATATTCACCCTTAGCCTTTGTATTTGCTTAACCACTGTTGCGTGCATTATAAATTAAACTTTACAGCGTATTAGCAAAACTAATCTCTTTATTAGCTTTTCTGTATTGTGGTTTTTACGCGGTAGATGCATGATCCTATTATTACTTTGTTTTAATTTTGAAAGTTTATGATCAGTGTATTTGATATGTTCAGCGTGGGGATAGGCCCTTCTAGTTCGCATACCGTAGGCCCAATGAAAGCGGGCGCTGAGTTCGTGTCCGAACTCTCACAAGATACTGTACTTTTTGAAACGGTAGACAGTGTGAAAGTTGAACTGTTTGGCTCTCTTGGTCAAACTGGCATCGGCCATGGTACTGGCAAAGCCGTTATCTTAGGCCTTTTGGGGGAGTTGCCAGACGTCGTCGACGTGGACAGTATAGAAACTAAACTTGAAGAAATTCGCATCAGCGAAAGTCTCTGTCTCAACGGCCTAAAGTCAGTGCGCTTTCCTAATAAAAACGCTATTGTCTTTCATCGTCGAAAAACATTACCAAAGCACGCGAACGCATTAACTTTTTATGCGTATTCAAAAGACGAGTTGGTAAAAGAGCAAACTTACTACAGTATTGGTGGTGGCTTTATCATAAAAGATGAGGACTTTGACGCCACTAAAGCCCACGCAGCCAGCCTACAGGCTGCAGTTCCCTTTCCTTTCAAAACCGCTGGCGACCTTCTAGCGTTGTGCAAGAATAATGGTTTGAGCATTAGCTCATTAATGCTGCGAAACGAAGCTACTTTTAGGCCGAAGCACGAAGTTAAACAACAACTTCATAATATCTGGTTAGTAATGAAAGCCTGCATACAGCGCGGTATTGAAAGTGAAGGGATTTTGCCTGGCGGTTTGAAAGTGGTACGTCGTGCTCCTGGCTTGTATCGTCGTCTTCAAACTGAGCATACGAACGACCCTATGCAGACTATGGATTGGGTTAACTTGTTTGCTTTAGCAGTAAATGAAGAAAACGCAGCCGGAGGTCGAGTTGTCACAGCACCAACAAATGGTGCAGCAGGTATTATTCCAGCGGTGCTTCAGTACGTTGATAAATTTATCAGACCTGTGGATGAAGAAGTAGCAAGCCGCTTCCTGCTTACTGCTGGAGCCATTGGTATTCTTTACAAAGAAAACGCGTCGATTTCTGGTGCTGAAGTTGGCTGCCAAGGAGAGGTGGGGGTTGCGTGTTCAATGGCTGCCGGAGCCCTAGCGGAAATTATGGGGGGCACAGCTGCCTCGGTAGAGAACGCTGCGGAAATCGGTATGGAGCATAATCTAGGGCTTACTTGTGACCCTGTTGGTGGCCTTGTTCAGGTGCCGTGCATTGAGCGAAATGCTATGGGCGCGATAAAAGCCATCAACGCATCTCGCCTTGCACTGCGCGGAACAGGTGAGCAAAAAGTATCGCTAGATAAGGTCATTAAAACCATGCGCGATACAGGTAACGACATGAAAACTAAATACAAGGAAACCGCACGAGGCGGACTAGCGGTGAATATTATCGAGTGCTAACTCGGTTAAATTAGTCTTTAAGATACAAAAAAGGGGCATTTGCCCCTTTTTCTATTTATGCTCACAAGCTAAAAAATTTACTTCACCGGAAGCGTTACACCTTTAAACATCTTTTCAACTTCCTCATTGTTTTTCAACATCATGGCCTTCTCGACCTTATCCTTTGTTAAATGTGGCGCAAACCGCTCAATAAAGTCGTACATGTAGCTTCTTAAGAACGAGCCTTTTCTAAAGCCAATCTTGGTAGTGCTGTAATCGAACAAGTGACTCGCATCTATTTTTACCAAATCATCATCAAGCTCTTCACTGACTGCCATTGAGGCTATTACGCCAATACCTACTCCTAAGCGTACATAAGTTTTAATTACGTCGGCATCGGTAGCGGTGAATACAATCTTTGGCGTTAACCCAGCCCTTTCGAAGGCTTGGTCTAACTCAGATCGTCCTGTAAAACCGAAAACGTACGTAACTAATGGATACTTTGCGATATCAGAAATATCGATAGTGCTCTTTTTCGACAGCGGATGATCTTTGTTTACGATTACACTGCGATTCCAATGATAACAGGGAAGCATGACTAAATCGTTGTATAAGTGCAGTGCTTCTGTGGCAATAGCAAAATCAGCTTCGCCTTTAGCAGCTAAGTCGCTAATTTGCGATGGCGTACCTTGATGCATATGCAGTGAAACCTTGGGGTACTTGCTCATAAAACCCTGTATCACATCAGGTAATGCATAACGGGCTTGCGTATGGGTAGTAGCAATATTCAGTTTACCTTGGTCAGGAAGTGTGTGCTCTCTAGCCACGGCTTTAATACTTTCAACTTTCGCCAAGATTTCACGCGCAATATTAATTACGTCGTTGCCCGCATCCGTAACGTGTGTCAGGTGCTTGCCACTACGGCCAAAAATTTGAACGCCTAGCTCATCTTCTAACATTCGAACTTGTTTGCTAATACCAGGTTGAGAGGTATACAAGCTCTCTGCAGTTGCCGACACGTTCAAATTATTATTGAGGACTTCTACGATATACCGTAGTTGCTGTAGCTTCATATTTTACACCGTTTAAAGGAAAGACTGACTCTGTACTCCCACCGTTATAACCAAAACTACTGTTTTTTACTAGTTGCTATTACAAAATTAGCATTATAAAGTTGAATTTATTTATTTTTTTACAAATTTACGCGTAATTTTCCCTTCATTGTTCAATCTCTTCTACAGTATGTTTAGGTTGAAATAGTCGCACGGCGTTTAATAGTTAATGAGTAGCAGTAAACAAGTTACATCCACAATTGATTTTTCATCGGTACTAGCTGCAGCTGTACACGATATGAAAAACTCACTTTTTCTTTTAATTCAGTCTATTGAAACGCTAAGCGATACCCTCTCTCCGCAAGACACTAAAGCAAGAGAGCAAGTTGCCAGTGTTCATTATGAAGCGTCTAGGCTTAACACTAACCTTGTCCAAATCCTCTCTTTATACAGAGCAGAGCTAGAAAGTCTACCCATAACGGTTGACGAAAGTTTTCTAAAAGATTTAGTAGAAGACGTTATTGGCTCAAATGCGCTGTATGTCGCTCAAAAAAATATTGATATAGTCATTGATATTGAAGAAGACTTGAGCTGGTATTTGGACAGTGAGTTAATTTATTTACTTTTAAACGACGTCATTATAAACGCTATGCGCTATGGAACATCAAAAATACTTGTTTCAGCGAATGTCGACGATAATGATTTTATGACGTTAAAAATTGAAGATGATGGTAGTGGTTATCCAGACGAAATGCTATCCAAAAGCCACGAAGATTTGTGTGACTTTGAATTAAGCCAAGGCCGGACAGGTCTGGGGCTATTCTTTGCCAAACTTATTGCAAGTGCGCATTCGCAAGGCGATAGAAATGGCACTATTGCCCTATCAAATGGTGGATGTTTCGGTGGAAGTGTATTTGAAGTAAAAATACCGTAGTATTGTCAGATAAAAATAGATAATTCAGAAAGTAACGCTCGCGGTTAAGAAAAAACTGACGTTATAAGAAATAAAAACAGACGGAAACACACGCATGTACGTGATTATTATTATTTTAATTGTTGTCTTGCTTATTGCAGCTATTTTCATAAATGCAATACAACAACATCGACAAAAGCAAGAAGCGGAGCGACGTACTGAGCTTGCTAAACAACGCACCCTTGTCGATGAAACCGAAAACGTTATCGCTGCAAGTGTAAACATGCCGGTTTCTTCACGGATCATGGGCATCCTCCACAATCGTATCCTCAATGCGCTTAAAGCAATGAACGAGTTATCCAGCACTGCTGAACTGAAGCAAAGAATTTCTAGTAGCGAACAAGCAACTGCTGCGGCGCTCTCTGATAACTCTGGGGCAACAGCTGAATTTTCATTACCTGATAATGACAAAATGATTATTCAGTACATTCAAGCAGTTAAACGACTTCGAATTATCCTTCGATCTGAGCACAGCAAAGGCCAAATCGATTCAAAAGTGTTCATGGATGAAGATAAGCAGCTTGAACGCTTGCAGGTAAAGGTAAATGTAGAAACATTGATTAAGCGCGGCCGTGCTGCACTACAAACCAATATGCTTGGTTCTGCACGACAGTATTTCGAGAAGGCAAAAAATGCACTAGAAAATCAAAACCCTCAAGACGAATATTCTATGTCCAAGCTTGCCTCATTGAACGAGTGGTTACACGAAATCCAAAGTAACCTTAAGAGCGTGAACGAAAAAGATCGCGCCAAGAAGCAAGAAGAAGAAAGAGACGAATTAGACGAGCTTTTCGCGCCTAAGAAGAAGTGGTAGGCCGCCCCTTTTCTCAAAGACTTTACTGCGCATTATTTCACTCATAATGCGCTACGGCCATGTCCCACATAAATTGCGCCGGGAGCGATAGTCCTTTTCGCGCATTTCGAATTATTCCAATATTTTTCACAAGAGGCATGTCACTAATTTCTTTTGTCACTAACCCCAACCCTTCCATTTGCGCTTTACAAATCGCCGGCATAATAGATATACCTAAACCATTTTGAATAAGCTTTCCGAGAGTAGATAACTGCCCGGTTTCCGCGATTATATTTAGCTCGCCATATTGTGCTAGCTTTGATTGAGTCCAATGGCGTACCGCAGACCCCCTATTCATCATCACTAATGGCAGTTTTAGACAATCCTGCCAATGTAACTTGTCCCCGAAATGAGCTGATTGTGCTTGATTGGTCACAACAACGAACTCATCAGCAAAAAGGCTTTTAAACACTAAACCATCTTTGCGCTCTGGCTCAAACGAGAACCCAATTTCGCTACGACCGGTAGTAACTTCATGAATTACCTGTTCCATCACTACATCGACAATTCGTAAGTTTACGTTTGGAATGCGTTGATGAAATACGGACAAGATATGCGGTAAATGAGACTCGGCAAATGACGGCATAGCGCAAATGGTAAGTTGCCCTTTCGCCATAGCAAACAGATTCTGTATATCAGAAAACGTATTGTCCCAGTCGTGTAGAAGCCTCAAAGCATTAGGAAACAACACTTCTCCTTCTGGTGTTAGGCTTACATTGCGTGTATTGCGTTGAAATAACTTACCGCCTAACTGCTCTTCCATTTTTTTAATTGCCGATGACAAAGCTGGTTGTGTTAGGTGCAAATTTACCGCTGCTTCAGCAAAGGTTGATGACTTTGCCACTTCTACAAACGCTTTTATTTGACGGTATGAAACATCCATAAATTTTTTAAACAAGCCCATCTATTAATAAATATATTTTATTAATCGCAAGATTAATTCGATTTTACAAATGAAGCAACAATGTTGATACTTATTTTTAACAAACGTTTTGGAGATTAAAAATGGCGGGATTTAACAAAGTTGTTTCCTCGTACGAAGAAGCAATGGCTGGCCTTGAGAATGGGATGACAGTTATTGCAGGCGGTTTCGGATTGTGTGGTATACCCGAAGGACTGATAGGCCAAATTAAGAAAATAGGCGTATCTGGACTTACTGTAGTTTCTAATAACTGTGGTGTAGACGGATTTGGCTTGGGTCTTTTACTCGAAGACAAACAAATAGCAAAAATGGTGTCGTCTTATGTAGGTGAAAATGCCCTGTTTGAGAAACAACTGCTTAACGGTGAGTTGGAAGTTGAGCTTACCCCTCAAGGAACGCTAGCTGAAAAAATGCGCGCTGGTGGTGCTGGCATTCCTGCATTCTACACTGCCACAGGTTATGGTACGCCCGTTGGTGAAGGAAAAGAAGTTAAAGAATTCAATGGTCGCCCTTATATTCTTGAACATGCTATTACTGGCGACTTTGCCATTGTAAAAGCATGGAAAGCCGATACTTACGGAAACTGTATTTATCGCCACACAGCACAAAACTTTAATCCTATGGCCGCTACTGCAGGTAAAATCACTGTGGTAGAAGCAGAAGAAATTGTAGAGCCTGGTGAATTAAACCCAAGCGAAATACACACTCCAGGTATTTATGTAAACCGTGTTATTCAAGGTTCATTTGAAAAACGTATTGAACGCCGTGTAATTAGTAAGGAGTCAGTGTAATGCTTAGTAGAGACCAAATCGCAATGCGCGTCGCTCAGGAATTTAAAGATGGTGACTACGTAAATTTAGGCATAGGTATCCCTACCCTTGCAGCTAACTATGTGCCAGATGACATCAGTGTGATGCTGCAGTCAGAAAACGGTCTTTTAGGGATGGGACGTTACCCGACCGAGAATGAAATTGACGCTGATATGATTAACGCGGGTAAAGAAACGGTAACGGCTATCACGGGCGCGTCTATTTTTAGTAGCGCCGAGAGCTTCGCCATGATCCGCGGCGGTCACGTTGACTTTACTGTACTTGGCGCATTTGAGGTTGATGTGTCAGGTAATATTGCATCTTGGATGATACCGGGCAAATTAGTTAAAGGCATGGGCGGTGCTATGGACTTAGTTGCTGGCGCGAAGAACATAATCGTTACCATGACCCATACCGACAAACACGGTAACCCAAAACTACTTAGCGAATGTACCTTACCGTTAACCGGTGTAAACTGTATTACGCGCATTATTACCGACTTAGCAGTACTGAGTGTTGAAGACGGCGCATTTTTGCTTCAAGAACGCGCACCAGGCGTCAGCGTTGACGAAATTAAAGAGAAAACGGGCGGAAAGCTTGTTGTTCCTGAAAACGTACCTGAAATGCAGTTTTAAGCTCAGCGTTTAATTGTGCATCGTATGGTCGCGCTTATCATTTAATATTTTTGCTTTTGTGGTAAGCGCGCGCCATTGGGTTAACTCACATTTTTACTTTAACGTTATATTCTTCGTTTAGTAACTATTGTTACAAGTGCCCATCTTCAGTATGCAAACTTATAAGCCTTTCCAATAAACCTTTAAATGCACCGTGCATTAAGGGATAATGCGACTGAATGTTATTTTAAAAAGGCTATACCTTCTTGCTAGTTACTGATTTACCTGTTCACCACAAAATTATTTCAAAGCTCGAAACGAAAAACATTTCGACGCTAACCGAAATTCAAGAACGCACTATGCTGCCTGCTATTCAGGGCAAAGATATTATTGCGTCATCAAAAACGGGGTCAGGTAAAACCTTCGCCTTTTTAGTGCCCGCTATAAACAGGCTAATGTCGCAAAAAGCCCTTAGTCGTCAAGACCCACGCGCACTTATTCTTGCGCCAACGCGAGAACTAGCTAAACAAGTTTTCATTGAAGCAAAATCAATGTGTACTGGGTTAAATCTTACTTGTTCACTTATTGTGGGTGGTGAAAATTATAACGACCAAGTTAAAGCACTTCGCCGTAACCCTCATATTATCGTTGGTACAGCTGGTCGTGTAGCTGATCACTTGTTAGATAAAAGTGTGTATTTAAACGGTTTAGAGCTGCTTATCTTTGATGAAGCCGACCGTATGTTAGATTTAGGTTTCTCTGCTCAGCTTAAAATGATTAACGACTATGCCGACCACAGAAAGCGTCAAACTATGCTGTTTTCTGCCACGCTCGATAATATTGAGCTTAAGCATATGACAACGCAGTTGACCAAAGGCGCTGTTCGCGTAGCTGTAGGAGACTCAACTGCAGAGCATGGCGATATCGAACAGAAGTGCTTCTTTGCAGACAATGTTGATAACAAAGATCAAATTTTACAATCTGAGCTAGTAAATCGTACCTACAACCAAGCTATCGTATTTACAGCTACCCGTGAAGATACCGATAGAATTGCGGCACTGCTTAACGAACAGAACTTAGAAGCTATTGCGCTTCGTGGTGATATGCTACAAAGCCAACGCGCAGCAGTAATGAGTGCGTTTGCTCGTGGACAGCACAGTATCTTAGTTACTACTGACCTCGCATCTCGTGGTCTCGACCTTTCAAAAGTTGGTTTAGTTGTAAACTTCGACCTTCCTAAAAACGCAGATGAGTATATTCACCGCATAGGCCGTACAGGTCGAGCAGGCCAAAAAGGCGAAGCATTCTCGTTGATTGGCCCACGCGATTGGAACAGCTTTGAAGGGCTTAAGAATCACCTTCAATATGCTTTAGAATGTTCTGCACACGACGAATTCGCTGCCTCGTTCAAAGGGTTTAAACCTAAGAAAAAAGTGTCGAAGCAATCAAATGCGAAAAATGGCAAAAAGCGCGTAGCGAAACCAGCTAAACCTGGCACTAAAAAGCGTGTCGATACCATGTCTGGAGAAGATATAGGTATGGTTCCTGTTAAGCGTAAACCGAGGCAGTCACTCTCCAATGAGGACGAGTGAATATAAGCTCAATCATTAACATCGGTTCCATCGCTAATCACATTTTTCGTTGCTTAGCGGTGGACAACAGCCCCATCGTTTTTAAGCACAAATTCTTACACTCTTTAGCTGTAATCACATCCCAACACATGCTGTAATTTGCATGTAAGTCATAGAAGTGTCTTACGGCGTCAATAGTTTCCCTAAGTATTTTGAAGCTCTTTAGGCTTTTGTAGAAAACGGATTTTACAAACATGAAAGCACTCAAGCTAGTACCAATATTGCTCGTCACTGTATTACTTGTTGTCGTATTTTTTTATGAAAAAATAATAGCCAGTGTATTATTGCCTCAATACATCGAATGGGCGTATGAAACTGACCAGAAAGGTCTTAAAGCTGGTATTCCATTAAACGAAAAAGAAAGATTACTCGCATCAAAGATAGGCATAAAACACCCCGAAAAGGTAAGAATAGTATACGTTGATGAAGTGCCCTACCCCTACGATAACCTTGCTTTGAAAGTATTCGGTGAAGCAGTTGGGCTAATTGGAGAAGGTATCATTAATAACGCACAGGTCTTTGGTTATTCAATTTATGCGCGTAAAGACTTTGTACTTAATAGACCCAAGCTAGCCCACGAATTAGTGCATGTGTTACAAATTGAACGCGCCAGTTTAGATAAAGTTGTCACCCAACACTTCTTCGACATGGCTGAATATGGTTACGACAAAGCCCCCTTAGAAGTCGAAGCGGCAAAGGCTAATAAGTTATACGGTGCTGATTGGTAGCCTTAACAAGATAGCTTACTTTTCTTATTTTCTTTAGATTTCTCTTTGGTTTAGTCTCAAAGTTCTGCTAAAAACAAGGAATGAATATTCAGATAACGCGGAATCGTCCCTCCCAAATCGCATGTTAGTTCATTCTTCGCATAAGTCGCCCAATTCTTAGTAAGTACTCTTAGAATAAATTTAACTTTTTCTGAATTAATTGTTCGCGCTCTTTTTCACTTAAGTCTTCTCTAGCTAGCAGAATATTTAAATGTTTAAGCGCGTCTTGTTTTCTACCGACTTTCAACAGAGCATCAACTAAATGAAACCTTGAACGATAAGTTGTTGGTTCTCGTTTGATGTTGTAGTTGAAATACTTTATAGCTTCTTCGGGGTTGTCTAAAAACGCGAGTTGACCAAGCCCTTCATCGAACACCTGCCACTCTTTGGGCTCAATTTTATACCCGTATAACGTTGACAGTTTACTAAAATGCTCGAGAAAACTCTCATACCCTTCAACAGATGCTTTATATGGTACTGACCATTGCGGGTATAAACCTCTAAGTGCGCCGATAACACCATAGATTTGTGTGACCTGATGAGGTTGGTCAAGCAGGTATTCAAAGTTGTAGCGCATATTAGGTATGTTTGACTTCGCGAATTCACTTTCTATCTTTTTAATGCTGCTAAGCATCAGAACCCCTTCAGGCGAATCGGATTCTGGGTTCCCCTCATTGCCGATATTCATGTAGAGATAATTTTTGTGTGTGGGATTATCCTTTATGAACTGAATAATGTCTGAAGCTGTTTTACCGTCGTTCCAAAATATGGAAGGGCTACTGGAAAAGTGTGCTTGAAACAGATAGGGCTTTTTATGGAAACTGTGCGCCACGAGCAAACCGCCGTAAGAATGACCTGATACAATCCTAAATTTCTCTGTTCTAAATTGCCGTTCTATAAATGGAATTACGTCTTGTTCAAAGAACAATAAATACTTATCTGCCCCACCACTATTCTCGGCATAATCTTTATCTTGTGACGGTGTGAAATCTCGTTCTCTGTTTCCTGTAGCAATACCGACAATAATCATTTGAGGCGCATTATTGTATCCATTAAGAGGTTCTAGTATGCCTGATACAAGTGGTAGGCCTACAGGGGCGTCTAACATGTAAAGCACTGGGTAGCGATAGTTTTGACTAAACTCACTTTCATATTTAAACGGCAGTTGCACATAGATATCAACCGTTTCGTTTAACACAGAAGATGAAATTGAAAAACTTTTAATAGGTAGATGCCGCTCGACTGCATTATCTTTAAATGACTCTGATTCCACGCAAAATGATAGCGTGATAAGCAATGAAAAAGTGCAGAGGTACTTAAGCATGTGACATCCGTATTTAAATAAAACTTCCTTAATTTGCGCTTAACATTAAAGCAATGCTTGTACAGTGTCTAGGTAGGCAAATGGTTTGAAAACCGAAAACCCTTGAGTTAAAGCCATAAAAAAACGGGTGCTTTACAAAGCACCCGTTTTGACGACTTCTTTTTGCGTAGCTACAAGCCTTTGAGACACACTCAATAGAGCGTACACAAAACTTAGTGATGATATGGTTTTCTAAGTAGAACTTAGTATTCCCACCATCCTTCTTGCCACCACTCCAAAAACTCTTCAAAGTCGATGTAACCATCGTCGTTACTGTCGATAAGCTTAAAGCCTTCCTGTACGTGGCTAGCTTTCGTTTTTGGTGAAATAACGGTTAGAAGTTCGATGAACTCCGGCAAATCGATTTGGCCGTTGCCATCACGATCGAAAAAGCTGAAGTCCTTTCTAATTTCTTCAATTTTAGATTCTGAAAGTTGAGTGCTCACTCGCATTCCTTATTTCAACTGCAATAAACACGAGTTTAACGCCCTTCTTTCTGACTGTCTACGCCTGATTTTCTTTTGCTTTAAGTGCGCGTAAACGTTGAGCTTCTGCTTTTTCCTTACGCTTTTGTTCCATAGTTAAACGCGCTTCGGTACCTACGTGCTCTTGTTGACGTTCTTTCGCTAGCTGAACTTGCTTTTCACGTTCTCTAAAGCGTGCAATTTGGTCGTCGGTATGCGTGCCGTAGCAATGAGGGCAGCTTACCCCTGGCTCATATTTACCGCTTTGTTTGTCTTCTTCAGTAATAGGAAGTCGACACGCGTAGCACTGTTCGTAATGACTCTTTTCAAGGTCGTGGTTTACCGCAACGCGATTATCAAAAACAAAGCAGTCGCCTTCCCACATAGACTCTTCTTTTGGCACATCTTCAAGATACTGTAAAATGCCGCCCTCTAAGTGATAAACCTCTTCAAACCCCTGCTCTTTCAAATACGCAGTCGACTTCTCACAGCGAATGCCACCGGTACAGAACATGGCTACTTTTTTGTTTTTTGACGGATCGAGCTCTTTTTCTACGTACTCTGGGAATTCGCGAAACGTGTCGGTTTTAGGGTCAATGGCGTTCTTGAACGTACCAATTTCTATTTCATAGCCGTTTCGGGTGTCAATTACCGTTACATCTGGGTCGCTTATTAGTGAATTCCAATCTTTAGGCTTAACGTAAGTGCCTACGGTTTGGCGAGGGTCAATACCTTCAACGCCCATTGTCACGATTTCTTTTTTAAGTTTCACCTTAGTGCGGTAGAACGGCTGTTCGTCGTGAAGTGATTCTTTGTAAGAGATAGGATTGATACGTTCATCGCTATTCAGGTAAGCGAGCAATGCGTCGATACCTTCGCGAGTACCTGAAACAGTACCGTTAATCCCTTCGTGGGCAAGAAGAAGTGTACCTTTAATGCCATTAGCTTCCATTGCATCTAGAAGCGGTTGGCGGATTTCTTTGAAGTTTTCAAGCGCAACAAATTTATACATTGCGCATACAATATATTTAGACATATTTTAACCTTTGCTGATTGGAGCGTAAGACCAGTGCAAAAATGCGGCGCGCAATATAACAAAAACAAGCAGTAAAAACTAGGCCGGATCACCTAAGAAGCTATTAGGTGTACTAAGCAATGTTCTGAAAGGACGATGAATTTGCTTGAGCCTGTTTGTTACTGCCGTTATTCGTAGCTCGGCCTTCGTCTTGTGCCGAGAGAATATCGTAAAGTAGTGTATTATCTTCTTTTAGGGTATTCGCATACCGTTTTTTTAGTCGCTTCTGCGCAGATAGACTACAGTTTTGTACGACGTCATCAGGTAGTCGTTTTGCGTCATCGGTTTGCGCGAGTGGTAATGGTTTCATGTGAAGGAACAGTCGCGCGTTCTCGAAATCTTTAGATGCTAAACTTGAATATACCTGCATATTCTCCCACTCGCTTTCATTAGCCGATAATGATGGCCGCTTGTAATGATTAAGCGACGTGAGTTGCGCATCTATGCTGGTATTTGTTTCCTTGTTATATGCTACCGTTTCAATTTCGAAAGGCTCAGCAACACTGTGCTGTTGCATGGCAAGATATAAAGAGAATAAAGCCCCATCAGACGACGCTCTAGCTAGTACACCGCTTCGCTCCCAGTAAATACTGGGGTCGATTGTTGCTTGCTCATTCGCTGGGGTTATAGGTGATGACATTCGTATAAAACGGTTTGTATATATACGTATGTTTTCGGCAAGATAATGTTTTTCTTAAGCTTATTTTTAAAAGTTAGATATACTTATTAAAAGTAAATGCTGCGCTCATTCACGGATTTGAAATGCAATTTAGCAACAAACAAGTATTGATTGTTGAAGATCAACGCCCTTTCCTACTACTTTTGAAAGGGTTAATGCATTCGATGGGGGCATCCGATGTAGTCACTAAATCTTCCGCTGAACAAGCTGTATCACTGTGCAAAAAGCATAAGTTCGATATTGTCATCTGTGACTTACATTTGGGTGCAGAGAATAAGAATGGCTATGAACTTATTGAAGAACTGCGTACTCGCAGGCTTATAAGCCCCACATCTGTTTTCATTCTTATCAGCGCTGATAGCGCGCGGCCTGTGGTATTAGGCAGTATAGAGCGGCGCCCCGATGACTTTCTGATAAAACCCTTCTCACAAGTACAACTAAAATCTCGCATTATTCGAGCTTGGCAGAAAAGACAATTCCTTCAGCATGCATTCAATTTAATTGAGCAAGGTGAGATTAATAGCGCGATAGACCAGATTGAAACGCTTTTAGAAAACCCGCGTCATTACAAAGGGCACTGCGAGCAGCTTTTAGTGGAACTCTATTGGCGAATATCACAGCCTGAGAAAGCACTTGATGTTCTGCGTGATTATATAGATGGAAAACCAGTTTTATGGGCGCAAGTTGCCATTGGAAAGTCTTATGTTCTTCTTAATGAATATGAAAAAGCGATATCGGTTGCCAAGAAAATATTGAAGCGCAACAGGTTCAATGCAGACGCTCATGATATGCTTGCACAGGCGCATCAGGCTTTGGAAGCTGGTGAAAAGGCATTAGAAGCGATAAAAGAGGCCATAAAGCTGTCTCCCTTTTCATTACCTCGACATTTTAAAGCCTGCGAAATTGGTCGTCAGAATGACGATTTGATATTAGCCGCTACGTCAAGCCAGGCTATTTGGGACTTGTCTAAACGCACTGTCAATAAGAAAAGCTTACACTGGTGCGGCATTATTCGAAGTTTACTCGATGTTGCTGAGTTTGCAGAAGATAAAAAGCAGCGCAACAAATATCAACAAGAAGCCTTGCTCACTCTCCAGCGAGGTAAGTTTGATGAACATTTACAAAAAATAGACAGAGAGTTCGATGTTGATATTTTTGGCAATATTGTAAATGCCAGAATAAGTGCGATAGACGGTAAATTAATCGACGCTAAACGTCATTTAAATACATCTCAAACACTACTAGACGATAAATATACCGAGGTTCCCACTGCTTTTATTCCCGATAGCATTAATGTTATGTACAAGCTGGGAGAATATGACGACGCGCTGCAGCTAGACTCTCTACTGTCATCCAGAGGTAACGAACTCGATCAAAATAGCGTGAGCATGCTAGAGGCACAGGCTAAAAACGCGCAGAAAAATCTAGCTAGTTACCAACAGTTTAACCGCGAGGGTATTCAACACTACCAACAGCAAGACTACGAACGAGCAAAAGCTTCGTTTGCCCTTGCTCAGGGTTTCGCCCCCGTTAATACAGGCGTTGCACTAAATCTGCTTCAATGCCTTCTTCAGATAGCCATACAAGAAGATAAGGCGGAAATTAAATTAATAAACGAATGTAAGCGTTTATTTAAGCTTATTGATGACATGACACTCAAAGCGCCGTACAAAGAAAAGTACGAAAACATTAGAGATGAACTTTCTAAGTATATTGGCTTTTGATAGCCAAGAGGCATATTAGTTTTTATAAAGCAAACCCACCTTTTCTATCGCTAGCAACTTGTTGCCTATGCCCATTACTCTTTGTCGCAAGCCGCTTAGACTAACATTAAATCTTACTTCTTTATTACCATGCTTAATTGCACTGTATATATATACATGCTATAACGCAATACCACACAGCCTGTGCCAGAAAATGCTCGTATCAATTATTTGGAGTCAAATACTAGGCTGTTTACTGTGATTGGCTAAAGGAAGTATACATCTGCGATGCATGACAGACTGATACAAAAACTTGAAATTTTATCCGATGCGGCTAAATACGACGCGTCTTGCGCGAGCGGTTCCGCCGGTAAACGACAAGCAGGGAAAACCGAGAAGACAGGTATAGGATCACTTACGGGAGGCTCGGGTATATGCCATAGCTTTACGCCTGATGGAAGGTGTGTTTCGCTGCTTAAGATACTTATGACAAACTACTGTATTTATGATTGTCATTATTGCATCAACAGGGTTTCAAGCAATGTGCAACGAGCACGTTTTACGGTTAAAGAAACGGTAGAATTAACCCTTAACTTTTATAAACGCAATTATATTGAGGGGTTATTTTTAAGCTCGGGGATCGTGGGTTCACCCGATATCACTATGGAAAGCATGGTACGAATTGCGAAATCGCTGCGCCTTGACCACGGATTTAAAGGATATATTCATCTTAAAACTATCCCGAATGCGTCGCCAGAATTGCAAGTAGAAGCAGGCCTTTACGCTGACAGGCTGAGTATTAATGTAGAAATGCCCACCCAGTCTTCGCTAAACAAGTACGCACCAGAGAAAGACCTTAACGATATTCACGGTTCGATGAATACGTTAAAAGAAAAAATCGCAGAACATAAAGTAGACAAGACATATTCTGGAAAACGCCTTCCCCGTTTCGCACCGGGGGGACAGTCTACGCAAATGATTATAGGTGCCGATGGGTCAAACGATAAAACCATTTTAGGTACAAGCGTAAAGCTCTATGGTGACCAAAAACTTCGTCGTGTGTATTACTCGGCATTTTCCCCTATTCCTGATGCTTCGGAAGTTTTACCGTTAAAACCGGCGCCATTGATACGAGAACACCGTTTATATCAAGCGGATTGGCTTTTGCGATTTTACGGCTTTGGCTTAGATGAAATCTTGCAAGATGACATGTTAGATATGGACTACGACCCTAAGCTTGCATGGGCACTTCGCAATCGTCACATGTTTCCGATAGATTTAAATAAAGCTGATAAGCAAATGCTACTGCGCGTTCCCGGCCTTGGCGCGCGAACGGTACATAAGATTCTATCTATAAGGCGTAATACCAAGCTCAATTGGATCGACCTTACAAAAATGCGTCTGCCCCTTAAAAAGTTGAAGCCTTTTATCAGCGTGGGAGATTACTTCCCTGATATCCATTTACTCGACAGTAATAATTTCGAGCTTCAGTTTAAACAGCCTAAACAGTTTGAGTTGTTTAGCGCTTAATCATGTTGTAAACGCAAATAAGTTCAGACACAGACTAATAAGTCGCTTTATATGAAGACCATTACCATTAATTCAGTACCTGGCTTTGATGAATGGCGCGAAGCCTCGCGTCGATGCATCGCTGAGCGTATTCGCCCTGAACATCTTATCTGGCAGAACCCGCATTCAGTACAAAACGATCTGTTTGGTAGCGGTGCTGAGCCATGCGAAAGCAAAATGCCGCGAATAATACCGCAGAGTAAACTTAGTATTCCTAAACCTACATTGATGCTTTTAAAGTACGCCCTATGCCATAACGATGAAAATCGATTTGCCTTGTGTTACCGGGTGTTATGGCGTGTAGTTTATGAAAATAAGCAGCTCATTCAAATGAAAACTGATGACGATGTTATTCAGCTTTTTGCTATGGCGAAAGCGGTAAAACGCGATGCATACAAAATGAGTGCCTTCCTACGGTTCAGAGAAATGAGCGTAGAGGGGCAAGAGCATTTTGTTGCATGGTATGAACCCGAGCATTTCAGTTTAGAAATAAAACTTAACTTCTTCCAAACCCGGTTTAAGAATATGCGTTGGTCAATTTTAACACCCTATCGTGCAGCGCATTGGGATACTGAAACCCTAGTACTAGAAGATAACCCTGATCCAAGTGTTGTACCCGATGACGATCGCATTGAAAAATACTGGCTGACCTATTACGCCAATATATATAACCCTGCACGTATCAAGACGAGTGCGATGTTGAATCAAATGCCTAAGAAGTACTGGAAAAACATGCCTGAAACGACACTAATAGACGATATGATCAAACAATCAGACAAACGCACCCGGAAAATGATAAATGCTTGTAAGAATATCTAGACTCTTGCACATAAGTTTTAAATGTTTGAGTAAGATGCTATGTAGATAAGAAGCGCAGGCTCTTATTTTCAGCCTTGAAAACTCTCTACAGTATCAATGAGATCGTCTATATTTTCGATAAGGGTCTCTCGCTGCTTACTAGTTAGCGTGGTAAAGAGCTCGGAGATTAACGTAGCGCTGACCGTCATATTGTGGGCGCTACTTTGCTTATAAATATCACTTTTATAGCGATCTGGATTTTGCATTAGGTCAATCATTTCCTCTTCGAAATTATCGTTAAATTTACGGGTTACAAATAGCTTTCGTGCCGCATTTTGTATATCTCTGCGATAGGTTAGCCAATCATCCCCCGTTGAAATGAACTGCGTAGAATACGTGGCCACTATTTGCTTTTGTTCGCTAGTTAGTTTTCCAATGCGTTCACTGACAGTCTCCTCTATGCGCTCAATACGATCTTCTAGCCGCTCTTCTTCAGACTTTTCTAGCGACTCTTTTCGCTCCTCTTCTTCTTCTTTGTTATCTTTCTCAAGCGCAGCAAAAAGCGTAACGACTTGCTCATCATCGAGCGTTTTTGCTATTTCTGCTAATTCAGGGCTTACTTCATCACGCACTCTTTCCCAATGAGCTCTTGCGTTTGCAAGATGGTCATGGACAGAATTTGAATCTAAACGCCCTTCTCTAATTTGACGTTTAATATCGAGAAGTTGAGCTTGGTAGCGTTTTAATTCAGAGGTTTTGTGCCAGCGTAGCCAATTTTGAAGATAGTCATCAAATTTTTCTTCTTGCTCATCTTTAAGCTCGATATAGTCGTCCATGTACCAATAAACCCACCAATCTAAGTTGTTGTAGGCCAGTTTTGAACTGCATGATGCAAGAAACATCAAAGAAATAAATACTACCAGTACACGCATAACTCATCCTTTTTTGTTAATTACGTTAGTTGCTGCAAATTCGCTTAGTTATGATTCAAAATAAAAAGCAGTCGTAAATGGTGAAGCGCTCATGTCGTCGTGCTGTTTAATTCTTTTCAGTTATTTAAATTCTTTAATTTCTTCGCAACACACATGCGCACTTTACGTCTTACTACCTTAACGCTACCTTAACTGTAGTGCTGATAAATAGAAGGATTTTAATGTGTCAAAACGTGTCGCAATTTTAACTTCCGGTGGCGACGCACCAGGTATGAATGCATGTATACGTGCTGCAATTATCGCATGCCAAAAAGCTAACTATACATTGCTTGGCTATAAACATGGCTACAATGGATTATTACAACAAGAGTATATTCCCCTATCACTCGACTCTACTCACAACTTGATTCAACAAGGCGGAACCATACTACACAGTGCAAGATGCAAAGAGCTTAAAACCCAAGAAGGCATTAAAAAAGCAGCTAACAATTTAATGAAGGCAGAGATTGATACACTTATTGTGATTGGCGGCGACGGCTCATTTCGCGGCGCAGCTGAATTAGGAAAAGAGTGGGACGGTCAAATTTTAGGAATACCTGGCACGATAGATAACGATATTAGTGGCACCGATGCAACCATCGGATATTTTACCGCTATTGATACAGCGATGAGTTCTATCGATAAAGTTCGTGATACTGCTGATGCATTCGAACGTATTTTTCTCATAGAAGTCATGGGCAGAAACGCGGGCTTTTTAGCATTGAATGCGGCGCTCTCATCTGCAGCTGACTATGTGGTGGTACCGGAATTTTTTGAATGTGCTGACAAAGAGATAGAAAAGATTGTTACCCAAATAAAAGCCCAGCGCGCATTGAAAGGACCGGTTAGTTTTATCGTTGTTGTTGCTGAAAACGTATGGCTCAAAGGGTTATCTGGGCTCACAGAAGAACTAATGAAGCATGATATTAGTGATGTCAGGCCGGTAACGTTAGGTCATGTTCAGCGAGGCGGTTCGCCTGTTGCCCAAGACAGGTTGCTCGCAACGACACTCGGCGAATTTGCGATAAGTCTTGTCGGCAGTGACATTACCAATATTATGGTGGGTGAAGTAAATCAACGCCCTGTTACTGTTCCTCTTCATAAAACATGGGAAAATACCAAAACCCTTAATAAAGCCCATGTTGACGCTATGCGTACACTTATGAATGGGCGATACAGCAGCTGGTAAAAATACAAGGCGACGTGTAAACAGCGCAAAACCGGTTTAATACAAAAAAGGCGTTGTTTGTTCAAAACAACGCCTCTCATATCCCCCTTTAAGCGACACTACATCTTCATGGCCGCTTTTACTTTATCTCGATGGCTTCGGCTAACTTTGAGCTCTGTATCGTTCTGAAGTATTAAGTGGTACTCGCCACTGATGTGACTGACTAGCTTTTTAACAAAACGAATGTTGGCAATGGCTGAGCGATGCACGCGAACAAAAAATTGAGGGTTTAGCTCTTGCTCAAGCTCTTTCATGGTTTTACGCATTATGTGCATGCCGTCTAACGCATGTACACACATGTAATCACCCGCTGCATCAATCCATTGAATGTCTTGAACGTTAACACGTGTCACTTCTGAACCATCTTTAATTGCTAATACGTCCGGATACGGGTTCGTTTCAACCGGCTCACCGTTTGCCAATTTACGTAAAATTTCCTCACAATCATCACCAGTTAACTCAGCCACAAGGCTGACAAGCTTTTGTGATTGCTCGTCCTGATGCTGTGTCGAGAAGTATTCGCGTACTTTATTTAACGCGGCACCTAAGCGTTCGTCGTCTGCCGGCTTTAACAGGTAATCTAGCGCATGCACATCAAAGGCTTTAATAGCGTAACTGTCATACGCTGTTACAAAAACAATCATCGGAATAGGCTGCTTCAGTTCTCGAAGCTTGTGAATAACTTGAAAGCCATTCAAGCCAGGCATTTGTATATCGAGAAACACTAAATCTGGGCGGTGCTGAGAAATGCTGCTTACTGCTTCAAGGCCGTTTTGACACTCACCAAGCACCTGTACATCATCATGACGTTCTAGCCTGGCACGAAGACCTCTCCGTGCTAAGGGTTCGTCATCCACTACAATGGTTTTTATCACTTGCTTTGTCATGTTATACGTCCTTAACTTCATACGGAATGCGAAGTCTAACTCGCACACCGGAAGGCTGATTGTGTTCTATAGAGAATGCAAAATTACGATGATAAAGGGATTGCAAACGTTCTTTTATATTGGCTAAACCTACGCCATTTTCACGGCTAAGGGAGCCGTCTTTAATATCCGCGCCTGGACCATTGTCAGCAACGTCCATCAACAAGTCATTACCAAATGTACGTGCTGTAATCGCTATACGACCACCATTTTCCATCTTAGATATGGCGTGCTTTATTGAGTTTTCAATAATGGGCTGCAAGATCATGCTCGGTACAAGTGCACTTTCACACCCTTCATCGATGTCCCATAGCACTTCTAGACGATCGTCAAAACGTACCTTCTCTATCTCTAGATAGAGTCGTAATGCCTTTATTTCCTGACCTAGCGGTACTCGCTTTATCGGGTCGTTGTCTAATGAATAACGTAGAAAGTCACTCAAACGCGACACCATCGCTTCTGCTGTGTCGTTCTCTTTTAAAAGAATAAGGGTTGAAATAGCGTTCAGTGTGTTGAAGAGAAAATGCGGGTTGAGTTGATAGCGCAACATCTTTATGTGAGCTTGGTGCGCCATGGTACTCGCCTTTAACGCGTTCTGCTTCTCTTTCTGAAGCATTTGGAAGTTCTTGATGCCAAAGTACACACCACTCCAACAACCCACCATTATTAGCGAGTTAATAGTGTTGGTAAAATACATATACCATTCGTCTGGGCGATATCCGTGCTTGTAGATTTCCCAGTAGTTAATGTTTTTTACCACGGCCCATAGCAAAGCAATTAAGTAGCACGACACAATCACTATGATGATCATGTTGAGCGGTGATTGCTTTCTTGCCCATCGATAGATGTAGCGAAGCGGAATGGTTAGCAACCATCCTGCATAGGCATTAAGCATGATGATGAAAACCCAAATGGGTCGAACATCATGGAGAAAAGATCCGATGTAATAAATTATTGCGAACCCTGCCCAGCCTGCACTGTGCAATGTCCAAAATAAACGTTCATTACTTTCTATTACACGCTGAAAGCGACTCACAATATTACCAATTTAAAAACTTATATGAAGATTATACGCAAGCCTTGCTACGACCCAAGCGCCTTGGTCGTGCCCCTTATGCTTCTTGTCGCAGGGCAAAATCTTGAAATTAGACATGTTTTGGCTATATCAATTCGCTGATTAAGCTCAGTAACTGATATTCATTCTTTTCAGCCAGTGCACCCACCACCAGGCTGGGCCAACCAGCAAGAAGCGCAAATCGTCAAAAAACGAAGGCTTTTTGCCCTCGATATGATGGCCAATAAACTGCAAAATCCACATAACGACAAACAGTACAAGAGAAAATAACCATACTGAGATACTGAAGTGGTCTAGAGTATTAACTGCACCGAAACACAGTATAGTTAAGAGGGTCATTGCAGCCCCAATCGGACCAGACAACATAAAATAATAATACAATACGGGAACCGCTATGATATGCGCCCAGGTTATATCAAACTGCGCTATCATTTCAGGTACCGGCAAACTCCAAAGCAAACCTATCGTTACGAAATAGATGCTGGGTACGGCAATAGCATGGATGATAACGTTGATCTTGTTTTGGTGGCTTTCACCGTACTGCATTAAAAGTCGCTCAATACTTCTCATGTAGATCCCCTTAGCCTGTTATTTTGATTATTATCTAAAGAGCACCCAACTATTGTTTTCCTACGTTAACAATGTGTGTCGGGACAACAGCGTTTTTATCAATTTTTCTTCACAGGTAAAGGCGAGCCCATAATAAACCACATCACTATCAAGCTTATGATTTTTAACTTTTGCAGTAAGCGCTACTTCTTTACCGTCCAACGAATAGTTTAGCTTAACCTCAGCTTCATCGAGCATTACCGGCCAATTTGGCTTGACCTGTAACGCAACCTTGCACCCTTTTTCACTTAAATCGATGATGATCCCCGTTACGTTTTCGTCACTGGGATAAACGTCAGCTTCTAACGTTACTGAAACACCAAGTTGAGCACGCTTTACAGCGCGAAGCCCTATACTTTCAATGCGTTTCGGAAAGGTTGTAATAAGTAAGCCTGATGGCTTGGAAAGCAATTTGAGCACTTTCACTTTAAATGCAATAACCTGGCCCGTGTCACCCTCAAGCACAGAACGCACCACGATATCGTTGCCAACAGTTAGAGCATCCCTAACGGTAATCCACTTCGCGGATGTTGGAATATGAAAAAGCAAACATTCATCAATAAGCATGCCTATGTAACCAGTCTTCACACGCTTTTGCGCTGCAGGCATAGCAATTTGTAAATCTACTGTATCGCCGGGTACTAGCGTGCGCAACGATTCCAAATTATCTTCGCTAAGTACGTTGCTTTGTATTTTATCAGCCATTTGTATTTGTTATTGCTGGATTTAATGTCATTTAACTCAATGTACGCATCAAATAAAAACTTATCAATACTACGATTGAAAACCATGTTCAATAAACGTAAAAATTGCCCCTTAGTAGCAGGCAATCTATTGGGATTAACTGAATAGGTTGATATAGTTGAGGGATAGTTTTGCTTATCTTTTCGGACGTTTATGACCTCTGCTCTTCGCTATACGTTAACTATTTCCAATTGGCGTGCCCATCAATTTACTGTCGCGCTGCAAATACCTGAGCATTCTGGCTCATCAATTGAACTTAGCCTTCCAAGCTGGATCCCGGGAAGCTACATGGTCCGCGATTTTGCAAAAAGCATAATCGAGCTAACTGCAAACACTTCTGAAGGTCATAGTACTGAAAATGTTGGCGATAGAAGCGTTTATAGCCTTTCGGTAACTAAGCTCGATAAACAAACTTGGCGTGTAGAAACAGATGGAAAACCATGTACGGTCGTTTACTCGGTTTATGCCAACGACTTATCTATTCGCTCTGCTTTTATGAACGACCAATATGCGTTTATAAATGGTACTAGTGCGTTTCTAAACGTTTCCGGCTTCGAGAGTGTGCCTTGTGAGGTAGACATTGAGCTTAACGACAGCGATTCAGCAATTGCAAATTGGAAGGCTTATACGTCTATGCCTTCTCGTTGTGAGAGCACAAGCCCTTCGCGGTGGCACTTCATAGAAAAAAATTACGATGAGCTCATTGATCATCCAATTTATGTGGGTATTGCAGACACTCACAGCTTTGATGTTGAAGGCATTACGTTCACATTACTTTTCTCAGGTAACAATAATATTGATTATGAGCGCATAGCAAATGACTTAGCGCCAATTTGCAAGCACCACCTAGACTTGTTTGGTGCTCCGCAACCTATTGATAAATATCTGTTTATGACATTGCTTGCCGACAATGGGTTCGGCGGTTTAGAGCATAAGTATTCTACAGCCCTTCTTTACCCGCGTTTTGATTTGCCACAAATAGGTGAAAATGAGAAAAAAACCGACAGCTACATCACATTCTTAAGTCTGTGCAGCCATGAATTTTTCCACACATGGCATGTAAAGCGCATTAAACCTAGCGTAATGGTGAAACCAGACTTATCTCAAGAAACATACACAAATCAGCTGTGGATTTATGAAGGCTTTACCAGTTTCTATGATGACGTCACCCTTGCTAGAGCCGGCGTTATCGAACCACAGAAATACCTCGATATTGTTGCGCAAAATGTCAGTCGACTTTTGCAAAACGCTGGTCGCTTTAAACAGAGTGCAGCAGAAAGTAGCTTCGACGCATGGACAAAGTTTTATAAGCAAGACGCTAGCGCTACTAACAATATTGTCAGTTATTACACAAAGGGTGGCATTATAGCCCTTGGGTTAGATTTACTCCTTCGTAAACAGTCAAACGAACAAGTGAATTTAGACACCTTGATGCAATTACTTTGGAAACACTATGGCGTAGAGGAAAAAGGTACGCCTGATGACGTGATCCAATCTTTATGCAAAACCCACTTCGATATTGACGTTTCAGAATACTTGAACCGCGTGGTGTATGGCACAGACGATGTAGAATTAGCGACATTGGTATCTGAGATGGGCGTGAATTACGCTATTCGTGCTCGCGTATCAGGTGAAGATAAAGGTGGTGTTTCCACGCTGCCTGTTATTAAAAATCAGCTTGGGGCCACATTAAAACCAGCCACTTTTGGGCTTACTGTAATACAGGTATTTGAAGGCCTTGCCGCTATGAAGGCAGGTATTCTTTTAAACGATGTCATCATTGCGTTAGACGGTCATATCGTCAATGCCCAGAAACTTCAACGCCTATTAGATAATGCTCAAACGCCAAAGGTAGAATTAACGCTTATTCGTGACGGGCGCCTTCTAACGCTGCCTCTCGAGGTAACTGAGGCAAGAAAAGAAATGGCTTACTTTGAAATCACTGATGAAGAAAAGCTTAATCTGTGGCTGGGGAAATAGCTCTGCCCTGTCACGTAAAAACTAAAAAGGCGCTTTGAGGAATTACCTGAAAGCGCCTTTTGCTATGTGGTTGTTTAAGCATAATCAAATTTATGATCTATGCGGTCTGATATTACTGTTCGGGCGACCCCGAAATGATAGTCTGTGGGTCCAAACGAGTCTTGCCCAAATTTATTCGCCAATCCAGATGCGGGCCAGTGGAACGCCCTGTCGATCCTATTGTACCAATCTGCTCGCCTTGCTGAACGGTTTCACCCACTTCTACCGTTATAGAATCCATGTGAAGAAACGTCGAAAACACGCGCATGCCGTGATCTAAAATAAGCGTGTTACCCGAGTAGTAAAGGTCATCAGCCATGGTGACGACACCATCAACAGGTGCATAGACGGGTGTGCCTGTTTTATTGGCAATATCCAATCCATAATGCGGCCACTTTGGCACACCATTTAAAATGCGCTGACTCCCGTACACACCAGAGATCACGCCTTTGGTAGGCCATTCAAACCGGGTGAATAATGCATCTAAATCAGTATTACCACCTCGCGCGTTTGCTACGTTGATATTGTCTTTTTTAATACGCGCCGTCACTTCTGCTGGCGGCGTAACCATTTTTTGCTCTAGCCCGTCAATTCGCTGAATGTTGTATTCGCGCTTTTCAAGGGTAATGTCACGCTGCCACTTTTGACCGTTATCTAACTCTACAACCAACGTTTGCTGCAGCGGTGCTTCTCTTTCAAAACCAACCACAAATTTTCCGTCTTTATTGATTTGAACGGTTTCGCCATTAAGCGTTACTTTGGCCCCTACGGGTGCCTGACCGCGAAGCAGAGCACCTTGGGTAAACTTGCCGTTTAGCGTAACTTCTATTTGCTCTTGACCTGATGAAACATTGATCTGGTCGTTTACCTCTAAAGCCGCAGAAGCAAAAGACATAGAAGCAGCAGCGCTCAGCACCAATGTACATTTCAATATACGTACTACTGCAACGTTTAATGTGCCCTTTGAAAGCATGAATGCCATAGTTAATTCCCTTCTCTATAACTAGCAGTAATCGAACGTTAACCTTTTACCGTGGCGCCTTTACCGACGCCCTCGTAAGCGATAACTTGGCAAACACCATCGGGTGTACGCTTTTTTTGCTCTTCCAAAAGGTATTGCGCCAAACACTCAACGGTTGAGTCGGTTTCAATGACTTCGCAATCTGACTTAGGAATGAGTAGTTCAAAATAGCCCTGTGACGACTCGTATGCAAAGCAGTAGTAATCTGCGTCATTTGCTACTTCACCTTTAAGCTTTCTGTCACTGTAGGCAATTTCGTCTTCACGAGTTGCTATATAGATGTCGGCCCAACGGTCTGCCCAATACTTCTGGCTTTCAACGCTCACTTTGCCATCAAGAATAATATCAATACGAGACCGGTGACCGTGCGCTATGCGCTGACAATTACCGTCGTGCTTTTTAAGCCCGTGGGTATAGTGATAATACGGAGAATTAATGACTTCCTCACGTAAATGCAGCGTAATGTTTTCAACGTTTTCTGGAAGATGAGTCGCCAACACTTCTTTTAAGTAAACGCCAACAGATTCCATGTTTATCTCATCAGAATAAACAAATGCATAAGCTTCAGCGGGGCAATGTAGCATAATGCTACGCCCATCAGTACAGGTAAAACGAGTCTCTACCTGTTCAGAATCATCATCGTGAATAACTTCTGAGCCCTTGTACTCAGCAGGCACTAACAACTTGTGGTCAACATACTCATCGATTAGTCGCTTTAAGTTCTTTTTCACGTGACCAAAGTCTTGAACCATGCTCTCTTCGTTGAGTTCACCGTCCAAAATCACATCGACAATCCAACTTTCTCCAACCATGCCGCGTTTTGGGCAAAGGTAAGAAAAGTCCATCACTGTCAAATCATTTACAAATAATTGCATAACACCCTTGAATCGAGTTTATATTCTACCAACTAGTATACGTTGTTTATCTTTGCTTCGCAGCGACTAGTCCATTGAAGATTGGCGATTAAGCTGATCTTTTAAATTAGGTGGAATTCCACGGATTGTTAGCGTATCCGTAGCTGGGTCGTAAAACACCCTATCACCCATTAATTTGCGGTCGAAGCTAAGCGATATACCACCGCCCTGACCGGTAAATTTAGCAAGCTGTTTTAGCGCCGCAGGGTCTGGCTGAATTTCTTTCTCAAGCGGTACTTCCATAGACTGCGTGAACGCAGAAAAGTTACTGCTAGTTTCTTCATTTTGTGGAAGTCGGTTAGCTAGTTCATCTACCGATAAACTCTCGCCCGCATCAATCTTTTCTTTAAAGTACGATTTAACTTCTTCTCTATGCTGGTGCTGCTCTTGCGGCTCTAGTGACTCACTAGCAAGGTAGGCATCCACCGTAGAAATAAGTTGTTTATTTTGCTGTTTTACATCAACCAGCTCTTCACATCCGACGAACTGCATAAAGAAGTCTGATACCTTGCGTCCCATTCTACCTTTAATAAAACTAACGTAACGCTGCTGTTCTGGCTGAATATCCCACTGAGTGAGATCGAACCGAACAGCTAGCTGCATTTTTGCTAAATCTAAGTGTTCACGCGCGGAAAGGTCTAAAGAGTTTGTCACTTCAACGTGCGAACGAGTATTTAACAATGCAATCATCAAATACTGTGTGGCCAAATACTCATACTGACAGAAAATAAGAAAGCCGGTCTCAACCGTACCCGTCTCAGCCAAAGTGCGAACTAAGCGGTTGGTCGCTGATACCGAAAAGGCATGGAATGCATCTTCAACGTTATCACCCGCCGCTTTTTGAATATCCATGTATTGCTTAAGGCCTTCCGCGAACTCTGCTACGTTCTCGGTGCTTTTTTTCGTAGTCGCTTCGCCTTCTTCGTTTTCTACTTTTGCTTCACGGGTAACTTCCGTCACGAAGTGGCCAACCCCTTTTCCAGGTTTAGCATTGAAACTGTGGTTTATTTGATGGGCAAGAAGCTCGATTTCCGGAGTAACAGCTAAGCAGTTGTCACGTGGAATTGCTTCAATTTTCTCTTCTTTGTTTACAATCAAACGATGTACAACAAAGTGATGAATCAGTGCACTCATAGAGTATCGGGTGTCCTGTTGCTTAAAAAGTGTCAGAAATATCCAAAGAATTGCGGGATTTTAGAATGAATGATTGTACTCACTCAAACAACGATTATAATCATTTTACGTGTAAAACCATTCTTTTTATCAAAGAAATCATAAAAAAGAGGCGTAGCAATGCCCCAACAGAGCCGCTATAGCAACGACGAATTCGAAACGCTAATGAATAACGTTATTCTAACCCTTGAAG
This sequence comes from Alteromonas sp. ABH4_453, assembly GCF_056160665.1. Taxonomy (NCBI): domain Bacteria; kingdom Pseudomonadati; phylum Pseudomonadota; class Gammaproteobacteria; order Alteromonadales; family Alteromonadaceae; genus Alteromonas; species Alteromonas sp. ABH4_453. The sequence continues at coordinate 135,425 of NZ_JBSWXP010000008.1, forward strand.
AAGGCGGTGCAAACCGCGATCTTTCACTTATGGTGTTAGGAAATGTCATTACGCACATTTTAAATACTCAGGTAGCCCCTGAAAATCGCGAAGCCATGGCAACGCAGTTTGCCGACGTACTGAAGAAAAGCGTTAAAAATAGCTAAGGGATTGCATGATACTTGCCGAATCACCTCGTCGCCAGCGTGTTACTAAACTGGTAAATTGGGGGCATTGGTTTGCCTTGGCGAACATTATCATCGCCATAGTTATTGCCTCGATTTTTGTTTTCTCATCACCTATGCCTGGCACAGGTGTCGGCACCTTGTATCTTCTCGCCAACTGGTTCGGTCATATTGGTTTTATGACCTTTTTTGGCTTTGTTATTTTTATCCTTCCCCTGTGCTACTTGGTTAATAACCCCAGAGTTATAAAGCTAAGTGCATCTATCATTGCTGCTGTAGGTTTAGCGCTGTTAGCTTTCGATGCGCTGCTATTTAATCGTACAGGCTTTCATATTAGCTTTCACGCCGCAGACTTACTCCGTAGTGAAGCTCAGTCGACAATGGCAATTGAAAGCTGGCAACAATGGGCATTTTTATTTCTGTTGTTTATTGTTTGGCTTGGCTTTCAGTTAGTCTTAGCCAATGCAATCTGGAAACGTGTTGAGCGTTTCACTCGCCATAAAGTGGGTATTCCTGTTACCACGTTTTTTGTTAGTTGTTTCGTAACAAGTCACGCTATCCATGTGTGGGCTGACGCCAAGCTTTATCAACCTATTATTGCCCAAGACAATATGTTTCCGCTTTCTTATCCTGCGACAGCTAAAACGACCATGTCACGTTATGGCCTACTTGACTTAGCGGCCTATGAAGAGCGAAAGCAACTACAGTTTAACACCGACATCCACAATATTACTTATCCTGCCGAGCCGGTTTATTGCTCAATAGAGACAAATAAAAACCTCACCGTAATTATGCAAGTTGACGGTGAAAGCGCCACCGATTTGAGCACCATTAAAGGTAAAGCACTCATTCAAGTTCCTAACTACTATTCTACGGCAAGTAGTACTGAAGGACTGATGACTTCAACCTTGTTTGGTGTGCCAGAGATTTATCAGGATGCATTGTCTAAGAAACGTCCAGTGCTGCTTGCCCTTCCACTGGGATCGGGTATGCCAGTATCTATTCATAGTGATATAACATTGCCGCTTCCACAATTGTCTGGCTATTTACAGCCCCTTAGTAACAACCATGAAGGGCTGCACATTGCTTTTATGAAGGGCGCAGACATAAAAAGCTACGTGGAAAATACACTAGATAGAAAACACGACGTCATTATCGCGACTGGATTTGGTAGTGAAGACGGAAAAGGGATGTTATACAGCACGCTAAATATCAAAGCTAAGCTGGCTAGTACAGAAGATTTGGCACCTACGATTTTAAATGCATTAGGCTGTAATGCACCGTCTACATTCTATTCCACCGGACAAAACTTATTGGCACCAGCACGACCTTGGTTAGTCAGCACGTCAGGCGAACGTATTGTGGTATTCCATGAAAATAAACGCACTGACGTTCTGAGTAACGGTAGCTATGAAATAAGTGATTTAACCACAGGGAAACGGAGTAAAGAGTCGTTGAATATTGACTTACTGAGCCAGGCTATAAAGCACTTGTCTCGCTTTTCCACCCAAAACTAGTTTTTCTCTATCGCAGTGATAGCCAATGCTATCGCTGCTCTCTATTTCCCGTATTGCTTTAGGTAACAGACGCTTAAGCGCGTTACGCGTAACCACTCGCTAATATTTCAGACAGTCTCGTGACCTGAGATACACGGTGAGATGAGCTAATGGTAGTCAACTGTTCAGCTGTAATACGATTATCTGACAAAAAATAACTCTTGGTTAATCCTGCGGCATTTGCAGCTTCGATGTCACGCCAACTGTCGCCTATTAACATACTGTTGGCTAAGTCTATATTTAGGTCTCTTGCGGCTTGGTTTAACATGCCAGGTGATGGTTTTCTGCATTTACAGGCAATGGCATATTCGGCAACGCTACCTTGCTTGTGATGTGGGCAGAAATATACAGGAATGTTTACAATACCGCGGGCGGAAAATTCTTTCTGAGCCTGCTCCATTAAACCATGAAAGTCTTTTTCGCTATAATATCCACGCGCTATTCCACTTTGGTTAGTGACAATAACCGGTAAAAAACCATCATTTTGAAATGTGTGAATAATATCGAAGATACCCTCTACAAATTCAAAATCTTCATAGCTACCCACATAGCCATGGTCAACATTAATTACGCCGTCTCGGTCTAAAAATAGCGCTTTTTGTTTGTTATCGGCCATCGTCTTTCCTTGCCTGCTCTCCCTCACTTTCACCTGTTAACACTTTTTTATTTGTATCTTTCTTCCATACTTGGATATGAAAGTCTGCGGTTACGCTATCTAGCGATGCGACGATAGCATCTATCTTGCCTTGTGGGAGCTTCCAGTAAAAAGGCGTCATCTTTATTAGAGCTAGAGCGTGGTCAGCGTGAGCAAACTTAATCGGAAATGAAAAGCATTCATTGTGAATGCGAATGAAGCCTTCCCGTGGTTCATCACTAATTTGGTGATGCCTCGCATTGTCGTAAACCTGCTGCTTTAATTCAAATAAATGATTCGGTGCAGGGTCAACCGTAATAAGTATCCCTTGTTCTTTCAAAACCCTTACATACTCTTCATTACTGCCCGGCGCAAATACTTGCATTACTACATTTTGCGTCTCGCTCTGAAGGGGTAGTTCGAAGCTGCTTGCCACAACAAACTGAGCGTATTTAAAAGCTTTAGCAGCCAAATCAACAGCAATTTTAGCTATGTCGCTGCCCGCACCTTTTACTGAAATGCCGTTACGTGAAAGCCCTTGAATCATGGCATCTAAATAGCTTCCTTCACCACAGCCCGCGTCGTAAATAGAAACAGTTTGGGTGGCATTACCTGCAACCTTATTCGCGGTACCTAATTGAGTGAGGGTTTGTTCCACCAGCGTATGCATTTTGTCTTTCAATGGTTTGTATGCGTTTAATTGATGAAACTCTCGTCTGGCTTTCACCATGTCTTTATCGTCACCGGGAAGTTTAGACTTTTTAAACTGAACGGGTAACAAGTTAACGTAACCAGATTTTGCAATATCGAAGCTGTGATTATTGACACAACGTATTGGCGTAGAATTTAAAGAGATTGATGATTTACAAAGTGGGCAATGCCACATGATGACGTCTTTTTTGTTAAGAATTTGCTGTACAGGATATCAAAATCGAAGCCTTAACGGCAATAATAGAGCACAAGTAGGCTTAGGACACATAGCGCACTTGTGCTGATTAGTTACGCTGGCCAGGTATTTCGATTACGGAACTACCTGCAACTACCATTTTATTACGCTTTTTAAAAAGTGAAGTTTTTACAACGCTGCTAGCGGATGGCTTTGTGCAGACCAAGGAGAACTAAAGAAGTGTTCGATCACGTCTTCAGGCACATCCTCAACCGTTCTGTATTTCCATTTAGGCGACATATCTTTGTCAATCAACAAAGCTCGTACACCCTCTTGAAACTCTCCGCTTTCACCGCAGCGACAAGACATATTAGCTTCCATTCGAAAGCAATCTGCCAGGGTCATTTCTGCCCCTTTCTGACACTGTTCATACACTAAATGCATGGTTATAGGAGACCCTTTAGCCAGGGTACTCTGAGCGCGTGAAAGCCATTTATCTTCTTTCATGTCGGCATGCAGAATCGCATTCACTACTTCACTCACACTATCTGCGGCGCATAGGCTATCGATAAGTGACATGTTTGGTTCTACGTTGCTGCTAGGCAACGAATCTGGCGTTTTCAAGCAATCGATAATCGTCGATACAGACCCTGCTAAGCTTTCGCTATCTGTTTCATTCCATGGATATTCAAGAAGAGAATTTAACAAATTACTTTTCTGTGAACTTGCGACTAACGCATCAGCGAGCCCTACGTAACGGGCATCGGTACCGTTCATCTGCCCACCTGTTAAGCCAAGGAACAAGCCAGATTTTCCTGGTAAGCGAGGCAGAAAATAGCTGCCCCCAACGTCGGGATATAAACCTATTGTGATTTCGGGCATAGCTAACCGCGACGTTTCGGTCACAACTCGGTGACTTGCGCCGCAAAGAAGCCCCATGCCACCGCCCATCACAATGCCGCTACCCCAAACAACAATCGGCTTACTGTAGTTATGAATGGTGTAATCTAACGTATACTCGGTTTTAAAAAATGTTTCTAAAAATTGTGGTATTTGCCCGTTAGCTTCCACCATCGATTTGTACATAGAAACAATGTCACCACCCGCACAAAAAGCTTTTTCGCCCGCTGCATCAATCACCACAGTCACTATATCGTTACGAGACTGCCATTGCTGAAGCGCGTCTAGCATAATGCCAGCCATTTCAAGATCTAAAGCGTTTAGCGCTTTAGGCTTGTTAAGCGTCAAACGGCCTATTGTATAATCATCGCTAGACGTTTTTAGCTCTTCAACAATGACCACTGGTTCTACGTCTGTCATTTCCACTCCTTTTTACAGTCCTTAAAATCATGTCTAATGATAGTATTTCCGAGATGTACTACAGTACACTTCTCTCGTCTGACAACAAACGTCTACCGATTATAACGCGCATAATTTCATTGGTACCTTCTAAAATTTGATGTACGCGAACATCTCTGAAATGGCGCTCTAGCGGATACTCTTTTATGTAACCATAGCCCCCGTGAAGCTGAAGAGCGTCGTTACAAACGTTAAAACCCACATCGGTAGCAAACCTTTTCGCCATAGCGCAGTAAGTGGTTTTGTCAGGGTCATTATTATCTAGTTTACAAGCTGCCATACGTACCATTTGTCTTGCCGCAACAAGTTCTGTCGCCATATCGGCTAGCTTGAACTGCAAAGCCTGGAAACCTGCAATTGGTTTACCAAACTGCTCACGCTCATTCATGTAGTCTCGCGCAACATTAAGCGCTTGCTGTGCAGTACCGACCGAGCAGGTTGCAATATTAATTCGACCGCCATCAAGCCCCTGCATAGCCATTTTAAAGCCTTGCCCTTCTTCACCGAGTAACCAACTTGCATCTAATTTCACGTTATCAAACGTGATCATGCGAGTGGGCTGGGCATTCCAACCCATTTTTTCTTCTGCTTTGCCGTATTCGATGCCTTCTGCATTAGCAGGTACTGCAAACGCTGAAACACCTTTAGGGCCATCTTCACCAGTACGGGCCATAACAACTAATACATCAGTGCTTCCCGCACCTGATATAAATACTTTTGAGCCGTTTAATACGTATCCGCCGTCAACTTTCATCGCTTTTGTTTTTAGCGATGCAGCATCTGAACCCGCGCCGGGTTCGGTTAAACAATAAGATGCTAGTTTATCGCCTGTCACCAACTGTTCACACCATGTGTGTTTTACATCATCGCTACCCCAAGTAGCAATCATCCACGTGGCCATATTGTGAATGGTTAACATAGCGGTGGTTGTGGTACATCCCATTGACAGCTGTTCAAAAATAATTGAAGAGTCGAGCCTTGATAGTCCAAGGCCACCGGCACTCTCTGGCGCATACAACCCACAAAAGCCTAATTCTCCCGCTTTTTTTAACGCCTCTACTGGGAAATAGTGCTCTCTGTCCCACATAGCTGCATTGGGCGCTAGTTCCTGTAGGGCAAACTGTCGGGCAGTATCTTCAAAGGCTAGTTGGTCATCGGTTAATTCAAAGTTCATTACACATACCTTCAATTACGTTGCTTTTAAACAACAATAACCAACACCTACCCCTTACGTAAACGTAAAGGTAAATATTTATTTAAAATTAGTGATAGATAGCGTAAATATTTTGTGACGAGATAGCTCTTTTTACTTGTAACGCGAGAAATAACTGATAAAAGTTGTCCTTTTTAATAATGCACTTTTATGCTGCCGCTGATAAGCTACATTGATGTAAGTTAACCCTGATTGGTCGTCGTGGAATTCAGAATAGCCATAGTAGAAGACAATGCCACTGCTCGAACTGCGCTTCGAGGTCACTTAATGTCTATCGCTAATTTATCTGTCAGCAGCTTTGCATCGGGAGTGGAACTTAAAGCGGCACTAAAAAAGCAAAATTTTGAGCTGCTTTTAATGGATTATCACCTTGGTCAAGGCAAGACTGGCGTTGAATGGGTACAAAGTTTAAGAGAAACGGGCTTTATTAGGCCAAGTACGGGCATAATATTTCTGACTTCAGACCGCTCTGGGCGAATAATCGGTCGGATCATGGATCTTCAACCCGACGTTTTGCTAATCAAACCTTACACTATCGCCTCTTTAACTCGCCAAATTAACCACTATTTAAGCTACCGTGATTTTGTCAAAAATGTTTTGCATTCCCTAGACAACAAACAGTTAGAACGCGCTATTGGCGTAATACGGGCGAAAATTTCAGAGGGCATTCCACCTCGCCTAGTTGCAGATATTCGCAAGCTTTATGCTCGGCTTCTATACGAAAGTGGCGACCTTCAAAGAGCCCAGAGCATTTATGAAGATGTGTTAACTCGGTCAGATAAAGTACTTTGGGCGCAATGGGGTAAAGTTAAGTGTCAATACGCCTCTGGGCAATGGCCGCATTGCAAGAGTCACTTAAGTCAGATGGTAAACTCTAGCTTAGCGCGTGATAAAGCATTCGAATGGCTTGCTTCTATATCTTTTGAACAAGATTCTTACGATCAGGTAGAAAAATACTTAAATGAAATTAAGTTCAGTGAATTAAGCCTACCCGCAGCCAAGCTAAAAACAATCGCCTATCAAAAGCAAGACAAGGTCGTTGAGGCCATTGATCTTTTGCAGAAAAAGCGAGCAATGCACCGTAGTGCTAAAGAGAACTTCAATGACTTTACCTTTGAATTAGCTGAGTTTTACTTGTTTCTGGCTGAAGAGTCACCTGAGACCAATAGAAAAGAAAGTTTATCCCAAGCAAGAAAGCTAGTAGGTATTGCAGGTAGAAGTCAGGGCGACCCACAAACATTACAGAAGCGAGACTACCTATTAGCGTTTTCAGCCGTGTTAGATGGAGATCTTGAAAAGGCAGAGCATCTGCTTGAAAGCGAACACATTGGTAACTACCTTCGCACCGAGCCCTCGATTCTGGTTATCGCTGCAAAAGTACACCACGGACTTGGCGATGAGCGTAAAGCGGGTGAACTGTTATTAATGGCTAAACAGAAGAATGCCGAACTGCAGGCGATATCCGAGCAAGTGATGAACGATGCGCTAATTTTTACAGGCGGTGAACGATTAGGCTTAAATCATGAGCAGGCTATTTCTATCAATGAGACGGGTACTCAGCTTTTCATAGAAGGCTTATTTACGAAGGCTATGAAGCATTTCTATGATGCATTCCAGCTTTCACCTGAAACCGCAGCTTTTGGATTAAACCTGCTCCAATGCATGATTGAAGCAGACGCGGGCGTATACCGTAAGTTTAGTATCAAACACCTACTCGACAAAATAACCAGTTTACCGCTCAACGACACAAACAAGGCGCGTTTAGCGCAGCTTACCTTATCCGCGCAAGAACAAGCACTTTAGCACCTCTAAACTGCTTGCTCTTGGCTAAGCTATTTTTGCACAAACGCGTCTACTTTAAGCGAGTGAGCAAGCTTGAGGTATCCCAACGACCGCCACCCAGTTTTTGAACGTCCGCATAGTATTGATCGACCAGTGCAGTTAACGCTAAAGTTGAACCGTTTTTTCGGGCTTCATCAAGTGCAATGTTTAAATCTTTACGCATCCAATCGACCGTAAAACCAAAATCAAAGTTATTGTTTAACATCGTACTTGCTCTGTTTTCCATTTGCCACGATTGCGCTGCACCTTTACTGATAACGTCAACTACCGCATTACAATCAAGTCCAGCACGTTGACCAAAATGCAGCGCTTCGGCCAAGCCTTGTACAATACCGGCAATGCAAATCTGATTCATCATTTTCGCCAATTGACCGCTGCCGCTTTTACCGAGTAACTGGCTATGTCGCGCGTAATGCGCCATTACTGGCTCTACAGTGCTATATACCGTTTCATCACCACCTACCATAATGGTTAACTGGCCATTCTCTGCTCCTGCCTGACCTCCAGAAACAGGGGCATCTAAAAAGCCAATCTGTTTATTCTTGCATGTCTCATATAATTCTCTGGCGATATCAGCAGACGCGGTAGTATGATCGACCAACACACTGCCCGCTTTCATTGCAGCTAATGCTTGAGTGCCAACATCTCTCACATCGTTATCGTTACCCACACACATAAAAACAATGTCAGCGTTTTCACACGCCTTGTCAACGGTATCGCTTGCGCTGACGGTAGCGCCATCTGTGTCATAAATCGACAGCCATTGCTGTGCTTTTTGGGAAGTTCGATTATAAACAGTGACCGCATAGCCGGCTTTGCTTAAGTGCCCGGCCATGGGGAAACCCATAACACCCAAGCCCAAAAAACTCACTTTCAAATTACTCATACAAAATATACTCTAGATACGTAACAAAGATGTTTGGATTACCTAAGAGTAACAGACTTAACGACAACAAAAATATAGGAAAATAATTTTGGCACTCTATGAACACCCAATTACGTTAAACAATGGTGTACAGACTACTCTAGAACAGTATAAAGGAAAGGTATTGCTCATCGTCAATACGGCAAGTAAATGCGGCTTTACTCCACAATACGAAGGGCTAGAGACACTGTACAAAAAATATAACGCTAAAGGCTTTGAGATTTTAGGATTCCCTTGTGATCAATTCGGACATCAGGAACCGGGTAGCGATGAGGATATCGCTCAGTTTTGTAGCCTCAATTTTGGTGTTTCTTTTCCTTTATTTAAGAAAACGAATGTCAATGGCCCAGATGCCAACCCGCTGTTTGAGGAATTAAAGGACGCAGCTCCAGGCCTTCTTGGTACTAAGCGAATAAAGTGGAATTTCACAAAGTTCTTAGTGACTGACCAAGGTGCGGTGCTAAAACGCTATGCCCCAACAGTAAAACCAGAAGCTATTGAAAAAGATATTATAAAGCTACTCCCAGCGTAATAATACGTTGGTAGAAATATCAAAATTAAACTGAGAAACAGCAATAAAAGCGCTTAGTAAGCGTACTGTGCGCTCTGCTCGATTTTTTGATCTGCATCTATGCTGTTGGGAAATTGACGTGGTAAATTTTAGCGGTCTATGTAACCCAATTGGGTACTAAAATGAAAACTGCTAAACACGAAAAAGTACACGTAAACCAAAGCGATCCACAGCACAAACATATCGCCTTTTTTAGTACTCGTCCTTATGAAATGGCTCTGTATCCTGAATTACTAGAAACAGTGAGCGTTGACAATGACAAACCTATAAAGGCTGTGTTTTTTGAACATCCTCTAAATGCGTCAACTTCGGCTAGCTGCAATGGATACAGTGATGTCGTTGTGTTTGTAAATGATGACATCAGTGCCGCCACTATAAACACACTTAAGCGCTGTGGGGTTAAACATATTGCGCTTCGATGCGCAGGCTTCAATAATGTTGATGTGGAAGCAGCAAAAAAGGCCGGTATTAAGGTAAGCCGTGTTCCCGCCTATAGTCCTGAAACAGTAGCAGAGCACACTCTCGCTCTCATTCTCACGTTAAACCGCAAAACGCACAAAGCTTATAACCGTGTTCGCGAGGGAAATTTCAATCTTGGCGGGTTAATGGGCTTCACGCTTCACGGTAAAACTGTAGGGGTAATAGGTACAGGAAAAATTGGAAAAGCGGTTATTCGCATACTCTTGGGGTTCGGGTGTCGTGTGCTTTGCTTCGATCCGCAACCTGATAGTAATGTGACTGCAAGTGGAGCACATTATGTGACGCTAAACGAACTGCTCGAAAAAAGCGTCATTGTCACCCTACACTGCCCACTAGACGAGAAGAGTCACCATATAATTAACGCAGAAAGCATTGATAAAATGCCCCAAGGCGTAATGCTTATTAATACGTCTCGAGGCGGGCTTGTTGATGATAACGCTATCATCAAAGGGCTTAAGTCGAAAAAAATTGGGTATTTAGGGCTAGATGTTTATGAAAGAGAGTCCGAACTTTTCTTTCATGACCATTCGCAGGAAATTATTCAGGATGATATTTTTCAGCGCTTAACAACTTTTCCTAACGTTTTAATAACGGGCCACCAAGGGTTCTTTACACTTGAAGCACTGCACGAAATTGCCGCCACTACGCTCAATAACATCATCACAGGGTCCAATACGCTCTAAGTTGCCACGATGACTGTTAAAACGCAGTGCATTTATGCTGAGATACGCTAATCGGTTTCTTTTTCTAAGATCAGTTGAAAGTACTTTCCAAGCCAAAGGTATGGTGCTCGTTTGTGATACTGGCGCTCCAACGCCAGTAATTCGTCAAACTTACTACTTTGATGGGTTATGTCGCGCATGTAATCATGGAAACAGCGAATGCCTGCTTTCTCGATAATCTTAAACCCCAATGACTCACAATGTTCAACCACACGCATTGCACTTAAGGGTTGCTTCGGGTTTAGCCTCACTTGCTTTTTTGCTTTCATTCCTTTTTCGATGTAATCAAAATTACCGTAAATGGCATTGGCAAACAAATTCGCATCTTGGTTGAAGAAACTCAGACTTAAACGGGCTCCGGGTTTCATGCTTTTATACATAAAGTCGATAGCATTGAAAGGCGCATCTAGCCATTCCAATACCGCATGACAAATCACCAAATCAAAACTGTTCATGTCTTCAATCTGTTGCAAATATTGATGCCTGATTGTAATGGTGGGCGCATCTGTTAGAAGCATCTCAGCTTGCTTCAGAACATCCTTAGACGCGTCGGTTAGTACCACAGAATGTCCTTTAGAAGCGATGTGCGCAGTCATGACCCCCGTGCCTCCGCCTATTTCGATGACGCGGACCGGCTTTATCAAATAAGGTTCAAGGACATCGCATAACAAGGTATGCCTAAGCTTGCCCTTCGTCGTGCCATAGATGTTATTAGAAAACTTTTCTGCAATACCATCGAAAATACGATCGTTGTTCATATACTACTGTCGTCGTTAAGCTGGGTTATTAATATCAATAAATTCAACATGCACGTCGAACTGCTGCGCGATATGTTCCCCTAAAGATTTCACACCGTAGCGTTCTGTCGCATGGTGACCAGCAGCAAAAAAGGTAATGCCCATTTCCCTTGCTGTATGAACAGTTTGTTCAGAGACTTCACCGGTAATGAATGCATCGACACCAAGTTCAACTGCTTTCTCAATAAAGCCTTGTCCACCACCTGTACACCAAGCAAGACTCGATATGAGTTTCGACGATGGCCCTTCAATCAGTACATCTCGCCCTAGCAATTGCTTCAATTTAGCCTGTAGCGCAACGCCTTCAGTCGCTTCCTCCAGATGACCTTGCATAACAACACCTACAGGTTTAACGCTGCTGACAGCACTTATATTTTGAATATCTAGAATCGATGCAAGCTGACGATTGTTGCCAAATTCTGGGTGAACATCTAAAGGAAGGTGGTAAGCAAACAGGTTAAGGTCATTTGCAAGCAAAGTAGAAAGACGACGCTTTTTCATGCCAGTCACAGCCTGCGACTCTCCTTTCCAAAAATACCCATGATGCACAATAAGCGCATCGGCGTTAGCTTCTATCGCTGCGTCTACTAAAGCCTGAGATGCTGTAACCCCTGTAACAATTTTTTCTATTTTGCTTGTGCCCTCTACCTGCAAACCATTGGGGCAATAATCACTGATTTCGCTAACCCTTAACATTCCATCAAGATAATTTTGTAGTTCTAGGCGGGTAATAGACACAAGTCCTCCGGTTGAAAGTTAGACAAATTGTTAAAAAAACGCTATAAAATACGCGAACGTTTCGTATAACACCTATAAGTCGACTGGCGTTTATCGCGGGAAAACGAAAAAAAGTGGATTGCTTAACGCATTACCTACTTTTTATTCACTTTATGGGGAGCTAAATGTGCTCTAACCAATCTGCCGTTACTTATTGGTGATACAAGTCAAAAACGTTCGTCATCTTAACAAAATAAAGAGCAAAAAAGCATGGCAAACTTAGACAAAGATGCAGTTATCGCGGCCTTTACTAAAGCATATGAAAAAGCTAACGGCAATGCGCCATCTATTGAAAGTAAAAGTGGTTGGTACAGCGTAGACGGCGGCAAAAATATGCGTCTAGCGCAACTTCAGGAAATGACAGAGATGCTAGCTTCGCATTCGTCTGAAGGAACAGAAACGAAAAAAGATAAAAGTGAGACTAAACTTGCGGCCAAACCTGCTAAGCAGAAAGCGTCTGCACCAAAAAAATCGGGTTTCTCGGTTAAGGACTTTTGGGCGGAAAAGCTAAACGCTGAAGTGCCTGGCGCGACCCTACCACGCTAGTTTAAAAAGCATTTCACACAATACCTAGTCGCCGCTCTGGGGGCTAGCGTATTGTTATGGCGTCGACAATTAAGTTTATTTATTTTCCAGCAAGTCCCTGCGCAACAAATGGAACAAGATGCTGGATGACCTCTTTAATATCTACGTGCTTGTGAAAATCAGACTCAGCAATTTCCGTTAATGCTTGGCTAGATGCCATCGAAAAGACAAAACTTCCCATCGCAAAATGCAGCCGCCAGAACAATTCTTCCTCAGGAAGTTCAGGTAAACAGCGTCTGATAGCGTCTACGAGGGCACGTATACATTCACCGTAATCATGCATCAAAAACTTACGCAAGTGACCCTGAGTTTCGTTATACCCTCGACCGAGCAATTTAACAAAGGTGGCAGTTCCTTGCTCTGAAATAGCGTTAAGGTTTAGCATAGGTGGAATTAGAGAATGTAAAAGCTGCTCGACGCCCTTAACTCCTTCAACGGGCGGAAGAGCGTCTAAGCAACTTTTTACCTGCGGCATTAGCTCATCAAAATATCGCTTAAACACGGCTTGAATTAAATTTTTCTTACTGCCGAAGTGATAGTTTACCGACGCCAGATTCACTTCTGCTCTTGCAGTAATTTCCCGCATTGAAGTTTGGGTAAATCCACTTTGAGAAAATAAGTACTCCGCCGCATCTAATATGTCGTTTTTAGTATGCCGTGCCATATTCTTTTTATTATCTTTTGTCGGTTAGAAGTTAAACGGCCATCTGTGCCCATTAACGATGTTAATTGCTACATTTTAATAAGCATAGATGGCCTGTAGGTATTAAAACCAATGACGTGCTTTGCTCATGCTTTTCATAAATACACGCTCTACTACATTCGCCGCTGACATACCCAACTTCTCTGCCACGTTTTTCTTCACCGCGTACTTTACACTAAATATTTCGCGGGCTGGATAGTGAGAGAGAATATAGTCATCAGACGTCGTAATGTCGTCAATCAAGCCCAGCGCCTTAGCTTTAACTCCTGGCCAGTACTCACCCGTAGCAACTTTGTCGATATCCATATCGGGGCGCTGACTTTGAACAAAGTCTTTAAACAACACATGAATTTCTTCAATTTCTTCTTTAAATTTTGCGCGGCCTTCATCATTATTTTCGCCAAAAACCGTTAGCGTGCGTTTAAACTCACCTGCCGTATGTTGTTCAAACTCAATATCGTTTTTCTTCAGAAGTTTGTTAAAGTTAGGCAACTGGGCGAGAACGCCTATGCTACCGATGTAGGCGAATTGAGAAGCGAGCAGTTTGTCAGCAACACAAGCCATCATATAGCCACCGCTTGCCGCAACCTTATCTACTGCAATGGTCAATTTGAGGCCCTTTTCTTTAATTCGCTGTAATTGCGAGGCTGCAAGTCCATACCCGTGTACCACACCACCGCCACTTTCAAGGCGAACCAAAACTTCGTCTTCTTTGTTTGCTACACATAAGATTGCAGTGATCTCTTCGCGCAAGTGCTCGACTTCATTGGCATCCATTGACCCTTTAAAGTCGATAACATATAACCGAGATTTTTCAGTCTCATCACCCTGGTCTTTCGCTTTGTTTTTAGCTTTGCTCTTAGCTTTTGCCTCTTTTTTCTGTTCTTTGGCTAACTTTTTTAACGCATTTTTATCCAATAGCACTTCTTTTGCGTAATTGGTAATGTCCTTTAACTGCTCAGATATAGAAACGATTTCAAGTTGTCCTTTCCCCTGTTTCTGCTTACTCGCTACACCAACAATAGTTGATACAACAACAACGAAGGCGACAACTAACGTTACTGCTTTGGCAACAAACAAACCGTATTCGTACAAAAACTCCAAACTTTACTCCTAGTAAAATAAACGGGTAAGCAACGTTGTTTACCCACAACGTAAAGAGCGGCTTTACCTAATATAAGGCAAAGCCGCCGATGTAATTACGTTATAATACCAGTCTCAACTTAGTCTGACGATAGCTTAACCTGCTCTATCTTGTTTGCTTCAATCTCTTCATCGGTGAAATAGATATCCCGCAGTGTAGGATGTGTAGAGTAAAGTTGGGTTTGGTCTAAGAAATGCTCACTGCCGAACTTACGAGACTGTGAGTAAGTCAATATACCTCGGCCTTTTGGCCCTTCATCAGTGAAGTTGATAACCATTGCCCAGCTTGTGCCATAGTTTATGTGGTAGCCCTCAGCTTCAGCACTCATTGCCGTGTTACTGCTTATTGTTTCGTAGCTATGTCTGGGCAACTGGGTTCCATTTCTACTGCTACTAACATCAAATACGTTAAAGCCACCTTCAATATTATGTGCACCAGCCCATGGTAGCTTAACACCTGAGGCAGAGCCATCAGGTAAGCTACGTTCAACAAATTGCACTTCACCTAGCGGCGCATCAAATGCTACCCCGGCTTGTTCAATAACCTGTGTAGCGCGTGCCAATTGTTCAAGGGTAGTATCGTTTTGAACTAAACCCGATGGCGTAGTTACAGGCGCATCAAGAGAGAATGGTACTTCCCATTGAGGCGCTTGGTTAAACTGAAAAGCAAATTCCCTGAAAACGTGTGCGCCAGTACTTGTAAGGTTCATTGTACCGTCCCAGTCCTCTAGGGCTGCACAGGCTTGCGATACATCTACGCTTGCGCCACCTACATCTACTGGCGTATCACCTTGCTCTGCGCATAGCTCAAGCAGAGATGGCAATATATTCTCTGCCAGGTAGCTTCGGTTGTTAAGTAATAGCCCTTCAACCTCCTCAGGTGTGAACGTGCCATCACTCCCCGCTTCATTTTCAATAAACTGCTGTCCCATGCGTGAGCGTAAAGACTGTGGATTCTCTACATTTCCAAATAGAGGGTTACTGACAACAATGGGAGCGTCCAAATTTGTCAGCCAATAGCTATTGTTTGAATTCTGAACCGAGTCTGTGCCCTCGTACTTAGGCGCCTCTTCATAGGGAACCGGGCCATCAAAATCAAACTGTGAAATGTTACCGGGTAATACGGTAAAGCCTGCAGCAGCTTTGGTTTGAATAAGCAGCGGGTTCGTTGTTAGTTGCTCAATTGCTGTTTCAGTTAAGTTCGGTACGGTAGAGTCGTCAATATAAAATACTTGGCCATCAGCCGAGGCAGCCATGGTGTTATTGAAGATTACACCATCATAGTCTTTAAATGCTTGCTTGAATTCGTCCATTGACGTGGCCATGTTCATAGCTAGCCAATGATCAACGACATCGAAGTTAGGAAGATTCGCATCTTTTATGGCAAACGCATTGTTTTCGTTCCAGTCAAAGTTACCCGGAACTTCAATCATTGGGCCGTAATTGGTGTAATACGCCGTTTTATCAAGTTTAATCGTTTGCCCGCCACCTATAGCAACGTCAATCTGAAGTTGCTTTTCATAAATAGTGCGCCTATTGCCATCAACTAAATGAGTGAGCCCTGAATCATCGTTTTCATCAAGAGTAAGCTGATAAACTACGAAGTGTTCAGCAGTCGAGAAAGTATGGGTCCAGGCTACGTTTTCATTGAAACCGATGTTTACCGCACCGGGTAGTCCCATCAGTGATCCACCTGTAACATTTAAATAACCAGGTACTTGGGCATGAAAATTCCAAAAACGAAGGTTACCTGTATGGGGGAAATGGGGGTTACCTAAAACCATCCCCTTGCCATTAGTCGTTCTATCGCTACCTAACCCCCATCCATTAGACCCCATTTCTTGAGGATTTCTGTCAGGCAGCCCTACAGCTGGCGAGATCTTAAATGAAGAGGCAACTTCACTTGACGACGCCGCCGCTGTGGGAAGATAACTCTCGCCTTGTGGCGCAGCAATAAACATTGGGCCTAAGAAATTAGCCGCACCGGGTAAAAGTGCTACGCCCAACGAGTATGTTAAAAGGTCGACGCTATCAATTTCTGTGACCCAAGGTTGCCCCGCACAGCTTTGATCTTGGTCTTCTAAAGGCGTTTCGTTTAAATATCTGTTATACCCTGCGGTATAGCCCTGAAACATTGCGCGAGAATTTGCAGACAAGCGGGGCAAATTCTCTTCTGCAAGTTCTCTGATACCCAATGTTAAAAAGCCAAAGTCGTTAATGAGGTGTTCAGAGTCGCCGCTACCAGGCACTTGGTCTGGGCCAAAAAACTTGGCCCGTTCAGAATTGTACTTAACAATTTGATCAGCCAGTACGCAAAGGTTATCTCTCGCAAAGGCATAACCTACCCCATATGCCATACTTTCTAAATTATCTGCTTTTACGTGCGGTACACCGTAGGTTGTCCATGTTACGTCAGCAGACAAGCTACCGTCCGGTGAAAAAGCAGGAATAGGCGTAGGCGTAGGTTCTGGGTTTGTGGACGTGGGCGGCGCTGGTTGTTCTACATTGGAAAAGTCGTTGTCGTTATCGCCACATGCGGTTAGTAGTCCGGCAAGTGAGAGTGCAATAAGCGTCCGCTTAGCTGTAAATGTGTTTTGGTTGGTCATCGCAAATGTTCCCTAAAGAATAAAAGATAAGGTCCTTCTCTCGTGCTTTTGTGATCGTCAACACATTGATTTTTATTACCAATGAAACTGATCGGACCTTAAATTTACACTACATTAACAACCGAAAACATTCAAACAACATTCGTCTTTTTCACACAAAAAAGCCGGCTTTTAAGCCGGCTTAAACTCACTAAAATGTAAGCAGTTGTTACACTGCTTTTCAGAACAAATTATGCCTGCCTAGTTAGCAACGACACTCTCGTCAGAAATGGGAAGCGCAAGCGCGTCAGACGCAATATATCCTGCCACCTCTTTTTGCATCTCTGTAGTTACCGCCGCGCTTGCCGCTGGACTTAAGCTAGAGGCATGTGCGCCGCTATTGAACTGCACAATACCGCTAATTGGGTCTGTACCAGGCCCTTGAGTAGTAGTAATTTGCTCTAGACCAATTGTAGCCGCTAACGGAAGCTGACCAGAAAGAGGTAATGCAGTCGAAACTGGAATAACCTGATCAGGTAAGTTTTCTTCGCTACCATCACCTACCACTGTCATCATGTGAACGGGTGTATTACTTCCTAGGGTTTGCGCATAATTAGTAGGATCACCAGCATCCATCACCGTTTGTGCAGCGAATGCAAATTCAGCAAATACAGCATTCACTTCTGCAGCTTGCTCTGCGGTTAGATTATCTTCAAAAATGGTAACTGCTGCACTAAGCTGCTCTTCACTGACATCTGTTGTTTCATAAAGCTGATTAAGCAATGCAACAAAGTCTTCAGACGCTTGTGATAGCAATAGGCCTTTAATTAGAGGTCCGAATGAAGGCGACTCTAATAAGAATTGCGCTACGCCGCCTCCTGGCGATTCAAGGGAGGCTTGTCTAACAGCAAACATACCATCAAGTGCTGCTAAATCGCCGCCCATTGACGTATTTGCCACCGCGGCAAAGTTACCACCTGTTATTGCACCAAGTGACACGCCCATGATAGATACACGAGACATATCAAACTTAACGTTTTGTGCTGCAGTTGTATCTACAACAGCATTAAGTCCTAAACGTAGACCCAATAAATCAGAGACGCTTTGACGTAAGTTATCGCGGGCAGTGGGTAGGCTAGCAAGGTTCATATAATGGGTTGCACTTACGCTTGTAGCGTTTAGGTCATCTGTACCGTCACCATCAAGGTCGAAGCCACGGCTACCGTGTAAAGGTTGGTCTATAGCAACTGATGCAATACCTGCAAGTGAGAGCGTACCTGTAATAGCAAGCATGTCTTCTTTTTGACTGGTAATACCGTGAGCCAATATAACTACTGGCCAACCAGCTTCAGGCATACTAATCGGGAAGCCTAACGCGCCCGCGATAGCTGGATCAGGAATAGTAACCTGCACATCTAGTGTTTCTGTTCCCATGTTCCCGCCTGTCGGCTGTGGATACGGGTTAAATTTGGTAATATTCCTTGCGCTATCAAGCATTTCGCCATTTATTCGAACGTCTGCAAGGCCTAGTGAAGAACACATTGCTGCATTTGGGCCTGGTTCAGCGTTAGCGAGTAACTCTTGCGGTGCACCTGCTAGCACAATGCCACTATCACACGCCGCTTTCCAGAAGTCATTAACCGGTGCTAATGGGTTTTCAGCACTAGGTACACCCAAGAAATAAGGTAATGCTATGTTGCCTTCATAACGTTGTGCGGCACAAAATGGTCCTGCTTGTGCAAGGATACCTGTGGATACCCCAACAGCAAATTCATTCAACGCGCCCCATTGTGCAGCAAGTTGACCCGACGCCGTACCGGCAAGGCCAGCACAGGTTTCAAGTAGGCTAAAGTCTGTCGCATCAATGGCTGCTTGGATATTATCTGGTAGGCCCTGCTTGCCTAGCTCAACGGCACCTGCTACAACAGCTTCGTTAACTAGTCCTAGCGCTTCCATGGCATTTGGCGCTGCAGACACATCGCTAACAGTAATAGCTGGTAGTGCAGCTGCGGCTGACGGATCGCCGCCAGCAGCGAGCTGAGCGAAGGTACCAATCATTACCTTTTTAATAGTATCAAGTGAATTCGCTACCGATTGCGTAGTGAAAGCAGAGACATACGTTATATCTTCGCGGGCAAAGCCGGCTCCAAGAAGCGGGTTAACATAAGAATTAACCAAAGCCTGAAGGTCTAACTGAGAAGCGCTTGATAGAGGGTCGGTGTTTATATCTTGTCTTACCAAATCCCATGTCGTTGAACCCTGCACTGACTTACCTGAAGAATCTTTCAAGTCTGTAGTCATAACCAGCATATAGCCTTGAGCAGGCTTAAGAGGCTTTAATGGAACAAATGTGATGGTATTGCTATCGGCAAGGCTAAGTACGTAATCCACGCCAAAGGTAAGTTGATCACCAAGCTTACAACCTGCAGAAGGTGTTGTTACCTGCGCACAGTCTGGGTCGTTTTGGTCAAGACCCAGCGTGGCTTCATATAACAATACACCAGAAGCTAGCGTGCTTTCGTCTAGCGAAGCGCCCGCTGGTGTTTCAACGTTGATAACGAAAGGATGCTGCGTCGACCAGCCGTCTAGCACATTAAGTGCATTTTGCGGGTCAGCAAAATCTGTGGGATCAGCCACTGGAATGTTGAGTGTATAATCAAAGAAACCGTCATCGCCAGGAAGCATTAGAAGGTCGTTAGGAATATTTAGGTTACCATTGGCAGGGTCAAAAAGGATCCGCGAAAATGGTGTTTGGACTACTGTTTCGGCCTGAATGTCGGAAAGGGTTTCATCGGAGCCACCACAGCCTGCTAGACCCAGCGCAAGGGCCACACTGGAACTTAATACGAGTTTTCTCATCTCTACTCCCTACAAGCATTGTTGTTATTCTGTGTCTAAAACTGAACTCTATTAAAAGTAGCTTGGTCTACCCTGTCTTTACAGGTGTAGATGATAGTTTTAAACATGTTAGACCAGTTGTATCTTCCTCAATCTTATTGACTTTGTTGCAACTTTGCAAAGTTTTGTTAACTACTTTTGTTAACTTTTTTTACGTTTGAAGAATTTTTCATTCATTGTTTTACTTGTGAGTCAGGCTGAGTATGATCTGACGTATGATTCTTAGCGGGGTCTACAAGCCCCATATAATGCGAAAAAATTAACCTTTTAAAGGAAAAAGATGAACGATTACAACGCACCAGCGGATTTGTTACGCGATAAAGTTATTCTTATCACCGGAGCTGGCGATGGAATTGGTGCTCAAGCTGCAAAGACGTATGCTGCACACGGCGCTATTTGTATTCTATTAGGGCGCACCGTGTCGAAACTTGAAGCCGTTTATGACGATATTATCGCCGCAGGCGGTCAGGAACCCGCAATTGTTCCTTTAGATATAAAAGGTGCAACGCCCTCTCATTATCAACAAATGACACAGACCATTATTGACCAGTTTGGTCGATTAGACGGTGTTCTTCATAACGCTAGCATTTTAGGCCATCTAAGTGCGTTTAAAGATATTGATGCGCAAGAGTGGCAAGATGTCATGCAAATAAACCTTAATGGTATGGTCTATATGACACAGGCGCTTATTCCAGCCTTAGAAAAGGCTGATATGGCTTCGATAATTTTTACTACTTCTAGTGTAGGTAGAAAAGGTCGCGCGTTTTGGGGAACATATGCTGTATCTAAGTTTGCTACAGAAGGCGTAATGCAAACTTTAGCAGATGAGTATCAAAATAAGACGTTGCGTTTTAACTGTATTAACCCAGGTGGCACTCGCACTCACATGCGTGCGCAAGCATTCCCTGCAGAAAATCCAGAAACACTCAAAACACCAGAAGATATTATGCCGATGTATCTTTATCTAATGGGTGATGGAAGTAAGGAAGTAAACGGTCAATCCCTTGATTGCCAGCCAAAGTAGGCAATTAAGCCCCATGCTTTAAAAACAAAAACCGCTTTAGTTTGCACTAAAGCGGTTTTTTCGTTTGAGCATATAGCGCGTAATCAATAGCGATATTTATTCGCCTATTTTTGCCCATGTGTCTCTTAAACCTACTGTGCGGTTGAAGACAGGCTTATCGTCTGTGCTGTCTTTGTCTACACAGAAATAGCCTGTGCGTTCAAACTGCCATGCGCCCACTTCTGGAACATTGTTAGCAAGCCCAGCTTCTACCCATCCCTGTTTTAGTTCCAACGAGTCTGGATTAATCGCATCGGTAAAGTTTTCTTCAGCCGCTGGGTTAGGCACGTTAAACAAACGGTCGTAAAGCCTAAACTCCGCGGCCTGTGCTGTTGCTGCATCAACCCAATGAATAACGCCTTTAACTTTGCGGCCATCAGCCGGATCCTTACCTAAAGTATCCGCATCATAAGTACAATAAACGGTTGTTACATTGCCGTTCTCATCTTTTTCAACGCGGTTAGCTTTAACAACATAGGCGTTGCGAAGACGAACTTCTTTATCAAGCACTAAGCGCTTAAACTTCTTATTCGCCGATTCTCGGAAGTCTTCTGCTTCTATATACACTTCGCGACTAAAGCCGATGTTACGCGTACCCATACTCTCATCGTTAGGATGGTTTGGCGCAACCAGCGTTTCTGTCTGGCCTTCCTCATAATTTTCGATAACAAGCTTTATTGGGTCGAGCACCGCCATTGCACGCGGAGCATTTGCATTTAGGTCGTCGCGAATACAGGCTTCCAACATAGACATTTCGACCATGTTGTCCATCTTAGTCACGCCAATACGCTTACAAAACTCAACAATTGAACCCGGTGTGTAGCCACGACGGCGCAGACCCGCAATGGTCGGCATGCGTGGGTCGTCCCAGCCATGTACATGGTTTTCGTCGACTAACTGAATAAGACGACGCTTGCTTAATACCGTATATTCTAGATTAAGACGTGAGAACTCATATTGTCTTGGCGTGCAGTCGATAGAAATGTTTTCGATAACCCAATCATATAGACGACGGTTATCTTGAAATTCTAGTGTACACAGGGAGTGCGTTATTCCTTCGATGGCGTCTGAGATACAATGTGTAAAATCGTACATTGGATACACGCACCATTTATCACCAGTCTGGTGGTGGTGAGCATGCTTAACGCGATAAATTACCGGGTCACGCATACACATAAATGGTGATGCCATATCAATTTTCGCACGCAGACTACACTCACCTTCTTTATATTCGCCTGCCGTCATCTTGGCAAACTCGCTAAGGTTAGTTTCAACGTTTGTATCGCGATAAGGGCTATTTTGACCAGGCTCTTTAAGTGTACCACGCATTTCGCGCACAACGTCTTGCGCTGAAAAATCTACATAAGCTAAGCCTTTTTCAATAAGTTCAACGGCGTATGCGTGTAGTTGGTCAAAGTAATTCGATGAATAGCGAGCTTCTCCGTCCCACGTAAACCCAAGCCATTGCACATCTTCCTTAATTGAATTAACGAAGGTAATGTCTTCTTTTGCAGGGTTGGTATCGTCAAAGCGTAAATTGCACGTACCTGTGTAGTCTTGAGCAATACCAAAATTTAAGCAGATAGACTTGGCATGGCCAATGTGTAAGAAGCCATTCGGCTCTGGTGGAAACCGTGTTTTAATTGCGTCATGTAGACCACTAGACAGGTCTTTATCAATAATCTGACGTATAAAATTGGTCGGACGGTGTTCAGTCTCGGCCATTCGCTTGTTCCCCTTATGCACGTAATATTTCAAAATCTCGCTGAGTATAACACTCTCGCAATTACTTCAACCATGTTTTATTCAAAGAAGCCTGACAAGTGATTGAATTAAGAGCGATCTGCAAATAATCTTTAAAACTTAATGCCGTTATGAAATCTAAAATATAAATAAGTTCTAACGAAATCCTAACTTTGCGCAGCATTTGTGCGACTGCGTTTCAAAATGCGCGCGTCATTGGAAAAATATGGTAATCTAGTTCGACGACAACATTGTCGTAGCAGCAAAACATGGTGTTTATGAAAGAAAAAGCAACCTCTTTTGATATTGCCCACTTGGCAGGGGTTTCGCAATCAACTGTCTCGCGAGCGCTAAACAACAGCCCGCTAGTCAACCAAGAAACTCGTGACCGCGTTCAGCGCATTGCCAGAGAACTCAATTACAAAGTGGATAAAAACGCAAGTAACTTGAGAAAGCAAAAGAGCAGCACAATCGCCCTTCTCTTGTTTGAAGACCCTACTTCTGACGATTCGATGATTAACCCGTTTTTCTTGGCGATGTTAGGAAGCATTACCCGTGCTTGTGCACAAGCAAATTATGATCTTCTCGTATCATTTCAGAATTTAGAAGATGACTGGCACGCTGAATACGAAGACTCAAATAAGGCTGACGGAATCATTCTTCTTGGGTACGGCGACTACACCGATTATCAAACCAAAGTTGCTCAACTAGAGTCTCAAGGCACTCACTTTGTTCGTTGGGGTGCACCAGATGAAGCCCACCCAGGGGTTAGTATCGGTTGTGATAACTATCAAGGTGGTCAAAGTATAACGTCACATTTAATTGGCTTGGGTAAAACTTCCTTTGCGTTTATTGGTGACAATGGCGACCACGCCCCTGAATTTAAAGCGCGCTTTAATGGTTATTTTGAAACACTTCAATCTCATGGCCTAGATCAGTCAAGTGTTCAACGCAATGCTATTTCGACCGAAGACGCGGGGTCAGAAGCATTAAAATCATTACTGCAAAGCGGTGAACTTCCCCAAGCAATTGTCTGCGCATCAGACCTTATTGCAATGGGCGTGTTAAGAGCGCTGCGCCAAGCAAAAGTGAATGTGCCTGATGATGTAGCCGTGGTTGGCTATGACAATATTGCGGTTTCAGCCTACACCACACCTTCGCTCACCACTGTTCAGCAAAATACCAAACTGGCGGGCGAGTTATTGGTAAACACCTTATTAAAAGCCATTAACAACGAAGACGTTCAGGATTATTTAATGCCTGCGGATATCATTATTAGGCAGTCATGTGGCAGTGAGTAAGCGTGTGCAAATTACACGCTAGAAATTAAGCAATCACTGATTAACAAAAAGCCCCGGGCGTTAAACAACCACGGGGCTTTTTTATTGTGCGCTAAACACGTTTTATTGGCGGGCCAACTGATGCTTAATTTGAGCAAGTAATGCACTGTTACTTACTTGACCTTCGCGCACCCATACCTGAACGCCATTAGGCTTAACCATTGCGGTTAACGCATCACCGAGTTCTACCGTTTGCGTTTCTCCAGATAATTGTTCCGTCCAGTCGCCCGATTGCATAAGGTCACTAACCTCAAAAGATTGTGCGGTATTACCCTTATTAAGTAATACAAGTGCAGTCTGCTGTGTTTCTGCAGTATCAACAACGCGATAAAACGCCGCTTGATGACCGTCAAGTTCAACGTTGACTTGAACACCGCGCTGCAGTGCTACCGTGTTTTTACGCACATTGGCAATCTTTGTAAGCGCCTGTTGAATAGGATGTGTCTTGGCTTGGTCTAGGCGCTCTTGGCCAACATAGTTACGATTGCCAGCATGTTCTGCCGTACCGCGCATGAAGCCAATTTCAGAACCCATGTATACAACCGGAATGCCTCTTACTGTAAACAACCAATTATGCGCATTAATAAAGCCTTCATCAGTGGCATTAATGCGCGCCATATCGTGGTTATCGTAGAACGTAGTTAATTCATAGGGGTTGTTATATGGCCCATGCGTAAGATGCAGCACCGTTTCTAAGTCAGCAAAATCACTCTCTAGCGGCTTTTCAAATACATTCAGCATGGCCTTTTGCATAGGGAAATCTAATACGCTGACGCCCCCATTTTTCGGTAACGTATGCTGTGCAATGTTGTTCGCCTCATAGTCAAAGGCCTCACCAAACATAAAGAAGTCTGGGTTTTCTTTGCGAATACGGTCAGACGCTTCACGCCAAAACGCATGAGGCACATGCCTGATTGTATCTATTCTAAATGCATCAGCACCTTGAGAAATCCAATACAAATAGCTGTTGATGAGATAATCGCGTACGGCGGGGTTTTCGTCATCTAGATTAGAAAGCTTTACTAAATCGGGATAGTTGTGAAAAAAGCTATGAAGCGGGTTGTTTTCAGGGTCAAGCTCTTCAGGCGCCAAGTTTTGATGATCAGCAACCAGATTTCCATCACTGTCATATATTTCCCCGTAGCCAGGTAAGTCCTTCTCCATGGTGAAGCTTGGTGTGCCATGATTTGCCACAATATCAAACACGGACTTAAGGCCATGCTGACGCATTTTCGCCGTATAGTCACTAACGCTTAAATTGGCGCTAACCAAATGCTCGTCAGCTTTATAGAAATTAGTTGCCCAATAGCCGTGATAACCCGTTTTACCACCGTCTTTAAAGGCACCGCCATAAGTAATGGGTTCATCGCCATTAAACGCATAGTCAGGGTTATCATGCACAGGCGTCATCCATACTGCTGTGAACCCCATTTCTTTAATATAATCGGCGTTGTTTAAGATACCCTGTAAATCACCGCCCATGTAACCCACATAGGCTTTCTTACCTTCAGGACCTTCTAAGGGCAGTTGCCACGTGAGATGATCGCCTCCCTGCTCTTCATGATTGTTCGAAGCGTCGCCGTCTACAAAACGATCTGTCACAACAAAGTACACCGCTTCGCTAGCAAACGGCGTAGTGGTACCCACGATAGCATGACTGTTTTCTTGTATATCGTTAGATGAAGGAACAGATGTGCTCGAGCAGGCTGAACAAAATAAACCAGCTAACGTTAATGCGATTGTCGTACGATTAAATGACATTTTAAGCTCCCTGCGCTTCTTCAATTTCTTGCTTATCGGCCTCGTGCACGAAGAAAACTGAAACCGCACCAATTAACATAGAAACTCCGGCAACAACGATAATGTACTTTGCGTCGTTGTCGAAAACAGAACTTAGAATCCAGCCAGCAGTTAGACCCGACACAATTTGAGGGGCGGCAACGGTAAAATTGAAGATACCCATATAAACACCCGTTTTATTTGCAGGTAACGCACCGGCTAACATAGCGTAAGGCATAGCAAGAATAGCAGCCCACGCAATACCTACGCCTACCATTGGAATGAGTAATTTTACCGCGCCCAAGGGCACGGTTACTTCAGTAATAAGCAAGTTTACATTGATCATCGTTAAATCTTGGAATAACAAGAAGCTTACGTAACTCAAGCCACCTAACGCTAAAGATGATGCGTAAACCGTTTTGCGACCAAACTTGTCAGCAAGTTTTGCCAAGAAGATAGAAAAAATAGCAGCAAATACCGAATACGCAGCAAATAGAATCCCTACCCAATCACCAGCAGCTCCCTTGGCCATGATGATGGTTTCAGGCACCATAGGCGCAGCAGCAATATAAGCTGGGTCAAACCACTGCTTATCTACATTCCATATATGCTGCGTAATAGCTGGCGTTGTGTAAACCCACATAATAAAAAGCGCAAACCAAGAGAAAAACTGAACAACAGCAAGTTGTTTCATCGTCTTTGGCATATCTTTTACTAAAACGAAAAATTCACCTAAGCGCTGACCAAGCGGTGCTTTAGGCGCTGTTTCAGCTGTAGGCTGCTCTTCGGTAAGCCCTTTATAGCGGTTGTATTCGTCAGGTGAGTATTCCTTGGTACGAACTACCGTCCAAATGACAGTACCAAGCAGTACTGTAGCGCCAATGTAAAATGCCCAAACAACAGATGGCGCAACCTCTCCCATTTGAGCTGTATTTTCTAGGCCTACCACATTGGTTAGAACGAACGGCAGTATTGAGCCAATTACTGCGCCGATATTGATAAGAAGCGACTGAATTGAATAACCCACGTTGCGTTGTGACGCAGGCACCATGTCTGATACTAACGAGCGAAATGGCTGAAAACACACATTAAACGAGGCGTCCATCAGCGCAACCATTAAAGCTCCCATAAGCATAGGTGCTAAGAAGGCAACGAAGATCGGAGCATTAGGTAACAAAATCATGCCTATCACTGCAGCTAGTGCACCAGCAAGTATAAACGGCCGACGGCGACCTAATCGATTCCACGTTCTATCAGATGCTGAGCCAACAATTGGCTGAACGATTAACCCCATTATTGGCGCTACAAGCCAAAATAATGATAGCGAGTGAAGGTCAGCCCCTAAGTCTGAAAGGATCCGGCTTACGTTTGCGTTTTGCAGTGCAAAACCGAATTGAACACCTAGAAAGCCAAAGCTGACGTTCCATATTTGCCAGAAAGAAAGGCGTGGTTGAGTTGCTTGCATATTTTGCTCTATTTATTGTTTTACTGTAATTAAAACGGTTACTGCACAATGAATACATTAGCCGACATTGCAGGAAGACTTAAGGTTTCAGAGGCGTTAAATGTTTGACCATCGCTTACCCGTGTTAACGATGTATCACTTCCCAATACCTCCGCGTATTTTGCTAAAGGCAACTCTACCGAGTTTTTATTAAGGATAACCATAAGCTTCTGGTCTGAAGTATCAGCTGTATCGTCGGCTACACGAAAATACGTGTAAACACCGTCAACAGGAGCATAGTGCTTAAGGTCGCCTTTGAATAGCTGAGGGTGAGATTGACGTAAGGCTAATAAGGTTTTTATACGCGCTTGAGCCCAAAGTTCGTCATCAGAAAGGCCTTTACCGATAAACGCATTTTTATCGCTATCCGATGGCCACCCGCCAGGAAAGTCAGAACGGATGATACCGTGATCTTCCGTCCCGTCGTTGCCCATTAAAATCTCAGTTCCATAGAATACTTGCGGTATACCTCGAGTAGTTAAAAACAACGTCATTGCCATATTCCATTTGGCCTTGTCGTTGTTTAATTGGGTGAAAATTCTGCTCATATCGTGGTTATCCGGAAAGATAACCAGGTTATTTGGATCACCATACAAGAAATCGGTGGCTAATGTCTCATAAACTGAAGTAAACCCAGAGTTCCAGCTTTCATCGCTATTAAGCGCCTTAACAACCGCAGCCTGAAGAGGAAAGTCCATTACAGATGGCAAAGCACTGTCGTAATCGTCGTGGCGTTTGCTACCTGCTTGCCAATAAGCCGTAATGGCAGGATTTACCGACCACTCTTCCCCAACAATATTAAAGTTAGGATATTCCTTCATAATACGGTTGGTCCACTGACTTAAAAACCCTTTGTCAGGGTAGGAATAAGTATCTACTCGTATGCCACTCAGATTTGCGGTTTCCACCCACCAAATGGCATTTTGAATCAAATAATTTGCCAAATGTGGGTTGCGCTGATTGAGATCTGGCATGGTTGGTACAAACCAACCGTCGCTAAACCCTTTGATATCGCTCGCTATGGCGTGAGGATCGTGAAGCGATTCACGCTTGTGGGTAGTGCCGACAAACTGACCGTTGTTGTTAATCCAATCAGAAGACGGCGTATCCTCCATCCATACATGCTCGCTACCGATATGATTAAGCACCATATCCATAATAACGCCAATGCCGTTTTCGTTGGCTTTTTTACTTAGTTCTATAAAAGCGTCATTAGAACCAAAGCGCGGGTCTATATTGTAATAGTCGGTGGTAGAGTAGCCATGGTAACTGTACTTTTCCATTGCATTTTCAAGCATGGGCATGGTCCATATTTGGGTGAAGCCCAATTCTTTTATATAGTCGAGATTATTAGCAATGCCCTCGATATCACCACCGTGGCGCCCACCTTTAAAAGTCCTGTCTACCTGATCCTGATACCCATCAATATTGTCGTTTTCCAAACTGCCATTGGCGAATCGGTCGGGAGCGATCAGATAGATGGCGTCTTCAGGACCAAAGCCTTCTCTTGTCATCGAGCCACTAACACGTTTTTCCAATGAGTAGTGAATGTTACGGGAACTACCGTCTTCATCTTTCAACGTTAGAACTAATTCTTGTGGACTAGCGTCAGTTAGGTCTAGCGTTACAAAAAGGTAGTTCTCGCTATCAAGCGCCTTGCTTTGATTTATTGTCACATTACCTTTGGTAACTGAAACCATATCATCAGCAACGCCCTTGCCCTTTATCATCAGTTCTACTTCAGCGTGTTCCATACCCGCCCACCAATTGGGCGGATAAACGTTAAGGTTATCTTCTTGTGAAGAAAAAGCAGAAAATGCAGGTAATAGCGTAGCAGCGCTAACTACAAGTGAGAGCCTGACATTACGCGATGGAAAAATAGAATTGGTTGCGCGGTTGCGATTAAACATATAGACACCAATGTTAAAAAGACGTTAAGTGCAAGATAATACCGAGATACTACATTGCATAGGCTTACTGACCAATGCTCTGCATACGTATTCACGAGACACCATGCCAATACTCATGGCATCTCGTTTAAATAAAGCCTTTGGTATTAGATTACTTTAATAGCGCTAAACACTACCTAGAAAGCAAACACTTTCGTCTCTAGACCGCCAAGAGATAACGAGGCTTTGTAGTTAACATTTTCCTTTTCTAAGCTGATGCTCTCATGTGAGAGGAGCGGCTCAAGGGAAACAGTTTCGCTATCTGAGCCTAGCACCATAGAAGGTATAGTAAATTCCATTGCTTCTACGGGTTCATCACTAAAGTTAGAAATGACCACAAACCCATGCTCATCTTTCATACGAGCGAAGGTAAATTGTCGCTCTGAGTAAGTTGAATTCTCGACGCCAAGGTTTAGTGCATGAAGACTTTGATATTCTCCTTTAATAGCAGGGTTACTCGCTACTATAGACATTACGCGTTTGTAAAAGTTATGAAGTTCCTTTTCGCTCTCTGTCGATTGACCGCCATCAAACTTGCCATTGTTCATAAACCGCTGATGCGCTGGAACGCCAACATAGTCGAAGATAGACGTACGAGTAGGGTCACCGAATCCTGTTTCTTCGCTTCCATCCTCACCCACATCTTGACCAAAATAAAGCAGCGTTGGTGAACTGCTTATAAGCGCACTTACAGCAAGCGCTGGCTTGCCTTTTTCAGCGCTACCAGCAAAATCAGGGCTAGAAATACGCTGCTCGTCATGGTTTTCTAGGAAGTGCAGCATGTGTGGTGCAATATCACTAATCTCTTGATGAACATTTACTAAGTCGCTAACGTTCCCCTTTCCCTGCATAATTGCTTTTAACGTATCGTAAAAGCCTACCTTGTCGTATAAATAGTCCATCTTGCCTTTATGCAGGTAATCACGATATTTGTCTGGCTGGTATACCTCTGCCAGTAAGAATGCATCAGGTGCTTTTTGCTTAATACTGCTGTTAAGAAAAGACCAGAACTCTACCGGCACCATTTCAGCCATATCAAAACGAAATCCATCGACGCCTTTATCAATCCAATAGTGAGCAATATCTCTGAACTTGTACCACGAGTCAGGAAGATCTTTACCTTGCCAAAACGCGGTGTGTTCTTCGATAGATTTTTGACTGTATTCGTCTGGTAGCATAGGAAAGTCATAGGTACCGTCTGGCTTTACGCCATAATTCACCTTTACCGTTTCATACCAGTCGTTAATATCTGGCTGCGCTGCTCTTGCCCCATTGCCGGTCCATTTAGCTGGGAACTCATCGAACTTACCATCTGACAATGGGTGTGCTTCACCACCTAGAACTTCGTAGTTGTCTGCGGTCGGCACTTTAAACGCTTGACCAACGACATAATAGAAGTTGTTATCTCGGGCGTACTCTACTGACGTGTCATCGTTTGCGCCAAAATCGCTTGTACCTTCTGGCGCTGAAAGCGAATGATAATCACGGGCAACGTGGTTAGGAACAATGTCGATGATAACTTTCATCCCCGCAGCATGAGTTCTTTCAATTAGAGCTTCGAATTCTTCTAGGCGCTTTTGTGGGTTGTCAGCTAGGTCAGGATTAACATTGTAGTAATCTTTAACAGCGTATGGTGAGCCTGCGCGGCCTTTCACTACGTCAGGGTCGTCATTCGATATACCGAAGTCGGTATAATCATTGATAACCGCATGATGCGGCACACCGGTATACCAAATATGGCTGGTACCTAAAGCCTTGATGGCTTCTAGGGCTTTAGGGGTAAAGTCGCTAAATTTACCTACGCCATTTTGCTCTATAGTACCCCATGGCTGATTACGCTCTTTTGTATTGCCAAATAGACGTGTAAAAACTTGATAAACGACGGGCTTGCCTTGTCTCTCCACCGTGTCATTTAACGCTGAAGCTTTATCCATTTGAGTAGATGCTTCTGAATTCGCATCTTCATTCACAGGGTGATGATTATTCACTGGAGATGATGGCCCTGAGCACGCTGACAAACCAACTGAAAGCATAGCAATAAACAAGGGTTTTAGACAAAAACGAAGTTGGAGGTTTGGCATATTAATCATTGTGATAAACGTAAATTATGCCGACAGGATACGCGTTAACTGGATGTTAAAAAACATGCATACGTATTCAAACTAAAAAAAGCCGCCATTATAGGCGGCTTTGTATTTGTAATGACGGACCGTTACGCTGCTCGGGCTACACGAAGCGGTTTTTGTTTATGATGAGTAGCTGGCGAGGCTAAATCGTCTATGGACTCTAGCGCACTATGCAGTTGTGTATGAATTCTTTTGTGAAATCCTTTGAGCGGTTTTGCCAAGTCTTCGAGCAAAACTTGGGGAGATAATCTGTAGG
The DNA here is from genome assembly GCF_056160665.1 of Alteromonas sp. ABH4_453. Lineage (NCBI taxonomy): Bacteria > Pseudomonadati > Pseudomonadota > Gammaproteobacteria > Alteromonadales > Alteromonadaceae > Alteromonas > Alteromonas sp. ABH4_453. Next base: position 167,025 of record NZ_JBSWXP010000008.1, read on the forward strand.
GCATACGATTTCCATTAAAATTTACCGCTTCTCCTACTGGATTAAAGTGGATACCAAAAGCTTTCATTCTCCTGGCTAATTTGGGCTCCATTAATACATATGCGTGTTTCACATTTAAGTGTTGGCAGATACTTGTTGCCATCAAATAAAGCGCTATAGAAAGGTACGGAAAGTGTTCGATATTAAAAGTCGTGTTCTTTTTTTGCTTTATTTTTTCGAGCTTTTCCAATGGCAGAATTTTAGAACGCATTTGGCGAACTCTGAACTCTCTTGGGATTGCTAAACGTGAAATTTCGCAAACACTGGAAGGGTTGCAGTTAGAAGGAAGCAATCGCTCGTCTTCAAATGCATCCGCGCATTTTTCTTCTACAGGCAAAGACAGGCCTGCTTCAGTAGGCAAAACTAAACGTATAGTACCCGCGCACTCTCCGGTTGGAAGATGCTTAATATAACAATTTATTGCGCGATCGTCGTATTGGTCTTTTTCAAGTGCAGAAGCATTTTTTTGCTCGAATTTCATCTCTTCGCAGTACACTTTGTGACGCGTTTTATAGCTTACTTGTTTCTCAGTTTCTTCGTTGGCTATAACAAGTTCGTAACGACTAAAAAAGAAGCTTGATATACTCTCTTCAAGTGACAAGCGACGTGGAAATACTTTTAGCAGTTGTCGAGGTAACTTATTTAACTTGTTCGTTACAGCACTATTTAGCGCACGAGCAGCGCTCATTGTTGTTGTCTTCAACGCAAAAGTCCCCTAATTTTAATTTATTGTTAGGCTTGTGGGTAACTTCCTGTTCGCAGCAATAGCCAATGGTGTATTGTTTTAAGGTAATAGTTAGAACGTTATTTTATTTTGGTTTTATTATTCGTATCTCTGCTTTGTCTGATAAGTGCATCCCCGCTTACAAAATCTGACTTAGACAGACGGTCATACAGCAACACGTTGGCTGTTGCCGCTAAATTCATGCATGAATAAGTAGGTACATAAACAACGTGGTCACACCAAGATAATATATCCTCGCCCACGCTTCCGTCCTCGGGGCCTAGGATATAGAACGCATTTTCTGGATGTTCAAACATTGGTAAAGGCGTAGCACCTTCAACTAACTCCACCGCAACTATAGTTGCGCCCTCTGGCACTATGTCCCTCAAATTATCTACGCCAACAGTCGGTATAACTTTATGGAATGCTTTCGTATCAGCATTAAAATCCTTGGCGAAACGATAACGCTGGCCAGTGTAAAATACACTTGCTACACCATAGCACCCAGCGGCTCTCAAAATAGAAGCAACGTTCACTGGGTTTTTCGGATTCACTAACCCGATTGAAGTTTTCTGAGTTTCTAATCGCACGTTTAATTTGGCTTATTTATTTATAATTCGATACTGCCACGTCTTTCAGCATGCTTCTATGCATAAACCCAAAAAGTAGCCATAAGTATTAAGCTTCATACACAATTGTAATAACGCAATATTAGGTTGCTATTATTAATGGCGGGGTTTTTGGTACAGCTAACGCCAATTATTAGGGCTAAAAAGTATTGTTTTTATGATATTTCTAAGAACATGTGCTTAGATGCAAACGCGCATTACAAATCATCTGTTTTTACGACTTGGAACGCCCTTGTGTATGAAAGCATATAACTTTACCTGATCTTATTCAGCAAAATACAGACCAATTCCATGAAAATTTTGCAAGTTAAGTGCAAATTTTACACGGTAATTATAAGAATTTGACTAAAGTTTACTAATATCAATAGTTTATACAAATGGCGAATGAAGCATTTATACTTGCTGTTGTAATAGTAGAATGTCTTATGTTTTCTTAAAGATAATCGAATAACGAAAGCAAGCGGGGCACTGACTCAAAAAGAGATGAGCCGCGAAAATTGTGTAGCCAATTTGAAACACCGTAAACCATTGATATATTGAGTTTTAAACTCTTAAAACAAAAAAGCTTGGATAAATCCAAGCCTTAAAGTGACACTGTTGCTTAATCACTACATGTGTAGCGAGTTGTCATGATAGGTTCACGCCGATTTTTGATTTGCGGTCGAATAAATAGCTTTTATGTAGCGTCTTGCCATACGTCGACCCTGACCATAGCCCCTTAATAACTTTATCTTATCCATAGTAAGGCGTTTTACACAGAAAGCTTCGTCTGGCGCAATTACTCTAACGGTGCAGTCGCCAGGTGGGTTATTTAAGAAATCGAGGGTTTCATTGTAAATGGCTGCACGCTGAAGCATTTTTTCTAAGATAGCAGGCTGGTTTCCATACATCTTCTGCATTAACCAGGTTGACTTTACTTCCGGCTTGGTGAATCCAAGTGGTTGAGAAAGTATTACGGTAATATCTCGTGCGCCCATATTGTAAGCTTTAATGGCTGGTATTGCATCGGCAACGCCGCCATCAAGATAGCGCGTACCGTTTATCATTATTTCATCTCGATATGCGGTGGGTAACGCACAAGAAGCTACCATCAAGTCATCGACGTTATCCTTGGTGGCCTGTATATATTCACACTCACCTGACTCGGCATTTGTTACCCCTACGTACAAAGGCATGCTGCTTTTTTCGCCAGGGGCGGGAATATTCATTGACTTCTTTGAGTGGTGCCATAACCAATGAACATCTGTCATGTGCCCTCCCTTTATAAATCGAAGGGGGCTAAAAAATTCGCGCTTTGTTGCATATTGGGTAATTATTGTCTTGCTAAAGCCATGCATTTTAGAGACGTAAGTCGATAAATTTGTCGCCCCAGCGGAAACCCCCAACGTGAAATCAAAGGGGTAATAATCTTGCTCCATGAATTTGTCTAGTACGCCAGCGGCAAATATTCCGCGCATCGCGCCACCTTCAACAACTAATGCACTTTTCATCCGCCCTCTCCTTGTTAACACGTTGACAATTATCTGGTATGACCACTTTCAATTACCGCTATCCTACAGGATTATCAATAGATGTGCCAAAAAGAAAAAACCGCGAACAAAGTCGCGGCTTTTAAACTGTTAACACTTAGATGTTAACTGAACTTTCTGATGAGTATTTATTTCACCGTTACAGTTAACATGGGCGCATTACCATCGGGGCCGGCAACCTTAAACTCATACAAACCAGATTCAGCTATTTCAATCATAAGGTTGTTATTGCTTGCTCCAAGTATTTTAGGCTCGCCAGGCGTGACAACGTTACTCGCGGCATCATTAGGATTACCCAGGTTTACCGTCGACCAATCTTCAGAGGCAACTTTGAACTCGATGCTGCCTGCGCTTAACTCAATGTTAGCTGTGTAGACACCTTCTCCTTGATATTCAAACATATCTACCGCTCCCCATCCGTTCATGCCACCACGGATGTAGACTTGAGTGTCACCCCAAAACGCTTCTTTGAACACACCTATTGTCGGTGCATCCGTGTCAGTTACATTAAACACAAAGACATAGCGGTCGGCCGTTTCAATGTTTAGAACAAGGTTGTCGTTAGAGGCAGCCAACCCAAGCGTTTGACCTGGCGCTAAGTTGCGATCGGCATCGTCGGCGGACAAAGCACCAAAGTTCACGGTACTCCAATCTTCAGAAGCCACTTTAAACTCGTAAGTGCCAGGCTCAATATCACGAGCGAAGGTATAGATTCGGCTACCTTGGTAAGTGAATTCCTCGTCTGTCCCCCAACCGTTCATTGCACCACGAAGAAACACAGACGTTCCAACATAGGGCTCTTCGTTTTCAACCATCAGAATAGGCGCTTCGTTGTCCGATGCGTCAATGGTAAACAAGTATGTTGCACTGATATCAGGGGTAAACGACAAGTTAGTGTTAGTACGCGCTAGTACTTTCTCTTCACCTGCGATCACCAACCCTTCTTCACCATCGGCAGCACCAAAGTTCACGGTGCTCCAATCTTCAGAGGCAAACTTGAACCCGTAAGTTACACCGCCTTCAAGTGCAGCTGTAGCCGTATATACACCGTCACCCTGATAGATAAACGCATCATTAGTTGACCAGCCGTTCATGTCTCCGCGAAGGTAAGCAGTGGTATCGCCGTAAGGCACAACGTCAGGTGCACCAGACGTGGCAAACGCTGATAGACCATAACCTTGAGCGCCAGACTGTGGCTTAACAAACACGGCAATAGTAAGTGCAGGTACAGTAAAGGTACCGTTACCGTCTTCACCCTCAACAAAAGTAGCACCACGTACCGCTGCATCAACTGAGTTCATTTGTGTAGCGTGAAGGGAAAAGCCCGTTGCCGTGTTTACTGTGATAGATTTCTCTTCGTAACCCGTGTTAACGAGTACCATCACCGCATCATTCATCATATCTAAGTCTTGACGAGGTACTTCGCTGTTAGCTGATACACCATCGTCGATACTCATAGCGATAAGACCACGCTGTTGGCGTGCGCCGATATTGTGAAACCCAATACGGTCGATAATCTCTTCTGCAGTGGTTAACCTAAACAATGGGCTCGTCATTCGAATGTTGAGCAATTCTGCAAACACATCAGAGGCAAACATAATATCAGCCATAGACGCTGCTCGATTCGGGTTATAAATGAACTCCCCCATTTCTTCCCAACGGGCTTCATTGTCTTGTGCTAACGGTAAACCCACATTCCAGTTATTACTCTCGTACGTGAAATCTACATAGTTAAACCAATCACCCGAGTCGTAGGTGTTTCGGTCCATTGATTTAGAGCGAAGCATGTCGCCGCCCATCTGTAGAAATGGAATACCCTGAGACACTAGGTTTATACCCATAGCCACGTTTTGTGCGCGAACCCGCTGCTCTAGGGTTATATCTTGTGGAAGCGTATAGTTCAATTGGTCCCACAGTGTTTCATTATCGTGCTTTGAAACGTAGTTAATGACATCAGCAGGGTCTTCCGCATAGCCACCTAAGTTACTGGTTGCGCCTGCACTCCCCGAAGAGGTTTCCAATACATAATCTTTAAGCGTACCAATCATGCCCATTTTTACACGGTCTTGTGCACTTAACAGCCCATCATCTTCGGGTCTAAATATAGCGCCTTGACGAATAGCTTCACGAATGCGATCGTTATAAGTACCAATTTCAGTACCGGCCATATTGAGTTGGCTGGCTTGCTCGTAACCGCGGTCTATTTTGGTCCAACCCTCGCCATAAAAGTAGTTGTCTTCATCAATAGCTTGAACAGCATCACGAAGGCGTACCATGGTATCCTTGGTCGCTTGGCTCATGATGTCAAAACGGAACGAGTCATATTTATAGTGTTCAGCCCACATTAGCAACGAGTCTTCCATGAATTTTTCCATCATGATGTTACGTGGCTCTGTGTCATCGCAGCAGGTTTCGCGTACTATCGCCCCAGTGTCCACTTCATAACGGTGGTAATATCCTGGTACAGCTTTATCTAGAACAGACTTGCTGAAAACACCAGATGCATTGGTATGGTTATAAACCACATCAAGTGCAACACGCAGGCCCATTTCATGAAGCGCTTGGATCATAGCGCGCATTTCTACAATACGCTCAACACCTTCTGCACTCGACGCATAGCTACCTTCAGGCGCATTAAAGTGATGCGGATCGTACCCCCAGTTAAACGTATCCAGATTGCGTAAGTCATTAGTCAACTGCTGAGCTTTTCCCGCTTGGGATAACGGGTCATATGAGTTGTAAACGTCGATTAGCAAGGTATTCGCGTTTTCTTCTTCACACACTGCCGCGCTGCTATTTAGGCGACAAAGTTTGCCCACTGTATCGTATAAATCTATGGTTTTTGTTGGATCCTCATCGATAGTTGCAATGTCATTTGTTGGAAGTATATGGAAGTAGGTAAGCCCTGCTTCTACCAACTTTTTAAGGTGCTCAACCGGTGCCGTGCCCTCTTCAGTAAAGGCAAGGTATTTCCCACGATTTTCTTCAGATGTAGACATATCGCGTACGCTAAAATCACGTATGTGACCTTCATAAATAACCGCGTCTTCATAATTTTCTACCGTAGGAATGGTGTGAGTATCCCAACCTTCTGGTTTTAAATCATCATCTGCTAGGTTTACAAAGCGAGAGAAACGGCCGTTGGTGCTTAGCGACACAGAGTATGGGTCTGTTACAAGCAGCGTTTCTACGTTACCTGTAATAGGGTGATATACCGTAACCTCATAGCGATAAAGCTGACGGTCTAGCGACATATCGCCTTCAAAACGCCATACGCCTGACGCGTCATCACGCAGCATATCTATACGCTGACTCAACGTTTTATCATCGTTATAAAGCAAAAGGTCGACATTTGAAGCGGTAGGCGCCCACAGTGCAGCGTTAATACCTGCGTCTGTGTAAATGCCACCTAGCTGTGCTTCGTCAGCATCGTCGTCACCCATGGTGTAAAGCGCATCAATTGCGTTTGCCAATTGAATACCGGTCGCTGCTACAAGGGAACCATCAGCATCATATCCACCAACGACAGCTTGTGTGGTCAATACACTTTTAGCATCTTCTACCGACCAGTCCCCTTCCCATGCCTGCATAGAAGATAAATGGGGTGCGCGAGCAGATTGCTCTTCGGTAAGTGTTGTACCTATTAGCGCTATTTCAGTACCATTGATACCCTCTTCCAAGGTGCTCTCTAAAACAGCCTGCGCTGAATAGTGAAGCTTTACCTCTGAAACCGTTTCAGGTACGTCCCATAAAATAGTGTTGGCGTCTAACCAGTGTGCACCAAAGCCTTCTATATCAACCGGCTGTGGACCAAGGGACATAATTGGAAATTCAAAGATCGTTGGCTCACCAGAAAGGGTAAAATTCATGCGTACAAAGGTTTCGTCGTCTTGAACAAGTGAGCCTTGGAAATCACCTCCCCCCATTTCTTTACCGGCGTCATCGGTACCTTTGTGTATGATAAAGTTATGACAGCTTCCGTAATCGTCTTTAAGGTCTAAGATCCAGTACGCACCATAGTTAGCATCGATGCCGCTATGAATACGACCGTTCGCCCAATCCGTGTCTGCGTCAGCATAAGCGTCACACTGGTCATTGTTCCAAGTATGTAACCTCCAACCTTCGTAGGCAGTGTCGTTACTTGAGTTATCCGCATCCACTGCAGCGCGGTTATAGTAAAGCACAGCTTGATTAGATGACGGTGTAAATACAGGAGCAGGGAGACTTGGGTCGGCACCCGCTTCACAGGCATCATTTGCTTCGTTAGGAACAAGCGGTGCATCACATTGAATAGGTGGTGGTGGCTCACACGCCGTACCTGTTGAATTAGGTACATTTGGAACCTCACAGGTAAGCAGATCGTTTGTACCCGACTCAACGCCAGAGCCTCCGCATCCTGCAAGTGTATAAGCGCCTACTAAAAGTAACGCTGCGCGCACTACTCTCTTTTTAGTAAACATAGAATTCTCCTGAATAATTTTGCTATTTTTAGCTACCGAATGTTTATGCGGGTCGCCAAATAAATGACCTAAGATGTTGTTTTTCATAGTTGGTAGGTCATTCCTAGGTAATATTGGGTGCCAAAGTACTGAATAGTGCCGGTTTGCTCTTCTGAGGCGAAATAGCTCTTAGTTGGCTCGTCGGTTAAGTTATTAACCTGAATCAGTAGGCTCCAGTTGTCGTTAATTTCGTATGATGCTTGGTAATCAATAACCAATTCATCGTCGAAGTTAACCACTTGATCGTTTACCGCTACCTGTTGCGAAACGAAAGCATCCCGATAGCGACTAGACAGGCGGGTTTCAAAACCTTCGTATTCCCAGAAAACCGTTAGCGTCGCTACGTTCTCAGAAAGACCAGGTAAATTTGCAGCGTAAACGCCATCGCCGAGAGTGCGCTGGATTTCGCTTTCCGTATAAGAGTAGCTAGCGCTGACACCTAACCCTGACCATAACCCAGGTAACATGCTATATATTTGCGTGTATGCGACTTCTAAGCCTCGAATGTAACCACCTTCTGCGTTATTAACCGCCGTGCTATAGCTACCATTTTCTGTAGGCACTGTCACAAAGATAGGGTCGCCGTTTTCATCCCGTGCTAGCTCGGCTTCTTGCCCAGTAAATTCTGGGGTTAAGTAGACTGGTACGCTAACGTTGTCAGGTATGACTATACCGTTTGCTTCAAAATCATAGGGCTCTATTTCAATGTCTTCTACAAACGACTCAATGTCCTTGTAGAAACCAGCGATAACCAAAGCACCTTCTGTATCAGAGAAGTAATATTCCCATGACACATCGTACTGTGTAGCGTAAAACGGTTCTAAGTACGGGCTATTACGGGCGTTACCACTGACCCTTGCGGTAGGGTTTGAAAGGGTAATTTCACCTGAATCTCTATCTTGAAAAGCGGTGACCGTTTCAATAGTCGTAGACGCATTCGCAGCAAAACGGTTGATTGGTGCTCTCCCCATAACCTTTGCAGCTGCCACTCGAAGTTGAGTATCATCAGTAAGTTTAAAGTTCAGGTTAATAGACGGCAGTACATCCGAATACTCGTGGCTGATTAACGCTGGACGATAAAAATTATTAATAAGCCCTACATCATCAACGATGTTTTGCGCACCTGCGGTTGGGTCGCTTACTTCAACCGACGTCCCCGTTTCTAAGTCTTGAATCAACTGGGTTGCACGCTGCAGTGTAGTTGAGCTTTGTTTACTTTTGACGTAGCGAACACCGATATTACCTGTAACAGGAATATTGCCAATTTCGGTATTTATGTTTGCCATTAAATAAGCTGAATTAACGGTTTCAAATACGTCACCACTTTCCTGTAGTGTCCACGCTGTTGCTGGGCCTGTTCCCGGGCCATTAACAACACCAGCTGCTCCCGGGCCCCATGTTTGAACAGGCTGAGGTCTACCGCCAGGGAACCAGGCATTGAGCGCACTGTTTAAATCAACCGATAAATAGCTAGGGAAATAGCCAAAGTCACCGCTCCAGTCAACTGTTTCAACCATGTCTGATGTTAGGCGAAGCGGAGGTTCACTGACTGAAAAGGCACTGTCATTACCGTATTCAAAGACAGAGCGATTGTTGTTGTACTCACGGTCTGAATAACGATAGCCAAATTCAAAACCAGAAATGATGGGTACGTCGACGTAATACTGGAAGTCGACACGGTATGCATCTAGCTCATCTTTATTTTCAAACGGATAAATACCATATTTACTCACCATGACTCGGTCTAAATCAGTAAAGGCATCAGTTTGGTTAAAGCCAATATCAGGAAGGTTTAACCCATTGAGTAAATAAGATATTTGTACGTTTTCATCAAACACTGGGTTTGCCGCTGTCGCATCTTCTCCTACAAGGGACCATAACAAACCATTTCTAAAGTCACTTTCGGCACTTGAGCGAGATACGTCAAACTGAACTGAAAAATCTGGTGATATTTCCCAGCTGGCATTGACACCTAAGTTAGTAACACTGTCGAAATCTTGATTGTCGTCGTTAACCAGTTCAACACGAGTAAAGCTATTGTCTGTGCGTGAAAAAGTACCTCCGATGACATTGTTATTCGCCACCACTGGATTGGTGATGCCAGCGTTAATGCCACCTAGCTTAACGCGAAACCCCCGAGCGAAAGCTTCAGAATCAAATTTAGAAATAAACGCATCAGCTTTTAGTGTAAACGTATCAATAGGCGCCCATTCAAACGCCGCAACGTAGCCATCGCGCGTTTCTTCACCGCCCTTGTGCTGCATCTCAAAACCTTCTGAAATGAGCTCACAGTTTGGACACTCTGCCGGGCCATCAGTATCCCCTTCCAAGCCATCAACATCTACCTGACCGTTATAAGCTAAACCGATGAACTGCGTAGAAACACTTGGCTGGAATAGACGTGCATAACCCAATGATACACCTAGGGTATCGTCTAGAAATTTACCTTGATAAGAAAAGCTCAGTCTATGACCGTATTCTGTAGCATCGCTTATTTCGGATGCTCTATCGTTATACATACCACGCATGTTAGCGCTAAATTTATGCTGCTCGTCAATGGCCAGTGGTGATGCTGTTTTTAGTTCTACCGTACCCGCAATACCGCCTTCAATTAGCGATGCCTTGGGAGATTTATAAACCGCTGCCTCGCTAATAAGCTCAGACGGATATTGGTCAAATTCAATAGCGCGACTTCCGCTGGTAGATACCTGCTCCCTACCGTTTAACGTAGAAAAAACAAAGTCGCCTGATAAACCGCGAATATTGATTTGTGCTGCTTGTCCGCCTGTACGCACTGCGGAAATACCTGGCAAGCGGGTCAAAGCATCTGCCATAGATACGTCGGGAAGCCCGCCAAGGTCATCTGCAGATATTTGCTCAGAAACTGTGTCAGAGAAACGTTTTTGATTTAGTGATTGAATTAAGCTGGTACTAAAACCACGTACTTCGATACGCTCTAAGGTATCTTCTTGCGGTCGTTCAACTTCATCTACGGGTGTGTCTGGTGACTCTTGAGCATAGAGTGGCAGCGCGCTAAACGCGACCCCACTACTGATCAAAGCCGCCATGATGGTGCTGGGTTTGAATGTTTTCATTGGTGTCCCATCCTTGTTTATTATCGACATTTTTAGGAATACCACACCCAAAAATGTCTCTTATGGTTCAACACCAAATACTACTGGTTTGTATAAAAAGGGAGCAATGCTATGCATACGTATTCATTTACATCTATTAAACATTTATGAAACAAATGGTGAAAGTTATTGTTTTTTATCGCATTTAAGTGGAGAGATTCGAGAGATTAGTGTGGTTACTTATGAGGAATTATACCAACCTTAAAAGTTATTCCTGACTTTCAAGGTTGCCACTTTTAGCTTTGTTGCGTTTTTAGCACGACATCATGTTGTTTAAAGTTCAAAGCACAACCCTGTACAAAACGTTCGATGTTTTGCTCTTTGTATAAGTCGCCTCGACCGGGTTGATTCTGTGCCAGCGGTGGAAAAGCACCATAACCCGCGAATAAACAATGCCATGATACCGAATCCCAGTGCATTCCTATATTTTGACGCTTAATCTCATTGGCGAGATCTTCACGTTGAAACCATGTATTAATAATTGATTTAAGTGAGTCTGACAGCACCATGTTATTTCTGTTTGCGCGCCAATAATCACTATCGTCACGGGTATTAAGTTTATAGTGCGCGACAATGTAGTCTCTCACTCTGTCGAAACGCGCTTTGGCAAACGCATTATAAGCGGCTCTCTCGGTGTTAGAGAAACCACCCTTTTCAAACATATCTGTGAAGTACTCAATGCAAATCTGCACAAGGTGAAGCGCCGTTGCTTCAAGCGGCTCTATAAACCCTTGAGATAGCCCTAAAGCCAAACAGTTGTTCTGCCAGTGCTGCTCAACTTGCCCTACTTTCATTTTAAGGTGTCTGGCTTCAATATCGCTGTTTTCAAGACCTAGGTGATGTCGCAATTCTTCTTCGGCCTTATCCTTCGATAAATGAGCAGCACTGTAAACGTAGCCATTACCTGTGCGGCTTTGTAACGGTATTGTCCAACACCAACCGTTAGAAAGTGCTGTAGACTGAGTTTCTACTTGAATATTCTCTTGTGCATGTGTGGGTAAAACTACTGCAGAATCGTTGAATAAGTTTTCAGAATAAGACTTAAATTTTACACCTAAAGCCTGCTGCAATAAGGTTGAAGAAAAGCCTGTACAGTCAACGAAAAAATCTCCTTCAATACTGCCTTTATCCGTTACGAGATGGCTAATATCGCCGCTAGGATGTAGCGCCACATCACTAATAATGCCACTAACGTGATTAACGCCTTGTCCAACCGCCACATCGTGCAGATAGTTGCCTAGCAACGCGCTGTCGAAGTGATAACCGTATTCCATTCTAAATGGAAAGTTTTCCGGAGTAAGCGGCGCTTTGTTTTGCTTTGCCAACACGCCATTTATCAAAAAGTCTTCAGGGCTAACGTGCGTATCAAGCCCTAATCTACGAGTCCGACAATTGACCTCAAAAGCACGTTGAGTAAAGGTATCAGTTTGAGAAATAAATGGATGCCGATATTGTTTTACACCGGACCCCGGACTCCAATCATTAAACTTAATGCTTGTCTTATACGTTGCATTGCACTTAGGCATCCAGTCGCTTTCGGCTATGCTGAGTTCCTCAAAGAAACGTTTAAGTGTGGGTGTAGATCCCTCCCCCACACCTATGATGCCAATCTCAGGAGACTCAACAAGGGTTACCTTAACCTTGTCCGATGACCATTTATGCGCAAAGTAATTTGCTGCCATCCAGCCGGCGGTGCCGCCCCCGGCTATAACGATATGGGTTGGTTTATTCATAGTTCGATTCTAACCACAGAACTGCTTTAAGAAGTCATCGTGAGTTGCAATTTTTCCGATAGGTTCGTTCTTAATGCGTTTAATGTTTTGCATCAACTCTTGCAACTTTTGTTCAGACAATGCATTGGCAAGTGGATGGTAGTCTTTCTGCATCACCCCTTGTCCCATCAGTACTTGCAGCCATGAGCTTTCAAGGAATAAATCATTTTGCTCTCTGAACAAATTTCCTGACTCTCTAAATAGCTCTATTTTATGGGTTAAACTGTCTGGTACATCCATTTCTCGTAAGTCTTTCCAAAAATGCGAGTCAGTTCTTTCATTGACGTGATAGTGCAAAATAATGAAATCACGTATTTGTTCATATTCAAGCTGAGACTGCTTGTTGTACTCATCTATCTGATATTGCTTAAACCCTTCGTGTGGGAATAAGTGAATTAACCTAACTACTGCAGACTGAATGAGATGAATACTGGTTGACTCAAGGGGCTCCAAAAATCCACTAGAAAGCCCTACAGCCACTACATTTTTATTCCATTGCTTACGTCTTCGCCCTGTTTTAAAGCGAATAAAATTAGGATCGGCAAGTGGTTTGGTATCTAAGTTACTTGATAGTATGTCTAGTGCTTGCTCGTCAGAAAAATAATTACTGCTGTATACTAAGCCATTACCATTGCGGTGCTGAAGCGGAATACGCCATTGCCAACCTGCAGAGTGCGCAATCGAACGAGTATAAGGACGGGTATGTTCGTGGCGCTCTGAAGGCATAGCCACTGCCCGGTCGCAAGGTAACCAATGCGACCAATCCTCGTAGCCGGTATTCAGTGTTTGCTGCGTAAGTAGCCCTTTAAACCCTGAACAGTCAATAAACAAGTCGCCTTCGATATGAGCACCGTCTTTAAGCGTCACCCCGGTAATAAAGCCGCTGTCTGCATCCTGTTTAACATCAGTAATAATGCCTTCTTTGCGAGTAACGCCCATCGCCTCACATTTTTTACGAAGGAATCGAGCATACAGCGACGCATCAAAATGATAGGCATACGGCATTTCTATAATTGGGTCGGGAGATTTGATATGGGCAAATTTACCCGCTTTACAGGCAAGGTAGTTTAGATCGTATTCCCATATCGAGTCAGATAGCCCTAACTCTTGAGCGCGTTTGAAATAATGATGAAAATGACAAAAAGCGTAGCTTTTACCCGGGGCGCCAAAAGTGTGGAAATAGCTTTCCCCTTCTACCCGCCAGTTTTCAAACTTAATCGCCAGTTTCATGGTGGCGTTTGTTTCGCGTAAGAACTCTTTCTCATCTATTCCTAAAACATTATTTAGTGTGATAATAGGTGGAATAGTTGCTTCGCCAACACCGACGGTACCGATCTCTTCAGACTCAACTAAGGTTACGTTTACGCCCGCACTGATAAGACGCTTAATTACCGCTGCTGAAATCCAACCTGCCGTGCCACCACCTACAATAACTACATTTTTTACCGCTTTGTTCATCATATTTCTGCCGTCAGCATTTTTTTGTGCCCACATTACTATCATCTCTAAATATCATGACATCTAGTGCTATACAACAAAAAGCCCCAATACATTACGTGAATTGGGGCTTGTTTAATGTTACTCGTTTAAGCGCTCGCATATAACAAGCGCTGTTTCAACAACCACTTAGAACGTGTAGTTGAAACCAAGTAGGAAGTTACGTCCGTAGCTCTGGTACTCAGTAATTTGACGACTGTCACCTGGGTTAACACGAACAGTAGGCTCGTCAGTCAGGTTCTGGCCTTGAAGCGTAACGCGAAGCCCTTCAAGATATTCAATGCCAGACTCACTGAAGTCGTAGCCAATCTGTGCGTCTATCTGCTTAACACCGTTATCTTCAATAGGTGCTAGAGAAAGGCTGACTGCACGGGTCTCAGTAGCAAACGCATCACGTTTAGTTCCAGATACACGAATTTCAAAACCATTGCTTTCATAGAAGGCGGTTAGTGAGTAGGTCTCTTCAGATAAACCTGGTACCGCTTCACCATTCTCTAATTCACCGTCAAGGAAGGTCGCACTAGCGAATACACCAAATCCTTCAAGTGAATCGTGGATCATGTCAAACGGTAGACTACCCTGCAGCTCCCAGCCACGTACAAACCCTTCAAGTCCATCTTCACGGAAGCTTACAATTCCGTTAAACGTACCTGGTGGTACGATATCGTTTTCATCAAGTACCTCATCACCATTGATGTCAGTTTCACCAGACGTCTCGTGGAAACCTTCAATGTAAGATTCACTAAAATCGCCAACAGTTTGTCCAGCTACGTGCCAGTTAGTCAGATCTTTATAGAAGAAGCTAGCGGCGAAGTAACCTGAGTCCGCGAAGTAATTTTCGTAAGCAATATCGAACTGGTTTGCTTCAAGCGGTCTAAGACGTGCATTACCCGCGCTTGCAGACCATGGGCCATTAGCAACATTTGTTGAAATAATTTGCTGGTCGTTAAAAGTAAAGCTTACTGTGTTGTTCGGGCGCATATCATCCATACGAGGACGGCTAATCACTTTCCCTAAAGCTGTACGAATAAACTGGTTCTCAGCAATTTCGAAGCTCAGGTTCAATGTAGGCAATACATCAGTGTAAGAGTCGCCATCCGATACTGGAGTAACCGCAGTAAATCCTGTTGGACCAGTAGTGGTGTTAAAACCAGTACCTACTTGGTCAACATTAACTACCTGTAGTCCAAGATTACCAAATACCAGTACATCACCAATTTCCGTTTCAATGTCTAATTTTGCATATGCGGTTAGAATATCTTCAGAGATGGTGTATGAGTCACCGAAGCGGCCATTTTCAAATAGTTCTGCTTCTGTCTCTATATAATAACCGCTTCTATATAGACCTAAGCCATCGTAAGCAATAACGCCATCAATACCAATGTGGCTTAAATCCGCTGTACCAATAGGGTTTGGAACCAGTTCTTGGTTTGGCCATTGCGGCGACGTTAGATAGGCACCGTTATTGTCTTTAGACTTTTCGCGCTCTTGATAGTTAACACCGGCTGTCAACTGAGTAAAAATGCCCCATTCAACAAAACCTTCAAGGTCAAGGCGAACAGCATCTAGTGTCTCTTCAAAAATAGGCTCGTTAACGAAACCGTCCTGCGCTGTATTTGGGCCAAAGCCATCTACGTTTCTGAAGCGCTCTACTGGAGTTAGTGCCCCACCCCAAGCCTGCGGTCCAGCTAGATAGATAGAGTTAGGATCTGTTAAATCGACACCGTCTAAAGTAGGGTGGTCACTGTATACTGCACCAGTAGATGTCATTGTCCATGCGCGTGGAGTAAGCGGGCGACCGTCAATTCCAGCACGACCAACACCTGAGTAACTTTCGATATCAGTGATAGTTTTGTCCACTTCACCCATAGATACGTCTAACGTTGCTGTCCAGTTGTCATTGATAATGTACTCAACATTTAGACCAAAGGTAGTAAGTTCAGCTTCTTGTTGACGAGCATCGTTTCGAATTACAGATAAGAAACCATCATAGTAACCAGAAGTTACTAGACCATCTTCAACACCAGTGATTGTGTAAGCACCTGTGCCCCACTCTGCGCCACCTTCTTCAACACCACGGCGTGCATCATTTTCTTCAAAATCAATGTAAAGGGCATCGAACTGAATCTTTAAATTATCTGTGGGTGCATATTCAATTACACCAGCAACTGATGTACGTTCTAACATAGCTGAACGCGTAAATGAATCATGACCACCAAGGATTACTGTCCCTTCAGGAACTTCAACACCTTCGGCTGCTTTTTCAGAATTAGCATCTGCATAACCCCAACCACGGAAGTACTGTTCTTGACGGGGTGATTCCATATCTGCGATAACTAACGCCACACCAAGCTTGTCGTCTGCGAACTGATCTACGTAGTTAAAAGACAGGCGATGACCTTCATTATCAAAATCAGGGTTACCCGCTTCCTCCTGGTTAGCCTCATACGTACCGTTGAATGTTACCGTTTTTTGCGCGCTTAGTGGACTGACAGTTTGAATATCAACAGTACCACCAATGCCCTGAGTCATTAGGCCGGCTTCAGGAGTTTTATAAACTAAGATATTTGAAACAATTTCCGTAGGGTAAAGGTCAAATTCCACACCACGGTTATCGCCCATACCTAATAGCTCGCGACCGTTCAGTGTAGTACCCACATAGTTTTCGTTGAAACCACGAACAGAGATACCGCTAGTACGACCGTTACGGCGTTCACCAGCTAGACCAGGAAGACGAGCGATTGACTCAGCAATACTTGTGTCTGGAAGCTTACCTATGTCTTCAGCAGATAACGCTTCTACAATTGACGTGTTATCCATTTTGATTGCTTGTGCACGCTGCAGACTGCCACGAATACCGCTTACTTGAATAACTTCAAGACTGGCTTCATCAACAGCATCGGTATCTGCTTCTTGCGCAAGTGCCGGCGCACTACCAAACGCCATACCGCCAGAGATAAGCGCAGCTTTTATTAAGTTGGGTTTAAATTGTTTCATAAAACGGGTGTCCCATACAGTTATAGTTGTTGTCTTTTTGTTGTTCTTATGACAAATAAATGACAATACATCTCACGGGGACAATGCTATAGACGAGCTAGGGTTTGCACAATTGCCTGCATACGTATTCAATAAAATTTATGCAACACAGTTTTAACAACCCACCATTTAAAAATTGAATTAAATTTACAAAATAAATGCTTAAACCCGCTAAAAACACGAATTAATGAAATTTTATTACATAAACGTTAAGTAACATTTTTTGATAAACGCTGAAAGGAAGGTTACAAAAGTGTTAGCAAAAGTAATACGATAGCTAGGCTACTAGTCAGCGTGTGGTAGTGTAAAACTGAGCAAACTCTCCTGCTGTGGCAAACCAAATTTCCTCACTACCCGCCAGCTCCTGAAGGACAGACTCGAAATAGTCCCAATTATTTTCTGGCAAGTTTTGGTCAAACTCCCAAGAGTGTCCCCACACTACAAAAACAGTGAGCTCATCCTTTTGCAATTCAACATACTCTTTGGCAAGCGATAACGCTTTACTGTGGTGAACAGACGGATGCCACTCAAACAGGTTATTTGGCAATGAAAAACTATGAGTGCTTCTCACTGTTCGGGCATTAGAAAAACCGGCAGCTTTAATAAGTTCAATAGTAGCGTCATTATAAGCACCCAGTGGGTATGCAAAAGACGTTATTGGATAAGATACAATTTCAGATAACAACGCCTTATCTCTCTCAACCTGGTTCTTCGCGTTACGCCGATTGAGATTTGGAAGTACAGGATGGGTATAACCGTGACTAGCGACTTCGTGATTTTTATAAAGAGAAGCAACTTGATCTCGACCGATATAATGACTGGGCTTTCCAATAAAATCATTCAACCAAAGTGCTTTTTGGTCAAATAATCCGGAGCTTAAGTTAAACGTTCCAACAAGATTATATTTATTAAATAGCTCGACTAATCTCGTGTCTTGTTCCAGTCCATCATCGAAGCTAAATATTACTGCTTTTTTATTTCCATCTGGATAACTAACTTCAGCTTTTAATTGATGAATACATAAAGTCAATGAGATGAAGACTAAGGTACGCACAATCATTTTAAATCATCCAAATAAGGCATAATTGCATTCCTCCAAACTTGGTAACCTGATTCATTTAAATGGGTTCCGTCAGTTGTTAGTTTGGGGTTCATCATTCCATCGACAGCAAACAAATCATGCAGATTTATAAAAGTGAAGTAAGCATCGCTCTGGTCAGATAGTTGTTTGTTTACTTCTTTTGCCAATACTGAAATAAAATCCCGGTGATCAGGGAGAAGGCTAAGTACATAAATTTTTGTGTTGGGAAGAGACGACTTCAACTGCTTAGCTATATTATGAATATTTTTTGCAGTATCCGATAGCTTCTCAATTTGATTTTCATAGACAATATTGAAAATATCATTTATACCGATCAAGAGGAAAATAGCTGATGGATTGCGTTGTTTTAACTCATCCAATCTCGCTAAAACACCATAGGTGGTGTCACCACGTATTCCTCTATTACGAACTTTCACATTCTCGAACCGGACAGCCCAGTTTGCACCCAATTCAGTAAGGCTATCACCAACGAATACAATATCCCCCGGATTTAACGGTTGTGTCGAGAAAAGCGCTAACCGGTGTTGATAGTGGGATTCTAGCCATTCGTTTTGATAGGGTACCCCATTCTCTGAAGCCGAGCTAACAGATGGTGCGAACAGGCTTAATAACGCAACGAGAAAAAGCGATAACGTCGTAACAGTTGACATACTATTCACCTTTCATACAGCGTTGATTTGCAAGCTTTTGATAAGAAACTCCGAAGTCCTTCCCCATTTGTAAAAAGCTTTCACTCGTATAGTGCCAAGGATCATCACCGTAGGTATAATTATCAGAATTAGACATATAGCTGGCGCAGCTGTCTGACTCGACAAATAATTGCTGAGCAAGGTGCACTCGTTCAATGTAGGGCATAATATCTTCTTCGCCCATTTCAGAATCGGTAATTTTGCCGATGACAACAGGCAGATCGTCTACCCTAAGTGCAGCACGAAACAAATTCATCATAGTTGTTAAATTGGTAAGGTACGCATTGGCTGACACTTCGCTTGCGTGCGCATCGGCTTCACCCTGCATCCAAATAATACCCATAGGTTTTAACGAGTCTGGCTTGCCATCGCCATCGATATCGTTAACTGCATAGGCGTTGTTAATTGTCTTTAATGCAAAATCGTACTGATTGAGGCCGCTACCCTCTGAAAAATTCGGGTTCCAGTTACTGTAACCTGTATTAAGCGCAAGACCTGTGCCTCCAACCGCATACTTTATAATGGCAATTTTTTTATCTGGATATTGCTGCTGTATTTGTTTTGCAAAGGTTAATTCAGCTCCGAATCGCTCTGAAAGTGTATTGGTTTTGCCATCCGATTTAAAACCTGTACCGTGGCCCGGTTGAAGTTTATCCCACTTCCCTACACCGCCGTTGTCTTGATTGTCGAAAACCCCATTCCCATGAAAAATCATTACGTCTTGTTCTTTTGCTAAATCGTTTGGCAGTTCAGAAACGTAGCCATAGCCATCCATATTGGATTGCCCTGCCATAAAAAAAGTCAGGTATTCATCAGCTATAGCTGAGCATGACAATAAGGAAGCGAAACAAGCTAACGCAGTTTTTTTCATAAAAATATCTTTATGTTATTCGGTTGGTAAAAATAGAGTACTTATAAACGCAACGTTAACAAGGTGAATACGTTTGCAAGCACATTAAAGCAACGCACGTTTTAATACAGGTATAAAAAAGCCCGCTTAAAGCGGGCTTTCAAACATATTAATAAGCGTTAGCTTACCAACCTGTAGTTTCGCGAAGCGCCTTGCCGATTTCAGCAAGTGAACGTACAGTCTTAACGCCTGCGTCTTCTAGTGCTTTGAATTTCTCGTCAGCAGTACCTTTACCGCCTGCGATGATTGCACCAGCGTGACCCATACGCTTGCCCGGAGGAGCAGTAACACCAGCAATGTAAGAAACAACTGGCTTAGTTACGTTCTCTTTAATGAACGCAGCCGCTTCTTCTTCTGCAGTACCACCGATCTCACCGATCATTACGATAGCTTCAGTTTGTGGATCGTCTTGGAACATCTGAAGGATGTCGATGAAGTTTGAACCAGGAATTGGGTCGCCACCGATACCAACACAAGTAGACTGGCCGAAACCTTCGTCAGTAGTTTGCTTAACCGCTTCGTACGTAAGTGTACCAGAGCGAGAAACAATACCTACT
This sequence comes from Alteromonas sp. ABH4_453, assembly GCF_056160665.1. Lineage (NCBI taxonomy): Bacteria > Pseudomonadati > Pseudomonadota > Gammaproteobacteria > Alteromonadales > Alteromonadaceae > Alteromonas > Alteromonas sp. ABH4_453. Next base: position 187,142 of record NZ_JBSWXP010000008.1, read on the forward strand.
TTACCAGGCTTATGGATGTGACCAGGCATGATACCAATTTTACACTCTCCAGGAGTGATTACACCTGGGCAGTTTGGACCAATCATGCGAACGCCTTTCGCTTCTACGTATTCTTTAACGTAAAGCATATCTAGCGTTGGAATACCTTCAGTGATACATACGATTAGTTCGATACCCGCATCTGCAGCTTCAACGATTGAATCTTTACAGAAAGGTGCTGGTACGTAGATAACTGTTGCAGTTGCGCCAGTTGCTTCTACCGCTTCACGTACAGTATTAAATACTGGAAGACCTAGGTGCTCAGTACCGCCTTTACCTGGTGTTACACCACCAACCATTTGCGTACCGTAAGCAATTGCTTGCTCAGAGTGGAAAGTACCCTGACCGCCAGTAAAACCCTGACAAATTACTTTAGTATCTTTATTAATTAATACAGACATTATTTGCCCTCCGCTGCAGCAACAACTTTCTGCGCTGCATCAGTTAGCGATTCAGCAGCAATGATATCTAGACCAGAGTTCGCTAGAACTTCACGGCCAAGCTCTGCATTGGTACCTTCAAGACGTACAACTACCGGTACTTCTACGCCAACTTCTTTAACCGCACCAATGATACCTTCTGCAATCATGTCACAGCGAACGATACCACCGAAAATGTTAACCAATACCGCTTTAACATTGTCATCAGAAAGAATGATTTTGAATGCTTCAGCTACACGCTCTTTAGTCGCGCCGCCACCAACATCTAGGAAGTTAGCTGGCTTACCACCGTGTAGGTTTACGATGTCCATAGTACCCATTGCAAGGCCAGCACCGTTAACCATACAACCTACGTTACCGTCTAGTGCTACGTAGTTTAGTTCCCACTGAGCTGCGTGAGCTTCACGCGCATCTTCTTGTGAAGGATCTTGCATATCTTTCAGCTTAGGCTGACGATATAGTGCGTTACCATCGATACCTACTTTTGCGTCAAGGCAGTGTAGGTTACCGTCAGTTTTGATAACTAGCGGGTTGATTTCGATAAGCGCAACGTCAAGCTCTTCAAACATCTTAGCTAGGCCAAGGAAGATTTGAGTGAATTGCTTGATTTGTACGCCAGAAAGACCTAGAGCGAACGCCATTTCACGCGCTTGATAAGGCTGAGGACCAACAATTGGGTCGATTTCAGCTTTAAGGATTTTCTCTGGTGTTTCTTCTGCAACAGTTTCAATCTCAACGCCACCTTCAGTAGATGCCATAAATACAACGCGACGGGTTGTACGGTCAACTACTGCACCAAGGTAAAGCTCGTTAGCGATATCTGTGCAAGATTCTACAAGGATTTTGCTCACAGGCTGACCGTTTTCGTCAGTCTGGAAAGTCACCAAATTTTTGCCAAGCCAGTTTTCAGCGAAAGCGCGAATGTCGTCTTTGTTTTTAACTAGCTTTACACCGCCAGCTTTACCGCGACCGCCCGCGTGTACCTGACACTTAACTACCCACTCTTCACCGCCGATGCGGTCAGCCGCTTCTACAGCACCTTGAGCAGTGTCTGCTGCGTATCCTTCAGAAACAGGCAAGCCGTATTCTTTGAATAGCTGCTTACCTTGGTATTCATGCAAATTCATGGTGTTTCTATCCGATTTTTAGTAAGACAAAAGCCGCAAATGCGACTTGATTATTTAGACTGATATTATAGGGTAAATATCAGCGTTGCGTTAGGCGCTAAACAAGATAACACAAGCAAAGCGCCCAACCACAATTCCGTGAGACGAAAGTCTTATACGTCTAGTAGTAGACGTGTTGGATCTTCTAACATCTCTTTAACGGTTACCAAGAACCCTACTGATTCTTTACCATCGATAATACGGTGGTCATAAGAAAGCGCTAGGTACATCATTGGTAGAATTTCTACTTTACCATTAACAGCCATTGGGCGGTCTTGGATTTTGTGCATACCAAGAATTGCGCTTTGTGGCGGGTTAATGATTGGTGTAGACATTAGTGAACCAAACACACCACCGTTGGTGATTGTGAAGTTACCACCTTGTAGTTCAGCCAATGACAGCTTACCGTCACGACCTTTAAGTGCTAGTTCTTTAATTCCTTTTTCAACACCAGCCATACCTAGTGTATCAGTATCTTTAAGTACTGGTGTCACAAGGCCGCGTGGTGTAGAAACTGCGATAGATACGTCGAAGTAGTTGTGATAAACAATGTCATCACCGTCGATAGACGCGTTTACTTCAGGGAAACGCTTAAGAGCTTCAGTTACCGCTTTCACGTAAAAAGACATGAAGCCTAGACGAATACCGTGTCGCTTCTCGAAGCTTTCTTGGTACTGTTTACGAAGGTCCATGATTGGCTTCATGTTAACTTCGTTAAACGTTGTTAGCATTGCTGTTGAATTCTTCGCTTCAAGCAGACGGTTTGCAATCGTCTTGCGAAGACGCGTCATAGGAACACGCTTCTCGGTACGGTTGCCCGTTGGCAACTCTGCTGGTGCAGACTCAGAAGCAGGTGCTGCCTTCGCTGAGCTGTCGCCGCCTTTAAGATATTTTTCAACGTCTTCTTTAGTGATACGGCCATTTTTGCCCGTACCTTTCACTTTAGCTGCGTCTACGCCTTTTTCAGCAAGTAAACGACGTACTGACGGGCTAAGCGCATCGCTGCTGTCTTCACTGTCATCGCTTTCGCTTGATGCTGCTGGAGCAGAAGCGCCGCTTGCTGCACCTTCTACAAATTTAGCAATCACTTCTTCAGCTGTTACGGTGGCGCCCTCTTCTGCGATAATTTCAGCAAGAGAACCATCTGCTGGTGCAACAACTTCTAATACTACTTTGTCAGTTTCGATATCAACCAAATTTTGGTCGCGAGAAACTGCTTCACCTACAGCTACGTGCCAGGTTGCAATTGTCGCGTCAGCTACAGATTCAGGAAGTACTGGAACTTTAACATCAGATGTTTTTCCAGAAGCCGCTGGAGCCTCATCTGATTTCGAATCGTCTTTTGCCTTGCTCTCTGTTTTAGCCTCAGCCGGTGCTGCCGCACCGCCTTTTTCTAGTTTAGCAATAACTTGCTCGCCTAAAACAGTTGCACCCTCTTCATTTAGGATCTCACCAATTGTACCGTCCGCTGGCGCCACAACTTCTAAAACCACTTTATCAGTTTCAATATCAACCAGGTTCTGGTCTCGTTTAACTGCGTCACCGGCCTTTACGTGCCAGGTTGCAATGGTGGCATCGGCAACTGACTCAGGTAGAACCGGAACTTTTATCTCAATTGTCATTACTGTTCCTTATTTAATTGTGAGTGCGTTTTCAACCAGTGATTTCTGTTGCTGGTTGTGAACGGATACATAACCTACTGCAGGTGACGAGGATGCATCACGACCTGCATATGTTAATTTTGCACCATCTGGAATTGCTTGCCAGAAATGGTGTTGGCTACAGTACCAAGCGCCTTGGTTTTGAGGCTCTTCTTGACACCAAACCCAATCTTTTACGTGGCTGTATTGTGCCACAACTTTAGCGCATTCTTCTTGTGGGAATGGGTAAAGTTGCTCTAAACGAATGATTGCAACGTCTGTTTGCTCATTTTTACGGCGCTGGTCTAACAAATCGTAGTAAACCTTACCTGAACACATAACGACGCGCTTAACGTTCTTCGGATCGATTTCGTCAATTTCACCAATGACGTTATGGAATTTACCTTCCGCAAGTTCCTCTAACGAAGATACTGCCATTGGATGACGTAATAGTGACTTAGGTGACATCACGATAAGTGGTTTACGCATTGGGCGAACGACTTGGCGACGAAGCATGTTATATACCTGTGCAGGTGTGGAAGGCACACACACTTGCCAGTTGTGATCAGCACACATTTGAAGGAAACGTTCAAGGCGCGCAGAACTGTGCTCTGGCCCCTGACCTTCATACCCATGTGGAAGCAATACAGTTAAGCCACATAAACGGCCCCACTTAGCTTCACCTGAACTTAAGAACTGGTCGAATACTACCTGCGCACCGTTAGCGAAGTCACCAAACTGGGCTTCCCAAATGGTTAGGCACGTCGGCTCTGCTGTCGCATAACCATACTCGAATGCCATTACTGCTTCTTCTGAAAGCACAGAGTCGTAAATTTCTATCTCGCCCTGACCTTCACGAATATGCTGTAGAGGCATGTAAGTAGAAGCATCTTTCTGGTTATGAAGCACTGCGTGACGATGGAAGAAAGTACCACGACCAGAATCCTGACCTGTAATACGAATGTCTTCGCCTGCGTCTACAATCGTGGCATAAGCTAAGTTTTCTGCCATACCCCAATCAAGCTTTTTCTCTCCAGCTACCATAGCTTTACGATCTTGGTAAAGCTTGTTAACACGAGACTGAAGCTTGTGATCTTCAGGGATAGTGGTAATTGATTCACCTAACTCTTTAAGCTTTTCAACCGAAAGTGCACCGTCATATGGAGTATCCCAGTCGTGACCTAGATATGGAGACCAGTCTACACTATGCTCAGTCATTGGACGCCATTCTTCAACAACGCATGCACCGTGATCTAATGCTTCGCGGTATTCCTCAAGGTAGCGATCAGCATCACGTTGCTCAATCACCCCTTCAGCAATTAACTGGTCAGCATAAAGCGCACGTGGAACTGGGTGCTTTTTAATTTTTTGGTACATCAACGGCTGCGTGGCGTTTGGCTCATCCGCTTCGTTGTGGCCATGACGACGGTAACAAACTAGGTCAATTACTACGTCTTTCTTAAACTTATTACGATATTCAAGCGCAAGCTGTGTAACAAAGGCAACCGCTTCTGGGTCATCTGAGTTCACGTGGAAAATAGGCGCCTGAACCATCTTCGCGATGTCAGTACAGTATTGCGTTGAACGAGTATCTTCAGTCTTCGATGTGGTGAAACCAACTTGGTTGTTTACCACAATACGAACCGTACCGCCTACAGCAAAGCCGCGAGTTTGCGACATGTTAAAGGTTTCTTGTACTACACCCTGACCAGCAATTGCCGAATCACCGTGAATAGTGATAGGCAATACTGTATTCGTGTCATCGTTGCGGCGCGCTAGACGTGCACGTACAGAACCCATAACTACAGGGTTTACAATCTCAAGGTGAGACGGGTTAAACGCTAGTGCTAAGTGAACATTGCCGCCCGGAGTCGCGAAGTCTGAAGAGAAACCTGCGTGATATTTTACGTCACCTGCGCCTAGTGAGTCGTCGTGCTTACCAGAAAACTCGTCAAACAATACAGATGGGTTTTTACCCAACACGTTAACTAGCACGTTCAAACGGCCTCGGTGAGCCATGCCGATAACCACTTCTTTGGTACCCGCAGTGCCCGCTTTGGTAATTAACCCTTTAAGCATTGGAATAAGTGCGTCGCCACCTTCTAGAGAGAAACGCTTTGCACCTGGGAATTTAGAACCCAAATACTTTTCCATGCCATCAGCAGCAGTCAAACCTTTTAAAATGCTTAGCTTCTCATCACGTGAGATTTCAGGTTTAGCCTGTACTGACTCAATCTTTTGTTGTAACCAACGCTTTTGGTCGGTATCGGTGATATGCATATACTCAGCACCGATTGAACCGCAATACGTTCGATTAAGCGACTTGAACAATTCACCTAAAGACATAGAGTCTTTGCCGATGGCATAAGAGCCAACGTTGAAAACTGAATCAAAATCTTGCTCAGAAAGGCTGTGGTGAGAAAGCTCTATGTCGCGTACGCGTTCTTGTTTCCATAGACCTAGCGGATCTAGATTCGCATTCTGATGACCACGGAAGCGAAAAGCATTAATTAACTGGAGAACTTTAACTTGTCTATCATCAGAAACATTTGCTGAAGGCACTGATGGACTAGACATACGGGCCGTCGGCCCTAACGCAGCAAGTTGCCTAAACTGATTTTTAATTGCTGTATGATTAGTTTCTAACTCTACGCCATCGACTTTGGGGAGGTTATCGAAGATTTGCCGCCAAGTTTCAGAGACACTTTGAGGGTCTTCTAAATAGGCTTCATACAACTCTTCAACATAGGCAGCGTTGGCACCTGCCATGTGCGAGGAATCCCACCACGCTTTCATCACGCTTTCTTGCATTTAATTTGCCTTGCTACGTTTTATAAAATCTAGTTAACAATCAAGATGTATTATAAGGTTATTCTCAGCATAACCAAGTGTTATAACAGCGAATATATAAAAAAATAGCCATCCTTTTGGGATGGCTATTTAGAGCATCACTATCTGTAACTTTTAGTAAGTTATCAGAATATAGTACTAAACAGCCCGTTGTAAAAGCATAGACTTGATTTGGCCTATCGCTTTTGTTGGGTTTAAGCCCTTAGGACATACACTCACACAGTTCATGATACCGTGACAGCGGAATACGCTGAACGCATCATCAAGGTCGTTAAGACGTTCTTCAGTTGCCGTATCGCGGCTATCAATAAGGAAGCGATATGCGTGAAGAAGACCCGCAGGACCGATGAACTTATCAGGGTTCCACCAGAACGATGGGCATGACGTTGAACAACATGCACATAAAATACACTCGTAAAGACCGTCTAGCTTCGCACGCTCTTCTGGCGACTGTAAATGCTCGCGCGCTGGCGGCTGTTTACTGTCGTTAATCAAGAACGGCTTAATCTTTTCATACTGTGTATAAAATTGCGTCATATCTACAACAAGGTCGCGCACTACTGGCAGACCTGGAAGTGGACGAACGACTATTTTGCCTTTGCCCAGTGCAGAAAGCGGAGTGATACATGCAAGGCCGTTTTTGCCGTTCATGTTCACACCGTCTGAACCACAAACACCTTCACGACAAGAGCGACGGAAAGAAAGCGTCGGATCCTGCTCTTTTAGTGCAAGTAGCGCGTCTAGCACCATCATGTCTTGACCTTCCTCTACTTCTAGAGTGTAGTCTTGCATGCGAGGCTTCGCATCTACTTCAGGGTTGTAACGATAAATCGAAAAAGTTAATTGCATGATCGTTGCCTCTCTTAATATGAACGCACTTTAGGCGGGAATGCTTCCCTAAGCTTAGGCGCCATATTCACTTCACGTTTAAGCATTTTATCAGTGTTCGGATCGTAGATGCTATGGCATAACCAGTTGTCATCATCACGTTCCGGGAAGTCGAAGCGGCTGTGAGCACCACGGCTTTCCGTTCTGAAGTTCGCTGCTACTGCTGTGCTGTACGCAGTTTCCATTAGGTTATCAAGCTCTAAACATTCAATACGTTGAGTGTTGAAGTCTGAACTCTTATCGTCAAGGCGTGCATGCTTAAGGCGCTCGCGAATTTCGCTAAGTTCCTTAAGACCTTCCGCCATGGCTTCACCTTCACGGAATACTGAGAAGTTAAGCTGCATGCATTCTTGCAAGTCTTTCTTAATTTGAACAGGGTCTTCGCCCTTTCCTTTCTCTGAATTTTCCCAACGGTTGAAACGTGTCATAGAGGCTTCAAGATCAGACTCAGACGCGTCGCGTGATGGTGCCATTTCAGATAATGTCTTACCAAGGTGTAAACCAGTCGCTCGACCGAATACAACAAGGTCAAGTAGTGAGTTACCGCCAAGACGGTTTGCACCGTGTACAGATACACAAGCAATCTCACCACATGCAAATAGACCGTTAACTACCTTATCATTGCCGTTTTCATCAACCGTTAGACATTGGCCATCAACGTTTGTTGGAATACCACCCATCATATAGTGACAAGTAGGAATTACTGGAATCGGCTCTTTTACAGGGTCAACGTGTGCGAATGTACGCGATAGCTCAAGAATACCAGGTAGACGTGACTCAAGTACATCTTTACCAAGGTGGTCAAGCTTAAGCTTAATGTGAGTACCCCACGGGCCTTCACAACCACGACCTTCGCGAATTTCAGTCATCATTGAACGTGCTACAACGTCACGACCCGCTAGGTCTTTCGCGTTAGGTGCATAACGTTCCATGAAGCGTTCGCCGTCTTTATTGAGAAGGTAACCACCTTCACCACGACAGCCTTCAGTAACCAATGTACCCGCGCCAGCTATACCCGTTGGGTGGAACTGCCACATTTCCATATCCTGAACCGCAACACCAGCACGCAGTGCCATACCAACACCGTCACCGGTATTGATGTGCGCGTTCGTTGTTGATGCGTAGATACGACCCGCACCACCAGTTGCAAGAACAACTGCGCGCGATTTAAAGTAAACTACTTCGCCAGTTTCGATGTCGATTGCTGTACAACCTACGACGTCGCCGTCTTGGTTCTTAACCAGGTCAAGTGCATACCACTCAGAAAATACTTTGGTTTTGTTCTTTACGTTTTGCTGGTAAAGAAGGTGTAGAAGCGCGTGACCAGTACGGTCCGCTGCAGCTGCCGTACGAGCGCCCTGCTCGCCACCAAAATTTCTTGACTGACCGCCGAAAGGACGCTGGTAAATCTTACCATTCTCGAAGCGAGAAAAAGGTAGACCCATGTTCTCCATTTCGATAATAGCTTCTGGACCAGTTTTACACATGTACTCGATGGCGTCTTGGTCACCGATATAATCTGACCCTTTTACGGTGTCATACATGTGCCATTCCCAGTTATCTTCGTGTGAATTACCTAGTGCTACGGTAATACCACCCTGTGCAGACACAGTATGAGAACGGGTTGGAAATACTTTAGACAACAGTGCGCATGATTTACCAGATTCTGAAATCTGTAGTGCTGCGCGCATACCTGCACCGCCTGCACCAATTACAACTGCATCAAACTCGTGAACGGGTAAACTCATTTTACACTCCCCACAGTACGAATAGGCCAACAGCTACATAGCCGAACGCGATGATATTTAGAATATATTGTAATCCTGCGCGCAGACCTGCTGCTTTAACATAGTCTGTTAGCACCTGCCATAGGCCGATGCGCACGTGGATCATCACTGCTACTAGTGCTGCCAATGTGAAAACTTTCATAGCTAGGCCAGAGAACAACCCTCGCCATTCGATAAACGTTAGGTTATCGGTGGTAATAAAAAACCACGCCATGAAAACCGAGTACGCGAAAATAATTGCTGCTGTAGCGCGAAGTGATACGTAATCTTGTACGCCGTCACGCTTAATGCTTGCTTGGTTGGTTACCATAATGCAACTCCCAATACTACGGTCAGTACAACCCAAAGTGCGATTACTGCTTTTGCACTTGTGTTACCCGACTCTAATTCTTCCCAGTGACCTAAATCCATAACAACGTGTCTTAGGCCGCCTAGAATGTGATACGTCAGCGCTGAAGCTGTGCCAATTGCGACAAATTTTCCAAGGAAACCGTCCATGATTGCTTGAACGTCCGCGAAACCTTCCGGCGAGTGAACAGAAACTGCCCATGCCCAAATAACAAAAAGTAGCGCGAAGAACATTGCAACACCGGTTACACGGTGGAGAATTGACGAAATAGCAGAGGGCGGAAATTTAATAGTATTGAGTTCTAAATTTACTGGTCTTTGCTTTTTCACAATGTATGCCTGTTTAATCCGTAGGGGATAATGAATTTCTTACCTTTATTATGTCCTGAGTAAGTGAATTCGATTTTTAACCTGTTAATTGCCTCGTCCAATGAGTTGTTAACAATTTGTGAATTATTCTTTAATGCTTGTAACAGAATAAATATTCCGTTTTCCAAGCACCGCTGAGTATATCCAGCGTAGTATATAATTACAATTTTTTGTGCCGTAGTAAGACTTTAGTCGCTATATATACTTTAGAGATAATTATTTTGCTCAAAAAGCGATCAAAACTGTGCGCAACACGTTATAACAAGCGCAATAACAGTATATCGATTTTATCAGCAGCGAAATGGAATAACTATGCATATCAATAAGAAATTAAGCACTTTTAATCTGTATGCGTATTTATTCCACATCAAAAGGTTACTTTTTAAGCTAAGCTGTTAATATATTTATCGATCGGTGGTTTACCTTTGTCGAAAAGCCATTGATAATTGCACTGTATCGGGCAAAGTGAATTTCCAACGAGTTAATTGAACGTTATCTGATTGCTATTATTTTTTTAAGCAATTCGGAATATTTATTGTGCATATATGCAATTAAATTGACTTGTTGGTACATAATAAAGTACAAATACGCCCACTTTTCCCAACGGAGCGGATATTTTCGTCCGTTTTCGCTGCAAACAGAACCATTCTGAGGAGAGCATTTTATGGCAGATCAGAAAGCCATTCTTAAAGCCGGCGGTAAGGAAATCGAGCTTCCTATCTTGTCTGGCACCGAAGGACAAGATGTAATCGATGTCCGTACGTTAGGCCAACACGGTTATTTCACGTACGACCCAGGTTTTATGGCGACAGGATCTTGCGAGTCTTCAATTACCTACATTGATGGCGCTCAAGGTGTGTTATTACACCGCGGTTTCCCTATCGAAGAACTTGCACGTGACGCAGACTACCTAGAAGTTTGTCACATGCTTCTTCACGGTGATGCACCAACAAAAGAACAATACGAAGAATTTAAAGAGACAATTACACGTCACACCATGGTACACGAACAGATCAACATGTTCTTCCACGGTTTCCGCAACGACGCGCACCCTATGGCAATGCTATGTGGTACCGTTGGCGCTATGTCTTCGTTCTACCACAGTGATTTAGACGTTTCTAACGAAGAGCAACGCATTCGCAGCGCGCATCGTCTAATTGCAAAGATGCCAACGCTTGTTGCTATGTGCTACAAGTACAATATCGGTCAACCATTCGTTTACCCACGTAATGACCTTAGCTACGCAGCTAACTTCCTGAACATGATGTTTTCTGTTCCAGCAGAAGAATATCAAATCAGTCCAGCTGTTGAGCGCGCGATGGACCGTATCTTTACGCTTCACGCAGACCACGAACAGAATGCGTCAACGTCTACCGTTCGTCTTGCTGGTTCTTCTGGCGCGAACCCATATGCTTGTATTTCTGCTGGTGTTGCTTCACTTTGGGGCCCTGCTCACGGTGGTGCAAACGAAGCATGTCTAAACATGCTAGAAGAAATCGGCACAGTTGATCGTATCCCTGAGTTTATTGCACGCGCTAAAGACAAGAGCGATCCGTTCCGTCTTATGGGCTTCGGTCACCGTGTTTACAAAAACCACGACCCTCGTGCAACGGTAATGCGTGAAAGCTGTCACGAAGTACTAAGCGAACTTAACGTTAAAGATCCACTACTAGAAGTAGCAATGGAGCTTGAAAAGATTGCGTTGAGCGACCCGTATTTCGCAGAGAAGAAACTGTTCCCGAACGTTGATTTCTACTCAGGTATCGTTCTTAAGGCTATTGGTATTCCTACCAACATGTTTACGTGTATCTTCGCTCTGTCTCGTACAGTAGGCTGGATTTCACACTGGCATGAAATGATGAGCGACCCTAAACAGAAGATTGGCCGTCCTCGTCAGCTTTACACTGGTCACAACCAGCGTAAATACACGCCAATTAAGTAAAAATTTAGGTTTTACTGAACTAAGCATTACGCTTAATAGTAAAAATAGCGCCTTCATGGCGCTATTTTTGTTTATACAAGTTTACTTCAAGGAACAACAATGCCCTATTCAGCAGTTTTTCTAGGTATTGCCGGTCTTATTCCTTTTGTGGCAATGCCACTGGCTTATCAGCTTAACCTATTATCACTAACACAAAGCGCCGTTTACTTTATCCAATACTCTGCTGTGCTGTTATCTTTCTTTGGCGGTATTCATTGGTGGGACTCTGTAAGTAACCAGCGATATGACAAGCAAATGCTAATAGCAATGTTGCCCACTATTATTGGGTGGTTGTGTTTGGTGTTCTCTCACGACGTGAAAGTGTTTGGTGTTTTATCGCTAAGCTACGTCGCCGTGCTTATTTACGACAAGTTTATCCTTAGCCTTCCTAAAGAGCAGATTGTAAGTTACATAAGCCTGCGAATGGGGCTAACAAGTGTTGTCGTTATCTGTCACGCTTGGATGATTTACTTGCTTGTCTAGCGTTGCTACTAACAGTTTAGCGTTAAAGGCATGACATTAGTTAATTGCAAAAAAAGTAATAGAGGCAAAAGCCTGCGGTGTTTAAGCGAGTGTCTATCTCAATCAAACAGGTTACGCATAACCTTTATAAGCAATTGATAAACAAAGATTTAACAGGTATAAATCTCAAAAACAGAAAAGGCGATAATATCGCTATATTATCGCCTTCGTTTCTTACTTATCTAGCGGTATTAACGAAAAGTACCGTGGTTATTCAGCGCGAATAAGCGAAAGTAGCTCTTCGGTTTTTTGTTCCATCAACGCAATGTCGCCTTTACTTTCAACGTTTAAACGAATAACTGGCTCAGTATTCGATTTACGTAAATTAAAGCGCCATGTGCCAAACTCCAGACCCAAACCATCGGTAGTATCGATTACGCTGGCTAGTGGCTGGTATTTATTTGTAACGCGTTCCAGCGCTGCGTCAGCATCTTTCAGTTTACTGTTAATTTCACCAGAAGATGGAAACGCTTCAATTCGCGCCGTTACCATACTCGCTAATGTTTGCTTTTTCACACACACCAATTCGGCAATTAACAACCAAGGGATCATGCCTGAATCACAGTAGGCAAAATCTCTAAAGTAATGGTGCGCACTCATTTCACCGCCGTAGACCGCATCTTCTTTGCGCATACGCTCCTTAATAAACGCATGGCCGGTTTTCGACTTAATAGGTGTACCACCTGCATTCGCTACGATATCTTCTGTATTCCAGTATACGCGAGGGTCATAAATGATTTTACTGTCGGTGTTTTTCTCGATAAAGGCTTCAGCAAGCAAGCCAACGATATAATATCCTTCAATAAATTCACCATCAGCGTCAAACAAGAAGCAACGGTCGAAATCACCATCCCATGCAATGCCAAAATCAGCTCCCGACGCTCTAACAGCGTCAGCGGTGTCAGCACGGTTTTCAGGTAACAATGGATTGGGGATGCCGTTTGGAAATGTACCATCAGCATTGTGATGTACTTTAACAAACTCTATCGGAACGCCCTGCACTTTCATTTCTTTTTCAATAGCGTCAAGCGCGGGGCCTGCGGCACCATTACCTGCATTAACCACCACTTTTAACGGCGTAAAATTGCTCAAATTAACGTAAGAAAGCATGTGAGAAACATAGTCAGACATACACGATTTAACCGCATATTTATCGGTTTCAGAAAGCTTGTCTTCTTTTACATGGGCCGTACCGTTAAAAAACGCATCAGCATCAATCAACGCACCCTCAGTGTAGTGTGCTAATCGCTCTGACACGAAGCTATCTTCTAGTGCTTCCGCTTTCTCTTTTATCGCGTTTAGGCCTGTGTCGCCACTAATTGGAACAGAGCCTGACTTCACCAGTTTCATACCGTTGTAATTAATGGGGTTATGACTTGCCGTTACTTCAATACCACCATCAACGCCAAGGTGTTTGGTAGCGAAGTAAATTTCTTCTGTTCCTGCCATGCCAATATCGGTCACTGTTGCACCAGCATCGATTAGACCCGCGCTTAACGCTAATTTTAATGGTGTTGACGTAAGACGCACATCACTACCAACAACAACAGTTTTCGCATTTAATTCTTGCGCAAACGCATAGCCAATTCGATACGCTACATCTTCAGTCAGTTGTGAGTTCAATTCGCCACGAATATCGTACGCTTTAAAGCAGGTAATTGGGGTTGCCATTTGGATCGAAATTCCCTGTGTTTTAACTATTTATGATTACATAATCGCCTTTTACAACAAAAAAGCGCATACGCCCCTTTGTTATTGTCGTAAAAGAAATTAGACATACTGATATTAAATCATTAGAGGGAGTGAATTACTAATTCAATTTGAACAGCGCAACGTTTTGCTCACGCTGTTTTCAACCGATGAGTTTAAAGCGCGAGTTCTAAGTAGATACTGTTATGGAAAGCGCCTTGATGACGATACTTTCGGCGAAAGCACAGTGTAGGACTAAAACCATTCTTGATAAGAACTTTTTCAGAAACGGCATTATTATCCATGACTTCAGCAGTGAGCAATTTTATGCCTATGCTTTTGGCCTCCTCAATTAAAAATGAGACGCAGTGAGAAGCAATGCCCTTTCCACAATCCTTCTCTGCAACTCGATAGCCGATTTCCGCCTTGTCGCCTGCTCTATTTTTGATGTTAGCACGTGCTACAATCTGGTTATTTCGTTGCTCATCAACAAGTACATAACCCCAAGCTCTTTTCTGCTGTTGTAAGTAAAGCAATTCGCTAATGTGGTAGCCAACGCCATCCAATGAATAAAACGCTGCCTCTCTCGGTGCTATAGACAATTCAAAATAGGCTTTGTTACTACGCTCAAATTCTAAAAGTGATAGCACGTGTTTTTCGGCGACGCTTTCAAAATGCATTGGCAGTGCTACTCCTTGCTGAACCAAATGAAGAGGTATTGATTAAAAGCTCAGTCTAATACCAGCCCGCATAGATAATTACCCATAGTCGAATCAAGATAGACAAAACTTGTATCTATTTCGCTAGTGAACCGCTTTGGTAATCGTTAAATGCCTGAACAATTTCCTGCTGAGTGTTCATTACAAAAGGCCCATATTGGACCACAGGCTCTTCAATAGGTTTACCTGAGACCACTATAAATTTACAACCTGTATCAGCGGATACAGATAGCTGCTTGCCACTTTGTGACAAAACACCCAGCTCTCCCTGCGACACAATTGTTTCTTTGCTAATTTCGCTGCTATTAACGACCACGCTTCCCTCGAACACATAAATATAGGCAGCTTCATCCGAACCCAGTGTAATTTCAGAACTCCCGTTTCGTAGTGCAACGTCTAAAAAAGTAGGAGCAACCGCTGTTGTCTTCACAGGCCCTTTCACACCGTCAATTTCACCTGCTAACACTTTGATTACTGCATCTTGGATGTGTACTGAAGGCACACTATCTGGCTGTATGTCTTGATAGTTCGGCGCTGACATTTTCTCTACAGCCGGAAGATTCACCCACAGCTGAAAGCCTTGTAACAAGCCCTCCTCCTGCTCTGGCATTTCTTCATGTATTATGCCTCGGCCCGCATTCATCCATTGAATGCCACCAGCATCAATAACCCCCTCATTGCCTACAGAGTCTTTATGGCGCATTTTTCCTGCAAGCATATAAGTAACTGTCTGAAAACCACGGTGAGGATGTGGTGGAAAACCAGCAATGTATTCACCTGGATTATCTGAACCAAAAAAATCCAACATTAAAAAGGGATCGAGGCGAGGTAGTTCAGGCTGTCCGATAATACGAGTGAGCGACACGCCCGCGCCATCACTTGTTGGCATACCTGTAACCACTTTCTCTATCGATTTTTGTTCACTCACTTCCACTGACATAATGTGTATCTACCTTAAATCTTAGCCTTCACTATCTTTTACGAGCTTCACGTTTAGCTTTTTGTATTACTGACCTTTTGGGTGCTTCAACGTCCCATTTTATCGCGACCGTGAGGCGACATAAGATCTTGCTCTGGCCCAACGGGAATTACCTGCGTTGGATTTATCATAGTGTGGCTGTAGTAATAGTGCCTTTTGATATGGTCGAAGTTTACTGTTTCAGCAACACCCGGAACTTGATAAAGTTCTTTCATATAGCCGTAAATATTTGGATAGTCTGCAATTTGTTTTTTATTGCATTTAAAGTGCCCGTGATACACAGCGTCGAAGCGTATCAGCGTGGTAAATAAGCGCCAGTCAGCCTCTGTTATCTTACTTCCTACAAGATAACGTTGTTTACTTAACCTTTCCTCAACTCTATCCAGCGAATCAAACAATGCAGTTACTGCCTCTTCATAGGCCTCTTGCGTTGTAGCAAATCCAGCTTTGTACACGCCATTATTTATGTCGTGATACACCATATTGTTGATGGCATCAATTTCTTCACGTTGGGCGTTAGGATAATAATCGTCGCCATTATTAGTCAGTGAATTAAACCCACTGTTAAAAATACGGATAATTTCAGCTGATTCATTATTAACGATAGTTTCTGTCCGTTTATCCCAAAGGATTGGAACAGTGACACGGGTGGTTATCTCAGGTTCTGCCTTAGTATAAATTTGATGCGCATAATCAAAGTTATAAAGCTTATCTCCCGTTGATCCTGGGTAATCTTTAAACTCCCAGCCTTGATCAAGCATCTCAGGGTGTACCACCGAAACATCAATATGCGCCTCCAATCCCTTTAACTTTCTAAATATGAGCGCCCTGTGGGCCCAAGGACAAGCTAACGAAACGTATAGGTGATAGCGGCCTGACTCAGCCTGAAAGGTTGCGTCTTCGCTGTTGCTAATTGAGTCACGAAACTTAGATGCCTGACGTTCGAATTTGCCACCATTTTTACTGGTGTCATACCATTTATCTTGCCATTTTCCATCTACGAGTAAGCCCATATGCCTCTCCCTTTACAATATATAGTTAAACAATGATTTTATTTAAACATGTAATGGGTAGAACGTATGTTGCTTAAAATCGGATTTATTATTCGAAAAAACTGGAGTGTATTGATCTTTAGTGTTCACTTTTGAGATGATGCGCGCCCTGCTAGCGTGTTTGCACGTTTTTGTGTAAACACACGCCTTTGAGTTAGTTTATTTTTAAGTGAAGTGAAACATGTCTGATGATCCACGTTTAGGCGGTATTGTGCGTTTGTATGGCGCACAACAAACTAATAATTTAGCCAACAGTCATGTGGCTGTAGTCGGCATTGGCGGTGTGGGAAGTTGGACTGCAGAAGCACTAGCTCGTTCAGGCGTTGGTACTATAACCCTTATTGATTTAGACGATGTTTGCGTAACTAATACAAACCGCCAAATTCACGCGCTTTCCAATACTATAGGAGAAGCAAAGGTCGACGCCATTGCATCGAGAATTCACTTGATAAATCCTGCTTGCAAAGTGAATTGTATTGAGGATTTTGTCACCCCAGACAATACGGCCACACTTTTAACCAAAGAAATGCACGCTGTAGTCGATGCCACTGACAGTATTCGCGCTAAAGCGGCGATGATAGCTCACTGTAAACGCAACAAAATTCCCATTGTTACGGTTGGCGGTGCGGGCGGTCAAATAGACCCAACTCAAGTCACTAAAGGCGATTTAGCTAAAACAACACAAGATCCCCTAGCGGCTAAGCTACGCAGTGAGCTTAGACGTAACTATAACTTCAGTAAAAACCCAAAACGTCGCTTTGGCGTTGAGTGTATCTATTCAACAGAGCAATTGCGCTACCCACAACCAGACGGCTCGGTTTGTTATAACAAATCTGCAATGGAAGGTGGTACTCGACTAGACTGTGCGGGCGGCTTTGGTGCTGTGGTCACGGTAACCGCCACCTTCGGTATGTTCGCTGCTGCAAGTGTAATCAATAGATTAACTGGACAAAAATAGACTTTGGCCGATAACTTGCGCACAATAGTCAAAAACTTATAACACCTTGTCTTAACGACTTTTTAAGCGTTAGCTTGTTATAACAAAAGTATCGGTGAGAAGGAGAACAACATGTCACCTGATGAACTCAATAAATTAATGGCAGATTGCGCGAAGGACGCTGTAGTAACAGCAGCTGATGAGTTCGATATTGTACTCGACCACTCACCCGCTAGTGTAGCACTGGTGGACGACATTTTACTTAGTTTCGTAGATAAATATCACGATTTAGCGTTAGAAGATGAAGCAGTGTTCACCATCTGTAATATCTTTGGCGCTTACGTTGGAGAAATTTTAAAAGCGCAGCTAGATGGTGAATGGATTTACGATCAGTCAAATCCTAAAGCACCTGCCGTTTTTCTTCAGGTTGGTGAAAATACCTATGCCTTAGCGGGTATTTGCTATGAACGTTTGGTTAACGACAGTCAAATCAGCGTATTTGCCTACTATGAACAGGCGTTGGGAAACCACTTACGAAGCCACTAACGTTCTCACAAATTTTGCACTCAGTTTAACGTCTGTTCAATTGAGTGCATTAAACACATATCCAATAAGGATATTTTTGGAGAATGAGGTTCAGGGGTTAGGTGTTTCCCAATCCTCTACCATCCACTTTAAATGACGACTTTTTGAAATTGCGTACAAGGCTATACCGTAAAAAACGATCTTTACACCCGTAATAGTTTCAAACCCCCAGTGATGATGCATAGCGTAGTATAGCTGCACGCTTAATAGCGCCAACACACCCAATTGAGCCAGTGGTATAACCCACTTACGCCATACAAGGTACCCTTTTTTCCACAAGCGCTCTCGTTGACTTACCAAAGATAACGCAATTAACACAGGTAAACTTGCCGCTAACCCCAACCCTAACGTTTCTTTTTGTGGGTAAAAAAACGTAAGTAGCTCACTCGTTTGAGTGCGGGAAGCCAGAGAAAAGACGAACGCGAGCCAGTCAATGCATAGAAGTATAAACACGCTGTAAAGCCACCGGGGAGGTAGAATTCGCCCTGACTCATCATAAAAAGTTAGCGGTAATTTAAGCATGCATTCACTTCTATTTTGTTAATTTGAACCCTAAAGCGCATTCAAATTTGATAATGTTTATTTTCAAGAAGTGATAAACGTGGGGGTGAAAAAGGTATTTTTAAACCTTGTTCGTACTGCTTTTACAATGAAACCCGTGGCCGTTTAACCTTGTTTTCACAGTTAATGCCTAAATTACGGCTGCATTGTTAGAATGCGTCAATAATTTATATCTTGGTCGCTAATTATATATACTGCGTACAAGCGTGTTTTCCTGTATAATCCGCGGCCATTTTAAGCTCAGTCATTTTCCAGGTGATATTTTAGATGACAGTAGAAACGTTTAATCCAAACAAAGTAGTAAATAAAACCACCACGCTAGAAACGCCAGTGAAGGTATTAAGTGACAACAAACCTTCGCAACAAAGCAATGGCAGCAGAATTGGTTTTGTTAGCTTAGGTTGCCCTAAGAACTTAGTTGATTCAGAGCGTATTCTTACTCAACTTCGAACCGAAGGTTATGACGTAGTCCCTACTTATAACGATGCCGACTTGGTTATCGTTAACACCTGTGGGTTCATTGACGCGGCGGTAGAAGAGTCATTAGACACCATAGGCGAAGCACTTAAAGAAAACGGGAAAGTTATCGTTACCGGGTGTTTAGGTGTTAAAGAAGACGAAATTAGAGAGCTTCATCCAAATGTACTGGCTATCACGGGGCCTCATGCCTACGAAACGGTAGTTGAACAAGTACACGATCATCTTCCAAAACCTCAGCACAATCCGTTTGAAGATCTGATCCCTGACCATGGCGTAAAATTAACGCCTCGTCATTATGCTTACTTGAAGATTTCAGAAGGCTGTAACCACCGTTGCACGTTCTGTATCATTCCTTCTATGCGTGGCGACCTTGTTAGCCGCCCAGTGGGTAACGTACTCGATGAAGCTAAGCGTTTGAAAGAAGCTGGTGTTAAAGAGCTATTGGTTATTTCACAAGACACTAGCGCCTATGGTGTTGATGTTAAGCACAGAACGGGCTTTTGGGACGGCATGCCGGTTAAAGCACACATGCAGCAACTGTGTGAAAAGCTGGGCGAAATGGGCATTTGGGTCCGTTTACATTACGTGTACCCTTACCCGCATGTCGATGACCTAATTCCACTAATGAACGAAGGTAAAATCCTTCCTTACTTGGATATTCCGTTTCAACACGCCAACAAACGTATTCTTAAGTTAATGAAACGCCCAGGTAGTGCTGAGCGCGTATTAGAGCGCGTTAAAAAGTGGCGCGAACAGTGCCCATCATTAGTCATTCGTTCGACATTCATCGTCGGCTTTCCGGGCGAAACGGAAGAAGAGTTTGAAGAGTTATTGGACTTCCTTCGCGAAGCGCAGCTTGATCGCGTTGGTGCATTCGCCTATTCACCTGTTGAAGGAGCGAGAGCAAATGACCTCCCCGACCCAGTACCAGAAGAAGTGAAACAAGCTCGCCTTGCACGTTTTATGGAAGTACAGGGCGAAATCAGTGCCGCACGTTTACAAGCGCGGATAGGAAACGAATATCAAGTTGTTATCGACAGCGTTGATGCGGAAGGTGCCGTTGGCCGTACCTATGCAGACGCACCGGAAGTTGATGGTCTGGTTCATTTAAACGGCGTTTATGACGTAAAACCTGGCGATCGTGTATGGGCTGAAGTTATTCACGCTAACGAACACGACGTCTGGGCAGTATTGTCTGAAGACCAAGACGAAGAAGACGAAGGCGCTGATCCCGCGCTGTAACTTTCGATTAACTGCAATCTATACTCGAAAGTCATCTATTCGTTATTTTTGTAACCCTATCGGCTAATTGCCAGTCGATAGGGTTTTATGTATAACAGTCCTATACACAATTAAACAAGTAAAACTATCAACGCCATCTTCTGTGGTACGTGAATAAAATATGGCAATGTTACCCTACTCCAAACTGAAACACTGTTCCCGCCACATCTTGTCGTTTAGCATATTGCTCATTTTGACTTTTGTATTCAACCCTCGTGCACTTGCCAGTACTGAGTGTAAGACTTTACACACCGCGGGAGCACAACAGTGGTTTCCCTACGCATTTAACGAGTTTGAAGAAAGATTGAAAGCTACGGGGATAGCATTTGACGTTCTAACCCTGCTAGCACGGGATTTAGGTGTCACACTAAAGATAGAAACCGGGCTACCTTGGAAACGAATAGAATCCAAACTCGACGCGGGCGAGCTTGATATTTTGGCGGGAAACTATTGGAACGAAGCTCGTAGTCGAAAATGGCTTATCACTGCACCGTTTGCAGCAGAAGAGGTTTATGTTGTGCTTTCCCCTACACTTTCTCAAACGCGAGGTACCGATCTTTCGCTTAACGCACTCGCGCAATATATTGGTGTGATGCCTCGAGGAATAAGCTTAGGTGAAAAATTCGATAGCATTAAGTCAAACTTGAATATCATCGAAGTTAAAGACCACGACAAAATGTATGAAATGATGCGTCGACATCGCGCTGACTACGCAGTTTCTCCACAAAGCGCTGCACTAAGCCACTTGAACGCTTCAGAAAATGACGGCATGCAAATAAGCCGGTCACCTATATCATCAAACAATGTACATTTTGCTATCTCCGCCAAATCAAAGTGCGCATCACTATTTCCAGAGTTTAACCAAGCTCTTAGTGCTCGTTTAAATGACGGGTCTGTTAAGCAAATAATTGATACGTATGATTTAACGCGCTAAAGCAAGGACGCATTGAAACGATGTAGTTAAGGACACATGCAGTTTAAGACAGGTGTAGTTTAAAAGTAAAAGAGCGCTTTTCGTAAGCGCTCTGTTGGTGTGATACATTATTGATGGAGTTTGTGGCAAGCCAACATTAAACCTACCAAGGCAACTCATCACCATTTGAATGGATGAAGCGACCTGCGTTAGATACATTTAACTCATCTATACGATGTGACAAGCGTTCAGCGCAGGTATCAGCATCAATATCTCCCGCTCCATTGACCATTTCTGTTTGAACGAATCCAGGATGGAAAATACCTACTGCAATCCCCTTGGGTTTCAGATCATTCGCCATTGAAACTCCCGCAGCGTTTAGTGCGGCTTTGGACATTCGGTAGCCATAGTAGCCGCCTGAACCATTGTCTGCCATTGAACCCATGCGACTGGTAATCATGGCAATTTTACCGTCTTTTGCCATTGCGGGTAATAGTGTTTGAGTAACTAACAATGGACCTAATGCATTAACTCTAAATTGATAATCGATGGTATTTGGATCCCAATCGTTAATACTCTCGCGTCCGAGCACTCCGGCATTATTAATGAGCAAATCGATGTTAACATCCATTAAAGGTGCAAGCTTTTCAGCCAGCATTTCTGGTTGGGATACATCCACACCTTTGATGATTGTCACACCTGCACTGTTTAGCTCGTCGCAACTGTTTCGACAGGTAGCATAAACTTTCGCACCACGTGCTTTATATTGCTTGGTGAGCGCAAGGCCTATGCCTCTGTTGCCACCGGTAATAACTACGTTCATAACGGTTCCCTTGTTACTTTGTGTATGCGTTTAAAAGGTTTCACTCACCTTTTACAAGAACTGGCTGTTTAGATAAGGCTTCTTGCTAATTTACTACACAGCGTCAGCCCTATTTCAGCACTCATTTCTCACTAACTTATAGTCTTTAAAAGACGTTCTAGATCTTCCGGGGTATCAATTCCAACTGGCGGTGGAGCTATCGCCACCTCACAGTGAATCTTATCGCCATACCATATAGCTCGAAGCTGTTCTAAAGATTCAATTTGCTCCAGAGAGCTAGGCGCATAGGCAACATATTGCTTAACGTATTCAGCACGATAGGCATAAATACCTATATGGCGTTTGTACAGTGACGTATTTGCAGATTGCGGGTTTGCCATCATGTGATCGCGTTCAAAAGGAATAGGAGAACGTGAAAAATAGATAGATTCACCCTTTTCGTTTACCAACACCTTAACGATATTGGGGTTAAACACATCCTCAACACGTTCAATAGACGTAGATAACGTAGCCATCTGGCACTGAGGCGCATTGGCAAGATTTTCTGCAACCTGCCTGATGTTTTCGGCGGGAATAAATGGCTCATCCCCCTGTACGTTAACCACAATAGTAGAACTCGCAATGCCTTCTTTTTCGATAACCTCGGCAATACGCTCTGTTCCAGATTGGTGGTTGACAGACGTCATGCATACTTGAGCAAAACCAAGCACGACGTTTTGAATACGTTCATCGTCGGTGGCAACGATAACGTTATCGGCTCCAGCTTCTTTAGCACGTTCAACCACATGTTGAATCATCGGCTTTCCGTCAATAAGCGCTAAGGGTTTGCCAGGAAACCGACTTGAGCCGTATCGAGCAGGGATCACAACTGTAAATGACATAACTTTATATCGCCCTTATTTACCACTTAGTTTAACGTTTTATTACCGTGTTGCGTCTACATCGTCTAACGACAATGCCGTTGCTTTACTTTCGATAAGTACAGGGATGCCATCTTTAATATCGAAAGCCAATCTATCAAATCGACACACTAACTGGGTGCTATCATCACTCAGAACTAATTTTCCCTTACACACTGGGCAAGCCAAAACTTCTAAAAGCTTTTTATCAAAGGCCATTGTTATTATTCCTGTCCGTCTTGGTTGATCTTCAAACCTGCCTTGGCAAGTTTCACATTTATTAAATTAAAAAAGTCTGGCGCTAAATGCGCGGTAACAGGTAAAAACCAGCAGTCGTTATGAGCAAAAGGCGCAGCTTTAACGGCGTCTTTTTCTGTCATTAACACTCTGCCGTTCGGTATGTCTGACCGTGTGATCGCATGGTGATCCGCCAGCGGTGTAGACGAAGAAAGCTGAATACCCATTTCTTTAAGCTGAGAGAAAAATCGCTGAGGTGAACCTATTCCAGCAATTGCACTGCACGGCACTTTTTGTATCTCTTCAAGGGGACTGGTTCTTACTCTGTTTGAAACAGAGGTGAAGTCCCCTGCTACTAAGGTCATTAAATATTGAGGCGCTACAGCATGGCTAAATGTCGGCATTGAACGGCTATTATGTACAAGCGCATCAACGGCACCAAGGCGCCATTGTCCTTCGCGAAGGGGCCCCATTGGCAGCAAATAACCACTGCCTACTTTTCTATCGTCCATCACTACAATTTCAACGTCGCGATGAAGCGCGTAATGTTGAAGACCGTCATCACAAATAATTAAATCGCAGTGTAATTTGTCACTTAAGTACGCGGCTCCACGCGCGCGGACTGGATCGATAACAACGTCGCACTGGCTTCTAATGGCCAGTAAACGAGGTTCGTCACCCACTTCAGACGCATCATCTTCGCCTTTCACTAATCGCGGGTATTCTGGTGATTTAGCACCATAGCCACGACTTAAAATACCGACCTTAATGCCCTGCTTCTGGTAATAATCGGCTAAAGCTAATACGACTGGTGTTTTGCCGTTGCCGCCCACTGATATGTTGCCAACGACAATCACGGGAGCATTAGCCTTAAATGCTTTTTTGAGTCCAATTTTAAAAAGTAACCGGCGAATTGCCGAAATAAAGTAGAACAGCAGCGCAAATGGTGACAGCAGCCACACTAAAGGATGGCCGAAGTACCATTTATCGTGCTTGGTTTTACTTTGTGATTGACTCACTTAGTCTCACCAAATTGCAACGCGTGCAGTTGCGCGTAGTGACCACCTTTTTCAAGCAATTCGTTGTGTTTACCTTTTTCAATAATGCGCCCCTGCTCCACTACCATAATGCAATCTGCGTTTTCGATGGTAGACAAACGGTGCGCCACAACAATGCTGGTGCATCGTTTTTGCAGCGTTTCTAATGCATCTTGGATCAAACGCTCAGATTCTGTATCAAGGGCAGATGTCGCTTCGTCAAGAATAAGTATGGGAGCATCGGCGAGTATCGCCCGCGCAATGGCAATACGCTGACGCTGACCACCCGAAAGCATTAAGCCGTTTTCACCAATAACCGTATCTAACCCTTCTGGTAAGTTTGATAAGAACTCTTCGACATGCGCCATCTTTGCCGCATTCTCGATGTCTTTACGTGATACGTTTTGGCGCGCACCATAAGCAATATTGTTAGCTATGGTATCGTTAAACAGCGTAACGTTTTGCGATACCACGGCAAACTGCGCCCGCAGATCTTTAAGATCAATATCGTTGAGCGCCGTGTCATCCAAGCGAATTTCACCTTCTTGCGGCACGTAAAAGCGTGTAAGCAGCGACGAGATGGTCGATTTACCACTACCCGAGCGCCCTACCAAAGCAATCGACTGCCCTGGGTATGCAGTAAAGCTCACACTAGATAACGCAGGCGTCTGCTTTCCAGGGTAAGAGAATGTAACGTCGTCAAATTCAATTTTTCCTGTTGCGCGCTCTACTTTGGTTTGCCCTTTATCTTCTTCGTCAGCTTCATCAAGAATTTCAAAAATACTGGCGCAGGCTGCCATACCTTTTTGAAATTGGTTATTGATGGTAGTGAGCTGTTTAAGAGGTTTAAGCAGCATCACCATACAAAAGACCACATTAATAAATACGCCTGCTGTAAGCTTTTCAAGCATACCGGGCGTGCTGGCAATAAACAGAACAACGGCAAGGGCAATTGACGCTATTACTTGTATTGAAGACACACTCAAAATAGAAGTGACATTAAGCTTCATCGACTGTTGACGGTTGTGATTGTTTTTCTGCTCGAAACGCTTTTGCTCTATTTCTTGACCGCCAAACATGATCACAACTTTGTGACCTTTCACCGCTTGCTCTACCGACGATGTTAGGTTGCCCATTGATTGTTGAATGTTTTTACTTACAACGCGAAAACGCTTGCTGACGATAGAAACAATCACCGCCACAATGGGGCCAATTAAAAGAAATATGAGCGAAAGCTGCCATGAGTAATAGAACATGACACACAGTAAACCGATGACCAGTGCGCCTTCTCTCACCAACGTTAGCAGCGCCTTACCAGAGGCATTAGCCACTTGCTCTGTGTCGTAGGTGACTTTACTGATAAGCCCGCCAACCGCATGATTATCGTGAAATGCCACTGGAAGATGAATGTATTTTTCAAACAACTGCTGGCGCATGCGCATAACCACTTGAGCACCAATCCAGCTTAGCGTGTAACTACCTAAAAAGTTGAAAACACCCCGTAACAAAAACAGCGGCACAATCGCATAGGCGGCTAGACGTAGATAGTCATGGTCGTTTTTCCCTAATGATTCATCAATCATTGGCTGAAGCTGGGAAAATACGAAGGTATCTACCGCGGAATAACCAATCATACCGATGATGGCAAAAACGAAAGGCACTTTATACGCTTTTAGGTACTGTAAAAAGCGCTTAATTTGATAATCCGAGTTGTCGGCTTGTTGCATGTAGTTTTTTTAACCTGTTTGAAACGTTAACAAAAACGCGTTGGAAGTATTGTACTCGTTCTCGCTCTAATTCACTAATATAGCGGCAAAATTGGTTAGTCTGCCAACTAAGTGAATAATGTGTGGCCACTTCATACCTATTTAAAGGTATTCGTGCACATCTTCGTTTCGTTACAAGCTAATATTTTTTGGCATTTGGCGATATTACTTAGTCTTTGAGGTGTCGTGGTGCTATGCCTGGTAAATACCAGCGATTATTCAACGTTCCACGTTGGGAATCTATATGAAAAGAGTCCTTATCGAAGGTTGCGCTTATATATCCGTGATAGCTTGTTAAATATTGCGTTACGCCCAAACGCTCGTAACGTTTAGCCACAACATACGCAGGAAACTGCCATCGATTCTCATAACCTTGCGTAAAGATCACAGCTTTTGGTGCAACGTGCTCTATAAAAACATTAGTAGAAGACGTTTTGCTTCCGTGATGCGGCGCAATAAGAATGTCGGCACTTAGATTTGTAGAACTCGCTAAAGTATCCATTGAAGCCCCCTCTGAGAAACCATCCATGATTTCACGGGTTATCAACGCATACTCACTTGTTTTCTCAATGTCACCAGGAATTAACACGCTACCCGAGTCGCTTGTTATTTTAACCACACACGACATGGCATTGTTGTCTTCTTTGTTGCCATTTGGCGGCCATAGAAAATTAATTGTTAAATTCTGCCAGCGTATACGCTTTCCTCGCTCACAACCTAATGTTGGCGTGTAGAAAGTGGCTTTTTTAGCTAAGGCGTGTTGTTCAATGGCTACTGCGCCACCTGCATGATCGTTGTCACTATGAGTATGTACTACAACATCTATATTTGAAATATGCTTACTTTCCAAAAAAGGTAACAGATGTTTTCTTGCAGTATGAGCATTGCCATTAAACTGAGCGCCAGAATCAATAATCATAGCCCGACCTCCCGCAGTCACCGCAATAGCACTGGCCTGGCCCGCATCAAATACATGCAGCGCCCATATCGATTCATTGATAGGTAACCACTTTTGAAAAATGCTTAGCGATGGAAGCAAGAGAAGCGCTACGCAGATAGCTTTGTACCGCCATGTTGGCAAAAGAAAAATAAACAAAGCGACAATTAGACAAAGTGCCGCACCACTACCTATGTAAAAATTGATAGCGCTCCCAGAAAACTGATTAAGTACCTTCAAAAGCGATAACAAATACCCTAAACACACATCACTGTAATGCAAAAGCACACCCGTAACTTGTTGTGCGAAAGGCAACTCAGCAAAATGAAGGACTAACAACGAAATTAAACAAATAGGTAAAAGTAACGATATGACGGGCAAGGCGATTAAGTTGGTAACAACTGCAATAAAACTGGCGCTACCAAACCATATTAGGGTTAGGGGCATCATTATTACGGTAAGCGCTACTTGTAGTTTAAACAAAGACACATACCAGGGTGCTCGCTGTAGCCCCCAAACAACAACTAAAAACCAAATGCACAGTACAGCCCCTATGCTCAAGTAAAAGCTAGCGCTTAATATAGAAAGAGGAAACAGCAACAAGCTCAAAGTAAGCATTGTCAACGCAACATTTACTGGCCGCCATGCATGTCGAGAAAGAGACAGCACGCACCCCATAGTTACCAGTATCAGCGCACGCACAACCGGCAATGCGCTTCCACTAAGCAACGCGTAACAAAAACAAGCAGCGATAAGCACACAAAGTACAGAGGCTCTAATTGGCGCGCAGGTTTGAAACAACTCATTTATTTGCTGCTCTTTGTTCTTTTGACCTGTTGCCGGATAGTTGATGGAGGCTGAACGTATTAACCAATACTTCGCTCCGCCTAATAGGCTTGTAACATGCGTGAGTAAAAATATAACGGGGTTAAAAAACAATAAGCAACCCCCAGCGATAAGTGATAGATGCATGCCTGATATACTAAACATGTGTCCAGTGCCGGTGCGTTGTAACAGCGTCCAATCACCCAACGTAAAGCCCGTTTTATCCCCTAGCAGCAATGCGCGCCACCATTTTTCATGAACAAGGTCTAGCTTCTGCAATGTTGTAGCAAGTTCATAACGCACTGAGTGATTATGCTTTGTTTTATCGTGCTCTATCGACTTGATATATCCAGTTGCATGAATAAATTGGCTAACCAACTGCTGTTGTCGGCTAGCTCCAACAGGATTAGCCGTACCGTATGCAGGTTTAAGTTTTACAATTGCGGTGAAGGTATCGCCGTTGTGCAAACAATTTAATTTCACCTGGGACGGAGAAACTGATTGAGGCCGCACGCCTTTAGTTCCTTGTTGAGCGTATGCGATTTTCTTATTGGCTAAGCTTTCTCTTTTTAGATCATTTGGGAATTCATAATGTTGGTGAGTAAGACGAGCTTTGAAATTAAACGTGCTAGTTAAAACACGCTTAGGCAAGGGGGAAAGTATACCCTTGTCTAGAAATGTCGCTGTGCTTTCACGGTTGACCGACTCAATAGCAACAACATACTGATAAGTCGCATCCGGCGTACTAGCAGTGCCGAAGACACATCCCCCCGACACAACTCGACCTGAAATTGTGACATCTTGTTGAATTTTCCCTTGGGGCAGTTGCCAAGCGTAGTAAAAATGCCCTACACTCGCCACCCAAAGTACTCCAGACAGCATCCCGCTCACTGCCCAACATAGCAGCACCTCTGGAAATACATGATGTTCAGCGGGTTTTGTGGTCGAAATGAATATGATAATAGTCACAGATATTATTAAAATGGCAATCATCAATGCCATGCTGTGAGTACTTGGAAGTTTTTGCCAGGAAACTGCACTTATTGCGCTAGCGCAAAAACAGCTTAAGCAAATTGTGATACGATTGACCATGTTTTCACGTAGCAATTGACAGTGAGTAAATGTGGATGGTGCAAATTCATGTTGCGCAGTTCCGTTTACTGTTATTTTTTCTGTCTTTTTTGATTTTATTTTCGAGATGCATTGATATTTATGCCTAAGAAATTTATCCGACGTTTTTTGCCAGATCACCAAAGTATTAAGCAAAACAAAGCTTTAAAAATTTTTGGTAGCGTATTGCACGAGCCCAACCTTTGGCACTTAAACCGTCGTTCTGCATCTGGTGCATTTGGCATAGGTTTATTTTTCGCGTTTTGGCCGGTACCGTTTCAAATGTGGCTTTCTGCCGGTTTAGCTATTCCATTTCGCGCAAACCTTCCCTTATCTGTTGCAACTGTTTGGGTGACTAACCCATTTACTATTCCGCCTATATTCTATGGGGCATACAAGGTTGGTACTACTGTACTTGGGACTAAGCCTGAGCATTTTG
The DNA here is from genome assembly GCF_056160665.1 of Alteromonas sp. ABH4_453. Lineage (NCBI taxonomy): Bacteria > Pseudomonadati > Pseudomonadota > Gammaproteobacteria > Alteromonadales > Alteromonadaceae > Alteromonas > Alteromonas sp. ABH4_453. The sequence continues at coordinate 216,441 of NZ_JBSWXP010000008.1, forward strand.
AATTTCAGTTTAGTTGGCAGTGGGTTGTAGAAAGCATTAATACCATCGGCCCTGCATTTCTAGTCGGGTGTGGAATTTGCTCGGTTGTGTTTGGACTAGCGGGTTATTTCTCTTTGAACTGGGTTTGGCGCTTTCAAGTGAAAAAAGCCTGGGAAAGACGCAGACAAATGCGGAATCAAGAAGCCCACTAGCGTGAGAGCCCTACACTTATGGGTTTGTAGAAATATTTACCTTTTTTCAAGCCCCTTACAACGTTCAGTACAAAATACGTCGTAAAAGAAAGAGCAAGAATTACAAAAAAACGCCACTTCATAGAAGTGGCGTTTTTTTATTGGTAACAATCAATATAAGTTCGGCGTTAAACTACTAAGGAAAACCATTACGCCGAGCTCTCTTATTGAATTTAAGCCAAGCAGGCTACTTTTCATGCTCTGATAAAAAAGCGATAAGCGCAGCTTCGTCCCATACCTCCACATCTAGTTCCTGTGCTTTGGTTAGCTTGGAACCCGCTTTTTCTCCTGCAACTAGGAAGTCGGTATTCTTACTTACCGAGCCTGCCACTTTTGCACCAAGTAACTGCAAACGGGCTTTCGCGTCAGAACGCCCCATTTCGCTGAGCGTACCTGTAATAACGCACGTTTTGCCTTCAAGAGGCAAATTATCCGAATCTGGCTTTTCAATAGCTGGCCAATTAATTCCTTCTTTTAACAGCGTATCAATAACATCGGTATTGTGTGACTCGTTGAAGAAATTAAATATGTGGGTAGCCACCACTTCACCAACGTCTTGGACTTCAACCAGTGCTTCAAGCGACGCCTCGCGAATAGCCTCCAAGGTTTCGAAGTGCGCAGCCAAGTTTGCCGCAGTAGCTTCGCCAACCTCACGGATCCCCAATGCGTATAGGAACTTGGCGAGCGTGGTTTGCTTTGAAGCTTCAAGCGATGCCAGTAGCTTGCTGGCAGACTTTTCAGCCATACGTTCTAGCCCAACAACATCGCCTAACGAAAGCGTGAAAAAGTCGGCGGGACTGTGCACAAGATCAGCGTCAACTAACTGATCGACTAACTTGTCGCCCAGACCATCAATATCGAATGCTTTACGCGAAGCAAAATGCTTAAGCGCCTGTTTGCGTTGTGCGGCACAAATTAATCCACCGGTGCAACGAGCAACCGCTTCATCTTCTAGTTTTTCAACCTGCGAGTCACAAACTGGGCATTGGCTTGGGAAGGTAATGTCAGTTTCACTTCCCGTGCGATTGGCTTCTACCACAGACACCACCTGAGGAATAACGTCACCCGCACGGCGGATTACCACGGTGTCGCCAACTTTAACGCCTAACCGGGAAATTTCGTCCTGATTGTGAAGCGTAGCATTCGACACAGTTACTCCACCTACAAACACGGGCTCTAAACGAGCAACCGGCGTGATCGCACCAGTCCTTCCTACCTGAAACTCAACATCTAGTAACTTAGTCACTTCTTCTTGTGCAGGAAACTTCTGCGCAATCGCCCAGCGAGGCGCTCGAGCCACAAATCCAAGGGTATTTTGCAGGTCAATACGGTTAACCTTAAACACAACGCCGTCAATGTCATACGGTAAATTGTCGCGCTTTTCTAAAATGTGGTTGTAGTACGCCAAGCAGCCCTTGCCGCCCTCGGCGGTATCGATATCAGGGCACAGCGGCAGCCCCCAATTACCTAATTGCTTAAGGCGCTCGCTGTGTGTTGTGGGTAATTCAAAACTTTCGGGTTGCACAACGCCTAGCGAATAAGCATAAAACATCAGCGGGCGCTTGGCCGTAATTTTAGAGTCTAGCTGTCGTAAACTACCAGCCGCAGCATTACGAGGATTGGCAAAAACCTTACCCCCCGTTTCTTTTTGGTGTTCGTTGAGTTTTGCAAAGCCCTCACGAGGCATAAACACTTCACCGCGCACTTCTACGCGCTCAGGATAATGCTCACCACGAAGCGTTAACGGAACATTAGAAATGGTACGCACGTTAGCAGTGATATTCTCACCTACCTGGCCGTCACCACGGGTTGCAGCACGCACTAATTCGCCATTTTCATACAGAATACTTACCGCTAAACCATCTAGCTTGGGTTCGCAGCTAAAATCTAACGTTGCCGAATCTTTTAGTCTGTCTTTTAAACGTTTTTCGAAGGCAAGCAATGATTCTTCGTCAAAGGCGTTATCCAGCGACAGCATAGGAACATCATGGGTAACTTGTTCAAAGGCCGATAACGCTGCGCCCCCTACTTTTTGGCTAGGAGAATTCGGACTTTGAAGCGTAGGATATTGTTTTTCTAGCGCAATAAGCGCCTGCATATCTCTATCATATACTGCATCAGGAACCGAAGGGTCATCCATCACATAGTACTGATAGTTGTACTCATTAAGCGTATTACGTAGTTCTGCAATTTGTTGCTTTGCTTGTTCTAAAGAATCAGACATGGAGTTGTTGTCACGCCGTTTAAATAGTTAAAAATATTACAATTCGTTGCCAAGGCCTATTCGCCAAAGCCGCTGTTTGTTTCAAATGAGCTGCAAAAATCTGATCTATTTCAGTCAGGTTGTGAAAGGAACAGCCACGCTTCAATGCTATGGCTTGCTAGCCTTTGTTATACATCAAAGATCAACAGACCCTAATCAATAGAAAAGGACCTGGGTATGAGCCAAGTCCTTTTTTGTTTTTGCACCTACATGAATAATCCATAAGATTGAGGCGCAAGTGATAAATTAACGCTAGCTGCGCGCAATCATACGCTTGCGCTCGAACTCACGAATTTTCTCGACGTATTGCTGTAAGCCCTGCTTCGTTAATACGCTTCGGCGTCCATCAAGTACCTGTGCGCCGAACTCATCTGCCAATTTGCGGGCTGCATTGTGCATCATGTTAAACACTTGATGAGGGTCACCCTCAATAGGCAATATCATAAACAGTGAAATACCTTGGGTTTCAAAGTTCTCTAGGTTATCAATATCGAAAACCCCAGGCTTAAACATGTTAGCAAGGCTAAACAACACTGGCCCTTTGCCATTTGAGTTTACGTGGCGGTGGAAGATGTCTTGATCGCCAAATTTAAACCCTAATGTTAATAACATAGGTAATAGTGCAGCGCCTGAAATAGGCTCGCCTTCTGGCGTTCTTACATTTAATACTAAAACCTCGGGTTCAATCGACGACTTAGGGGTCTCGGATGTACTGCTAGCGCCATCATTGCCTGACTCATTAGCACTAAAGCTTTCATCGCCAAAATCAGCGCTAGCTGCTTCACTTGAGTCAAAATCAATACGCATTTGATCGTCACCAAAATTCGGCTCTTCACGTCTTTTCACTGGCGTTTTGCTTCGTTTATTACGTGCAAAACGTCGCGGCTGTTCATTTTCTTCATGAACATCGCTGGATGAAACAGACTCTTCGGGTGCATCTAAACTAAAATCAGCAACTTCTCTTTCGTTTTTAGCCGGCGGCTGCACTATTTCAGGCTCTTCCTCCAGCGTTGGGTCGACATAAAACTTCTGTGCAGAACGAACTGGCTCTGCACGCCCTCTTTCTTGATGACCGCCCGCCTGACTCTGAATTGAGACATGTGATTGCGCGTTATCCGCTCTCTCTTGATTACTTGGAGTATTTGGCTGTTCGCTTTCTTCACGCTGAGCATGTGACTCTAAAGACGCTTCCTCTTGCTCTTCGCCTTCGCGAAGTAAGAAGCCTGGAGGTTCAGGGAACGCGGCAAGGTTTTCGTCGCCTCTGTTAGCACCTTTTGTTGTTGCGCCATCGGGACGCGCTTGCCCTTTCATGTGTGGCTTCGGATTCGTAACCACAGAGCCATAGAGCTTTGGTGCATTCTCAGCATCTTCTTTCCCGTCAGACGGCATCGCTGAATTACCAACGCTGCTCGGGCGCTTATCAGCATGCTCACCGTGTGCGCCCTCTTTTCCATCACTGTGCTCTTTCGAGACGGCATGTTGAGACAAGCTATCGTCGACATCAACTTCTTCGCTGCTATAAGCATGTCTTTCATTGATATTGTGATGTGCAGGGCTATTTGCACTATTTGTCGATACGTTGCTTGCAGCCTCATACTCTTGGTTTCGCGATTTACTAACCACGCGCACCGCGCCAATGCCCAGCTCATCAAATTCTTCTTGCTCGTCAGATTCAACATCATTGTTATCATCTTGCCACTGACGGGGCTCTAAGCGCTCTTTTTCCGAAGGCTTACTGTTTTTACGAATTTTCCAAATACCATGGGCAAGCACTGCGATAATAAAAACCGTGCCTCCAAGGAGTAAAAATAGACGTAATTGATCTTCCATTTAATTTCTTTCGCCCTTTGTTATGCTTCTGCGAAGGCTACAGCCTCGTCCACATCTACCGCCACCATGCGCGAAACTCCCGGTTCCGCCATGGTAACACCGGTGAGGTGACTGGCCATTTCCATCGCTATTTTATTGTGGGTGATATAAATAAACTGCACTGTTTGTGACATTTCTGACACTAAGTTACAAAAGCGCCCTACATTTGCATCATCCAATGGTGCATCTACTTCATCCAGCAAACAAAATGGAGCCGGATTTAATCTGAAAATAGCAAACACCAATGATAAAGCGGTTAGTGCTTTTTCTCCACCGCTTAAGAGGTGAATCGTACTATTTTTCTTACCAGGGGGGCGAGCCATTATCGTCACCCCAGTTTCTAACAAATCGTCATCGGTAAGCGCAAGATACGCCGAACCGCCCCCAAACACTTTGGGAAATAACGTTTTAAGGTCTTCGTTAACCTGCTCAAAGGTGGTAGAAAAGCGTGTGCGGGTTTCTTTATCAATTTTTCGAATTGCCGATTGTAGCGTTTCCAAGGCTTCGGTAAGGTCGTTGTGCTGTGTATCTAAATGTGACTTTCTTTCCGACTGGGTTTCATATTCTTCAACCGCAGCTAAGTTCACAGCACCTAAGCGCTGCAAATTAGCCTGCGTTTTTTCAAGGTCTTCTTGCCAGCGCTTCTCTTCGGCATCTTCAGGTAAGGTTTCTAGAATGCTCTTCAGCGATTGCTGCGTTTCATCAAGCTGCTCTAAAATCGTATTTGCACGTACTCGGTAGCCTTCAATATCGATATTAAGTTTATCGATATTGGTTTGTCGCGTTTGAATGTCTTTACCCAGCGCTTGATGCCCTTTTTCGGCTTCTCGCAACCATTGCTCTATATCTTCAAGACTACTTTGCTTGGCACTTTTCAGCTGTTCTAATTCCGCTTTGTTTTCCAATAACGACTGAAGCTCTGCTTCTTGAATTTCTTCAGGAGACGTAAGCTGTGTAAGTTCTTTTTCCAGTCTTTCTTTATTTTTTATGTACTCTTCACGCTGCTGAAGGTTACGTGTAACCTGTTGGCTATATAAATTCTGATGGTTCTCTAGTTGCTGCTTTTTAAGTGCAAGCTCATGATTTTGCGATGTTAATGTATCAACTAACTCGCGCAGCTCTGACGTAGTTCGCTCATTTGCATCACGCTTAGCGTTCACATCGTCAATATGTACTTCGTGTTCAAGAATTTGCGCTTCTTGTAGCTCCAATTTTTCCGAAAGTTGGGCTAGTTGCTCTTCTTCTTTCGCTAACATTAACTCTTGCTTTGCTAACTCGTCATTAAGTTTGGCAGTGCGTGTAGACTGTTGCTCTTGCTGCATTTCAAGCAAAGAAAGTTTATTTTTAATCTGTGCGCGCTGGTTTTCTTTTTCACCCAAGGCGCTCTGAATAGCCTGCTTTTGACCTTTGCTCTGTTCAAGTTCCTGTTTGGCGCGCTCTAGTGAATGCTCAATCTCATCTATAAACCTTTCAGTTTCTTCAATGCTATCTACCAGGCCCTTAATTTTATTAGCTCGCTGCAACGCACCGTCGCTTGCTTCGCCAGGTTTCACTACCCACTGTGAGCTTGCCCACAACCCTGAAGGCGATATTGCGCTAGTAAACCCCTTGGCTATACCTTCAGGTTCATCTACATTGTTAAAAGCCCTTTCAATCGTTGCCACAAGTTCGTCATCGTTGCTACAAAGGTAAATGTCATTAAAAAATGCGGGAACACGCTGTGTTGACGATTCATTAGTGCTAGATTCAGCTAATAGTGCGTGTGCTAATGAACCCGAACTGGCAGTGCTTACAAACGCCTTATCGGTAAACACTTTAATACCGCTTGGCAAATAAGCGTGGTTTTGCAGCAGTGCCTGTATGTCATGGCTTTTAGCAACAACGGGGTCTTTTGCGTGTTGTAAAATAGATTCTACGCAAGGCGCAAGGGTTTGGTTAGAGCTAAACTGTTGCCACAGCTTTTCTATCCCTTCTAATAGTACGTCTTCATTATTTGAGGCATCTTGCTGAAGCGCTTCTAGCGCAGCTTTTGTGGACAGTGCAGTTTGCAACTGGCCCTGTGCATCACGGCGCTTCGCTTCTATTGCGTTGACTTCGTCTTGTTGCTGCGACACCTTTTGATTAGACTCTTGAAGTAATTGCTTAGCTTCATCAAGGTCAAAATCGAGTTCGCTACATTGCTCTTCTAAAAGCGTTATCTGACTGGCAAAATCTTCTTCATCTAGCTGTTTTAGCTCGTCTTGTAGTTCGCTGATACGCTGAGAAGTGCGTAACTGCATGCTCATAGTTGACTGAATTTGGCTATGGCATTGCTGAACATTTTGGCGAAGTTGATTGTAGGTCTGCTCTTGCGCTCGCGCTTGTGCGTTAAATTCTCTTAGCGCTTGTTCAGCGTCTTCGAAACTCTCTTTGGCATGCTCTAACTCTGCTTCCTTAAGGGCAAATTCAGGCTCAATATTTTCAAGTGCCTCGTTTGATACCGCAAGTGCTTCCCGTGCCTCGTCAATAGAGTGGTTAAGCAATTCGTGTTGCTCGCTAATTCGTGCTAACTCTTGCTCTACCTGCCCTTTGCGTTGTTTTGCGTGCAGCGCATTTTGCTCTAGTCGCGTTATTGCGTTACTGGTAGTAAACAGCTGCTGCTGAAGATCATCTATCGTTTGTTTTGTTTCCAGCTGCTTGGTTTTATACGACTCAAGCCCAGCTTCATCGCCCTGTAGTCGAGCCACTAAGTCGTCGACCTCTAACTGCAATGCCTGCTGCTGCTTTTGCAGCGCTTCTATGTGTTCACTATTTTTCAGAAAACGAAGGGCTGCTAACTGGCCTTTTAGCTCTCTAGCTTGCGCCCGTAGCGTTTTGTAACGAGTAGCCGCGGCAGCCTGGCGCTGTAATTTTTCAAGCTGCTTGCCCAATTCATCGCGCACATCATTTAAGCGTTCAAGGTTATCTTGCGTGTGCCTTATACGATTTTCTGTTTCTCTACGGCGCTCTTTGTACTTTGAAATACCCGCCGCTTCTTCTATGAATACACGCAATTCTTGAGGTTTGGACTCGATAAGCCGCGAGATCATACCTTGCTCAATGATGGCGTAAGACCGGGGGCCCAGCCCTGTTCCTAAAAACAGATCGGTCACATCCCGCCGGCGACATTTAGTGCCGTTTAGAAAATAGGTAGAGGTGGCGTCCCGTGTAACTAAGCGTTTAACAGACAGCTCATTGTAGTTGGCAAATTCGCCGGCTATCCGCCCTGCACTGTTATCGAAAACGAGTTCCACACTACATTGCCCAACGGGCTTACGTGACGAAGAGCCATTAAAAATAACGTCGGTCATTGCATCGCCGCGTAAGTTTTTGGCAGAACTTTCACCTAAAACCCAACGTACAGCATCGATAACGTTCGATTTACCGCAGCCGTTAGGGCCTACGATGGCCGTCATTTCACCGGGAAAGGGAATGGTAGTTGGCTCAACAAAGGACTTGAAACCCGCGAGCTTAATTTTTTTAAGCCTCACACATCATCCCTCTGATACACAAAGCTGCACGCGGTATCGCCTTGATATTAGCCAGAAACCAGCTAACCATCGGCTGAAATAGCAGTTGATGTAGAAATGATGCAATCACACGGAAGATTCTTTTGTTATTATGCTTCGACTCTACCAAATCTAACAGCTTGTAACAATTACCATTTCACTGAGATAGGCAGAGAATACGCCAAGCGCGTATGATAGAGCAGATAGTTAACAAACACAGCGTTTCAAACGCGAAGGAGTACGAATGAGTTCAGGCGGTGTACATTATTTCTTTGAAGGCTTTTCGCTTATAAAAACCAAAGGATTAAAGCGTTTTGTTTTTGTACCCCTAACAATAAACTTAGTGCTTTTTTCTGTGGCTTTTTACTTCTTATTTGGCCAAATAGAAATGGGCATCGCTTATATAATAGATCTTGTACCCGAATGGTTAGGCTGGATCAAAACAGCGATCAGCTTTTTCTTGTGGCCCCTAGCAGTCATTAGCGTATTGCTCATTTTCGCACTCATCTTTGGTACACTCGCAAACTGGATTGCAGCGCCGTTTAATGGCGTTCTATCAGAAAAGGTTGAGCGTCATTTAACGGGTCAAGATTTAGGTGACGAGGGCGTGATGGCGTTAGTTAAAGACATTCCTAGAACTGTAGGCCGCGAACTCACCAAGCTGGTTTGGTATTTACCTCGCGCTATTGGTTTTTTGTTATTGTTCTTTTTTCTGCCCATTATTGGGCAAGTCTTGTGGTTCTTATTTAACGCCTGGATGATGGCAATTCAGTACTGCGATTACCCATACGACAACCACAAAATAGATTTTACGCGCATGCGCCTGCACCTTGGCGAACACAAAGGGAAAGCGATGACGTTCGGAATGATGGTGAATATATTCTCACTTATTCCCGTTGTTAACTTTATCGTTATGCCCGTAGCAATTTGTGGTGCAACGTCTATGTGGGTGAGAGAGCTTAAAGATACACTCGCCAAATAGTGGCGAGTGTGTTGTTTTTTAAATGATAACCTCGGTTATTTTCCACCAGTAAAGGCTTCGTATTCGGCTAACCAGTGTGCGGCTTCTTTTTGGTTGCCGCTATTGTGAAACGCCTGGAAGAAATTCATTGAAATGGGTCGCTGAGCATTTTGTTTTTCCAGCTGCTGCTGCCAAAGTACCAAATATAAAGGCGGGATAACGCCGCTATCGTGATGTTCCATAAAGGTAATTCTGCGGCTGGGCTTATAGCTGTTTTCCCCCAATACGGTGCACGTTTTAGCGCGTGCAATAATGGTTGCAGGATCTATCTCTAGCCAATTTTCGACCGTTTCGTGAGGTGCATACCAATATTCAGAGTCTACGATTAGGTTTGGTGGTGCAAAATCACTTATTCCATCTTCATCGCACAGCCTATTCGCCATGCCCTTGCCAATAGGATATTCGTCCGCGAAGCCTGCGAAGTGCGCTAGCTCATGAACAAACACTGAATAAGCGTCGCTAATGTCTAAATACATTACGCCGTTTTGAACATTTGCCTTACCCTGCTCTGCCACCACTACCGCATGACTAAATTTCTGCTTTTTCGCGATGTTCGCTAACGGGGTAATATCGCAACCTAAAACTCCAGCATTTTTATAATCCGGATCGCAATTTAGTACATCGGGTTTAAGCCAAATAGGCGGAGCCAGGCAAATAGAAAGGTTCTGCAGGCGTTTGTCGTTATTGAATGAGTTATAAAGACTGTGAGCACGCATGATAGTAGCTAAGCTGGTAGCAAATGGCTGCACGCGCTGAAGACACTCTCCATCACTTCGCCAATTTGCTAAAGGAGCCTTTCTCATGGCTTGTTCTACCGAATAAGGAGTATAAAGACTAATTGCCTCTAAGGCTTTTTCTGCTTGAAGATGCCCTTTCTTCGCAGCAAAGCTAAAATGCAGCTTGGCCTCAGAAAATTCTCCTTCGTCCCACAGAAGGCGAGCATACTTAAACGCACTTTGCATGTCTAAGTTAGCGGTTGCTGCGAGTAGCGGTTTCGCTAACTGTTGCTGCCCATGTAGAAGATACCAATCGGCCAACGCAGCCTGTGCAGGTACATAGTTTTGCGAGGCAGCACGAACAAGCCACTTCTCACGTTTTTCTGGCGAATCAGTAGACATTGCAAACGCAAGCTGTGCTTCTGCGACCTCGCCGAGCGCCGCTAAGCGCATAAAGCGCTGTGACGCGCCTTCTTCACCCAATATTTGGTACAGCAACCATGCAGCGTCTGCATTTTCAAGATTAACTAGCTTCTCTAGAAAATAGGTTGCAGTGGCTTCATCAATAAAATTAGTAGAAGGGAAATTTGCTGCATGCGCACGCTCAAACTCATTAAGTAAGCGGGCCTGTGCATTTTCACTGCCCTGCTTTGCGGCTAACCATAGTAGCGCTAGCGCATCTTGCTTAAAGTGATAGTCAGAATTACTGAAACGTTCGGTAGTATCCGCGATTTGAGCGTCGGGAATAGATTCTGCGTTGTGCTGTGACATGCCGCCGGCGGAATTTACTGAAGCAGAGCTCGCCTTTTCAGTTTGGTCGCTATCTGACACTTGGCTCGACGTCGTAAGCACGCTGGCCGCATTGGCAATAAGCTGGGGGACGTAACGTCCGCTATCGCCCGCAACTATGAGCAGTGCGAACACTGCTAAAAATAAGCCTCGCATAACGCTTAATGCTTACTCTTCGCTAACCGGTTCGTTGCTAGCTTGTTCACGCAAACGGTTTAGCTCCATTCTTGCATAACGGTGCTCAACGTAATCAAACACATTTGTGCTTAATGCAAGTTTAAAATAGTTCGATGCAATCCCGCTGTTGCCCTGTTGGTTGTGGAACTTACCTAAGTAAAAATACGCTTCACAAAGCCTATCTGTTAATGCTTTTTGGCTTTGCACGCCGTCTAACAACGAGTTAAGTACGTCGTTTTCATTGACCGTGCCTAGAAACAAATCCACCAGCGCCGTTGCCCAGTGCTTGTTATCCAGCGTTGGTCGAATAGAGGCTAAATAGCTCTGCCCTTCAAGTTCTGACACGTCATGATGAGCAAAGTAAGCCCACAACGCACGAAATGGGTCGCTGTCGTCTTTCTCAAAAAAACGGTTTAGATCGTTGGTCGCGAGTTCGGCGCGACCGCCGTAATAAAGCGCTATACCACGATTTAAGAACGCGAAATCGTACTCTGGGTTAATTTCCAGTGTAGAGTCAAAGGCATCGTAAGCCTGAATAAAGTCACTCTGCTGTATATAGTGAATGCCCATAGAGTTATGGGCTTCTGCCAAATCTGGCTTTAAGTTGATTGCCTGGGTGTAGTCAAACTGCGCTAAGCCAGCAAGACCTACACTGTCATATAGCATGCCTCGTTGAAAATGCAGTTCAGCTTTGTCTTCATCCGAAAGTGCTGGGCTAGTAAGCACCTGATTGTATCGAGCAATAGCCATTTCAGAACGAGGGTTAATGGGCGCAGGTTCGGCTAAAAGCAGGTTTCCCATTTGTGTTTTTTCTGAAACAGTCGGTGTTTGCGCACAACCGGTCAAAATAGCAGCGAATAGAGAAAAAAAGATGAGACTAACGTTTCTGCACATGGTAAAAAAGCATTCTATAAAAAAAGAAAAAACCGCCTGAGTATTAAGTATACGCTTGTTGCGGCGCTAATGCCGCCAACCTTCTCGCATTTGATGATAAAAGTAAAGCGTATTGGGTGGTTAACACAGGTAGCTATGAAGAAAAATAATTTAGAACAACTATCACAACTTGCTTTTGACGCACAGAAAAACTCACACTCACCGTATTCCAATTTTAAAGTTGGAGCTGCGGTGCTTACTCCAAGTGGCGAAACCTTCTCTGGCTGTAATGTAGAAAGTGCTGCTTTTCCATTAGGACAATGCGCTGAGGCCACGGCCATTGGGAATATGGTTACAAATGGTCAAAGCCGTATATCACATATTGTTATTGTCAGTCCAAATGACGAGTTTTGCTTTCCGTGCGGTGGATGCAGACAGAAAATTGCTGAATTCGCTCCAGATGAAACTCCCGTAACCATGGTAAGTCAAAACGGCGAGACATTCGAAACCACCATTGGTGAGTTACTTCCAAATGCCTTTAGAGCGCACGATCTAGATAAATAAGTCATACCTAAAATACTGTTCGTAATCGAGGCTCGAGCAAGTTTCACCGCCCTCACCTCGTTTACGAACGCATCCAGCTAAACGCCCTATAAATCAGCACATCAACGGCTTACTCGACTGTTTAATAGAAAGTATTCTTCCTTGCGCATCAAAGGCGAGCGCCACATGCGTGCCAATATTGATATCCCCTTCTATGCGACCGTTAATATTTAATGATGCGATAAGGTTTTCGGAAACCACAACTTGCTGATTTTTGCAGCTCACCAAGCGCCAATAACCATTTTTCGCTGTAAGCGTGGCTGGCTCTAACGTAACTGCTCTAGCGACTAAATTGCTTTCAATATATTGTTGAGTATAGGCATTAAATCGCGCTTTGTAATCAGCTCCGGCTTTACCTGCTAGCAGCTTATTTTCCCCTTCGAATCCGTGATATTGAACAATGTCTACACGGTGTGCTGCCGTCTGCAGTGGCGACGAATGGTTACGTTGGAATGTTCCTATGTTGTATACGCCCAACATTGCGACAATAGCAAATGCCACAGCCGTGAAACGTAGGGTTGAAGAAGCGAAGTACGCACAAATATGAGCAGCCGTAGCAGCAAGCACGCGTTTAATTCCACTATCACTTTCTATTGCCTTGCTGTACGCGAGAACCCTTTCACGAATTCGAGCGTTAGCCTTCTCGCTCAATTCATCATTTTGCTTTTGTACCTGTTGGCTGCGTTTAAACGCATCTTGTAGCTCTTTATCTGATCTAGACATGATTACAGTTTCTCCAGCATGGCTTTAAGGCTGTCTTTCGCATAACGTATCCGGGTTTTAACCGTTTCTTTTTCAGCGCCGCAAATAGTGGCGATTTCCGCTAACGAAAAACCTTCAAACTGTAGCGAAAGCGCCTCTTTCTGTTTGTAGGGTAACTGCTGAATACATGCCTTAAACACGTCTTTTTCTATCCCTTTTGCTATGTCATCCTCTACCGAAGACTGTGCATTTTTAAGTAACTCGCTTAACGAAAACGACTCAACTGCCTCGTTGTTAAATTCAAGCTTGGCGTTTTTTCTGAATTCATCAATAAGCGTTCGCCTACCAATAGTGAAAAGCCAAGCCTGAAAATTATCGCCGCTTTTAAATAAGTGACGATTTTCGATAACCTTAACCCAAGTACGCTGACACATATCTTCTGCAACAGTGCTATCACTTAACACCTTCAAAAAATAAAATAGCTTATGGCTGTGTAAATCAAACAGCGCGGTTAACGATGCTTCATCACCTTTTGTGCTGTACCGCAACATTAGCCTTTCACTCACGCCCAGCGCTTTTTCGCGCTTACCTTGAAACAGGCTTTGCAAGCTTGCGCCTATACTCATAGGCATTCCTTATTGTTCTAGTTTGAAATCTAATACTACAACCATACCTGATTGACTAACAGGTTTACCGCCATTCAGCTTAGGTTTGTACTTCCATTTTTTAAGCGCTCTGCGTGCAGCTCTATCGAACACGCGCTTAGGCTCTGAATCTAGCACTGTAATATCAGACACTGAGCCACTAGCACTTATCGTAAACCCTAGCTTTACCCAGCCTTCAATACCGTCGCGACTGGCCTCAGGTGGATAAGTGGGGTCTACCCTAAATTGGGGTGTGGCTTGCATATCACCTTGCGCACTGTTCAAGTTAATCGACAAATCTAACGCCGTATTAGGGATGTGCGTTTTAATTTCAAAGCCGCCTGGGCCTTCATTGGGCTCAGGGTCAATCTCGATAACTTTTTGAGGTGGTGTTTTAATTACCTGCTCAATTGGCACCATAGGTTTTTTAGTGATGGTCCGTTCGTCTTCAGGTTGGTAAATAATGGGCTCAAAGAACACCGGTGGGGCTTCACTTATGTTTACTTTGTCTTGCTTAATGAGCTCTGCCATTAATACGAAAAGCCCTGCTGTAACGGTACATCCTGCAATAGCGATTGTGGCTGCGTTTAAAGCACGTTTAACGAAAGGCGCTTTTTCAAACGGTAGTATACTTTGGTGTGTTAAGTGCTTTGGGTTGGCGTTTGGTAAAATTGTTGTTTGCATAATGTTCCCCCTTTTTTCACTAAACGGGGGAACTGATATAAAGGGGTGAAAAAATGTGAACGCTTTTATTTAACGTTGACGTTTTACAATGAACGAAAGGTTAACTTTTATTTTGGTTACTCGGCTTTTCGCCTTCTCGAGTAGGCTCTGCAGACGTCTGACTGGCGCGGTTTTCTTCTTGGCGTTTATTCAGCTTAGCAGCGGCCATAAATCCAATAAAAAATATGGCAAAGATAACCACGCCTACCCAAATCAATACGTTAAACAAAAAGTCCATGTCATTCCCTAATCACATTTGTGTGAGTTAACCTTACCATTTATTTGATTACGTAATTTAAATAGATCATCAAGTTTACCGATTTAATTATTTAATGAGGGCGTCTGCAGTTGGTATTTCTGTTTCATCGCCGCTTTCTACTCGCGAGACCTCGCGCTCTTTTTGTGCTAACTGCGCACTAGAAACCTTTTTAATCATTAACCATGTGACTAACGCTAAAGGAATTGAAATAACTTCTGAGGCCTGTGAGACCAGATTCACATTCATAATTTCAGAAATTTCTTCTGCCCGTCTGGACATTCGAAATACCGCCTGCCCCACCATGCTGTTCGCAATCCAGAAAAACCACCAGATACCTAAAACTGAACTCACTTTTTCTACTGGCCAATTTGACGGGTTTTGGCTAGCCTGCCAGATTTCTTTCATCGCTTGATAAGGCTTCCAAAGCGATACTATTGGAATGAAGTAAAAGCCAATCGACCAGCCTGGCGAAAACGCCATATCTTTTGCACCAAACTGACGCGCATTTTGGTTTGATTGGTATATCCATTTTAAAATCAAAATACCAGAAATGATAAACACGCCAAGGTAAGTAAAAGCAATAACGGCTTGCCTCATGTCATTAGCTTCTGCATCGGCCACTGCCATTTCTTGGCTAAAATAAACGCCGTTCTTGAAGTCTGTTAAAAGCTGGTACTCCATTAAGTTTGAGCCGATAGCAACAATTGCCAGAACAACTTGCAACACGAGCAAGTACTTAATCCACACCATAATGTTTCTAGGGTCTTTAAATTCTTCTTTTTTATCTGACATTTTTATTAATTGCCTTGCGTCTTTGCCACTTTACCAAGCTTATTTATCTGCTTTTATCGAAGCTATTGTTTATGCCTATTATTAAATATCTACTTTTATCTCTTCCAAAATCCGCGTAATTACTACCTAGTTGTTAATTAGGCTTTCTACCTAAGCGTATTCTCTAACAATTCCTGCAGTGGCTTTGGTAAAGCATTACGTGCTTTGTGCGTAATGTTAACCTCATTTTTTTGCCACCATATTCCTATATAAACAACGCCTAAACCAATAGCCGTCAACGCAACAGGAAAAAGCCAACTGTCCTTAAACACATTTGAAGCTAAATGACCTAGATAGAAACAACCACCTAACGCACCAAATATCACAAATACTTTTCGAACCAGCAATGCGCCTAGCAAAACCATGACTAGGTTTATACAAAAATAGAAAAACTTTGAAAGTTCACTGTCTGAGTTTTGGCTAGTGAGCCCGCCCCAAAAGGCAATAACGCCGAATAAATATAACCAAAATGCGTAGTCGGCAGTGTGTCTCGAACGTATATCGACCCAAAAAGCTAATAAGATCATGAGTATGCCAAAGTACATAGATACTTGTGCGCGAAATTCCCACGTATGAGAGTTCCATATATCGTCTTGGTCGATGAAAAGCATGACAGCATCCATACTGATATACCAGAGTGTTACTGCAATAGGCATTATCAAGAAAGGATATTTATAGCGCCAAGCTACGATCAACCCAGCGATCAATGTACCTAGTTCCATATACAACCACAGCCATTTAATGCGCGTATGGAACTGACGGTAGACCGTATTATCATCGGGCCAAAGGCCAAGCCACTGTTGAAAGCCGTAGATAGCAAGCGGTGTTAAACACACAACAAAAGTTGCGCAAATACCTGCAGGAATAATGAGGTTTTTATTTGCAAAAGAGTTAGCTAGCTTTAAGCCTACACCGGCATAGAGCAATGATACGAAAATAACCCCTAGCCCGCCAAACTGTTCCCACCCCAAATTCATAAACAACGTCATAGCCCCTATTGCGATAAGGCCGCCCAGGTAATAGAGAATATGGGTAAAGGTGAAAGCGGGAGTATGCTGGCTTTCTGCCTGAAAGAAGTTGTAAAGGTCAACGCCCTGCTGTTCAGAGATGATATTCTTCGCTACTGCTTTTTGAATACTTACTTTCGTTACTTCCATGTACTTCTCAGAATTAGCTTGTAGAAATTAAAACTTTTACTCTACTGGGTTGTAAGTAAAAAGCCAGCCTAGAAAGGTTACAGAGTATTACTCGTCTCCTTTTCGTAAGCCTTCTCAGATTTGTTCCACATTAAGTGGCCAAAGGCGATACCTGCAATGGGGAAGATAATTAAAGCAATAATTGGCCGTACCCAAATATTCTGTGAAGGTTCGATAAGCTCCATTAATACGGACCACAGGATAGCCGTTGTGACGCCCCACCCTAAAACACCGTTAACTAAAACGAAGCGCTGTTTTCCTTTCTCTCGCGTTTTTGCCCACTTTTCCCTGTTCATTGAAATATCCTTTTTTAAAATTAAGCAATCAGCCGGCATTATCAATAAAAATCAATGTCCACATTGCCAACACAGCAACAAAATTGATGGTAAACACAATACCACGCCATCTGATATTGTTGGTAAATATTTGAACAATGCTGTGCAACACTCTGCCAATCACAAATATCCAAGCCAAGTAGATTTGCACACTGTCTATTGGCTCATCCTTTGCGATAAGCAATACAATGGCAATGTAAAAAAATAGTGGCCACTCAAATTGATTGCTTAGGTTCGCGCTGATTTTAGGCTGAATATTGCTGAAAGGGTTTGCGCCGTTTTTCCTTCGCCCTACTCCCCACACAACTGGTGCGCGAGTTACGGTTAACAAAGCATAAAGCAAGGCACACCAAACGATATGAAGGAAAACGGGAGTGAGAAGTGTGCTCATAACTGCTACGTGATATCCGTATTATAAATTTCGCCTATAAAGAAACGGCTTTAACCCGGCGTTCGCTGTCTATGTAGAAAAGTGAATACCCCTTTGTTTTAAACTGTTTTCGCAGCATTAAAAGATGCTCTATATCTTTTTCAATCACTATCAGCTTCTTTTGCCCGGTATTATCGAGGGCGGACATCAATGCCTCGCCGTTATCTTTATCAATCTGTGTGCCAGCAACGATATAGCTAGTGTCCGTAGACATAATTAATAAACTTTTACCAGGATCCGCTGATTTCTTACTTGTTGAAGCGCAACCAGCAACTAGAAGGCAAATTAAGAGAAGATGAATACAACTTTTCATAGTTATCCTTTAGAGAGTGTCAATCAAACAGGGCTAACGAGTTTAATTTAAAATGGTAAACAGAGAAGCTATCACCTTCTTCTTTTAGCGTAATTATTAAGGTGGCGTCTCCGTTTTCGTATGTTGCAGGCACTGTATAGGTAACAAAGGTACCTGAACCACCTCCGGTCAGTGCTCGAGATGTCACCGTGTTAAATTGATACTCACCAATTTCAACTAACTTACCCATTTTTGACAAAGCCCTTACGAGCTTTTCTAAATCACTCTCATTGATATTTTCAAGTTCAGACGCAGTAAGGTATTTTTTAAACGTTTGTAGTTCCCATTTAGAAATATCTGCTATTGCAGTGTCCATATAGGGAATGGCGGTTTCTTCATACTGAGAGGATTTGAAGCCTGACCACACAGCGACTAGAACAAATAAAAGGACAAGGGTGAGTACTGCAATTCCAAATCCCTTTAATATTTTTTTAAACATAATTTTCCATGTAATGCACTTAATTGTATGGTTGAAGTATTAACAGGCTAGCAAATACCAAGTAAAACTATAGTAGCTACTGCGACAACTCTGAGGTTACTCAGATACTAACTTTACCCAAAAAGCTTTTTGAAACAAAAAAGTAACATTAAGCTTAACCTCTTACCACTACTCCTCATATTTTCTTATCACTGCTACTTTACCATCTTCAATCTCTAGAACTTCCAATGTTTGATACTCTAGTTCAATAAGTTCTTTAGTTTGTGGGTGAATACCCTTACTCGTTGTAGTGTATGAAATAGCTACCGCATTGTGCGCAGGTATAATGTGGTTAAGTTGAGCGTTATAAGAGACGTGTGCACCTAAGTAATAAAGCATCCCCTCGCGAATGCGCGCTTTACCATCGGGCATGCGGGAATCGTCAGAATCGTACGGTAAATGCTGATGAGCGACGTCACTACTAAGCAGCAACAGATATCTATCTAAATCATGCTCTGTAGCATTTGGAGATTGCGTTGCTGACCACGCCTTAAAGTATTGTCTGCCAAGTTCTTCTAAATCAGTTTGTGCAAATACTTGTATCGACCACAAATAAATAAGCGCTGAAAGTAAAACGCTTTTCATGAAAACCTCCTTGTTTAATTTTAACTAACCACAGAGTAAGGTTTTACCCATTGGCCTTGCTTCTATTTTCGTACTCAAAACTCAGTTACTGACCATTGCGCAATCACTACACAATTAAAAAAGTTGAGTATATGAACAACCATAGAATTTGGCAGCCGTAACTTAGGCGTTGATAAAGCCCTGGTACAGTTTTTCGTTCAAGCGATTTTGCTAGTTTATAAGAAAAGTAAACGCACCCAATAACGCTTAATGCAGACAGAAGCCTCAGCGGCCAAGAATAGTAGCTAGAGAAAGTAACAATGAGCGGCGCTAAAATAAACGAAACTAACATTATTAGCCCTGACCACGTATGGATTTTACAACTTTTTGAAGGGCTTGTAGTGTATGGGTCGGCGTCCATTGGGAAGTAGCCACAAACCCAAGTACAGATGCCATGTATTATTGTCATTGCACCGATAACCATAGTTGGCAGATGGCCTGGATGTGCGCTAATGAGGTAATACCCAAACAGAGCGAATAATAAGCCCAACGGGTAATTATTGATGGCAGGTGAGAGCTTTTGTGTTGGGCTACCAAACGCACCAAGTTCACTACAAAATTGCTTCATGTGGCTATAGTTTGGATAGAAACGAGAAGCGATGTAAATGCCTAAAACTATCCAAACCGATGCTGCTATCCCCATAAAAGATAAAAAGCTGTTCAAGTTGATGTCCTCCTTGATTTTATTGCGCTTACAGTAATTAAACGAAGTTCCTATTCATAAGCTGAATAACGTTTTAACTGGCTTGGTGCGGGATATTTTGCGTTATCATTTTTTTATTGCCGCTATAGTTTTGATAAAACTGCTGATGCGCAGTATAAGAAAACGTATCGTCTCTTTTTGTATATTGGGCAATCCAGTCTATCAGCATGGGTAAATTATCATCTTGAGCTTGTTTGGTATCGTATTTATGGGGTTCCCAAGGTCTTGCTTTCGCGTTAGCGATACACAACTCAATGGGTAAATTCATAAATATAATTTCTGAAGACTGCCCCTCTACAAGCTTAAGCAGGTCTGTGTAACACCCTTCAATTACCCAAGTTTCATTAGAAGCGGTAAACACCTTTATCTCTTGTTCAGACTCTTCAATGGGCTTTCTCTCGGGCGGGCTAGTAAGCTTCCATGCAAGCGTATCGAGATCCAAATGTGCTAAACCGTGAGAATCACACAAATGGCGCGCTAGCGTAGATTTGCCAGAACCGGAATTTCCGAATATTAAAATTTTAGTCAAATCTTTGTCCCTTCTTAAAGCCCTTTAGCACTTGTTAGAAGTAAGTTAACAAGTGTTTATTTCCCAAACTTTTCTTTTATTAACACATCAAAGTATTGGGTATCGTTTGGGCATTCGTCGCTGTTTTTGGCGAAATCGCTACTGCACCCTGAGTTACAAAAGCCAACGGTATAGCCCCTGTATTCTGTAAGCGAGTCATGCTTTACTGGTTTGCCAGATCTAGGGCAGAACTTGTTGATGGGTTCCATAGTTTTTTCTCTGTCGCTTATTAAAAGATACAACTCATGTTGTAGCTCCCGTAATAGCTAAAAATAAGAGCGTCTCTCACGAATAGAATACGACATATCGCACGTTTCACACGCAATATTCCAACTACCGAACCGATGAGTAATGTTCAACTCACCAGCACATATTGGACAAACTTCATCAAGAAAGGTACTTGGAACGCTACGTCTTAAACGCTTTGAAAAAAATGTAATAATAGGCCAGAGATTATCATCGATAGTAATCGTTAAGTCGTCTCTTAGTTCTTCACAAAACGCCGTAAAAATAAGCTCGTCATGCTCCGCCTTATCAGTTGGGTCTTCGACGCGTGAAGCTAAGACATCGAGTATTTCTTGATAGCGTTCAGGCCAGCGCTCTTTGTCAATATTTTGCTTACAGTCTAATAATTCTTCAATGGTATAACTTGAAAAATTGGGGCTGCTCATGACTTCATCCTTGCTGTTTGTTCTACAGAAACATGCCTGTCTTTTTTAGTCTTTGTTCTCGTGGATCCCCGTTTCGCGACAAAAATCCCTATTTTTTCTGTGCGTCTCTTTGGTTTAAGTCGTTACACAACTGGCAGTCGATATGCTTTTTAAAATTGTATGCACGACGAGTGGCAAATATGGCTATGGAAATAAAGGCCCAAGTTAACCCAAATGTCACAGAGTAAGAAACCGTTTGACCTTTAGTATATTGAACGCTAGAAAACAAAACAAATAACATGGGCAGAGCAATACTGTATTGAAAAATCCATTTTTTAATTGGCATGTACATTCCTTTTTTCTCATTCAATTTACAAATTAAATGTATTACTTAGAACGCTTAAAGTATACCTGTCAGAAGTACCGTACGTGTAGGTTTAAACAAGTAGCTAAGCAGTACAGGCATTCTTACCGTTCATTCAAAGTACTCGTATCGCCCAAGGATTTCAAAGCAGCATAATGATAGTCAAAATATAGCTGAATCGGAACTATCCAAATAATTACCCAGGCATTATCGCTAACAGACATGAACACCACTAAAAATACAAAAATGGCTAGAGTCAGAATGGTCGAATTTAGCCATTTGAATTCTGACGTATCTTTGACGATTTCATGTGAGCATGACATGCACGTAACACAAAATAAATTACTGAGTTTGAACGACTCCCACAGTGAAAGTTTACTTTTACAGTTAGGGCATTTCACGAAAAAAGTCCTTTTCATTATTTGTTCAAAAATTCGCACTAGAATATGCAGTGTCGACTTGAACCGATGTTCAAGCCTTGTTATTCAATTATAGATTTCAACTTAAAAGTTAAGTTCTCTTTTACAGCTAACCACTCTGTATTAATAATGGAAAACACGACCGTATCTCTATACCCACCATTAGGCATTTTCTGATGATTCCTTAGCAAACCGTCTTGCTTAGCGCCCAAACGCGCAATAGCGGCACGTGAAGCTTGATTATGCCAGCTTGTTCTAAACTCTACCGCGATAGCATCAAGAGTTTCAAAGGCGTGATTGAGCATAAGTAGCTTACATTCCGTGTTACATGACGTCTTTTGATACGTTTTGCTGTACCACGTGTAGCCAATTTCCAGCCTCTGATTAATAGGGTCAGCATTGCAAAAGCGCGTTGAACCAATAACCTCCCCACTCGCTTTGTCTATCACTACAAAGGGTAACGATAGCCCCTTGTCTTTCTGCTCTAGTGCTGTCGCAATATAATCACTAATAGTTTCAGCGTTAGGTACTAATGTGAACCAAAGCTTCCACAATTCACCGTCCATCGCTGCATTCACTAAAGCGTCAGCATGTGCCATTGTTAAGGGAGTAAGCGTTATATTTTCAGATTCTAATTCTACGTCTTTAAACCACATATCACTTTCCTTGTCTGATTAGTTGTATGATGTTAAGCATACAAGGTTTCCAAAAAGAACGTTATACCTAACGAGACTAAAATAAACGATGCATTAGTTAATGCGCGAACAGGCCAGCTAACCTGACCGTACGATACCCCAGCCCATTTAGAAAAAATGACTATTAATCCCATTAACCCAAACCACGGCGTGAAGAAAAAGATGGTTTTCCACTTAACGATTGATACAGCGATATCGTGAAGAGCCCCGCTAACTAGAAATGTAATAAAAATAGCTAAAGAAATGGGCAAGACATTCGTAATTGGGCGCATAACATTACGTGATAAATAGTAACCCCAGATAGGATTCCAATAGCGCCAAAAAACTGGGAAAGAAGAGGCACCAAAAGAGCGTGAAAGCATGTTTTTCATTGAACTACTTGCACCCAACGGCACGCCATTTCGTTTTTTAACATATTGTGCAAGAGACAGTGTGCTTTTCATTATAAGTCAGCCCCGAAATGAGTGCCCTTTTTGAGAACGAGCATATATCTATGAGTAGTTGAACCTACCAACTGTTAGAGATGTATGATGCTAAATCAAAAAAAGCATCGACCTTATCTCCGCGTTTGTTCCAGTT
This sequence comes from Alteromonas sp. ABH4_453, assembly GCF_056160665.1. Lineage (NCBI taxonomy): Bacteria > Pseudomonadati > Pseudomonadota > Gammaproteobacteria > Alteromonadales > Alteromonadaceae > Alteromonas > Alteromonas sp. ABH4_453. The sequence continues at coordinate 239,061 of NZ_JBSWXP010000008.1, forward strand.
ATCATGAGTATGAGGCATGCCCTTCACCTCAATCCTTTCATGTTTTTTCATTAGCTCTATTCTTAGCAGTGCGCGTTCTTTTTCATTTAGCATTAATGACTGTATTTTTTCTAGTTCACCAGTGTCTAACCAAATTGCACCACAGCCTGGGCACTCATCTATCTCTACCGCATGCAGCGGGCTATAAAACCTGCGTAACATCATGGTATCAGGGCATTTGGGGCAGGAAATCCGTTTATTTAAAGAATCGAGCTCGTAATGAAACTGACTAAGGTGCTTTGCCAACACATTCCCTCTTTTTTCTTGCGGGTTTTCAAAGTCACTTAATGTCTGATTTTCGAGTAGGACACCGCCACATGCTGTGCTGTAGTAAACCGGAACTTTACCAACTGTGACTCTTTTTAGCGGTGTTTGCGTTCTTGGACACTTCATTTTTAGCGACTACCTTTATTCTTTAAGTATTGTGAGTTGGTAAAATTAGGTAATAAAAATACGGTTATCAGTTGTCTTTGAGGTAATTATTTAACCGCTGTAGATTATATTTTATTACCATCCTGTCGATGTAAGACAGACTGCTTCTTTTCACTTGATTTTTCTTTATTTTTAAAGTATTGCCAGAAACTTCTACATATCGGGATAAGTCTAAAACCATGAACTCTTCATAAACTCTGACGAGTTCTTTATTGTTAACATCGATTTTATTAATCGTCCACGATAGTCCATCTCGTTCGACTACGAATATAATGTTTTTGAGAGTATGTTCGCTTTGATTTTCAAAAGAAACGTGAACAGATACATAGTTATTTGAACTAAATGGAGTCCAGTATTTTCTCAGGTCTGTGGTGTATTTAACACTACCAAAATCCTTTAATTCGAGCGCTTTCATTAGGGAAAGTAAAAATAAGAAGCTTTGATCTTCACAGGATGGGTTTTGATCGATTCTACTTGAAGTTTCGAAGGTCAGAGCGATGCATTTTTCAGCAACAGAGCCTATCTTTACCGTTTCTAGATAATTTCCTACAAGCTCTTTTGCTCTGTGATTTTCACCTAAGATACTCACCACAATAAGCAACAAAACGATGGGGAGCAGCCCGATATATTTCAATAATACTCTGCTTCGAGATTTCATAAATTCCTTTTAGCGTTCTGACTTTTTAAGAACAATCCTATATATGTGAGGCACTACGTAAAAACACTACGTAAATATGCCTGTCTAGTTTTGTGTGTGGTGTGTGTGGAGTTATTATGCTTCTAGGGCTTTTTGCCAAAAAACAGCGCTGCCAGCCTCTGGGTCTAATTCATAACTACTAAATCCAAATTTTTTATACGCTGCTTTAGCAACATCATTATTGCTCAGTACCTCAAGGGTAATTTTACAGCAACCACGTTCCTTAGCTATCGACTCCACTTTTTCCAATAGTTTTTGACTAAGGCCTAGCCCTCTATAGTTTTTATGAACGCAAATATCATGAATGTTGATAAGAGGTTTGCAAGCAAAAGTTGAAAACCCTTCAAAGCAATTAGCTAACGCCGCTGGACTGCCGTCAACGTATACTAAAACACTAAAAGCGTGCGGAACATTAGAAAGCTTAGCAGAAAGGTTTTTCATAGTTGATTCTGCTAGCGGATCCCCTCCCCCCATAGGATCGCAAGCGTATTCGTTTAGAAGAAACGGGATATCTCGAGCGTGTTGTTTATTTTTATAATCAGCTTTTACTATCTCTACATTCATAATGAAACATGTTTCCTAGGGAGTTATTTTGAAATATCGTTATTAGTTATGTAAGGCCCAATGAAGCATAAAATGCCTGTCTTTCTTAGTTATTAGTTATAGCTGCGTATTTCGGTGAATCCGATTGGTCGTTTCGGTTTTATCCGATCACTTTTTCTTCTTCTTTTTCGTCCTTGCCAGTTTTACCTTAAGTGATCGGATTGGTCTAGTTTTCTCATAGATTCGCCAACCAGTTCAATTCGATGACTGTTGTGCAGTAAACGATCGAGTAACCCATCTGCCACAGTGGGGTATTAAAAATATGCCTATCTTATTTAGATAGATACTTAAAGTTTTGACTTTGCAGAACCCCAACTGCGTTAACTTGTTAGGTGCGATGCAAATAATTATTGAGCTCATCGACTAACTCAAGTGCTTCGCTTTTCGTTAAGTAAGGTACTTTTATCGTTCTAGCCCAAAAGAAACTTTTACCTGTTTTAGAACTCACTTCTGAAAAAGGCATAGCCAACAACGTGTTATCGTTTCGGTTTGGGATGGGAGTTAAAAACTCTACGTCTCGATACAAAGTTTCACTGTCTGGCGCTTTAACCTCACCTTTCACTTTTGCAGCAGCTATCAAGCCACACCATTTGTGGGAAAAGAAAACAATGTCGCCTATATGAACATGGTGAACAAACCTTTTGGCGTCTCCATACGCCTCCAGACGACTATTATCCATCATCGACCAAATAGAGTCCTCATTCCAACTGCGATTTGTATCAAATAATACACCTTTTACATCACTCGGGTTTTTGTGCTTATCATAGGGAAGCGCAAAGAACTCAAAGTACTTTTCGCCAGCAAGTTCATAAATTCTATAGGGCAAGAAATCGATAGATATACCACTTTTCTTCCAGTAATCGACGGAAGATATTAATGAGTCATCCGCTGCACTGCCGATAACTAATAAGTGCTGTTTGTTATTAATTTCTTTAGGCTCTAATTGGTGCTCAAGACTGAAAGCCTCTCTGTGTGCTTCAACTAGCGACATGTCGCCTTTGCTATATTCTTTGAACTTATTTTCTAATTTTTGATAGCTCCATTGACCAGCATCTTGCGCATATCTTAGCGCTTGATGAACGGCATCTTTCCCGGCAGATGCACGCTTTAGCTCGAATATAACTAATTCGCCACTTTCATTCAGTGCATATATGTCAGCTTCTGCCTGCCATTGTCGTTCTTGAAACACCGGCATCAATCTAGCGTCTTCAAATAAGACGTCTAAAATACTGTTCGCAATTAAGTTTTCTAGATCTTTCTCTAATTTTCCAAAACTAGAAAAGTCTTTGAACTCTACGGGTTCCAACTTTTCAAATACTTCTGCTTGTTCTTCTATTTTGTAGAGCATGCTTTGCATTCCTTTGAGTGAATAACAGGTAACAGCTTTGATACAGCCTTCTGCGGTTGCATCAAAGCTGCGATGTTAATTGACTTGTTGTATCTTACTTGACAGCCACTTGATAACTTCAGTTTTACCTACAGGAGAGTAGCGACTTAAATGAGGTAGGCCTGCTACGTAAATAGGACGTTCATTGATTTTGCAACTAAATCCCTTAACCGCCCAGTTTCCATGTCCTGACGGTAAATAATCTTCTTTGCCGCCGAACATAGAATGCAAGAAGCCGTAGGGTGAAACATCAGAGTTTCCGAAAGTTATTATAAGCTTTGGCTTAACAACGCTTAAAATTGCCTCATGTACTGGCCAACATATTTCAGCTAATGAAAAGTTAATATCTGTAGCTTCGCGGCTCTGTAAGAATATTAAATTACTCGCACACACATCTCTGGTGTTGATCCCAAGGCTTTCAAATATCCATTGAACTCTTTTTTGAAGAGGGGCTTCGCCACTTGCCCACACACCTTTATGATTCTCCCAACTCTCATCCAAGTAGGCGTTAGTGGTATTTGTAAGCATTGAACTAATACTTTGTTCAACTGGCTTTCCGTTTGCGCCACCTGGATTGAAGCCGAGCATGTAAACATCACTAGGCTTTAATGTTTCATGGCTACTATAGAGAACGCTTCCTGGTTCCTCTAGATATTCAGACAGCGCTTGTTTAGCAATAATAGGTATTTCATTTTTGGTCATTTTTGCCTCGAAAAAAAACAGAAAAATTTAAGCTGTAGAAAAAAGCTATCGCAGCACGTTCTTCTTCGCTCCAACTAACTAGTCACACGGTTATCGTATGTCTTTATATTCAATTTTAGTTGCTGCGAATATGTTTTAAGTTTTGCCGCGTTGCCACTTGGTATTAAAGACAAGATGAACGAGTCTGATCCATCGTCAATGCCAATAATTTCTAACCCCATGCTTTTTGCACAGGTTGAGAAGAAAAAGCTAGATTCTAAGTAGTAAGATATATTGAACTGAGTTTGCATCATATCGTCCGCCAGCTGTCTCGATATGCTGCAAGTAGAAAGTACATTTTTAGATAAATCGTTTAATAAATCGAAGACATGTTGCGCATCCTCTCTCCAATCTACAATCACCACACGGTTGATGCTTTTTAGACCTTCTATAATTACAAATGTAAGGTCAAATGAATTTTTAAAGGCTCCATCAAATCCGCTTTCTTCTAGTCCGTCTTTGTGTTTTAGTTTGTATGCATTCTTATCAGAAAGATAAAGTTGAACGTCATTTACAACGGTTTGATTTCCATTACCGATTATCTTCGCTAATGCAATTTCTGGGGAGTGGTTTTTCTGCTGACTTTCATTACAGCCTGTAACAACAAGAGCAGTTATAACTATTAGTAATCTCTTCATCATTCCTTGATTCCAACTTGGTTTTATCCACTACAGTGGGCTTCCATATATAGCGGATACCGACTTAAAAATAGCTAGTTAGACAGACCCATAATGTAGACCCTTTTAGACAAAGATGTCGTCCTGTGTCTTGTTAAGTCCTCGCTGGCACAACAGAGCCAGCGTTTAGTTTTTTAGAATTCAAAGACTATCAGATTATTGACGAGAACAAGTAGTTTTAGCCCCCCCATTTTTAGTTAATAAGACTTTTTCATCCAACTGTATGATTTCTGAACCCGTGGCGGTTCCAATAATGGCTTCTTTCAATTGTTGAGGAAATTGTTCAGGTGGTAAATTGCGTCCATCTACAACAAAACGGGTAATCGTAAGCTTAGTGAATGACTCAAGTAATTCGTTTTGATTGAGCTCCCAAGTGCCTTGAGCTATAACATCGAATTCAGCCTCTGTACCCGACTCTTTCATACTCATTTCAAACATCACGTTTGAGCTACCATTACTTACATATTCCACACTCCCCGTGAACTTGGCGCCATCGCCTTGTCCATTACATTCCCAATGGCCTTTCAATAATTCCTGCTGACTTTTCGAGCAGCCCGCTAACATAATTAAACAAGCCATAAAAAAAGCGTTAGCCTTGCAAAGTGTCATAGTAATATCCTTTTATTGGTGTTCTGACAGACCAGTAATAATTATGGCAGCTTAAAAAGACTTTATTGAATTTTTTTAGCACAAGAGAGTGAGCACAACAACGTAAGCAAGACAGCCATAATTCGAAAACACCCAAACTGTCCCTACGTACACTTTCTTTAATCTAAATCCCCATTCAAACTGGTATACGAGTTAATCAAAGTCAGACAGATGCAATGCCTAAAGCCCGAAAGTCACAAATTAGTTTATCGGATACGCCCTATTATCACTGTATTTCCCGCTGTGTTCGTCGTGCTTTCTTGTGTGGCGAGGAAAACGGTAAAAGCTTTGAACATCGTCGCCAATGGGTAGAAGACCGTATTCATGTTTTAAGTGAGGTGTTCGCCATTGATGTATGTGCTTATGCAGTAATGAGTAATCATACGCACCTGGTATTACACGTAAACAAAGAGAAAGCAGACGCACTGAGTACAGAAGACGTGATTCAACGTTGGCATAAACTGTACAAAGGCACATTACTCTCGCAGCGCTACATGTCAGCAGATTCACGTAAAGATTTACATGAAATTCAAATTAAAGCGGTGGAGTTAACGGCTGAAGTATGGCGTAAAAGGCTATTTGATATCAGCTGGTTTATGCGTGCACTGAATGAATACATTGCTAGGGCGGCTAATAAAGAAGACGACTGCACAGGACATTTTTGGGAAGGACGGTTTAAATCTCAAGCACTATTGGATGAGTCAGCCCTTGCCGCTTGTATGGCATATGTTGATTTAAACCCAGTACGAGCAAAGATGGCCAAAACACCTGAAACATCAGACCATACCAGTATTAAATACCGAATTAACGCCGCTAAGGTAGGCAAAACACCAAAACGACTTATGCCTTTTGCTGGCAATCCAAGGCAAGAGATGCCACACGGTTTACCTTTTACTCTTCCAGACTACTTACAGCTTGTAGACATAACCAGCCGATATATTCACCCAAACAAGCGTGGCAAGGTTGAGCATAACCTACCCTCTATTTTAGAGCGTCTCAATATTGAACACGAACATTGGATAACTTTAACTACGCAGTTTGAAACTTGCTTTAAGCACGCCGCCGGCAAAGTGACTTACCTAGAGCAATACGCACACAATCAACACCAGCAACGTGTGCAAGGTCGACAAAGTGCAATGCGCTTACTTGGTTAGCTTTGCAGTTAAATAGCGAGCGAAACGGACACAATATATATACATCGGTACCAAATGAAGCCTGACTTATTAAGGACTGAATTTTTTACAATGCGCATCCGCATGCGTATACTTGATATGTACGGCCATTTGGAGTAATTGCATGCAAGATTTATATGACATCCATGCCCCAAAAAAAGCGACTAATTTAAGCTTAAACAGCGATTTATTACAAAAAGCTAGAGACTTAAAAGTTAACCTGTCTGCAACCTTAGAACAAGCACTCAAAGACAAGTTGAAAAGCGTTGAAGAAGAAAGATGGAAAAAAGAAAACAAAGCTGCCATCGCTGCGTACAACGAGTTTGTTGCTGAGAACGGTTGTGTAGGTGATGAGTACCGGAACTTCTAATGGCACAGTTTGATGTTTACAGAAACCCAAGCTCAAAAACTAATAAAGCTTACCCTTTTCTTGTAGATGTTCAGAACTCTGTAATTGACCAATTAGCAACAAGGTTAGTTGTACCGCTGACAAAGAATAAGACTAGAAATAGTCTTTACATGAAAAACCTAACGCCGGAGATAGAATTCGAAGGCGAGACATACCTATTTCTGACTCAACAACTGAGTTCCATACCCGAAGATGTGCCAAAGGACTGCATCGGTTCTTTTGACCAATCCCGCGAATTGCTAATAGGTGCAATAGACTTTGCTATTACTGGAATATAGCTTTCAATAACAACTCAGATAGGTGGGTATTCAGAAATATGCCTGTCTTGTTTAGTCACTGTAAATACAACCGCATTGAAATGGACATTGTGAGTGACTGCCTACATCTTTTCTAACAGATGCAGCGGGAAAAGAAATATACCTGTCTCTTTTAGTCCGTTTAGTTGGTAAAAAAGATTGGTAACAAATATGACTGTCTTGTTTAGTTAGTGTGAGTGGTGGCAAATATTTCCCTGAAACAAATATGGCTGTCTTATTAGTCTTTATTAGTCTTTAGCAACACACGTAGAGCTAACGGGCAATGACGCAGCAGCATCGCGAAGCGCCGCTGCGTTACTGTCCCAGTGGCCGTAGGGAACAAACTAAGCGCCCTGTTAGGCATTACCCGCAAATTTCTTTGGCTTTAGCTCTGTAGAAAAAAATGTTTTCACATTCAATATTAGTACACGCAACAGTTCTTTTAAGCTCTTCTTCTGAGTACTTTCTTGATAAGTGATCAATAATCCGAAGTGAAGAATCATAATATCTACACTTCAAATTCTCTTGATTTAGATATGACGTAAGCTCGTCCTTAATAGCTTTATTTTGGGTCAAAGCATTATCCAGTTTGTGTTCAACTTTAATGAGTTTATTATTAAGTCGCTCTTCAATTTGCTCTGTGCGCTCTCTTATTCTTTCAATAACCTTCACATTTTGAGTTACTCTTGAAATTTTTAACTGCTCTTCTTTATATTTATTTGAAAAGTACTTTTCTTGAATATTGTTTAGACCCTTTATATCTGTTTGCCAAAAACCATCCCAATTCCATAGAAAAGCAAAAAAGATCATTAGCCAGAAGATAAATGTCAATATAGAGCCTAGAAAAGTGTCTTGATTATTATCTAGCTTAGAATTGTCCACATTAGGCTCAGTAGCTGTTACTTTATTTTCTGGTCGGGTGTTTGAATTTTCCACAAATAAACTCCTTTGATTGTGGTTGGATATGTTTGGTATGCCTTACGCCTGCATAACACGTTTGCTACCACGCAAAATAGGTTCAAACTTACCATTTAATACGGCAAACTCAAAGAAACCTAGAACCCCAGAATAAACACAAGTAAGTAAGACAGGCATAATTCAATACACCTGAACCACGTAAACAATCATCCCGTCAAAACCATGGCTGATAGCTTCATCAACTTGTTCTTGCACTGTTTGAGGTAAGGTAAAATCCAAGCTTTAACCAATATCCGAGAAACGAAAAACAGAGAAATAATAGTACTGACTAGCAGGAAAAGCCTGATGATTGTTGTTCTTCCACCGTAATAGTGACTGTCTTGTTTAGTCGCTAAAGGACTGCATCGGTTCTTTGGACCAATCCCGCGAATTGCTAATTGGTGCAATAGACTTTGCTATTTCTGGAATATAGCTTTCAATAACAACTCAGATAGGTGTGTATACAGAAACATGCCTGTCTTGAAAAGAAATATGCCTGTCTTGTTTAGTTTGTTACAAACCTATGAAGCATAAATGAATAGTTCTTTTTTAATGTAATCCGTTTTATCGCGTTGCGAGCTTTAGGCTGATATTCGCGCCAGTCCCAATGATTGTCTATGAGAATAATTTTCGATATGCCAAATCGCTCTAAATCATCTAAGCTGTAATCCCATCCTATTAAATCTTTGCCAAAAAAAGATTTTAATTTATCCCACATGGTCATTTCATTATGTCCGTACACAGTAATAAGATTGTCTACTCCTATTCTATGATAAAAAGCAGCTTCTCTTTTTCTCATTTTGGGTAAATAGCTAGAATAAAATGATTCGTCAGAATCTGTGGTATCCCACTGTTTCTGCCAAGCACTTCCGTGCCACATTAAAATTGTGTCTTTATGCAAGTATTTAATATTACCAGCGGGTAAAACATAGTTTGCACACGAGGATAAACAGAGATTTTTTATTTCGATATTTAGTTTATTGCTGTGTATCCACTCACCGAGATCCATCCCTGCACCAATTTCTCCACCTGAACTTGAAATAATAAGTTTTTTTGGCTTTTCCTTCGACTTTTCAAATGCTTGAAAAATCGTTAAGTTCGAAGACTTAGTTATCGACCCTTCGTATACTAAAACGTCATTTTGGATGCCTACAAAGAAATTGCTTTCTACATCATTTTTTTTAGCGCCCAACGACGTGCAAGCTACACACCCTAAAAGAATAAGAATAAAGAGAAATTTCATCTGACATCCACTTGAAACATAACACCCCACTAAGGGGTAGTAATACGTAGGCTAAAATTAGGGCTCACAAAGATGACTGTCTTATTTAGGCTCCAAATCGACATGTAGATGATTTCGGTGTATTTAACGCTACACAAAGATGCCTGTCTTGTTTAGTCACAGAAACATGCCTGTCTTTTTAATTTTCTGTGCGAAATGCCAGATGTTAAGGACATTGCTGGATAAAAGAGCGAGTTTAGAAAAGTGGTGATGTTAAATGTTGGCGTTGCGCTGTTTAAAAAAGCACGTTGCTAAAGCCGTTAAAACAACTGAGAAAGCTAGCCGCAAAGACGACCTAGCGAAACAGCCTTGATCCTGTAATGTCACGGTTAAACCCACATTTTAATGCTGTAAGTAAATGACGCCTAACGCTAAGCTAAGCGGCGCAGCTTTGCTGCGTCCTTGCTTGAGCGCCTTGTTAGGGCTTGGGTTTGATACCGAATTGCTTCGCAAACTCAGGATCTATCCAAACTGACTCAACTTGATCTGGCTTTAGCTCAACCGTTTCAGGTTCTGTACAGCCAGAAATGAATTTGTCTAATGAACTAGCGACAAACTCTGAGTCTTTAGTTTCGTGATCCCAGAAATGAACCGCCCCATTTACTTCAATGAAATAGTTTCCTGATTCATCTTCTGCCAATACCTTTCTCTCGGCAAGAGCACTAGGAAATGGCTGAGAAGCCTCACGGATTATTCCGAATGCCACACCTTTTTCACTTATGAATACTTTTGCGAATGTACGATTCAATTCAAAGTACACAAACATGCCTGTCTTGTTTAGTACGGCCCCGCGTTTATTGGCTCGTATGTGCCATCGTACCAAAATGCCGGTCTTGTTTAATGGTCAGTTAATGCTGATTCGAAACTGGCGTTAGGCGATGAGTCGCTTTATTAGAAAAGATGGCTGTCTTGTTAAATCATTGAAACAACTGAATACAGAAACATGCCTGTCTTGTTTAGTAGGTATCGCACAGAGCGATATTGAACACCTCTGTCGGAGTGAATGATTAACCCTGGTTCTATGTCTCGTCTGCTAATTGCCATATTAAGTGC
>NZ_JBSWXP010000009.1:0-191470 GCF_056160665.1 Alteromonas sp. ABH4_453
CATTCCGAACTCAGAAGTGAAACGTATTAGCGCCGATGGTAGTGTGGGGTTTCCCCATGTGAGAGTAGGACACTGCCAGGTCCCATTAAGAGAAACCCGCCTAACGGCGGGTTTTTTGCGTTTGGAAGAAAGAAAAATGCTGGGGTCAGAGTACATTAATCCCCATCACCCCAAACAAAACCTCAAAATGGGGTCAGAGTACTTTATTACTTTAAGCATCAAAACATAGTCATTCCCTTACCCCCAGTGCCGTTAAATCAGAGAAATGTACTCTGACCCCATTATTGTGGGCTAACTAAATAATCCGAACTCTTTAACTCTCTAGGGCATGTAATAGGCAGTTTGAAAATACGGTAGATAGGTACATGTAGGGTCAGTGTACTTTAAAGCGTTATCTTTTAAAAAGTACTCTGACCCCAATTTTCGGAATGTACTCTGACCCCATTATGTTTGTGTTGTCAGTATTTCTAGACATTCTTATTCGATAAAAGCCTTAATAGAATCGACTTACTTTTAGCAATGTGCACGTTTTTTGGTAAACTCTTGCGAATATTATTTAAGTTGAAGTAAATAGGACGAACTAATGGCCGTATTCGGTACAGTATTCATGCCACAAATGGCACTTGCTACCTTTGTCAACGATAAGTGGACTGACACCGAATTTGTCAGTGCAGATAGTATTCAGCTGCACCCTGGTGCACACGTGCTTCATTACTCAAGTACATGCTTTGAAGGATTGAAAGCATTTAAGCACGAAGATGGCAGCGTCAACATTTTCAGAATGGATAAGAATATTGAGCGCTTTGCTCAAAGTAGCCGTCTACTTAACTTGCCTGAAGTAGACAAAGCGCAAGTCGAAAAGATGATCATCGATATTGTTGCTAAATATGCGTCTGAAGTACCAGAGCCTCCAGGTTCTATGTATATCCGCCCTACGCATATCGGCACAGAAGCGTCTATCGGTAAAGCGGCAGCGCCATCGGCAAGTTCTATGTTATACGTCCTGTTATCGCCGGTTGGTGATTACTTTGCTGGCGGTTTGAAGCCACTTCGCTTGTTGTTAGACGAAACAGGCATGCGCTGTGCGCCGCACATGGGAATGGTAAAAAGCGGTGGTAACTACGCCAGTGCGTTGCCTCCTATTCTTAAAGCGCGTGCAGAAGTTCAGGCTGATCAAATTCTGTTTTGCCCTAATGGCGATGTACAAGAAACCGGAGCTGCTAACTTCCTGCTTATCGATGGTGATGAAATCATTACCAAAGGGTTAGATTCTAGCTTCCTACACGGTGTGACCCGAGCAACGATTCTTCAAATTGCCAAAGACCACGGCATGAAGGTGAGTGAGCGTGATATTACTGTAGAGGAACTACTAGAGCGTTCAGCTAAACCGAACACTGAAGCAGCGCTGTCTGGTACAGCGGCTGTACTTACACCGGTAGGTACTTTTATTCACAATGATAGAGAGTATCAGGTGGGTAACGGTGAAGCTGGCCCTGTAACGATGAAGCTAAGACAGGCGTTAAATGATATCCAATGGGGTAAGGCCGAAGACACTCACAATTGGTTGGTGAAAGTGCCAAACTAGTCTAATCAGACACCCATTAAAAAAGCCTGCGAACGCAGGCTTTTTCGTTTCTAAAAAGGCAATCGATTACTTCGCTTTGCCTTGCTTAGCGACTGCATCCATCATTGCTTTGATAGCGTCAGCATCGCCAAGATATTCTTTAGAGATTGGCTTAAGGTTTTCATCTAGTTCGTATACTAGCGGTACACCTGTAGGAATGTTTAGACCCAACACTTCTTCGTCTGACATACCATCAAGGTACTTAACAAGAGCACGAAGACTGTTGCCGTGCGCAGCAATAATTACGCGCTTGCCTGCTTGGATGTCTGGACGAATAACGTCGTGCCAGTATGGTAGTACACGTTCGATAGTTAGTTTTAGACTTTCACCACGTGGCAGGATGTCAGCATCTACATTGTTGTAACGTGGATCATGACCTGGGAAGTGCTCGCTGTCATCTTCAACGGCCGGAGGTGGGATGTCGAAGCTACGACGCCAGATTTTGACCTGATCTTCACCATGCTTAGCGGCAGTCTCTGCTTTGTCTAGACCTGTTAACGCACCGTAGTGACGCTCGTTCAGACGCCAGTGACGCTCAACTGGAAGGTAGTGCTGACCCATCTCTTCAAGTGCAATGTTAAGTGTTTTGATTGCGCGAAGAAGTACAGACGTATAAGCCTGATCGAATGTAAATCCAGCATCTTTAAGAAGCTGACCTGCGGTCTTTGCTTGTGCTACACCAGTGTCGGTCAAGTCAACGTCGTGCCAGCCTGTGAAACGATTTTCCAAGTTCCACTGACTTTCTCCATGACGAATAAGTACCAATTTATACATAGTTGGGTTACCTGCGGCGTTAGAGTGAAATAGTCTGAGATAATTCCTGAAATTGGACGTTCAGACGTATATTTAAAAATCTGCTGTTATCATCCTTGATTGGCGCTTAAAAATCCAGTTTATGCTGGTACAAAATCGCAGGTAAGACGTGTGTTTATCACTATAACTTGGGAATAATTATATAAAACGGGTAAGGTCTGGATGAGCAACTTTTATCCACTCTTGCATTGATGGCTCTTCAATAAAGCTAAAGTCTTCGAAGTCGAAGCCAGGTGCTACTGTACAACCGACAAGTGAGTAATCACCCATAGTTGCGGCTGCCTGAAAATTCCCCGCTTTAACAACTTCTACATAGTCAGTGCTTTGCCCACCAATGCGACGTTCCCACAACTGTTGTTTTTCAAGTTGAAACAGTTGTAGTGGGGCCCCTTCGTAGTGATTCCACACTTCATCATGTAACACACGATGAAAACGACTAACTTGTCCCTTTAACAGAAGAAAATAAATATGAGTAAGCGCGGGTCGACTAGCATTGTGCACAAACGATTTAGTTTCGTTTTCAGAACGGAAAACTTGACGATAGAAACCTCCCTCGGGGTGAGGTGCAAGGTTGTACTTCTTAACTAGCGGGTGTGTCATGATAACTTCGTTATTATTGTTATTGCTTACTACTAATGCTTGTATATCTCAAAGCTTTCCTAAGCATGTATTAAGACATTTAATGTTTAACCTTCTTTTAAGCATACCGTTTGGTGCGTTATAAGAAAATAGAAATGTTGCATATTTGTAAACCATCTTAATCAGCAAGTACTCTGTGCATACGCGAAGTTTTCTTACCAATTAGCCTCAATATAAAATGTGCCAAGCTTACTTACCAATAAGCGCTATCTGCCCTAGTCAGCTTTTTCCAACTGTTACAGCGCTTCTTCATAATCCGTCTGTTTAAACCAATAATGAGAAATAGCTAAAAAAGCGATGCCATTACTAATAGTAGGTGAACTTTTTTTCATGTTAAGGCCGTACAAATTGGAAAATAAGGCGACGAAAAACACGTTGCTCGTTTCTAGCGTTGGCAAAATTGAAACGTACACAATATTCACGAACAGGCAAAGAAGGATGGTGAGCGTATGACATATAAGTCTTTTTCGCAGCTTGAAGTTAACGGCAAAAACTTCAAGGCGGTTAATTTTGACGGTATAGGCAGTAAATATGCGCTCGACAGGCTTCCGTTTTGTATCAAAATTCTTTTGGAAAACCTGATTCGTCATGAAGACCAAGAGTTTGTTAACAGCAACGATATTGAGCAAGTAGCAAAGTGGGACACAGATAATCACGTTGATCACGAAGTGTCTTTTGTTCCCGCACGCGTCATCCTCCAAGATTTTACGGGTGTGCCTGCTATTGTTGATTTAGCAGCCATGCGCGATGCGGTTAATCGTTTAGGTGGCGACGCTCAGGCGATTAATCCACTCAACCCAGTAGAGCTGGTTATTGACCACTCAGTAATGGTAGATCATTTTGCTGAAGACGATGCGCTTGAAAAGAATACCGACATTGAAATCCAGCGAAATAGAGAGCGTTATCAATTTCTAAAATGGGGTCAGTCGAGCTTTGACAATTTCAAAGTGGTTCCCCCTGGTCGCGGTATCGTGCATCAGGTTAACCTAGAGTATCTTGCTCGTTGCGCGTTTACTAAGGAACAGGATGGGGAAACCTTGGTTTACCCAGATACCCTAGTAGGAACAGATTCGCATACCACTATGATCAATGGCCTTGGCGTACTAGGCTGGGGTGTGGGCGGTATTGAAGCTGAAGCGGCAATGCTTGGACAGCCAGTTACCATGCTGTTGCCCAAGGTCGTTGGATTTAGGCTGTCAGGTAAGTTACCTGCTGGCGTAACCGCCACCGACATGGTGCTAACTATCACACAACAACTACGTGAACATGGCGTTGTTGGAAAGTTTGTAGAGTTCTATGGACCGGGTCTTAAGCATCTTACTACGGCAGACCGTGCTACTATAGCAAATATGGCTCCTGAATACGGGGCTACTAGCGGAATCTTCCCTATTGATGATGTAGCGCTAGATTACCTGCGACTCACCGGCCGAGACGAAGATCAAATTGCCCTTGTGGAGGAATATGCAAAGTTCAGCCACCTATGGCACGACGACCACTCAAAAGATGCCCAGTATCATGAGACCCTGGAACTTAACTTAGATGAGGTGGTTCCTTCACTTGCTGGACCTAAGCGTCCTCAAGATAGAATTGCCCTTGATAATGCGGCCGAAGCATTTGAAGAATGGCATCGTTCGCAAATTGACGTGAAAGTACTTGATGAAGAAACCGATCTCATCGCAGAAGCGGGTTTGGGTACAACAGACGAGGTGGACGAAGAACACGACTCATTCGTGGAGTTCAGAGGAAGCAAGTTCAACCTTGAAGATGGCGCTATTGTAATTGCTGCTATCACCAGCTGTACTAATACGTCAAATCCATCAGTACTCGTTGGCGCAGGCTTGCTTGCGAAGAAAGCAGCGGAAAAAGGGCTAACTCGTAAGCCGTGGGTTAAGACTTCATTAGCACCTGGTTCTCAGGTTGTTACTCAGTATCTAGAAGATGCAGGTCTTATGGACCCGCTTGAAGCACTGGGCTTTAACTTGGTTGGCTACGGCTGTACTACGTGTATTGGTAACTCTGGACCGCTACCTGATGCCATTACCGACGCCATAAGAAAAGCGAAACTTACGGTTACCTCGGTTTTATCTGGTAACCGCAACTTTGAAGGGCGTATCCATCCCGATGTGGCTGCAAACTACCTTGCATCACCACCACTGGTTGTTGCATACGCGTTGGCTGGGAACATGAATGTAGATATCACTAAAGAGCCGTTGGGGCAAGCGAGTGATGGTTCTCCGGTATATCTAAAAGACATCTGGCCTACCGAAGACGAAATTCAGCAATATATAGCTGAAAACGTCACCGGTGATTTGTTTAAAGAAAAGTATGCAGATGTATTTAAAGGAAGCGGTGAATGGAATGAGCTGCAGGTGAGTAAAACATCGGTCTACGACTGGCCAGAATCAACCTACATTAAGCATCCACCTTTCTTTGAAGTAATGGGTAAAGAGCCAGAGGCTCTAACTGCAATTGAAAACGCACGATGCTTGGTTAAGGTGGGCGATTCGATTACTACCGACCATATTTCTCCAGCCGGCGCCATCGCAGAAGATAGCCCAGCCGGAGAGTACCTGCAGGCCCAAGGGGTTGAGCCTAAAGACTTTAACTCTTATGGATCGCGTCGTGGTAACCACGAGGTTATGATGAGAGGTACGTTTGCTAACGTGCGTCTTCAAAACCAATTAGCACCCGGCACAAGAGGCAGTGCAACCACACACTTCCCAAGTGGCGATAGTATGTCTATTTTCCATGCTGCTATGCGTTACAAAGATGACGGCGTACCAGCCATTGTCATAGGTGGAAAAGAGTACGGTACTGGCTCAAGTCGAGATTGGGCAGCTAAAGGCCCTTCTTTGATGGGGGTGAAAGCAGTATTAGCCGAGAGCTACGAGAGAATTCACCGCTCTAACCTTATTGGAATGGGGATTTTGCCACTTCAATTTAAATCAGGTGACAGTGCGAGTTCGTTAGGGCTCAAAGGGAATGAGTCGTTTTCTATTGATGCTGTTGTTCGCGGACAAGATGAGGTAGAGGTTAAAGCAATTTCTGATGATGGGGAAACCACTTCATTCATGATGGATATCAGAATTGATACATCGAATGAGTTTACTTATTTCGAAAACGGCGGGATCCTTCACTACGTTATTCGAGAGTACCTTAAGAAATAAGCATTTATTTTAAAAACGTAGTAAAGGCTGTGTTTTCACCGCAGCCTTTACTCCAGTTTGAACTGAATTTAGTTAACTATTAGTAGTAACGTTTTTCGCAAATGATTTCTTTTATATGTGAGCCGATAGCCGAACGCTTTTCACATCTTAAATCTTGCGCTTCCGCACCGTAAAGGTTGATATATTCTTCGACGTAAGGTTCTAGCGCTTTAATATACTCTTCAGGTAGGGCGTCTTTGATTTGACGATAAGAGCGATTCCACTCTGCTGTTTTCTGTTCCATAGCTACACTTAGCCATAGCCAGCCTTCTTCATAATTAACGGGTGTTCCCCAACCTTGGAAGTACATTTGCGCGAGATAGTACTGACCTTCTTTGTTACCCATCTTGGCAGACTCAGTAAGCTTCTCCAGCGCTTTCTCATACTTTTCTGCCTTTAGCGCATGTAGCCCTAAATCCAGCGTTGAAAGATACTCCGACTTCCAAATGTGATTCTTGGTTTTGGACTGCGCTAGCACAGGTGAAGACAAAGTAAGACAAGATATGGCCGTAAAGGCAACAATAAGCTTTTTCATTGGTTTCCCTCCCTTTTTTGCTTAGTTATACGATAATTTTTATTTTTTAACAAACCGTGTTTAAGTACAGATTATTAATTGTTTACAGCATGACTTTCTTAATAAAAAATTACTCACCGCCAATAATTTGGACTTGTGCTATATCAGTATCGCCTTTTAACACTTTGAAAATTGCATCTTGCACAAGGGTGCGCATACCATCTTTGGCAGCTTGTGATTTCATTTGTGAAACGCTGGCTTCTTTATAAACCATTGAGCGAAGTTCTGGTGTCATCCCCAATAATTCGTGCACACCTGTTCTGCCTTTATAACCTGTATTTCCACATTCTTCACAGCCTTTGGCTCTGTAGAGTTCAAGTGGGGCCTGAATGTTCAGTTCTGACAAGTGTTCTTGACCGTATTGGCGTTCGATAAACGCCATATCTTTCTCGTCAGCCACGTACTTCTCTTTACAGTTCCCGCACAAGGTTCTTATAAGTCGCTGGGCCAATATACCTACGCATGCGTCTGAAAAGTTTACCGGATCAAGACCTAGGTCAAGTAAACGGGTGATGGTTTCTGGCGCTGAGTTAGTGTGCAGCGTTGAAAGTACTAAGTGACCAGTTAGTGAGGCTTCAATGCCAGCGTGAGCGGTTTCCTTATCACGCATTTCACCAATAAGAATGATATCTGGGTCTGCACGTAAGAATGCCCGAAGGGCTGCGGCAAAGTTAAAGCCAATTTTAGGGC
The DNA here is from genome assembly GCF_056160665.1 of Alteromonas sp. ABH4_453. Classification (NCBI taxonomy): domain Bacteria; kingdom Pseudomonadati; phylum Pseudomonadota; class Gammaproteobacteria; order Alteromonadales; family Alteromonadaceae; genus Alteromonas; species Alteromonas sp. ABH4_453. Next base: position 7,547 of record NZ_JBSWXP010000009.1, read on the forward strand.
TTACCTGAACCTGCTGTAGCCCTGGCTGGGTGATTTCTACCGGGTCTTCAGCCGTCCAAATTTTCTTTTCAGGCGTATTCAAATATCCTAATATAGCGTGGAGCGTAGTGGTTTTACCGGAACCTGTGGGGCCTACAACAAGCAAAATGCCGTGTGGCTTTTTAATCATTTCTTCCAACCTAGTGCGGTTGGTAGGGGCCAGGTTCATCTTGTCGATAGGCATCGCACCGCCTGATGCCAAAATACGCATTACTACACCTTCACCGGCAACGGTGGGAATAGTAGCCACACGCACCTCTACGAGTTTACCGTTCATTCTGAATGCAAGCTTGCCGTCCTGAGGTACGCGCTTTTCGGCGATATTAAGGTTCGACATTATCTTAATACGCGCAATTACTGCGTTATGGTGCGAGTGAGGTACCTGGTTCATATCGCGACATACGCCATCCACGCGCATGCGAACACGAGTAGGAGCATTCTTTTCAGGGTCTATATGAATATCTGAGGCGTTTAAACGTTTAGCATCGTGCAATATACGACTTACTAAGCGGACAACTGCTGGGGCATCGTCTGAAAGCTCATCAATCTGATCTTCATTTTCGTCGGTGGATGAGCCAATTTCATCAAGGATGTCGCTCATTTCACCAGGGCCGCCACCTCCGCTATTCTCCCCCAGATATTGAAGAATAAGGTTGGGTAAGCTTACCGCGATTTCGTAGCTATCTATGCCCATAGCGCTTTCAATTTCCATTAAGAGCGCGGCATTGTTTGGCTCAGCCATTAGCACAATGGGTTTATCTTGTGCATCGGCGATAACTGCAACATAGTTTCGCTTAAGGTAAGAAACGTTTAGGCGACTTTCGTTTTCAAATCTGTGATATTTTTCCGGCAGGTAAGAAATGAACGGCACTTGATAGTGAATTGAAAGAGAGTTACCAATTTCATCTTCCGATATACGATGTTCAGATACTAACCGCTGCACCAAAGCGCGAATGTCTGGTGTGGTCGCTTGTAAATCTGCAAGGGTCGCTTCTTCTAGTAAGCTTTTGTGAACCAAAAGGTCAAATGGGTTATTGGTGCCGCCTAATTCAAACCTGAATTTATCACCAAGAATAAGCGCTAATGCATTCCCACGTTTGAGGTCCTCTTCGGTAAACCCGCCGCTTGCCTTATTGATGATCTGAATAACACCCATTAACACCCCAGCGTTCATTATTGGTACGCAAAGAATGTTTTGAGTTCTAAAGTCATTGTCTTTATCGAATTTATCGGCAAATCGAAGACGAGGGTGAATGCTTTGAAGTAGGGTAGGGTTGTACGGGTCATCAATGACAACAGGCTTTTGTGAAAGCGCAACGTAGCCAGCAATAGACATGGGGCTAATCGGTACTTTTATCTCTAGGGTTTCTTTACCTGTTTTAAATCTGGCGACTAGGTCTTGGTGTTGACGACGGCGTTGAAAAATACTCATGCGTGTGGCGTCAAACAAGCCAAGTATCATAGGTTCTAATAGGCCGTAGGCATCTAACAACGTAGAGTGGTTATTTAAGATGCGCTTTATTTGTGCATATGTTTGCTGGTTATTTACTACTTCCATATTCTCGCTACTAATAATGTTGGCGCCTATTCCTTTACGCTTTTGACGCTATAAGCATGTTTTACGCTAGGGTATCAAGATATCCTGTTACCATAAAACCAACAATACTACTTATAGACAGTTACATACACTGTTATAGCGTAAAAATATGTGTATAAAAAGCAAACTGCCTCTTGCATTGCCCTCTGCTTTCTGTATAATTCGCGCCCACTGCCCAATTAGGGTATGAAGTTTTTAGCCGCAACCTCACTGCTTTTAGGGTGGTTGCCGAAGTAACGGATTCATCATTACTGATTAGCCTGTTGCTGGCGTGCTAGAAAAAAGAACAGGGTTCCGATAGGGAACCATCGGTTTACGCACATCTTTTCTTTCCGGAATTAATGGAAGAGAAAAGGTGAATTTTTTTGTTCTTTCGATTGGAGCTTAATCGATGCCAAATCAAAGAATTCGCATTCGTTTGAAAGCGTTTGATCACAAGTTGATCGATCAGTCTACGGCTGAAATCGTTGAAACTGCGAAACGCACTGGTGCTCAGGTAAGTGGTCCTATTCCTCTACCTACTCGCAAAGAACGCTATACAGTTCTGATTTCTCCGCACGTTAACAAAGACGCGCGTGATCAATATGAAATCCGTACTCACAAGCGTTTGGTAGACATCATCGAGCCAACTGATAAAACAGTTGACGCGTTGATGCGTTTGGACTTGGCTGCTGGCGTTGATGTTCAAATCAGCCTGGGCTAATAAGAGAGGGTTATAACAATGGCGATTGGTCTAGTCGGTCGTAAAGTGGGTATGACTCGCATCTTCACTGAAGATGGTACGTCTATCCCTGTGACTGTTATTGAAGCGACCCCAAACCGCGTTACTCAGCTTCGTACTGAGGAAACTGACGGTTATCGCGCTCTTCAGGTTACTGCTGGAACTAAGAAAGCTAACCGCATCAACAAAGCTGAAGCAGGTCACTTTGCTAAAGCTGGTGTTGAAGCTGGACGCACTCTAGTAGAATTCCGCCTAGAAGAAAACGAAGGTGCCGATATTGAAGTAGGCAGTGAAATCACTGTTGAAATCTTTAACGACACTAAAAAGATTGATGTAACTGGTACATCAAAAGGTAAAGGTTTCCAAGGTGCTATCAAACGCTGGAACTTCAGTTCACAGCGTATGACACACGGTAACTCTTTGTCACACCGCGCACCTGGTTCAATTGGTCAAAACCAATCACCAGGTAAAGTATTCAAAGGCAAGAAAATGGCTGGTCAGCTTGGTAACAAGCAAGTGACTACTCAGTCTTTGGAAGTTGTACGTGTTGACGTAGAGAACGGCCTTATCCTAGTTAAAGGTGCCGTACCTGGCGCAACTGGCAACGATGTAATCGTAAAGCCAGCTGTTAAAGCGTAACGTCTGGGGAGTGAACTGATGGAATTAACATTGAAAGACGCGCAAAGCGCTCTTGAAGTATCCGAAGCGACCTTTGGACGTGAATTCAACGAAGCCCTGGTACACCAGGTAGTTGTAGCTTACGGTGCAGGCGCTCGTCAGGGTACAAAAGCGCAGAAAACTCGCGCTGAAGTTCGTGGTGGCGGTAAGAAGCCATGGCGTCAAAAAGGTACTGGCCGTGCACGTGCTGGTACAATCCGTAGCCCGATTTGGGTTGGCGGTGGCCGTGCTTTCGCAGCAAAGCCTCGTGACTTTGACCAAAAAGTTAACAAGAAAATGTATCGCGGTGCACTTAAGAGCATCCTGTCTGAACTAATCCGTCAAGACCGTTTGGTTGTTGTAGAGAAGTTCGGTGTTGACGCACCTAAGACTAAAGCTCTTATTTCTGCACTTAACGAATATGAACTAAATGATGTTCTAATCGTTACTCCAGAAGTTGATGAGAACTTGTTCCTAGCGGCGCGCAACTTGTACAAAGTTGACGTACGTGACGTAGCAGGCATCGACCCAGTGAGCTTGATTGCATTTGAAAAAGTGCTAATTACTGCTGATGCGGTTAAACAACTTGAGGAGGCGTTAGCATGAAAGAAGAACGTCTACTGAAGGTGCTAGTAGCACCTCACGTTTCAGAAAAGTCTACAATGGCTGCTGAAGCGAACAACACAGTTGTATTTAAAGTAGCTAAAGACGCGAACAAAGCTGAAATCAAAGCTGCAGTTGAAAAACTGTTTGAAGTTGAAGTTGAAGGTGTTCGTACTGTGAACGTTAAGGGTAAAACCAAGCGTCACGGCATGTCTTTCGGTAAGCGCAGCGACTGGAAAAAGGCCTACGTGGTTCTTAAAGAAGGTCAGGACATCGACTTTGTCGGTGGTGCTGAGTAAGAAGGGGATTAGAAATGCCATTATTGAAAGCTAAGCCAACTTCTGCCGGTCGTCGTCACGTTGTTCAGGTCGTAAATCCTGACCTGCACAAAGGTGCACCGTACGCACCTTTGCTTGAAAAGAACAGCAAATCTGGCGGTCGTAACAACAATGGTCGTATTACCACTCGTCACATTGGTGGTGGTCATAAGCAACACTACCGTGTAATCGACTTTAAACGCAACAAAGACGGCATTCCAGCCAAAGTTGAGCGTTTAGAATACGATCCAAACCGTTCTGCAAACATTGCACTAGTATTGTACGCAGACGGTGAACGTCGTTACATTCTGGCTCCTAAGGGTATGAAAGCAGGTGATGCAATCCAGTCTGGTTCGGGCGCTCCGATCAAGTCTGGTAACACGCTACCTATGCGTAACATCCCTGTAGGTACTGTTGTACACGCAATTGAAATGAAGCCTGGCAAGGGTGCACAAATCGCACGTTCTGCTGGTGCTTACGCTCAGATCCTAGCACGTGACGGAAACTACGTTACCCTACGTCTACGCTCTGGCGAAATGCGTAAAGTTCTTTCTGATTGCCGCGCCACCATTGGTGAAGTTGGTAATGCAGAACACATGCTTCGTTCACTAGGTAAAGCTGGTGCTACACGCTGGCGTGGTATTCGTCCTACCGTTCGTGGTGTTGCCATGAACCCGGTTGATCACCCACACGGTGGTGGTGAAGGTCGTACATCAGGCGGTCGTCACCCAGTAACTCCTTGGGGTGTTCCTACCAAAGGTAAGAAAACCCGAAGCAACAAGCGTACTGATAAGCTTATCGTACGTCGTCGAAACAAGTAATAGCGAGGATTCACCATGCCACGTTCTCTCAAGAAAGGTCCTTTTATTGACCTTCACTTGCTGAAGAAGGTAGAGGCTGCAGTGGAAAAGAACGAACGTAAACCAATCAAAACTTGGTCTCGTCGTTCTATGATCATCCCAGATATGATTGGGTTGACCATTGCGGTCCATAACGGTCGCCAACATGTACCTGTCATTATTAGTGACGAAATGGTCGGCCACAAGTTGGGCGAATTTGCGCCAACGCGTACTTACCGCGGCCATGTCGCGGATAAGAAAGCTAAACGTTAAGGGGTAGGAAGATGGAAGCATTAGCTAAACACCGTTTTGCCCGCACGTCGGCTCAAAAGGCACGCTTGGTTGCGGATCAAATTCGCGGTTTACACGTAGAGAAAGCTTTAGAAGTTCTTGCGTACAGCCCGAAGAAAAGCGCAGCGCTAGTAAAGAAAGTTTTGGAATCTGCGATTGCTAACGCAGAGCACAACGAAGGCGCGGACATCGACGAGCTAGTCGTTGCCAAGGTTTTCGTTGACGAAGGTCCAACTATGAAACGCATCAAGCCACGTGCTAAAGGCCGTGCTGATCGTATCTTTAAGCGCAGCAGTCACATCACTGTGGTTGTAGCGGATAACTAGGAGTAGATAATGGGACAGAAGGTACATCCTACAGGTATACGCCTGGGTATCAGCAAACCATGGACTTCTACCTGGTACGCTAATACTGCAGACTATGCAGACAACCTGTATAACGATCATCAGGTACGTCAGTATCTGACTAAGCAACTAAAGAACGCTTCACTTTCTAAAATCGTGATCGAGCGTCCTGCTAAGAGCATCCGTGTGACTATTCACACTGCTCGTCCAGGCGTAGTAATCGGTAAGAAAGGTGAAGACGTAGAGAAGTTGCGTAACTACGTATCTAAGCTAGCCGGTGTGCCAGCTCAGATCAACATCGCTGAAGTACGTAAGCCAGAGCTAGATGGCCAGCTAGTAGCTGACAGCATCTCTAGCCAGCTAGAGCGTCGTGTTATGTTCCGTCGTGCTATGAAGCGCGCAGTTCAAAACGCAATGCGTCTAGGCGCGAAAGGTATTAAAGTTGAAGTTAGCGGCCGTTTGGGCGGTGCAGAGATTGCACGTTCTGAATGGTACCGTGAAGGTCGCGTTCCTCTGCACACTTTCCGTGCGGACATCGATTACGCAACCTCTGAAGCGTCAACTACTTACGGTATCATCGGCGTTAAAGTATGGATCTTCAAAGGTGAAGTTCTAGGTGGTCTACCTACAACTCAAGAGCAAGCACCAGCTGCTCAACCTAAGAAGAAAGGCCGCAACGCTAAGCGAGAGGGCTAATCATGTTACAACCAAAACGCATGAAGTTCCGTAAGATGCACAAAGGCCGCAACCGCGGCTTCGCAGCGGGTAGCACTGTTGCCTTTGGTACTTACGGCCTTAAAGCAGTTGGCCGTGGTCGAATGACTGCGCGCCAAATCGAAGCAGCGCGTCGTGCTATGACTCGTCACGTTAAGCGTCAAGGTAAAATTTGGATTCGAGTTTTCCCTGACAAGCCAATTACTGAGAAGCCTCTTGAAGTGCGTCAAGGTAAAGGTAAAGGTAACGTTGAGTACTGGGTATGCCAAATTCAGCCTGGTCGTGTTCTTTACGAGATGGAAGGTGTTCCTGAAAATCTTGCACGCGAAGCGTTTGAATTGGCAGCGGCTAAACTGCCATTTAAAACAACCTTTGTAACTCGGACGGTGATGTAATGAAAGCGACTGAACTGAAAGACAAAAGCGTAGAAGAGCTGAACGCAGAGTTGATTAACCTGCTACGCGAACAGTTCAACCTACGCATGCAGCACACAACAGGTCAGCTTGAAAAAACTGATCAGTTGAGAAAAGTACGTCGTAACATCGCGCGTGTTAAAACCATTCTGACTCAAAAGGCTGATGCGTAATGACTGAGCAAAAAATTCGTACAGTACAAGGTCGTGTGGTTAGCAACAAGATGGACAAAACCATCACTGTTGTAGTTGAACGTTTTGTTAAGCACCCTATCTACGGGAAGTTCATCAAGCGCTCTACTAAGCTTCACGCCCACGACGAAAACAACGTGTGCAACCAAGGTGACGTAGTAACAGTACGTGAATGTCGCCCGCTATCTAAGAACAAGTCTTGGATGCTAGTTGACGTTGTTGAAAAAGCTGGCGTTTAATCGCTAACTTTTTTCAAAGTCTTAAAAAAGCCGCTTTCGAGCGGCTTTTTTGTTTTCTTTGACCTGTCCAAAAAAGCACTCACGCTTCCTTTCACTTACGCGTTCACAATCTGGTGGTAAAGCGCGGCATACTCTCTTGCCATATTCTCTATGCTAAAGTGTGTTATCACATGCTGATGAAGTGCTTTGCCTAACGCTATCTTTTGCTCGGGTTCCGCTATCAATGAGCTTACTGCTTGCACAAGCCCGCTGACATCTCCAGGACTTACCATTAAACCCGTTTCCTTGTGTTTTATAATTTCCGGAATTCCGCCAACGGGGGTTGATACAACAGCACATTTGCTTATCCCTGCTTGAAGAAGTATGACGCCAAGGCCTTCAGCGTAAGCGGGGTGAACCAGAGCGTCTATATTAGGCAATATGCTAGCAACGTCGTTTGTAAACCCGCACAGCTTTACGCTACTGTGCAGGTTGTAACTGTCGATCAACGACTTATAGTGCTCTTCTTGCGAGCCCTTACCAAAAAGAAGGCAAGTTAGGTTATTGAATTGCGTTGTTAGTTCCCGCATAGCGAGTATCAAATCGGCCTGCCCTTTACGGGGGATATATTGTGCAAAATTAGCGATAATGAAGTGATGCTGAGGAATATTAAACGTACTTCTTAACCACTGCTGGTCAACCGGCTGTCCGTATTCTTCTTGGTCGACGGCAGAGTGAATAACCCCTTGGTATTTTACTTTTTCGCAATGCTCTGAGACAACTCTGTACACACCCTCCGATATGCTTATAACAGCTTCGTATTCTCGATATTTAAAGCGAGCGAATATACTTTCAGTGTTATCTACACGTCGGGTACATACCGCCGGTATTCCAGTGAATTTTGCTGTAAGTGCGCCCCAGACATCAGCGCCTCGTCTACTATGTACGTGAATCACATCGGGCTTAGTACGTTTTACAGCATTAAGCAAACGCTTAAAGCCTATTAGGTCGGTATCGCCTTTGTAGCCTATAGGGTGGGTATTACAGCCGTGAAAATCGTAACGACTGATTTCGCTATTAGCGGCACAAACAAGATGTTGGGTAAACCTACTGTCTTTATCTAGCGCATCGATAAGATAAGTTACTTGCTTCGCACCACCGTATAAATGCCTTCCTAATTCGATATGCAACACGTTAATATTGAAAGAATGCCTGTTGCTCATATTAGTGGTTTATATATGGTTTAAGCTGATTAAAGACATGGTTAGGTGTCACTCGCTTCATGCAGTCAAAGCGCCCATTGCACGTGGGTTTTCGTTTGCATGGTGCGCAAGGCATATCTTCAAACAATACATGGGTATCTGCATTGTCAGTGATAGTGTAGGGTCTCGTAGAACCAAAAATGGCAATAGTAGGTTTTTTATAGCTTGTTGCTAAATGGGTAAGACCCGTATCTACACCGACAAACGCATGGCAAAGCGATAGCACGCTTACAGACTCCTCTAAACTAATTTTTCCTGCCAGCGAAACTACCCCGTTACATTCAAAGGTTAAGGCTTCAGCTTTTGCAGTATCTCCAGGGCCTCCCAAAATAGCGATAGGTAAACTAGAGTGTTTGCGTATCTTGTGAATTAAATTTTGCCAGTGTTCACAAGGCCAATGCTTTTGAGGGCGAGTGGTAAAAGGCGCGATGGCTATAAAAGGTTGTGTTAAACCTAAATGCCTAGTTTTTGATATCGCTGACTGCATGGCAGCGCTACTTGATCTAATGCACATTTCATAGCCTGAGCTATCATTATTTTCAGTGCTGCAAAGTGAATATAGTGTTTTAGCAAGATGTCGATATTCGCTGCTAATCTGTTGTGATGTTGGTTTATCTACCGCGAGCGTAAGTAATCTTTGGCTATTTTCCTTGCTTTTAAAACCTACGCGCTCTGAAGCACCACTGATGTAAGCGAACAAGGAACTTTTCAACAGACCTTGTGCTTCAATTGCCACTTTGAAGTTCTTTTCTCTGAGCTGCTGTCTAAACGCTTTTATAGTTTTAAAAAGCGCCCAGTATTTTTTAGCCTTTAACAGAGAGCGCCATTCGTTTTTGGGCCACAGAATAACGTGGTCGACATAGGGGTGGCTGCTAACTAATTCGGCATAGGGGGCTTCTACTAGCCAGGTTAATTCAACAGTCTTACCACTTTGGGAATAACTTTGCTTAATGCTAGACGGTAGGCCAGAAGCCATTACAATATCGCCAATTGCGCTAAGCCTGATAAAAAGAATTTGTTGTACGTCTTTAGGCATTAGAATAGGCTTTCGAAATTCACGTGAAGCTAACTAGCTAGCAATAACATCACAGTTTGACGACACTTTAATGACGCACATTGTATTAACGATTATGTATGCGTTTATTTTTACCATTAAGGACAATTTATGTTTGCTGCCGAGCGTAACGGCTACAAACCCACACTAATAGAAGATATATGCCGATGGGGATATTCGCTGATATTGGTGTTCATTATTCCCTTCGCCTTTTTGCAGCTGATGTTAAGAGGTGCTACCAGAAACAAAGACTATAACCGAAGAAGGTTTGAACGTTTTGGCTTCGTCGCCCATGCGCCTAAAAAAGACGGTTACTTATTTCACTGCGTTTCTGTGGGAGAGGTAGTTGCAGCTTCTTGTTTGATTAAGCGTATTATGCAAGAAGAACCCGATTGTCAGATTACGGTGACTACCACTACGCCTACAGGCTCTGCGCGTGTTCGGGCAATATTCGGTGGCAGTGTGCATCACTTTTATTTACCTTACGATTTACACATGGCCATGGCAGGAATGCTAAAAAGAATTCAGCCCAAAGCTGTGCTAATTACCGAGGTAGAGTTATGGCCTAATCTCATCCATGCATGCTGGAAACGAGATATACCTGTAATGGTCGTCAACGCTCGCATGACCGATAGGTCTGCCAGACGTTATAAAAAGATTGGTAAGTTGTTTAACCCTATGCTCGCTAAGCTTTACCATATATGCGCCCAAGGGCAGCGCGACTACAAAAATTACGCATGGCTTGGGGTGCCTGATAAAAAGCTTACGCTTACTAACAACATCAAGTTCGACCAAGTTGCCTCTGCTACAGTTCCGGGCCATTCGTTCTTAGGTTTGAATCAAGCAGATTACCCTATACTTGTTGCAGGAAGTACTCACGACCTTGAAGAGGAAGCAGTACTTAAAGCGGCCAAAGAGTTGTGGCAAAAAAGTCCTTCCTTAAAAGTAATTATTGTTCCGCGTCACCCCGAGCGATTCGATGTAGTAGCGAAACTTATTGAAGCTAAATCACTACCCTTTGTGCGAACTTCTCAGGTGCAATCTGTACCAGAAGATACCAATGTGGTGTTGCTTGATGAGATGGGGAAATTAAACGATGCCTATGCGGTAGCTTCTTTCGCTTTCGTTGGCGGCTCAATAGCTGATAGAGGGGGACACAATGCCCTTGAACCTGCAAGCTTTTCCATTCCGATAATAATGGGCCCTCACACTTATAATAATCCGGTTATCTGCAGTTACTTAGAAGAATGCGGCGCCTTGGTAAAAGTTGAAAGTGGAGAAACAATATCAACGGTTCTTAGTAGATGGTTACATAACCCGAGTGAGCGAGAAAAGGCAGGACGAGCTGGTCGTAAAGTCTTGGAAGAAAATAGCGGTGCTCTCGAGTCTACTGTTAAGTGTATACGAAAATACGTTAACTAATTGTTTTATGGTTAAAAAATGGGCCCCTAAATAGTGCGCATTGTGCACTTTAATGGGGGCTTCTTTGAGATGGCTGCAAAGCTAGAACGTGTAAATTAATATAAGTGGTTGTAAGATATGCTTTTTATTAGTTTGGTCTACTCTTTGCTATAGAGACAACGACAGTGTAACAACAGTAAAATCCAAATAACTACGCACTTTTAAAAAGGGCACTGTGTTACGTGTTCTCCAGGGAGAGACCTCCTGCCGGCTGGCAGGAGGTTTTCTTACTTTTACTCTTCTACATTTTGTTCAGGCTCTGGCTCAATCAAGCTGATAACACGCCAGCCAGCTTTCGGCTGAATGCTGTTTCCGTTAATAAAGGTGTAGCTTTTACCTTCGGCGTTAATGGCAATAAGTGGCGTAGCGCGCTCGCCATACTGCTTCGTATACTGCTCAAAGGTAAACTCTTCTGAAAGACGGGTAGTTTTAACCGCAGATTCACGGGCTATAGCAGACGCTAAGTAACCATAAGTTACACCTTCATCAAATAACGTTAGCTTTTTAGCGTACTGTTCGCTTACTTGGTGACTAGGTCGCGTTGACTGCTCGTTATTAGTAAGCGCCCACACTTTGTCCTTACCCATAGTGTATTCAAAGTGATAGGCAATAAGCGGGTTCAATTGTTTGTAGGGCGACATTATTAATACAGTGCCAAAGGTGTTTAAATCGAGGTGTCGGGCTGCATGATCGGACATAGGGTTTCCGAAATACACCGGAATATCCATCATGCGCGCTTCTCTAATGGCATCCCAGTTGGTATCTGCAATTGTCACGTCTAATTTTTGATTTAGCATTTCACACGCCAAGGCGCGGTTAAATTTGCTGCCACCAAAAATGAGGTAGCCAGTTGGAGCAGGGGCACGTACTTTAAGTAACGACGCAACGGTGCGTGATGTAAGGCTCTGTACCACAACTGTCGCGATAATCACCATGAATACGATAGGCACTATAATGCCCGCTCCTTCGTAGCCGATTTCTTCAAGCTTAAGAGAGAACAGGGCTGAGACTGCTGCAGCAACGATACCACGTGGGGCAATCCAACTTAGCAACGCTAATTCATTAAGCTTAAGCCCAGTACCAATGGATGATGCTAATACTGACAGAGGCCGAGCTACAAACATAATAGCGGCTAGCACCACAATCGAGCCCCATCCTACATCGATGACAGACTGTAAGTTCAGTCGGGTGGCAAGCAATATGAACAAGCCTGAAATAAGTAACACGCTTAAGGTTTCTTTAAATTCGAGGATGTCTTCTACATCAACATCTTTCATATTGGCTAACACCATGCCAGAGATGGTCACAGCCAAAAGGCCCGATTCATGTGCTACGTAATTTGATGCAGCAAATACACCTAAAATAACGGTTAACACAGCGGTGTTGAGCAAATAGTGAGGGATCCATTCCTTACGAATAGATAGACCCAGTAAATAGCCTGAGGCAAGTCCCAATACAGACCCAATACCAACGGTTTTTCCAAAGGCAATGAGCGTATGTGTGATAGCTGTTTCTTGTGACGCTACGATAAATTCGAATACCAGCACCGCTAGCAAAGCGCCAATAGGGTCGATAACAATCCCCTCCCAACGTAAGATATTGGCAAGGTTAGTTTTTGGTCTAACTGTCCTTAGCATGGGAACAATAACGGTAGGGCCAGTTACAGTAACGATAGCACCGAACAAAAAGGACAACTGCCATGAAAGGTCTAGGCTATAGTGTGCGGCTGTCGCGGCAACCACCCAGGTGACTAATACACCGATAGAGCATAGATTCCTCACCATATTGCCATGGCCGGCAATATCACCAAATTTTAGCGTCAGTGAGCCTTCGAACAGGATAATGGCGACAGAAAGAGAAACAACCGGAAACAGTAGGTCACCAAATAGATCGTCTGCATTAAGCACACCAAACACTGGTCCAACAACGATACCAACAATTAACAATGGCAGAATAGCGGGCAACCTAACTTTGTAAGCTAAGTATTGGCAGGTAATGGACAATAGCCCTACTGCAACGAGTGAGAGAAGCGGGTCTGACAAAGTGAATCCTTAAGAAGTTGTTATTATTCCATCGTATATTAGCTTAATCATTTATCATACTGAGACTTTAGAACAAGTTAAGCTTACAGCGATATACGCTTGGGTAAGAAGTTTAGACCAATAGACTGTCTTTAGCGTTGTAATATGCATGTTGATGTTTCAAGCTTTGTTATTATTTGTACTTATCGTTTATTCTGGAGTTATTTTTTTGAGCCGCTTTTTTAAACTTACGCTTTTACCGTTAGCGCTTTTGCTAATCTCGGCATGCGCGACTCAATATCCCACTCCAATTGCTTCATTGATCGTGAACAGTACTGTTAAATTACCTGAAGAACTGTCAGAAACCTCTGGTTTATTTTGCGACGTCGATAGCATGTTTTCGCTCAACGATTCCGGAAATGCGCCCGTTATTTATCGCATTAACTATCAAGGTGAAATAATTGAGCGCACGCGCTTACCGCTTACTAATAGAGACTGGGAAGCCATAACGGCTGACGACACGTCGTTTTATATAGCCGATGTCGGAAACAACAAAGGCAACAGAGAAAAGGTAGAGGTTCACAAAGTAAGTCGCCGTAACGCAAATGAAATTACCACCTTTACGCTAAAATATGCGGGTAATAACGCTAACATTAATATCCCATACGCTCATGATTTTGATTCAGAAGCAATGGTTAAGCATGGTGATGAACTTCTCTTGTTCTCGAAAAGCTGGAGAACGGGCATAACTCATGTTTACAAAGTTAACGAAGGGGAGATTGAACAAACTATCAGCCCTTTTACATCAATTGATGGCCTGCCTGGTGTGGTTACGGGCGTTGACTTCGACCGTCATCAAGGCAAGTTTGTTATCACAGGTTATAAATCAGACCCCTTTGGCAATTTTGCTACGTTTATCGCACAAATCTCGCAAGACTATGCGCTTCTTAATGTTTGGCCAATAAAACAATATAAGCAAGTTGAAGGTGTGTGTGTGGATACTAACGGCACCTATTGGTTTAGCGAGGAAGCGACGGAAGAGCGCAAAGCATCTCTATCTAGCTCACAGGTTGTATCAAGGTAAGCACCCCCTGATATGTCAGCGCGGCTAGCTTATCGTGTGCATACGTCGTCACTGGTTGTGTGACTTATCATCATTCCTTTAAAGTTATCTTTTAGTCCATGTTAGTAAAATGGCTAATACCCAACTGGCCGTACTACCGTCTATACTCAAATTGTGACTGAACAAGTTGTAGCCAACCACAATTTCAGAGGCAATCAAAATGAGACGTTTACACCAGTCCTTTTTAGTAATGTGTGTTTGCCCATGTCTATTAATGGCAGGAGCAGCTAATGCCTCTGTGGTTGAAAAGGCTCAGCAATGGCTCAACAAATATTCAGACAGCGATGATACCTTCTCTCTGACCCTCACCAAAAATAAGATTAAATTTAAAGGCTGTAAGCAGAAGCAATATCAATTAGCGTTCAGCCAAAAAATAGCGCCGATGTTTAACGTTGAAGCGATTGTGCACTACAACAAAGGTCTTCTTGACTACGGAGTTTTGTCGCAGCGTGTCAGAAGTCATGAATTTGAAGTAGTTAGCTGGTGGGATAGAGGGGGCTATCGTGTAGGATTTAGCCATAAAATACGCCCCCGCCATGAGATGCGTATACCGGTTGCCGATACGATAAGACTACCAACTAGCTCAACGGCTGGCTTATATGTTGAAGTTCCATTTAACGAAGATAAGCACTTACTCACCGTAGGCGCTATGCGAGAGTCGTGGGAGAGTGGTGATGCGTCACTTCAACTACCATGGCGTTCAAGCCGTGATAATCAAGTAAAACTGCAATACGCCATCACCTTCTAAATGATGGCGCATAAGGTTGTGTTATCTCAACGATTTGTACGTAATGCGGTTTAAGTAAACTTAAAGCTTAAATCGGCTTACTTCAGACGAGAGTTCTTGTGCCAGTTCGTCGAGCTTGTCACTCACGCTAACCAAAATTTTGGTCGCATTCAGGGTCTCTTCACTTGATGCACTAATGTCGTTAATGTTTCGACTAATATCTTCAACCACAGTTGCTTGTTCTTCCGTAGCCGTCGCTACTTGCGTATTCACATCATTGATATGAGCAATCTCTTCGGCAATATCTTGAAGCAGTTTGTCGATTTCATTGGTTGCGGTTACCACATCGGTTGTGCGCGCACGGCTTGACTCCATTTGCGAAACTGCTGATTTGGAGTCTTGCTGAAACTTATCAATTTTAATCTGTATCTCATCAGTCGCTTGAGCGGCACGTTGGGCTAGAGTGCGAACTTCATCCGCGACGACAGAGAAGCCTCGGCCATGATCGCCAGCCCGCGCTGCTTCAATAGCCGCATTAAGCGCAAGTAGGTTGGTTTGCTCCGAAATGCCCCTTATCGTGTCAAGGATTCCGCCAATGGCTGCTGTGTGTTCATCTAGGGACTGAATAACCCGTGATACATCTTGAATTTGCTCTGACAAGCCGTTTATCGCATGCACCGCTCGCTGGGTAATTTCACGACCATGAGCCGAGTTTGTGGTTGCTAAATTCGCATTTTGTGCCGCATGGGTCGCAGACTGGGCCACTTCATTTACCGTACTGCCCATCTCGGTTAACGCGGCTGCTGCCTGTAAGGTCTGATCGCGCTGGCTCTTGGTGGAATTCTCAGTTTGATGCGACTGTTTCGCAACGTCTTGTGCCGATGCTTTTAATGCATGGCTTGTTTTAGCTACCTTAGAAATAGTGCCGTGTAGATGATCGATAAAGTTATTAAACCCCTCTACTAAGCGGGCAATTTCTTTTTGTTCTGGCATAGGAATTCGCGAGCGCAAATCGCCTTGTCCTCTGCCAAGTTGCTGGAAAACATCGGCAAGTGATTCAAGTGGTTTAGTTAGGGTGCCAGCCAGCCATATTCCGATAAATGCAAAAGCACCGGCTATTATCAACGCCCAAATAATGATTTGGCGACTACCAGCATCTAAAGATGCATAGAGTTCGTGCTCGGGAACTTGAGCTACTACGTACCAACCGGCTTTTTCCACATAGGTACTGGCAAACAGTTGTGTGTCACCAGCAGAGTCGCTGGTAGACATGGCAAAGCTCTGACGGTTAAGTAATTGCCCTGCAGTGCTTGAATCGCTGATTGACGCTAATTTGGCTTTGCCTAATAACTCGGTATTGGGATGAGCGATAATAGTGCCGCTACCATCAACTAGAAAAACAAATCCGGTTTGCGCAATTTTGACGGCGTTGATAATACCCAGTAACTCATCTACCGACTTAGCGACACCCGACATACCTCTGCCGTTTACTTGTTGATAATTCGCAAACAGGCGGTAACCCTGTCCAGGTTCATTGTATAAACTCAGCGAGATGGGCTCGCCACTATTCTTATAAGCGAAAAACCATCCATCAAATTCGTCGTTTTGAAGTTCACGCAAAAAGCCATCTTGGTTCCAATATTTGTAGGTGGTTCTGTCTACAAATGAGGCTACGGTTAAATCATTAAATTCAACGATATTATTTAGATAGCCCAGTAGACGACGCTCGCCTGCCGAATCGGCGCCGGCTGATGACCAAGCAAGAATATCCGGGTTAGAGGCAATGCTGTGTGCTACGGTAAGCATCACGCTAGCCTCTCTGTCTACGCGGTTGCCAACCTGTTTCAGTAAAGAAGGAAGCTGTAGTTCTTCCATGTTCTCTTTAACGAGATCACGGGCAATCCATTGGCTAATTGAACCTACAAGAATAGCTGCGGCAAGTACTGCCACAATAAGAGAAATAATGAGTTTTTGTTTAATACTGAAAGTCATGACTTTCGACCACGTAAGTTAATGCTGAAAATTAATAGATTAAAGGTGACGTGGCATTGCAGGCACAGCAACGTCTGATACTGGATCCTAAGCTGGCCAGTACTACTTTATGATTCTTACGCTAATGCTTTTATTATTTTTAATGCGCAGAGAAGTTATCGACCTATTCCCAGCAAAGTTTATACTTTTTGCCGATAAATAAATCATAGTGATTGTGAAGCATAATTGACCAACAGGTCAATAGAAACATTATCCATTATATATGTAGGGGATAAATAAAAAGGCTCTCGTATTTGCCGAAACAAATACGAGAGCCTAACATTTAGAAAAAGGATTTGGTCAGTCGCAGACGTGACTTATCCCGCTGCTGTCGCCATTTCGCTTATTCTTTATTTTCCTTAGGAATAGGGAAACCGCGGTCACGCATTAGAGCGTCTACTTTGGCATCGCGGCCACGGAATTTGCGGTAAGCTTCGGCTGGGTCCATAGCATTACGTACGGCGAATAGGTATTTCACTAAGCGATCGCCTACTTCTTTATCGTAGAAACCACCCGGTGCTTCCATAAAGGCTTCTGCTGCGTCAGCTGTCAGCACTTCTGCCCACATGTAGCCATAATAGGCTGCGGCATAACCTTCGCCTGAGAACACATGCCCGAAATGAGGTGAACGGTGACGCATTACGATTTCTTCTGGCATATCAAGCTTTCTAAGCTCTTCACGCTCAAAAGTGTCAGGGTCAATCTTGCTAGGATCCGTTGTGTGATACTTCAGATCCATAATGGCAGAAGCCATGTACTCGGTAGTTTTAAAGCCTTCGTTGAAGGTTGAGGCCTTCTTAATCTTTTCAACTAGTTCTGCTGGAATTGGCTCGCCTGTTTCATGGTGAACCAGATAGTTGTTGATTACCTCATCGGTGGTCAACCAGCGCTCTAATAACTGAGACTGGAACTCAGTGTAATCGCGCACGCCAGAATGCGAAGACGGGTATTCAACATCAGACGCTAAGAAGTGAAGGGCATGACCAAATTCATGGAAGTAGGTTTCAGCGTCATCCCACGAAATAAGCGTAGCTTCGCCATCAGCACCTTTCACGAAGTTCGAGTTGTTTGAAGACAATACGGTCTTCTTGCCATCGAAAGTAGTGTAAGAGCGATACGTAGTTGCCCAAGCACCAGAGCGCTTACCTTGGCGTGAGAATGGGTCAAGGTACCAAAGGCCGATATGCTCACCGCTGTCTTTGTCAGTTACTTCCCATACTTTCACGTCTTCGTGGAAAACCGGTACTTTGCCTTCTTCAACAGGTGTGAAGTTGAAGTTGAACAAGCGACCTGCAACGTAGAACATCGCTTCGCGAAGCTTATCAAGCTGTAAATACTGCTTAACTTCGTTTGAATCTAGGTCGTATTTCGCTTGGCGCACTTTTTCTGCATAGAAGCGGTAGTCCCAAGGTTCAATCGTGATGTCTGCACCTTCTTTATCGGCAATAGCCTGCATGTCAGCCACTTCTTCTTCAACGCGAGCAATGGCGGCAGGCCATACTTTCATCATCAGATCCATGGCGTTTTCTGGGTTCTTCGCCATGCGATCTTCTAAACGCCACTGAGCATAATTTTCGTAACCTAGCAGCTCAACGCGCTCGTCACGAAGAGTTAAGATACGTTTAATAATGTCGTTATTATCAAACTCGTCAGCATTGTCGCCACGGTTGTAGTAGGTACGCCAAACTTTCTCGCGAAGCTCTCTGTTTGTAGAGTAGGTCAAGAACGGGTCCATCGATGAACGCGTATTGGTGATCGCGTAGTTACCTTCTTCGCCGCGAGACTCGGCCGCCGCTTTAGCTGCCTTTACAAACGAAGCGGGTAGGCCGTCAAGCTGGTCTTCAGTAATAAAAGTAACGTAGTTTTCTTCGTCTGCTAGCACGTTGTTAGAAAACTTGGTGTGCAGCGTAGCAAGTTCTTGGTTAATTTCAGCGTAGCGCTTTTTCGCTTCGCCATCTAACGTCGCACCGTTGCGCGCGAAGCTATTGTAAGTCATCCACGTAATACGCTGTTCTTCTGGCGTAAGTGAATCTAACTCGTCAGATTCGTATACCGTTTTGACTCTCTCAAAAAGCTTTTCATTTTGCGTAATTTGAGTGAAGAAAGCTGATAGCTTGGGTGACATCTCGGCCTGAATTTCGCGGAATTCAGGGCTAGACTTGTTCGAGCTCCAAATGCCGTAATACGTGAATACGCGTCCAAGCTCTGCACCTGCACGCTCCATTTCAACAATAACGTTTTCAAACGTTGGTGGCGCTTCGTTATTTGCGATGGCTTCAATTTCTTTAAGATTCAGTTCCATGGCTTTTTCTAGCGCAGGCTTCAAATCTTCCAAATTCATTTTATCGAAAGCAGGCACACCGCCGTACGGGCCTTTAAACTCTTGAAGCAGCACGTTATCAAACTGTGCTTGTTGAGATGTCGCTGTATTTTGAACATCTGTGCTGGTGGTCTCAGGTGCTTTTTGTTCTGAACATGCACCGAGTGCAACCACAACCGCCATAGCGGTGAGTGATGATTTAAATTTACCCATGAGTTTTCCTGTCTGTTTTTATCTATAGGTTTTTTGACAAAAACCATCTTAAGATAATGTAAAAATAAGTTAAATGCTCTTTAACGTAATTCCTTGCAGCACAGCGGTTTGAAGAGCAATCGCGCTGATATGCAATTCGTCGAAATTGGTCAAATTTTGATTGGCTTTATGCTGGTTGGAAATTACACTGCGCGCGTTCTGAATAGCTGTCTTCCGCAGCTCGTAAACCACTGACTTTTTTACTGTGACCATCATGTTTGAATTACTTCTTCACGCGTTTCCCGTTGCATTCGCTTTGGCCTCTTTTTGGTCGAACACTGAACGTAAATTACTGCTACTGAATTTAGGGTTATGTATTGCTATCGGCTCACTTTTGGTTTTCGAGCAAGCGTGGGGAGGTGCCGTAGTTATTACGGTGGCAGGGCTGAGTACCAGTTATCGTTTAATAAAACAAAAGCTACTGTCTCCTGTTGCAACCTACATTACATTAATCTCTATGATGGTTATTGTGCTGACGGTGAATAACCTAACCGGTAAAACATCGTTAGTTGAAGCTATGCCGGTGTTAACTTTTATGGCATACCGGTTTGGTGAACTTCACTGTAAGGAAGCGGGTTTAAGGGTATGCATGATTATTGGCTCCATCAACTTCACTGCGTACGGAATAATTACGCAAACGTGGGGATTAGCCATTACTGAAGCCCTGTTTGCAGCCTCGAACCTGTGGTATTACATGAAGCTAAGACGTGCCATGCGTACCAGCCCAATTTAGTTGAATATATAGTCGTTTTGTGATGTATTTATTGTCAAACGGAATTGAATCCACAGGCAAGGTAATGCAACGCAAACCCATCGACAAAGCTCTATTTTTCGGTGCTCCGGCTCTTTTACTCGCTCTTTTTATTTTTAACATAAATGCAGATGGTGAATTAAAGCTCCCGTCTACTATCGGTAGCGTAGGGTTATGTATTGGCTTTTTCTCTTATTTAAGAAGTAGACGCTTTGGTAATAAATACCCCATTGAAAAATTGATAGAAAAAGATGGTGATTTTGCAGTGTTTCACTTTTTACATGGATTTGATCGCCAGCCCCTCAGGGTTAACGCCAATACTATCTATGCACTTAACTTCTCTCACCATTACCTTGGCGTTATCTTGGAAAGCGGCAACGGCAAAGGGTTTGATTTTCACTATCCTCATAAGGAAGCTGTGATAAAAGCGAGGCTTTTAGAGGTGCTTGGTGAGGATGGGTTTAACAACGTCAAAGTTAACGTGTAGATAGAGCAAAGCTAGTGTTAAATAGAAAGCCCGTTAGTAACTTTGACTAGCGGGCTTTTTTAATTTCATCAGTGTGAAGACTTACGCGAATACCACGGTTTTGTTTCTGTGAATAATTACGCGGTCTTCTAAATGGTAGCGCACACCGTGAGCCAGTGCGGTTACTTCACAGTCTTTACCTTTGCGCACCATGTCAGCTGCGCTGTCGCTATGGCTGATACGTTTAACGCTTTGCTCAATGATTGGGCCTTCATCTAAATCTTTGGTGACGTAATGACAGGTTGCGCCAATTAGTTTTACGCCGCGATCATAGGCTTGTTGATATGGCTTAGCACCGGCAAAGCTAGGTAGGAAGCTGTGGTGAATATTAATGGCTTTACCTTCCAGCTCTTGGCATAGCGTATCAGGTAAAATCTGCATGAAACGGGCAAGCACGGTCAAATCAATTTTGTATTCTTGAAGTAAGGTAGTGATTTGCGCGAACGCCGCGTCTTTGCCTAACGCCTTAAAGTCTACCCAATGGAAAGGGACTTTATACCAGTCGGCAAACTGTTTCATTTGCGGGTGGTTGCCAATAATCACTGGAATATCACAGTGTAGTTCGCCAGTGTGCCAGCGGTGAAGCAGGTCAACTAAACAGTGAGATTCAAGGCTCGCTAACAAAGCAACGCGCTGCTTTTTGTCTGAATCACTGAGTTTCCAGTTCATCTGATACTCGTTAGCAAGTGGGGTGAACTCTTTAACAAAGCTTTGGTGATCTAACTTAAGCGAATCGGTACTAATTTCATGGCGCATGAAAAAGCGGCCGGTTTGTAAATCGGTATGATGGCTGGCTTCAACGATGGTTGCGTTGTGGTCGGCTAAAAATTGCGACACGCTGGCAACTAGCCCGATTTGGTCGGGGCAGTCTATAACTAATCTAAATGTTTGTTGCATGTGGGCAGTTTGAATAGAAAAACAGGCTATCTTTTTACCCGTGACGCTAGGCGTTGTAAAGGTTATAGGCAATTTAAAACCAGCTTAAATTGCTATAACTCATAATCACTCTCAGTCATTGCTCTCAGTCATTGCTCTCGGTCATTGCTCTCAGTCATCAAGGCTGCTTAGCTATAAAAAGGTATTTTTATAGCGGTACAGATGCGGATAACCCAGCTCGGCAGTACATTTTTCTTAGTTCGCCGCTCTTTACTAGCCTCTTTTTACTCATCTGTAATACCGCGGCGAAGTTTCTCTCTTACCGACATATTGTGTTTTAACGGCCAAGATTGACGAATAGGGTAGGTCACCCCCTGCGGCGTAGTCACAGATTCAAATAGGTGAAATGCCGAAACGTGAACGTCTACATTGGGGCTGTAAAGCGGTAGCGGCAATGTCGACGTAGCCTTTCTTACAAGCGTAACGTGAGGCTTATACTCTCTGCTTTCTATTTCGATTGCTGCTTTACGGGCCGCTTTTCTCGATAATTTAGCGAGTTCATTAAGTGCCTTTGGTGTTTCAGTGGGCGCAGCAAAGAGTATTTTAGGTCCATTCCATAACCCAGTGGCATTGAGAGTTAGAGAAAAGGGTTCACTGACGAGCTGATCGAGTTCATACACAAGCGCCTCGTGCTGACGGTGATTTATTTCGCCTAAAAAGCAAAGCGTGATATGAAAGTTTGCTGCTGGCACTGCATAAGGTATTGCAGGCCCTTGATTGTTGATGTGCTCGTTACGCTTGTTGCCAGACTTACGAGTACGAGTCACCTCGCTTTTCACCCATTGACGGGGCATTACTTCAGGCAACGCCTGTTGACGCCAGCTATCTAGAGCAAGTTTTTCTGTGGCGCTAAGATCTAAACCAATAAAGCTTCGCATAGCTTTCCTCCTTTAAATTTGCCCTATCTTTGTACATACGTAGTGATGCTGCCCATAAGCTTAAGAAGGCAACGAACGTCCGTACAATAATAAGTTTATCATGGCGCTGCGGACGAGTTCCAAAACAAGTCGCGCGTATTGAATATTTACCAAATTTAAAAAAATAGCTGTGATGTTCGAGTGCATTGTTTACATCAGGTACACTATACCCACCAACTTATAACACCTTTATGCCCTTTATGTTACAGCCGTTTTCTCACCTACCCGCTTATGAACTTGTTACGCCGCTACAAGAAGCCGTAGCTACTAACAACATCATCATAGGGGCGCCTCCGGGGGCAGGGAAATCTACTGTACTGCCTTTGTCACTGCTGCAATCTTCGCTAAAGGGAAAAATACTGCTTATGCAGCCACGCCGGGTGGTGGTAAGAAATCTTGCTGACCACTTAGCAAAACAGTTAAATGAAAGTGTGGGTGAAACAGTTGGTTATCGTATAAAGGGTGAGTCGAAAACATCGCCTGCTACTCGGCTTGAGATAATAACCGAGGGCGTGTTAACACGCATGATTCAGCAAGACCCAGAGCTTACCGGTGTGGATGCTATTGTCTTCGATGAATTTCATGAGCGCAGTATTCATAGTGACTTTGGTTTGGCACTGGCACTTGAAGTCCAGTCTGGACTTCGCGATGACTTACGCCTAGTGGTGATGTCGGCTACTTTGGATATTACGCCACTTCAAACATTGCTTGATGCGTTTAGCGTACTGCCAGTAGCGAACTTAGAAACTCAAGGTCGTATGTTTCCTGTTGATGTTCGCTACACCCAAGATGTGCAGGCTTATGAGTTGATACCGAAAACCAGTAATCTCTTAAAACAGGCAGTAAGCGAGCACGATGGTGATATTTTAGTGTTCCTTCCCGGCCGAGGTAGCATAAATGCTGTTGCCAGAGAAACAAAAGGATTAGCTGAAAGTGCGGACATAGCCGTTCACATGCTCTACGGTGCTTTAGGAAAATCAGCGCAACAAGCAGCCATTGCGCCAGACCCACAGGGCAAGCGAAAAATCATATTATCTACCAATATTGCAGAGACAAGTTTAACCATTGAAGGCGTGACAGTGGTTATTGATAGTCTTTGGGAAAACAGTGCTCAGTATCATCCGTCCAGTGATATAACTGCGCTTACCCAGCAGCGCATTTCGCAAGCATCTGCCATTCAAAGAGCAGGACGCGCGGGGCGTGTAATGGCCGGGACCTGCTATCGTTTGTGTAGCAAAAGCAGCTTCGAGCGTTTGGCGAAACACAATGCGGCGCAAATTGAAAAAGAGGATTTAAGCAGCTTCTTGCTTGATACCTTAGCCTGGGGCAGCAGCCCAGAGTCCTTGGCATTGTTGACGAAGCCTACACCAGCGCAGCAGCAGGTGGCACAACAGAAGCTTCAGCGGGTTAATGCTATCTCACAATCCAGCATCACTCCCTATGGAAGAGCGCTGGCCCAGCTACCTTGTCAGCCTCATTTAGCCCATTTATTGCTAACGACAAAAACAGGCATAGGCGGGTTAAGTGCTGATGACAACGACGCGCTTCGCCACGCTGCTCCCTTTGTTGTGGCAATGAGCGAAAGTAATATCAGTGTGGGTGGCGCAACAAATGTCATGAATGCGCTGCTCCACGCCAACAGCAACACGCGCAGTCAGCTTACACAGCAAGCTTCCCGTTATGCGCGCTACGTGCAAAATAATGAAGGAAAAGCACAACGCTTTAAGCCTGATATTAACGAACTAGACGAGCAAGCCCTTGGACTTTGTATCGCCATCGCATTTCCTTTGCAGGTGGGCTATAGGCGCAGTGCGCCGAGCGGTAATAGCGGTAACTCTGGTAATTCGAAAGCCGTAATAAAAGGAGCTACACGAAGCAGTGCTTCTCAGTCTCATATTATTGAGTACAAGTTGGCGAGTGGGAAGGGGGCTGAGCTAACCGCTACAGCCGGTAATACATTTTCCAATGAAAGCGAGAAAGATAATGAACCTTGGATAGCGGTGCTTGAGGGGCAGCTAATTAAAAGCACGGTGACAATACGCCTGGCTCAGCATGTTCCCGAACGCTTGTTGCGTTTAGCTTTTCCTGACGCATTTAGCGAAAAGCGTAGCGTTATTCTTAACAGCGACACTGGCGTAATGGAAGCCAGAGTAAGTACGGGGTTTTATGACATAACGCTAAATAGTGCGCCAGTATCCGGACAGGAAAAAAGTCGCGAAAAAGCGTTTTGGGACGATGCGTTATGCAACGCATGGTTCGCGTATCTTGATGCACTTCCTCTATCGAGCTGGCCGCTTTCTGACGCAGATTGGCAATGGTGGCGAAGAGTTCAAATGGCCGCAAAGCTAAATCTGCCGCAAGATAAAGCCTTCGATGAGCCAGATCCCTGGCCATTGTCATTGAGCGACCTGGTGCATAGGGCAAAAGATAGCCTAGCGCCTGTTTTAAAAAGCTGTAAAAGTATTAAAAACCTTAAGCAGTTACCGTGGAAGACGGCCTTAAATAATGGGTTATCTTGGCCTCTGCAAGACGCATTAGCCACGCTTTTGCCCACTCACATGACTATTCCTACGGGCAGAGAGGCTAGCCTAGATTATCGCGACAATGGAGATGTAGTGCTGTCGGTCAAAATGCCAGAATTGTATTCGCAAAGCACTCCACTAACCTTAGCGGGTGGGCGAGTGACTGTTGTGTGCGAGCTGCTGTCGCCAGCAGGCAGGCCACTGCAAACCACCAGTGATTTAGGTGCGTTTTGGCAAGGCAGCTACAAGGAAATACAAAAAGAGATGAAGGGACGTTACCCCAAGCACTTTTGGCCGGATGACCCTGCCAATGCATTGCCGACCAGTAAAACAAAAAAACATATGTAGCCGCTACTGCGGCCATACCTCTTACGGTTTTCAAATGATTGTTGTGTATTACAAACACCAGCCATTGCTTATACACCAGTTTCTTACACAGTCTGTTTTTAACGACAGTGGTCACACAATAAAAACTAAGCTAAGTTGATGGTAGCAATTACAAACTTTTATTCAGGTAACCTTACGCTATGAAATTATCCAGTTTAGCTACCGCGGGCTTTCTGTTTGCTACATCTTTAAGCGCTCAGGCTCACGATTTTTGGTTAGAGCCAGCAAACTACCGTTCACAAGAGCCAAATGCTGTTGCCTTGCAGTTTAAAGTGGGCCATAAAGAAGATACCTCTCATTGGAACCTTGCGTGGGATAGAATAGTCGCGTTGCGTACCTATTCATCTGACGGTGTGACTGATATGGCCGCCAGCGTAGTACCTAAAACGTCAATGCTACCGGGCATGGCTAAAACGGTCGAGCTTTCACCTGGCACTCACGTTATAGGGTTTGAGAGCTACCATGCTACTAGTGTACTAAAAGCGAAGAAATTTAATCAGTATGCAAAAGATGAAGGCTTAACTGAGATATTGAGCTATCGCGAGGCGAGAGGGCAGAGTGATATTGCCGGAAAAGAGCTTTATTCAAGGAAAGCAAAAACCATTGTGCAAGTGGGTGAGTCAACAACGGATAATGCGCTAAAACCCATAGGCCATACGCTAGAAATAGTGCCCCTTGAACACCCTTATAATCTTGAAGATAACACTCTATCTGTTCAGGTTTTGTTCAAAGGAAAGCCCTTAAGCAATGCACTTATCGATGCAGCATCATTGGTTGACCACAGCGCCGAAGTACAAGCGATTCAAACTGACAGTGAAGGGAAGGCGACGTTTAAACTTAATGTCGAAGGGCCGGTGATGCTAAATACGGTTTGGGGCGTACCCCTTACAAATAGTTCTGAAACAGATTTTGAAACTTACTTTTCAAGCCTAACGTTTGAATACGTTCAGTAACCAATAAGCTGAACGGTTTTTATCTTACCGGTCACTGAAAATACCAAATGATTAATGCGCCCCGAAAGGGCGCTGTTTTCATCAAGACTACGAGGTAGTCTTGCTTGCTAGGTCAATATTTAGTGCTGCCATCACTTCCAGGCCTGGAAACCCGTCTGCGATCATATTGTTACTAATTTGGTAGTTGCGAATACCTTCGCGAGTGGCAGGGCCAATAATGCCGTCGGGTTTGCCCACATCGAAGCCTAAATTATTCAGCTTACTTTGAAGCGCAATAATGTCTTTGCGACTGTAGGCGGGGAGATCAGGTAAGGTTGCTTTAATACCAGACGCCCCAGCTATGCGGTCAGCCAATACGCCAACGGCAATGGCATAAAACTCAGAGTTGTTCCAGCGCATAATAACGCGGAAGTTTTTGTAGGCGATAAAAGCGGGGCCGTTGTGACCTGCAGGGACGATTACATAGGCCGTAGTGTCGTCATCGCCCAACTTAGAACCATCAGCTTTTTTCACGCCTTGGGCATTCCATTCGCTAAGAGATTTTCTATTTTTATAGCCTGACACTTGGTAGTCAAAGTTCTCAGGCAATTGCACTTCACGTCCCCAGCGGAAGCTGCGCTCCCAACCCAAGTTGGCAAGGAAGTTTGCCGCAGAAGACAACGCATCTTCTTCACTTGCCCACAAATTAATTTGCCCGTCGCCGTCGCCGTCAATGGCATAGTGGGTATAGGCCGAAGGCATAAACTGAGTGTGGCCCATAGCGCCAGCCCACGAACCAATCATGTCCTCTTTTTGCAGCTTCTCTCGTTCCATCAGCTTCACGGCCACAAGAAACTCTTGGGTAAAGTACTTACTTCTTCGTTTATCACAAGCCAGAGTAGCAAGAGAATCGAGTACCGGCATTTTGCCTTTATAAGAGCCAAAGTTTGTCTCTAGCCCCCAGAAAGCAAGCAGGTAGTGGGGAGGCACGCCGTATTTTTCACTTAGCTTATGCAAAAGTTTTTCATGCTTTGCATACATCTCTTTACCTTTTTCGGTACGCCAATCGGTAACGCGCTTGCTGAAGTACCCTGGAAAGGTTTGTACAAATTCTGGTTGGCTTCGGTCTAGCTCAATCACACGGTCCTGGTGAACAAGACGAGGAAACACATCATCGATAGTCTGCTGGCTAACCCCTTCCTGCTTGGCTTTGTCGGCAAGCACTGCAGTGCAGCTAGCGAATTGTTCATTGGCTAGCGCTGAATTCATTGTCGCACCCGCTAGAAGCAGCGCCATAGACGTGCGAAGTGACGGTCGAAGAAATGAGGCGTAAGACTTGGCCCCTTTAGGCGAACGAGTAGAGAAAAAAGAAGACTTAAATGAAGCTAAGCGCATAGTACGGTTCCTGTGTTACTTGCCAGCATGCTATCGCATTGTGACCGTGAAACGCGAGTAAAATTCATTTTAGTCCTTCAACATATTAGCGCCATGGGACGTTTCAGAAGTATACAAATTCGGAGTGTGCATATTTGGAAACAGTTGTTGAGAGGTGGCCCGAATGGTAATGTTAACAGTATTAGAACTAACGTTTTAAAAGGCGTTCGTTAAATCCATATCGCAATATGTGCGATGTCATCCTCAATGATCTTCATGGCGTTTTCACGTGGCAAAAAGACAGACAAAAGACAATTCATCTTCAAAAAGTAACGCATCAAGCAATGGTAATGGCTCTGCCAAGCGCTCGTGGTTTTTCAAACTGTTCTGGCGAGTCACTTTAATTGGCTTGGTCGTGCTTGGGGCTTATGCCTTCTACCTTGACGCACAAATTAAGCACGCGTTCTCGGGGAACAAGTGGGAAGTCCCCGCTCAGATCTTTGCCCGCCCGTTGGAAGTCAGTAAAGGTGAAGAGATAACGCCCCAAGAAGTCATTGATGAGCTCAATTTGTTGGGCTACCGCAAGGTAACCTTTGCCGACAGTAGCGGTGAATATAGCTATCAAAATAAAGTTCTGACTGTGCAGCGCCGCGCCTTTCAGTTTCCTGAAGGCGCTGAGCCTCTTCGACACTTAGTAATAACGTGGGAAGGTGCACGCATTGGGGAAATCTATGACAAATCGCAAGGGCGCCCTTATGGCTCTGCAAAACTTGAACCTTGGTTAGTAACGCGTATGACAAGTGGCTCCCAAGAAGACCGAATGTTGGTGACCCTTGATACTATTCCTGAAATGTTACCTAAAGCGCTAACGCTAGTGGAAGACCGCAATTTCTATAATCACCATGGCGTTGCACCACTTTCAATATTGCGAGCGCTAATGGCGAATATTGCTGCTGGTCGTACGGTTCAAGGTGGCAGCACGCTGACGCAGCAGCTAGTTAAAAATATGTTTTTAACCCGTGAGCGCTCAATTGTGCGTAAGGCAAAAGAAGCCATTATGGCGGTGATTATAGACGCACGTTACAGCAAATCAGAAATTATCGAAGCGTATTTGAACGAAGTGTTTCTAGGTCAAAATGGTGACATGGCCGTACATGGTTTTGGACTTGCCAGCTATTTCTATTTTGACCGACCAGCTAACGAGTTAAGTACACCAGAGATAGCCACACTGGTTGCCATAATCAAGGGCCCTTCTTATTACAACCCACGCAAATATGCTGAGCGCACAAAAGAGCGTCGTGACTTAGTGCTGCGCATGTTGTTTGATGAAAATGAAATTGGCCGCCAAGACTACGAACGCTTTGTGAATATGCCGTTAGGGCTTGCCAGTGGTGCAAGCTTAGCAAGCGGTAAACACCCGGCTTTCATGGAGCAAGTACGTCGAGAGCTTAATGAAATTTTAGCAGAGCCAAGTTTAAGAGACTCGGGCGTAAAAGTGTTCACAACACTTGATATCGTAGCTCAGCGCCGTGCAGAAAGTGCATTGTCAGGCACATTAGACGGTTTGCAAAAAGATAGGAAAGTGCCATTACAGGGCGCAATGGTCGTCACAGACAGCGCAGTTGGTGAAGTACGCGCTATTGTTGGCGGAAAAGACTTTGCGTTTAAAGGCTTTAACCGAGCGCTTGACGCAAAACGCCCAATAGGCTCGCTGATTAAACCTGCGGTTTATTTAACCGCGCTAGAAGATCCAACACAATTTAACTTGGCAACACCGCTTAAAGACGAGCCCATTACCCTTGAAAGTCGAAATGGAAACACGTGGTCGCCGCAAAACTACGATAAAGAGTTCAGAGGCCAAGTGCCTTTACTTCAAGGACTAGTTGAGTCTTTGAACGTGCCAACAGTTAATTTAGGCATGCAAATAGGCCTAGATGCGTTGGCCGATACCATTGAGCGCTTAGGGGTTACTACTCCGATAGATAAAGTGCCGTCGTTGACCCTTGGCGCCTTCGAACTAACGCCGTTTAGTACCAATCAAATGTATCAAACCTTATCGAACGATGGGCGTTATATCCCTCTTCATACGGTGACTTCCGTAGTAACAGCAGATAACGCGCTGCTTTGGAAAAAAGCGGAGTTTTTTGCTCAGCGCACTGATGAAGCGGCGACCTATTTGCTCAACTATGCCTTGTATAAAGTAACTACCGAAGGTACTGCGAAGCGTATCGGCTGGAATTTTGGCAATGTGAATATGGCTGGCAAAACGGGCACCACAGACGATTATCGCGATAGCTGGTTCAGCGGTTTTGATAGAAACAATGTGGTCACGGTTTGGGTCGGCAACGACGATAACCAACCGGTTAATTTAACCGGTGCAGGTGGCGCCTTGCCCGTCTTTATTAACTATATGAAGTCTCAGTCGCCCAAGTCCTTATCAAGGCGTTTCCCCAAAGGCTTAGGTATCGCACACTTTGACGCCAAGACAGGTGCGGTTGTGGTCGCAGGGTGTGCAGGCAGTTTAAGCGTACCGGCTATTTTGGATGTGCTTCCTCCACCGCAACAAGACTGCTCAGGCCGTCCTGTAGATGAAAATAGCGATAAAGATGAAAAAAGTTGGTGGGAACGCATATTCGGGTAAAAAAACTCCAGTAAGAAGATAGAAAACACAATCACTTGGCTGGGATACTGTCAGTGCTTTCTATCTCCCTCTGGAGTAAAAGGCCCAGGGAGGCAAATTTGTTAGCGGTAGTCGGCAAGGTTCCTATTTGTTTTTATTGCGTTTTCAGTGACCTTTCTGAAGGAATAGGCGCGCTGTTGAAAACACCAGCGCACTGACTACAAACGCAATAACCGGACCGAGTACCACCATAAATAGGGTTGCGGCGGTTAACATGTGCATTCTCCTTATGCGTCGTTATCGTCTGAGCTGATAGGCTCAATCGGCGTAATAGTAATGTCAGCAACCAATGCATTTGCTTCTTCTACTTCTGGCTCAAACGTATGGCTTGCAGTTAACACGTCGTAAGTCACGCCTAGGTCCAAGTTCTGCTTTACGTCGTGCATGGCGCTTTCAACGAAAAAATCTGTATGCGAAACAATGTTGTTCTGAGTGTCGTCAGCGAACGCTGAAGCGCCCAATACGCTAGTTGCTAAAGTTAGTGCAGTGAAAGTTTTGCGACCGATAAACATAGTAATCTCCAAAAATTAAGTTAGACACTGCACTTGAACATACTGCGTGGCAGCTATCATGTTGCTAAAGGTTTCGATAATAAGTCGTTATCAATTAACAATTAGTTTATAGCGAGGGATGTGCCAACTCGTAAAAATAAGGTAAGTATATGAATTTAATGAATTTTAACTTTTAGTGAAAAATGAAGGTGAAATTGAGGAATTAAAGAAATACTAAAATTTAGCGAATTTAATGTAGAGGTGGTCAAAATGACTAACGCAAATTTTCTAACATTTGTGCAGCGACACTGGTGACCATGAGAAAGGTCAAAAATAGGGGCGCTAGTCTATAAAAAAGAACAGCGCCGCCAATGTATAAAAGAGTGAATAGGTTTAGGGCGCTTTACTTCTAAATTGTGAAACCATTGTCACTACTAGCGCAATGATCACACCAGCAGCAATACCAACAACACCATCAGCAAGTATAGACATAACCAGCGATGCGTCTGGGATAAGTGCAGTAAACCAGTCGGTAATAACGTGCAAAAAGCCAATGCTGTGTGTGAGGATGCCACCACCGACTAAAAACATAGCAACAGTGCCTACAACCGCAAGGGTTTTCATTAGTGCGGGGGCGGCAACTAATAACGCTCTGCCAATAAATCGTTGAAGAGTGTTCATTGAACCTGTTAACGACTTGCGAAGCATGTAAAGCCCAACATCGTCCATTTTAACGAGTGCCGCTACCAGCCCATAAACGCCAAGGGTAATCGCTAAGCTTAGTGCCACTAGTACACCAATTTGCGTAGTAAGTGTTGCATCGGTCACTGTGCCTAATGCAATTACAATGATTTCAGCAGACAGTATAAAGTCTGTGCGTATAGCGCCTTTAATTTTATCTTTCTCAAAAGCTACCATATCCACATCTTCGTGGGTAAGCGCTTCTATTCTGGCTTCTCGTTTTTTTTCTTCATCTTCGTGGGGAAGATATTTGTGCAGCAGTTTTTCTGCACCTTCAAAACATAAATATAACCCGCCCAGTACCAAAAGGACGGTTATAAGTGAGGGCACAAAAGCACTGATGGCTAATGCCGCAGGAACCAATATCGCTTTATTAATAAGTGAGCCTTTTGCTACTGCCCATACAACAGGTAGCTCTCGGTCTGCTTTAACGCCTTGAACCTGGTCGGCGTTTACCGCTAAATCGTCGCCCAAAACGCCCGCTGTCTTTTGCGCAGCGACTTTCGACATGGTTGCGATGTCGTCCATTAACGTTGCTATATCATCAAGTAGGGCAAGTAAGTTAGCTGCGGCCACGTCGAATATCCTTTGTTATGTATTACAGTTAGAGTAATCCCCAGTAAATAGCAGCTTAGCGTACTTAAAACATGGGTGATATACAATCAGGAATAATGCTGATAAATCACAGTTCTTTTTAGGCAATTTTCAGGGCTATCACCAACAGAAAAGGCGAAATCAGAGGAAGTGTGAGTTGAGAAGAGCACGCCGTGCTCTTCTCATGTTGAAGTTAATTACCCCAAATGTTGTTTACCAGTTCTGGATGATCAACGAAAGGGTTTCGATTGTTCTGGAAATTGAAGGCAGCGTCATTCCTATCGATTTCCTTTTGGCTTACAGGGTCTTGAGAATGCCAGCTTAAAAGCAGAGTTAAGAACCAGCTTTCGAATACTTGATCACTCGTACCATCCAATACTGCGTCACCATAGGTGCTATTTGTTTCCCAATTTGCAATGACGTTTTCATAACGTGTCGCCATGTAGAAATACGCTCTAGCGAAGTCACCTTTGAACTCGTCGATGGGCTCAAAAACGGTGCCTGTATATCCAGAAGCAGAAGAGCCAGCGCCCAGTTTGGAACCATTCGATGACGTATAAGTAGCACTTGCGACATCACCGTACGGATAGCTACTTCGGCGACCGTTAACGTAGCCGTCGGTTGCAAAAACGTGGTGAACATCAGTATTCATTGGTGAGATTGCACCGCCAAACCAGCTGCGCGGGAAGGCGTGTTCGCGGTTATAGCAACTGCCTTCTCCACTATAGCTGCCACACTGGTCAGAACCAGCCGTGTAGCTGTAAGCGTCACTGCCATTTGGGTTTTCTGAATACATGTCCAAAATGGAGCCGTCATTTTCATAGTAGCTGTCGCTTGTGTATGAAATATAGAATGTCCAGAGGTCGCCATAGCTTTGTGTATTATGATTTTTGATAATGTTGTAAAGCTCGGTTTTTAACGTATAGCCTGACAGACCGTTGGCACTTGCATAGTAACCAGTGAGTTCTGATGAACCACCACCACTGCCACCGCCACTCGTTGTGCCAACGCTAAAGTTGGTGCTTTCACTCGCGCCGAAAGAACCGCCATTAGCAACAGACACGCCCTCTATTAGCAAGTTATAGCTTCCAGAGCCATAGGAGCAGCAGATCCCATCGCCATAGGCATCACTTATGGTAAAGGTATATTCTCCATCGGTAAGGCAAACCGCTTCTGTGTAGCTTTGATTACTTGCGTAGCTGCTGCCAGAGGCTTCAACTTGGTTGTTTGAGTTAGTTATTTGCCAACTGGTTTCACTGCCGTAATTGTCGGTAGTTAAATTCAAAACGCCTGAATGGCTAGCACACGTGCTTCCACCGCCGTTATTGCCACCTGACCCAAGCGTAGTCGGCTCGAATGCGTCTACATAGACGGTTTCTGAACCATCAAAGCCAGTCTGATCATAAAAGCGTAAACCCACCTCAATCTCTTTTGACGCTGTAGCGGAATAAGAGAAAGTAAGCTGTTGCCAGTTTCCAGTTAATGAGTTGTCAGAATAACCTTGATAACCGTCTACATATAGGCGCGCTTTTACAGCACCTTCAGTGTGATATAGCCTCACTGAAAATTCATAATTTTGACCGGCGGTTACATTGATTGTCTGACGGAAGTCAGTTGAACCTTGCGTTGTCGTATTGACGGTAACTGCAGCAGACTTGCTTCCCGAGAATGAGTAGACCGAGTTTTCAACTACACTAATGCCGGAGTCGATAGTTGACCATGAATTAGGTGCGCCAGACGTCCATGTTTCAAAGTCTCCGTTGGAGACCTGACCCATGGCGATAGCGGGTAACAACGCACCTGCCAAGCCGACTATTTGACGTAAGTTTATATTCATTTATTTTCCGTTATTGTCTTTATTTTAAATGTATATTTATTCCTTAAACGTAGTGTTCGACGCCTTCCTAGGCGTATCAAATATTGCACGTATTTGTGACAAAATGAATAAAAGTGCTTAATCTAACGGCAGAGAGTACTGAGTTAACGGCAAGGAAATAGATGCAAATAAACGGTGAGTTAAGCAAAAGTTCAGTACTACCTTATATGGACTGTTGGGAGCAATAAAATGACTGATAGCCCAATTCCATCGCTATCCGTACGCTCATATACGAAGCAAACGTGCCGCCATAAACACAACTACTTTCAGTTAGTGCTGCCCATCAACGGACATATCTTGATAGAAATCGATAACTTTAGCGGGCGAGTAGGCGTAGGCGAAGGCGTATGCATAGCGCCGAATGAGGTCCATTATTTTAGCGCTAACGAACTGTCAAAATTTATTGTGGCGGACTTGGAGTATGTGCCAGTTAATTTAAATGACAGGTTGCACCCGATATTTCAGGTAACGTCAGCATTACAGGCGTTTTTATCGTTTGTAGAGATTCAAATTAGTCAGTTTGCTGACCAAGGCCACGAAGAAATACTGGCGCTATTTTTAACCTTGTTAGAAACATCCTTGAAAGGATGCAGCATGGATAAGCGAATGACTCCTGTATTAAGCCATATTCATCGCGACCTTGCCCGAGGCTTTACACAGGTGGAGTTAGCACGGATAGCCTGCATGGGAACAACGCAATTCAAAACACGCTTTAAAGAAGCCACCGGGCATAGTTTACGAGATTACCTTGTAAAAGTGAGGATGGAAAAGGCCAAAGCACTACTTAGAAATACCGATACACCAATGTTGGGTATAGCTCAGCTAACAGGGTATGAAGATGTTGCAGCATTCAGTCGCCGGTTCAAAGCGCATTTCGGGCAACCTCCTAAGTTTTTCAAAAGAAAGTAGCGGTGATAAGGGCTTACCTGATATGACGGTAAATCGTTGGTAGAGACAACTAGTTCATCTCTTCGTCTTTAGGAAGTTTATTGACTCTAGCGTCTATAAAACGTTTGTGGTCGTCCATTTTGGTGCATTCTAAGGTACCACCTGTAAAACCACTCAATATCGCCAAAGTTTTATTGGTCGTACTGCTACAGTTTACGCGTTTTGAAGGGCGTCTACTTTCATTGGCTTGTATTTGCTGTGTGCTTGGTCCGCTGAGCACCGGGCTAACTTTACGTTTTTGAAATGCTGTTGCTGCTTGTTCAGCGTCTTCAGCAACTTTGTCACTGTGATACTTTTCAAAGTAAAGAGCCGCGCCATCTTTTACCGATAGATTCAACGAGCCTGCGCGCCGATTTGCGTCTTTTGAAAGGGTAGGCGTTGGTGACGTATTTAATGGCTTATTTTCAACGGGTACCTGCTGTATATCGGGTTCAGTATTTTTCTTCTGCTTGGGCGCAGGGCTTTCCACAATTTTATTTTTATTATCAAGTGCTTCAGTGGCTTTGGTTGCGTCAGGCTTCAACTCAATTTCTTGCCTTTTAGGGGAAACATCGATTGGTTTAGTTTCTTGTGGTTTAGCTTGGGCAGGAGGGCGTGGAACGGGGGGATAGTACAGTCTGGCGCTTATCTCCGGCGTTCGCTCCAAAACATTTACTCGTGCTTTTTGGTTGTTGATGCCTATTTGAGAAAGTATGACCACTACGATGACCCCAAACACATGTGCACAGCCCGAAATTAATAGTGGGCGCCACGCCGTTTTCTTTGCAACGGAATGGTGTTCAATGCTGCGCTCAGGCGCAAAGAAAGATGGGGTGATAGTCGTCATAGTAAACAACAGACCATGGGCCCTATCGAATAGTTCCGTCCTAATTTCATCGCACTTTTTAGTCCTCTCACCTTACCGCAACCTCATACCGCTTCAAAATTGGGCAAATTTTTAACAGTGCACCATTAGTGTGCATTATTTTTGTGCGTTCATGAAGCGTTTGCATGTATGTATTTGATTTATTTAGCTAATAATTTGTGGCATGGCTCTTGGTTTATCTTCCCATAGTTGGAAACACGACCATAAATCACAGAATAACCAAAACAAACTGGGAGCAACTCATGAAACTAGTCACAGCGATCATCAAGCCGTTCAAGCTAGATGATGTTCGTGAAGCCATTTCAGAAATCGGTATCGACGGTTTGACCGTGACCGAAGTGAAGGGCTTTGGACGTCAAAAAGGACACACTGAACTTTACCGCGGAGCGGAATATCAGGTGGATTTTCTACCTAAAGTCAAACTGGAAATTGCTGTTCAGGATGATCAAGTAGAGCGCCTGGTAGAAGCCATCGTTGGCGCTGCCAAAACAGGCAAAATTGGAGACGGCAAGGTGTTTGTTTATGACCTTGAGCACGCCGTTCGTATTCGAACTGGTGAGTCGGATAGCGACGCGCTGTAAGCCACAACGATATATTTGCGGAGAAAACCATAATGGAAATCACTTTTGAACTTGGGTATGCGCTAGATACCTTTTATTTTCTAATCTGCGGTGCACTGGTTATGTGGATGGCTGCAGGTTTTGCGATGCTTGAAGCTGGTCTTGTTCGAGCGAAAAACACCACAGAAATTCTAACTAAAAACATGGCACTATTTGCAATTGCTTGCACCATGTACATGATTTGCGGCTACGGCATTATGTACGGCGGTGGCGACTGGGGTCCATTCCTAAGCGGTATTATGGGTGACGGCGCAACAGGTGTAGCTGAAGATCCAGCAACCTATGCACCTTCTGCTGACTTCTTCTTCCAAGTAGTATTTGTTGCGACAGCAATGTCTATCGTATCTGGTGCGGTTGCTGAGCGTATGAAGCTTTGGGCATTCCTAGCGTTCGCAGTTGTTATGACGGGCTTCATCTATCCAATGGAAGGTGCTTGGACATGGGGCGGCGAAGCAGTATTCGGTATGTATACGCTTGGCGACCTTGGTTTCTCTGACTTTGCAGGTTCAGGTATTGTTCACATGGCCGGTGCGGCTGCAGCGCTTGCTGGTGTACTTGTGCTTGGTGCTCGTAAGGGTAAATACACCGCTGACGGTAAAGTAAACGCGATTCCAGGTGCAAACTTACCGCTTGCAACTTTAGGTACATTTATCCTGTGGATGGGGTGGTTTGGCTTCAACGGCGGTTCAGTACTGGCTACTGCAACTGTTGAAAGTGCAAACTCAGTAGCGATTGTATTTATGAACACAAATGCTGCAGCTGCTGGTGGTGCAATTGCTGCACTTATCGTAGCACGCATTCTATTCGGTAAAGCTGACCTAACTATGGTACTTAACGGTGCACTAGCTGGTCTTGTTGCTATCACGGCAGAGCCATCTACTCCAACGCCTCTTCAAGCTACTCTATTTGGCGGCTTAGGCGGTATCCTAGTAGTGCTTAGCATTGTTGCACTAGATAAACTTAAGATTGACGATCCAGTGGGCGCAATTTCAGTTCACGGTGTGGTTGGTCTACTAGGTCTTATCCTTGTGCCTTTCACAAATGACGGTTCGAGCATTTCTGGTCAGCTAATTGGTGCAGCGACTATCTTCGTATGGGTATTCGTAGTGAGCCTAGTTGTGTGGCTAGTGATTAAAGCGGTGATGGGTATACGTGTGAGCGAAGAAGAAGAATTCGACGGCGTAGACATGAGCGAATGTGGTCTGGAAGCATACCCAGACTTCACAAGCAGCCGTTCGTAAGAGAGTCTCGATTAGGCAACGAAACAACAATAACAATAATGCCTTATTACTTCGTTTAAGCCCCGCTAATGCGGGGCTTTTTTCGTTTCATGCAATGTGTTTTAAGACCATTACTGAGCTTAGGAAAAGAGCCTAGGCGTAATGTGACAATAACGCTACACTATGAATCGATAGACTAACGCTAGATTTATTATCGGCAACGTTTTAGTAAAAGGACGGTTATGATTGCAAGTGTGCGACTTCTACCTTTGATACTGGCTTTCTTTAGTATCAGCTGTTTGGGCTATGACAGAATAACGGGGCATCCCTTTGCAAGTCGCTCAGAAGTTATTGCAAAGAACGGCATGGCAGCAACAAGCCAACCATTAGCTACGCAAGTGGCTTTGGATATTTTAAAGCAAGGTGGCAGTGCGGTTGATGCAGCTATTGCAGCCAATGCCATGTTAGGTTTAGTTGAGCCTACAGGCAGCGGTATTGGCGGCGACTTATTTGCCATTGTGTGGGATGCAAAAGAAGAAAAGCTAGTTGGCTTAAACGCTTCTGGCCGTTCACCCAGACAGTTAACCAAAGCGGTGTTTGCCGAGCGTGGTTTGCATCAAATTCCAAAATTTGGTCCGCTACCTGTTTCTGTCCCTGGCGCTGTAGATGGCTGGTTTGCACTACACGAAAAATTTGGCAAGCTGCCCATGTCTACGCTGCTTACGCCATCTATCAAATATGCCCGTGAGGGGTTTCCTGTTTCAGAAGTCATTGCCTATTACTGGCAGATGAATCAAGAGCGAATTGGTCACTATGACGGCTTTACAGAGACTTTTCTTATCGACGGGAAAGTTCCGCAAAAAGGCGATGTTTTTAAAAACCCTGGCTTAGCCGTGACCTATGAAAAGATTGCAACAGGCGGGCGAGATGCTTTTTATAAGGGCGATATCGCACGCACTATCGATGCTTACATGAAGTCCCAAGGCGGCTTTTTGTCATACCAGGATTTGTCATCGCATACCTCGGAGTGGGTAGAGCCCGTTTCTGCTAACTATCGCGGGTATGATGTGTGGGAACTTCCGCCCAACGGACAAGGCATAGCGGCCCTACAGATTCTTAATGTGCTTGAGCACTATGATATCGAAGGAATGGGGTTTAACTCAGCAGACTACATCCATACCTTTGTTGAAGCCAAGAAGCTCGCCTTTGAAGATCGCGCTAAGTTCTATGCGGATCCAGACTTCAACGATATTCCAGTCGACTGGCTAATTTCGAAAGAGTACGCGGCTAAGCGTCAGAAGCTCATAGATAATGAACGCGCAGCGAATCGCGTGGATGCGGGTATTTATGAAGGGGATACCATTTATCTGACCGTTGCTGATAAAGAGGGCAATATGGTGTCCTTAATTCAAAGTAACTACCGCGGAATGGGCTCAGGCATGACACCTCCAGGGCTAGGTTTTATTCTTCAAAATAGAGGTGAGATATTTACGCTTGAAGAAGGGCACTTTAATGAATATCGCCCAGGAAAGCGTCCATTTCACACCATTATCCCGGCTTTTGTAACCAGAAACGGTAAGCCAGTGATGAGCTTTGGCGTGATGGGCGGTGGAACTCAGCCCCAAATGCATGCACAAATTATTGTAAACATTCTCGACTTTGGAATGAATTTGCAGGAAGCGGGGGATGCTCCACGCATACTGCACAGTGGGTCGAGTAGCCCAACGGGTGCGTTGATGACTGATGGTGGCTATGTGAGCTTAGAATCAGGGTTCAGTGAAACCGTTCAGCGAGAGCTCATGGAGCGGGGGCATAAGCTTCAACGTGTGGTAGGCGCGTTCGGTGGTTATCAGGCCATTGCTTGGGACGAGCAGAAAGGTGTCTATTTTGGCGCTTCAGAAACGCGAAAAGATGGACAAGCCGCGGGCTATTAAGCACACTAGTGTAAATAATAAGCGGTGGAGTTAATTTGTTCCCCCGTTTGCTGCTTCGCTTTAAAGGGTTTCAAAGTTTGAAGCAGCCGCTACACTTTACAATAAGGTTCGCACAACAAAGCGCGGCGATTGATCGCCAGCAGCGAAACGTCAGAACAAGGCGTTAATAACAACAAGAGCGGCAATGACACAACCACAAAAAGGCCTCTGCGCTGAGCCAAATTTACATGCACAGTATTTGTTACTGAACGTCATTGATGACGATAGCCAAGCCGTGCGCGCCAAATTATCTCGCGTGCTGGATATATTCGAACATTTTGAGAATGAGCACTACGAGGCCATGGTAACTGGCGTTGTCGCTATTGGTACCGGTTACTGGGCTGAGGTATATCCTGGTCTTATCCCTGTTGAGCTTGCCCCTTTTCCTGACATGCAATGTGAAGATCGAAGCGCACCCACTATGCCTTGCGATCTCTTCATTCAAATTCGCGCTGATAGGTTAGATATTTGCCACGCCGTTGGTATTGAGGTCATGGATTTGTTACGCATACACGTGGAACTGGTAGAACAGATAAGAGGCTTTAGGTACTTAGATGGCCGCGACCTTAATGGTTTCTTGTATGGCGCAGATAACCCACGTGGAATGAAGCGCAGAGAAGTGGGTATTATTGGCGAGGATGACCCGGACTTTAGTGGTGGCAGCTACGTGCACATACAGCGCTATCGCCATGATTTAAGACGCTGGAACAGCCTTTCAAGTCGCCAACAAGAGCAAGTGATGGGCACAACACAAGAACATAACCTGGTAAGTAGCGAACAGTCTGAATCTTCACACAATGTCAGGGCAAGTACAGTTGCGCCGGATGGTGACGAGCCAAGACTTATTAAGCAAGGCATGCCATACGGTGATATGGCCTCTCAGGGCTTATTCTTTGTAAGCTGTAGCGCAAGTGCACGGCCTTTCAAACAGATGCTTCACAGCCAAATATATGGCAACGGAGAGGGCGACTACGACCGCTGGTTGGACTTTACCAGTGCTGAAACAGGTGCTGCGTTTTTTGCTCCTTCGATCAGCTTTATTCGTCGGCAGGCAAAGCTCTCAGAAAACTAAGAGCATTGAATAAGAGCAGATCTTCATCGGAAGAAGTAAATGCTTCAACACCCAGTCGACCGACGAAAAAAGTCAGTTTTATAAACGCTAGAGAACTAAAGCGCCGTCCCAATCAGGCGCAAGGTCTAAATTTCTATAAATTCGGCACACATCAACATGGTGGTGTACAAGAGAGTCATTGGGGCTAATCGCTAGCGCTGTCTCAAAGTACGCGATAGACTCGTCCCACTGCTGATTAATTCTACACGCCAGGCCCGCTGCAATCTTCGTTTGCACGGCAAGTTTTTTATCTTGCTCATGCTCTGGAAGGTGGCTAAGAATTTCATAAATTTCGATAGGTGCTTTTCGTCCTTTTACCCTCACCCAGTCAAGTAGTCGGGTTTTGATAGGAAAGCCAGGCCCTATCATTTGAAGTACTTGAGCGCTTACGATTATATCGGCCTGATACTTAGGTGTTAGGGCTTCTAACCGAGATGCGATGTTGACACTATCACCTATCACCGTTGTATCCATCCTATCTTCTGAGCCTACGGTGCCCATAATGACTTGGCCGAAGTGGATACCTATACCCATATTGATAGGTTCATAGTCACAATTTTTTCTGTGCCCGTTATAGATGGTTAACGCCTTGCGCAAATCTAATGCCGCTTGAACTGCATCCAATGCTTTTTGCTTAGAGGTTCCGCCTTGATGGTCGAACAGGGCCATGATGCCGTCGCCCATAAACTTATCAATAAAGCCTCGGTTTTGGTGGATAGGGTCATTCATTCGCGTGAAATATGAATTCAGAAAATTCATCAGTTCTTGCGGGGTTATACTTTCGGAAAAACCTGCAAAGCCACGAATATCACAAAACATGATAGCGACATCGTTTTCAGCTGCGTAGCCAAGCTCTAGTGAATCCATGTCGGTCGTAGCCATGTGCTCAACGAATTGACGGGGTACAAACTTTTGAAAAGTTTGAGTGAGCTTCAAGGCTTCGTCGGCGGCAGCCTGAAACCGAACCTCATCAGCAGCCTGAAGCGTGGCTTCATACTTACTGGTGTTGCGTGAAAGGGCTTTTCTCAGTCGATATTTGAAGCGCCTGCTGCGCCTGATGTAAAGAGTGCTTATAACAGCGCTATACACAATAAGAGCGCTTAACGCACTTGTTTGCCAATCCATTGTTAATCAAACCTTTCAATTTCCCACATAAAAAACAGCACAACGGGAGTCGAAACCTATGCTGCCGAGAAAGTATCAAAGAGGATTCGGCGTTAACACATTACTTTTGATTACATTTACGAAGCGTGTTAGCGCCGAGCTT
This sequence comes from Alteromonas sp. ABH4_453, assembly GCF_056160665.1. NCBI lineage: Bacteria > Pseudomonadati > Pseudomonadota > Gammaproteobacteria > Alteromonadales > Alteromonadaceae > Alteromonas > Alteromonas sp. ABH4_453. The sequence continues at coordinate 49,473 of NZ_JBSWXP010000009.1, forward strand.
GGATTAACAGTAAAGGGCAATTTAATTTATAGGGTTGAGAACACTTTATCTGCTGCAGCAAGAGTTTTTTCAATGACCTCTGCATCGTGCGCTTTAGAGACAAAGCCTGCTTCGTAAGAAGCGGGAGCTAAGTAAACACCTTGCTCTAACATACCGTGATAAAACTTATTAAACTGCTCTGTATTACAGTTAATCGCTTGCTTATAGTTGGTAACTTTCTCTACGTCCGTAAAGAATATCCCAAACATACTGCCGGCAATATTAGTAGTTAGACTAATATTGTGTTTGTCAGCCAGCGCTTGGAACCCATCAACAAGTTTTTGTGTATTCTCAAAGATAGAGTCGTAAAGATCTGGCTGTTTAATTTGAGTTAATGCAGCAAGACCTGCGGCCATGGCAACTGGGTTACCTGAAAGCGTACCTGCTTGGTAGATAGGGCCGGTTGGCGCGATATGAGTAATAATATCACGGCGACCACCGAAACAGCCCACTGGCATACCACCGCCAATCACCTTACCTAGACAGGTTAAGTCGGGTTTAACCTTGTAGCGCTCTTGTGCGCCGCCACGGGAGACACGGAACCCTGTCATCACTTCATCAAAAATAAGTACGCTGCCGTACTCGTCGCAGATAGCGCGAAGCCCTTCAAGGAACCCTTCAACGGGAGGAATGCAGTTCATGTTGCCAGCGACTGGTTCAACGATAATGCAGGCGATATCATCGCCGTGCGCTTCAAAAATATCTTTAACGCTATCTAGGTTGTTATATTCAACCGTTAGCGTATGCTCGGCAACATTGGCAGGGACACCTGGTGAGCTAGGCACACCAAGGGTTAATGCGCCAGAGCCAGCTTTCACTAAAAGTGAGTCTGCATGTCCATGATAGCAGCCTTCAAACTTAACAATTTTGTTTCTGCTGGTGTAGCCGCGAGCAAGACGAATAGCTGACATGGTGGCTTCTGTGCCAGAGTTCACCATGCGCACCATCTCCATGGATGGAACCAGTTCGCTAACCAATTCAGCCATAATCACTTCAGCTTCAGTAGGCGCGCCAAAAGAGAGGCCGCTGTATGATGCTTCAATTACGGCCTCGCGAATTTTTGCATTATTGTGACCTAGTACCATCGGCCCCCAAGACTGGATGTAGTCAATGTATTGCTTGCCATCCGCATCCCACATGTAAGCGCCGTCAGCTTTAGTAATGAAGCGGGGTGTACCGCCTACCGCTTTAAATGCGCGAACAGGTGAGTTTACGCCACCAGGAATGGTTTTTTGGGCGCGGGTAAATAGGGCTTCAGATTTTTGCATGTAATTACTTACTCTTATTGCTGTACCAAACTACGTCACGCTCATACTTAGTAAGAAGGTTTTCTACACCTAGAGTAAGCGCAAACAAAGCCATTCTTACAAGCACCCCATTGTCGGTTTGCCTAAAAATAGCGAGGTTTGGATTGAGGTTTAGATCGTTATCTAATTCATTGGCTTCCATACGTGAATCTCGTGGAAGTGGATGCATGATAACGGTCTTCGACTGAAAATGTTTCGTGTAGATTGACTGGTTTAAACGGAACTTACCTCGGTATTTATTCGCTTCTTCTTGAGAGGGAAAGCGCTCTTCTTGGATACGTGTTTGATAGCATATATCCGCATCCATATTTCCTTCGAGCGTGTCCGTGATAGTAAGTTGATGTCCAGCGTTTTCTATTGCGTCAATAATTGGTTGAGGCATGGCCAGCTCTTTCGGCGAAATGAGCGTAAAGCGAATGTTTTTAAACAAACATAACAAGCGAGATAATGAGTGTACCGTTCGACCGTATCGCAGATCGCCAATCATTGCGATATGTAAACCATCAATACCGTGACCGTTGTACTCCAGCTCACGTTTAATTGTGAATAGATCTAAAAGTGCTTGGGTGGGGTGTTCGTTTGCGCCGTCTCCCCCATTAATTACAGGCACTCGACTACCTTCTGCAAACTCAGCAACAGAGCCGGCTGCAGGGTGTCGCATGGCAATAATATCAGAGTAGCCGCTGAGCACGCGGGCGGTATCATAAAGTGATTCGCCTTTAGCAAGTGCAGAACTAGACATGCCAGTAGTTTCTCTTACTTCGCCGCCTAAAAGATTAAAAGCAGTGCCAAAGCTCACGCGGGTACGCGTGCTAGGTTCAAAGAATAGATTGCCGAGAATTGCGCCGTCTAATACGGTCGTGCGCTTTTGTCGCTTGGCATAAGGCTTCATGGAATTGGCGACTGAGAAGACTTTCTCAATGGCGTCGCGATCGAATTGATTAACCGAAAGAATGTGGTTACCGGTAAAGTCAGACATGCGCTTCTCAATCATCAACGAAAACGGCGCTAGTTTATAATACCGCTGATATTAAGTCATTAGGACAAGGTTAATCTTGTATCACGTTTTGCAAAGAATGGGCGACGGTAAAACGTCAGTTATGCTTTGCAAGAAGCATCAGCGTTTGCCGCTTTGCTCGGTATAGTGAGTGAAAAGTAAAAGAATCTTTTCAGCTGCGCTATTTACGTGCGCTGTAATCTCGTCGTCTTTCAGTGGAGATTGAATGCCGCATAGCATCATGGTGTGATACTCACCCTTTAGTAGTGCACAAAAGTCCACAGCAAGTTGTTGTGCAACCTTAGCGTTCAAGCTGCCTTGTCCAAATTTCTCTATGACTGAACTCAGGGTTGCGAGCGATGCTTCAGGGCCTGCTTGATAAAAAAGCGTAGCCACGTGCGGGCTGTTTACTGCTTCGGCTATAATCACGCGGAATATGGCGATGGCTTCAGGGTCTTGTAGTAAACGAACAAACTGGCACCCCACTTTTTGTAAGCATTCAAACAGTGAAAGTGAGCCGGAAGTGGCATCAATGAGTTGTTGAGTGTCGAGTTGATAAGATCTGCATTTAGAGGATATAGCAGCTTTAAAAAGTGCGTCTTTGCTCTCAAAATGAGAGTAAACGGTCTGTTTTGATACGCCCGACGCCTTAGCCACAGTGTCCATTGACGTATTTGCAAACCCTTCTTTTAAAAACAGGCAAGACGCTGCGTGCAATACAAGGTGGTATTTCTCTTCACTTTTAGGACGGCCTTGCTTTTTGTTGGTTGCCACGTGCGTTCTCGCTTTATTGCAGAATATTTAAATATCAAACTGGACGGTCTAGTATTTATATACTAGCATAGCACAATAAGTATGCAAATATAGCCTAAAGCATTCGCTAAACTGGTTAAAGGAACTATTATGACTGCTGTAAATACACCATCTAAAAGTGGCAAATTCACGTTACTTATTTCGATTGCCGTTTTTACAGCAGCACTGGTGGTATTGCTGATGACGGCCGGTTTGGGCAACGCAACACAAACGCCAGAAGCAAAGCTGCCGGTGGCCGTGTCTACTGGCCAAGTAAAGATTCAGTCAGGCTTTGAAACACCTATCAATGTGTTCGGCTTAGTTGAATCACCTAAGGCAACGTCGTTATCGTTTGACGTCGCTGGTCAAGTAACTCGAATGCTTGTTGAAGAAGGCGATGTAATAAAGAAAGGCGACATGCTTGCGCAACAAGACATTGCGCGTCTTACAGCGAGAAAAAGAGAACTTCAGGCTGCAATTGAACGCGCAAAGGCAGACCTTGCTCTTGCGAAAGTAAACAGCGATAGAACCACGTCATTGGTAGAAAGAAAGCTAGAATCTGCACAACGATTAGATGAAGCAAAAGCGAATTTAAATGTTGCTAAGGCCCAGTTGAGTGAGATGCAAGCCGCCCTCGAATCTCTTAATGTGGAGATTAGAAAAACCACACTTTTTTCACCGTTCGATGGTGTCGTAAATCGCCGCTTTTTCGATGAAGGCAGTGTGGTGAGTGCAGGCAGTCCAGTGTTTGGTATTACAAGCAGTGAAAATTATCAGGCGCGCTTTGCGGTGCCTGCTGACGTTGTAGAGCAATTTGAAGTAAATGAACCTGTGCTTGTACGCGTTGGAGATATAGATGTAGCAGGGACGGTATCCCAGCGCCTTCCTACGCGCAACGTGCAAACTCGAACCGTAGATATCCTTGTTACCCTTAATAGCAATAAACGTGTGCGCCCCGGCGATATGGCCATTTTGTCTGCGTTCCGCTCTCATTCTGAAGTGGGCGCATGGCTTCCAGTTAACGCACTGAGTAATGGGCTTAGGGGTCTATGGCGTGTCTTTGTGTTACCAAAAGAAGGAAACGCCACCTTGCAAGCACGTGTGGTAGAAGTGGTATACACCGATGGTAACAAGGCGTTTGTTCGCGGCGCACTTGAAGACGGTGATATATATGTTGATGAAGGGACGCATAAACTAGCGCCAGGGCAGATGGTAGCCATTCCCAGTCAACAGCAAGCTGGGGCGCGTTAATGAAGTCATTCAATGTCGACACCGATAAACCCTATCCTTGGTACACGCTGTTTTATCGACGTGGCCATTTGCTTATTTTAAGCTTGTTGATTTTGATCACCGCAGGCTTATCAGCATTGGGCTCTTTGCCACGTATTGAAGACCCTCGAATAGATACAAGAAATGCGTTGATCATCACTCAATACCCAGGTGCATCAGCCGAGCGGGTTGAAGCCTTAGTCAGCGATGTGTTGGAAGACAGGTTAAGAGAAATATTTGAGATTAAGGAAGTAAAATCTACGTCTCGTGCGGGTATTTCTATTATCTTAATTGAGACTCAGGACTGGATTAATAACACCAGTAACGAGCAGCTATTCAGTGAAATTCGCGATGCAATAGGTGCAGCCGCTCAGTCTTTTCCACAAGGCGCAATGGCGCCAATATTTGACGAAAAACGCGGGGCAACCGCCTTTACCCTGTTGCTTTCTCTTCGTGCAGACCATTTTGAAAATACCCCAATCACACTAACTGCTCGGCTGGCTCAGGAACTGACAGACCGCCTTCGCAACGTTAACGGAACTGAACTCGTGCGTGTATACGGCGCACCGCAGGAAGAAATCAGTGTCAATATAGACCCCATTAAGCTTGCCGCCACAGGACTTACACTACAGCAGGTTAGCAACACAATTAGCCGAGCCGATCCCAAGTTGCCAGCTGGCATGTTGAACACCGAGCAAAGCAACGTGCGCTTCACAGTGGGGGAAGGGTTAAATGGCGTCAATATGATAGCGTCAATTCCTCTGGTGAACGCGCAAGGCCGCTACTTGAGGGTAGAAGATGTGGCGTCGGTAGAGCGCAGTTACACCACGCCTAGAGGCGAGGTAGCCTTTTTAAACGGTGAAGAGTCAATCTTCGTAGCAGCCCGTATGCAGCCTTCGCTACGTTCTGATGTGTGGACTAAAAATGCGTTAGCAGTTGTCGAGCAATTTAATAAAGATTTCAGCGGAACTCTGACTGCGACAGCCGCATTTGAGCAAAACGAATATACGGCGAACCGCTTGGCTGACTTGTCGATGAACCTGCTTATGGGTTGTGCCGTTGTCATGATGGTCATTCTATTGTTTATGGGATTTCGAGCGGCGTGGATTGTGGGTTTAGCACTTCCATTGTGTGCGGCCTTTGCCCTGTTTTCGTTAAGCTTTTATGACGAGCAGATACATCAAATGTCAATTTTTGGGATGATTATTGCCATCGGCTTGCTTATTGATAACGCCATTGTAATCACCGATGAAATACGCATTAACCTACAAGATCCCAACTTAACTCGGGTGGGAGCAATGGCTAAAAGTGTTTCTCACCTATTTGCACCTTTATTGGCTTCTACACTTACTACCATTCTCGGCTTTATGCCTATTTTCCTTCTTGATGGAAATATCGGTGATTTTGTAGGGCCCATTGCGATTAGTGTGGTTATGGCGCTGATTGGTTCGCTGTTTATCTCTTTGACCATTATTGCTGCGTTGGCCGCTCGCTTTTTACCCAAACACGACAGTGACTCGTTCCGCGAAAAGACATCACAGCCTTGGTGGAAAGTTGGGTTACAAGCTCCCCAGCTTAGTCTGGCTTTCAAAAAACAGCTAGGTCGCTGGATTAAACAGCCTATTATTGTGCTACCTGTTGTTACCTTACTTTGCTTGTCAGGTTTTGTACTCTCTTCAACACTTGCTAACGTGTTTTTTCCAAGCGCAGATAGGGATCAGTTTGAAGTGTATCTGTGGACGAAAGAGGGAAGCAGTATCGATAACACTACACAATACGTTAAAAAGGTTGATACCGCTATTCGTGACGAGCGAGGGGTGAAGCAAGTCAGTTGGTTGGTGGGTGGATCAGCACCGTCAGTGTATTACAATCAAATGATGACCCGTGACAACATGCCGTACTTTGCTAACGCGGTTGTGTCAACACACACGGTAGAGGATGCCGTAGCGCTGGTAGGTAAGTTGCAACACTCCCTCGACAGTGCTTACCCAGAAGTACAAATTGTAGTACGGGCGTTTGGTCAGGGCCCCCCTATTGCCGCGCCTGTTGAAGTAGAAATCTTCGGTCCCGATCTTAATATACTGAACGACCTAGGCGATAAGGTGCGTATGCTGATGTCACAAGTTGACGGCATATCTCAGTCGATCACCAGTATTTCAATGGGTGAGCCTGAGCTTAAAATAAACGCTGATAGCGATAACCTGTCTTACCTCGGTTTAACGCTTTCTGAACTTGCCAATCAGATGCAAATTAACTTCTCAGGGATTACAGGCGGCTCTGTTCTGGAAAGTACAGAGGAAATTCCCGTTAGAGTGCGACTTGATGAGGCATACAGACAAAATGTAACGGGTGTAGATGCTATGCCCATACCCGTAGCCGGTGATCATGCTATTTCTTGGTCGCCTTTGGCCGCAGTGAGTAATTTAACACTCCAGCCTGCAACTAGCAGCATTACCCGTGTAGATGGAGAAAGGCTCAATCGCATCCAAGCGTTTTTGCTTCCTGGTGTACCAGCAATTGACGCCAGTAATCAGTTAAGAGATTTGCTTGAAAGTCGATTGGTGTTGCCAGAGGGCTATAGGATCCATTTGGCGGGTGATGCGGATGAACAACAGCAAGCGTTAGGTAAGCTTGCTACCTATGCACCGGTTTTATTAGTGCTGATGGTTACCACGCTCATTCTGACATTCACTAGCCTGCGTATGGCAGGCGTTATTGCACTTGTTGCCATTCTCTCGGTAGGGTTGGGAATGTTCAGCTTATGGATCTCCGGTTTGCCCGTAGGATTTAACCCTCTCCTTGGCTGCGCGGGGCTTATCGGCGTCGCAATTAACGGCTCGATCGTCGTTATCGCAGCTATTAATGCTAATCCTGAAGCAAAGCGAGGTGATACAAAAGCTATCGTTGAAGAAACCATGAGCTGTAGCCGGCATATTCTGTCGACAACATTTACAACGGTAGGCGGCTTAATACCGCTGCTGTTGTTCAGTGAAGGGAGCTTTTGGCCGCCGCTGGCTGTTGTCCTTGCAGGTGGTGTAGGTTTCTCTGTTATCTTATCGCTAGTTTTTACTCCGACTATAGTGGCGGCATTTCAGCGGTATCGTTATAGAAATAGCACATTAGCTTAATTTTAGGGTTAAACTAACCCTTTTTAATGAGCGTATAATAAGGGTGTATCAGCGTATGCGAAAATCAAACCCAATATTGCGCTGGTGGCATACTGACTGCGTGAAATGCAAGCGCGTCAGACTCTATATTGTTTGGGCCATAATTATGTTGGTGGTGTACTTGTATGTCTGGCAATAGTGTTGAACCTATCTATATCCGAGCTGCGTCAAAAAGTAACGGCATTACTAGCCTAGTATTGGGCTGTGTAGGTCTTTGTGTTGCAGCGTTATGGCTGGCATTTTTACCTGATTGGTTGTTCCTGGCGGGAATATTTTTGACGAGCGCTGCACTGGTGTGTTTACTGGTCGGCTATTTTAAGGTTCGCGAGCCAGACTTCAGCTTAGAGATAGCGAAAGATTATATTACTTATCGCCATCGCCTTGGCAGTTGGCGAATTCACTGGGACAACTTACAGCGTGCAGATTGCCCCCGTGTGCGGCATGGGCTTGACCATGTTCCTCTAGAAACAATCGGTTTTAAACTGAAAAGCTATACTGATTTTCTAAATACAATCTCACCTAGGCTCGCTACACACTTACTGATGGAGCAACGACCTTTGTTAATGCAAAATACCGATGAGGGGTGCGCATCGGGAAGCTGCTATGAACAATCAATGTTTGATGACAAACAGTATGTCATGGAGGACGGTACCGTTATTAAGGGAATAAAAGCCATGCTAGCACACCGCATGGTAGAGCTAAGGAAAAGGCTGGGTTTTGACATTTTTATCGCAAGCTCAGAGTTAGACAGAGACGCCAGCGAATTTGCTACTCTAATTACCCAATGTCAGCAAACACGCCAGTCTTCTCTAGACAGTTAATCAGCAATACACGCTTTACTTAAAGCTTAAGAAACGCACCGTTAAAGGCTAGATTTACTCTCTCGTAATATTTTTTCGGCTTCCGCGATAAGTGCAGGTAAATGCTCATTCACAAGGTTATGTTGGCCTAGTTTAAGCGCACTTTCGGTTTCATGTGCAAGGTGCTGCATAAGTGGAAGACCAGTATAGCAACACGCACCGTGTAGCTTGTGCACTTCGGTTTTAAGTTCGTCGTAATCTTGTCTCTGCCAAAGTGTTGAAAGCGTATCGATACATTCTGGTAGCAGAGCGACGAAGCCATCTAACATCTCTCTTGCGGTATCTTGATTTTGATTAGCACGCTTTAATGCGAGCTGCCAATCGAGAGAGGGCAATTCAATTTTTCCTGGTTCAATATTGTGACACCATGACTTAATAAGATTAATTAGCAATTCTACTTCAATGGGTTTAGGTAGGTAGTCGTCCATACCAGAAGCAAGTAAGCGCTCCTGTTCCTCTTTGAAAGCATGAGCAGTAACGGCAATGATGGGGGTGCCCATATTTATAGGAGACTTACGAATCTCTCTGGTAGCTTGTATGCCGTCCATCCCCGGCATCTGAACGTCCATCAAAATCAGGTCGAATTCTTGTGTTTGACACTGGTTGACGGCGTCTTGTCCGCTAATTGTCGTGATAAGCTCTACGGGTGATTGATCAAGCCATGTATGCAGGAGCTTTAAATTCATTTCCATGTCATCAACGGCTAATATTCTTACGTTAGGTAGGCTGCCAATCTTCTCCTGCATCGCATTTTTTGCCGGCGTCGTGTGCTGATTCACCAAACTATCTAATTTAGTCAAGGTAATGGGCATGCGCACTTGGGAATGGAAATGTTGCGAAAGGGTGGGATATTGAGCAAACGGTTCGGGTCCAGAGTACCAGAGAATTCGCTTTTGAGCCGGGAATTGTACAAATCGGCTAAGAAAAGTATCACGTAGCGGCATTTTACTTACCGGTACCGTTGCCATGAAAAAATCATACTGACCATCTAGTGTAGCTAGGTAGTCCAAAGACTCCACTGAAATAATATTCGCGCCCAAAATCGATAACATGTTAGCGCTTGAGCGACGGGTTGCAGGAATGGGATCGAATATCACAACGCTTTTCCCTTTCCAATCGTTGCTACTTATCAGCGAATACTTTTGGCTTAACTGATTCATGCGAAGGGATACGCTAAATGTTGAGCCCTGTCCAAGAACGCTTTTAAGGGTAAGGTCGCCGTTCATTAGACGAACTAACTCTCTGCTAATAACAAGGCCCAAACCAGTGCCTTGATAGTTGCGATTGAGCGCATCATCTACTTGTGAAAATGCGTTGAAAAGCTTTTTCCTGTCCTGTCGGCTAATGCCAATACCCGTATCTTCAACGGTAATATTTAACTCGTGGATGCCGTGCGGTAACGAGCGCCCACTTGCTGAGAATGTAATGGCTCCACTGGACGTAAATTTTAATGCATTACTGAGCAGGTTATTTAGCACCTGTTTGATGCGAAACACATCGCCAATGAGCTTTTCAGGTAGCGGGTTTAAGTTAAAAACGAATTCAATACGCTTACTGTGAGAAGATTTAGCCATGATGGTGACCATCTCTTCGAGCAATTTATTCGGTGAAAACGGTTGATTGTTTATTTGCAATTTACCGGCTTCAATTTTCGAAAAGTCGAGAACATCGTTAACAATAGTGAGTAAGTTTTCAGCGGCAGTATTGACGATTCGCACTTGCTCCTGTTGATCTGTTGGCAAAGGCGCGTTGTTGAGTTCTTTGCTGAAACCTAGTATCGCATTCAGCGGAGTTCGAATTTCGTGGCTCATGTTTGCTAGGAACTGAGACTTCACGTTGCTGGCTTTGATCGCATCTTTTCGCGCAATGTCTAAGCGCGCGTTCTGCTCTTCAATAAGCTCAACGTTGTTGCGCAAATCGTTAGTGGCTTGCTCAACTTCACTTTCAAGCTGACTTCTGCTTTTCTCCATAAGCGCGAAAGAAAAAAGCCCAGCCTCTAGGAAAACGCCAACCTGAAAACAGTAGGTAGTAAAATCATTAGAGGGCAACACGCCAATAAGGCTTAACATGCCAATAATAGCGCCGGTGGCAAGCATGCTCCATGCAAAGATAAAATAGCGTGCAGGTTTGAAATTGTTAAAGAAGGCTTCAAACCCTGCGTAGATATAGCTCAAAATAGCTACCAGGCCTACACCATATACAAGGTTGTTCTTCCATATAGAGGGGAGAAGGTCGACAAAGCACACTAGCCCTGTTAATACCTGGCATACCAATAACAGGTTGATAATGGGATGGGCAGTGGGGGAATGTTTTTCGGTTTCTAAAAACGTCATGGTAAATAAGCCTGAGCTTATTCCAATAATGACGAATATTAGCTCTGAATGACCAACCAGCCATGATGGAATGCCTTGTGTGAACAATAGGTGTGTATGCCCGCCCCACACAAACTGCCACAAAATTACCGCCAGTATATAGCCGACATACGCAAGTAGACTCTTTTCTCTTACGCCAAAAAACAGCGCTAAATTGTAAATCGCAAGAATGAGTAAGCCACCGTAGAAAAAGCCCCACAGCAAACTGTCCATCTGAAAGTAACTGCTATGAAGAGGTTCTGCTTGGATGCGAAGCGGGGCAATTAGACTGGATGAATGGCTTTCAATGCGAATGTAAAGGTCGACGGGGTCGCTAGTAGGAAGTTCAACACGAAAGGTCGGCACGCGAAAAAGTTGTTCCTTTTGTGCTTTTCCCTGATGACTTTGACTAATGACCTTTCCATCTTTTACTAAGTAAAAGTCAACGCTATCCAGCTGGCTAAAGTTGATTGAAAAGACCCAGTGTTTGTCGTTCGACACATTGGTTACTGACGTAAGCAGCCACATGCCGTTATTACGAAAACCAAAATTGGGGTTGCCGTGTGGATGCATCAAAAAGTCGCTTCGCCTTCTTGATACATCACCAATGGTAAGTTGGTAATCGGTTTCGAATAGAAAATACAGTGAATCTGACAAATCAAGCGTACTTTGTTCATCAAAAAGCTGCTCGATATGCTGGGCATGTAAGTATGAGGGCAAGAAGCTACCTAACAAAACAAGCAGGAAAAAGAATACGCGAAATATTGCCATATTAATCTGTACTTTAATTACTGTCTAAATAAGGGTTTTATTATTTTTAGGGTGAAAATTGAACGGCAATATTCACCCTTCCCTATTTAACCACTCTATGTACGTAATGACAAAATATTGCGCCACAGCAGTTAATCGCTAGGTTTGGTTTATTACGCAACAAAGGTAAACAGCCTTTTTGAGCGCTCAAATGTTATGACAAATGTTTTCAAGGATTGCACACAATTGCGGTTTACCCCACAATAGCTTTATTGCTCGCGTGAATTCAATATGTGGTGCGCTAAACCACCCATAAACGACCGCCTCACTAGTACGAGCCTATTGGTATTAATAACAAAACGAAAAAACTATCATGAGTGACGAGATCATCATTAATCGCGATGGGGTAGAGCAACTTCCTCTTCGACGTTTCACCGAAGACGCATATCTAAACTATTCTATGTACGTCATCATGGACCGTGCCCTTCCGCATATTTCAGATGGTTTGAAGCCGGTACAGCGACGCATTATTTATGCAATGTCAGACTTAGGCTTAAGCGCGAACGCAAAGTACAAAAAATCGGCAAGGACCGTCGGTGATGTATTGGGTAAGTTTCACCCTCATGGAGATTCTGCATGTTATGAAGCGATGGTGCTTATGGCGCAGCCTTTCTCTTACCGTTATCCGTTGGTCGATGGGCAGGGTAACTGGGGGGCGCCAGATGATCCTAAATCGTTTGCGGCCATGCGTTATACCGAAGCGAAGCTTTCTCGATTCTCGGAAGTGCTGCTTAACGAGCTCGGCCAGGGTACTGTAGACTGGGTACCAAACTTCGACGGTACGTTAGAAGAGCCTAGCGTCTTACCTGCACGCTTACCTCATATTCTCCTAAATGGTGTGACGGGTATCGCAGTGGGCATGGCGACCGATATTCCACCTCACAACGTAAGAGAGCTGGCTAACGCGTGTGCTATGCTGTTGGATAACAGCAAAGCAGAACTTAGCGATGTGTTAGAGCATGTGAACGGGCCGGACTATCCCACCGAAGCAGAAATTATTACGCCTAAGGCTGATATTCAAAAACTTTACGAAACTGGTCGTGGCTCAATAAAAATGCGTGCTGTATATGGCGAGGAAAACGGTGACGTTGTTATAACTGCCTTGCCACACCAGGCCTCCGGCGCAAAAATTTTGGAGCAAATTGCTGCCCAAATGCAGGCGAAAAAGCTGCCAATGGTGAGCGATCTTCGCGATGAGTCAGACCATGAAAACCCCACTCGCTTAGTGATAACGCCTCGCTCAAACCGCATTGATGTCACCCAATTAATGCAGCATTTATTCGCAACTACCGACCTTGAGAAAAACTATCGCGTTAACCTGAATATGATTGGTCTAGACGGCCGTCCGCAGGTTAAAGACTTGCGTACTATTTTATCTGAGTGGTTGCAGTACCGAAAAGATACGGTAACGCGTCGTTTGCAGTATCGCTTAGATAAAGTATTGGCGCGTCTACATATTTTAGAAGGTTTGTTAATTGCGTTTTTGAATATCGATGAAGTTATCGAAATTATTCGTACTTACGATAAACCCAAGCCTGAGCTGATGTCGCGTTTTGGATTAAGTGATAAGCAAGCTGAAGCTATTCTCGAACTTAAGCTTCGTCACTTAGCCAAACTGGAAGAAATGAAAATTAAAGGTGAGCAGGACGAGCTTGCCGCAGAGCGTGACAAACTACAGCAGTTGCTTGGCTCAGATCGCCGTCTTAAAACGCTTATCAAAAAAGAAATACTTGCAGACGCTGAAAAATATGGTGACGACAGACGCTCGCCAATTGTTGAGCGTGGCGAAGCTAAAGCCTTATCTGAAAAAGAGTTAGTGCCTGCCGAATCAGTAACGGTAGTGCTTTCAGAAAAAGGCTGGGCACGTTGTGCGAAAGGTCACGATATCGATGCGGAAGGTTTAAGTTACAAAGCGGGTGATGCCTACTTATCCAGCGCTGAAGGAAAAAGTAACCAGCCAGCCGTGTTTATGGACAGTTCTGGTCGCACTTTCTCTTGTGACGCTCACGGGTTGCCGTCTGCACGAAGTCAGGGAGAACCGCTAACAGGGCGCTTCAGCATTGTGGGGGGCGAATCCTTCCAGCACGTCATTATGGCGCAAGATGAAAGCAAATTCTTAGTGGGTTCTGATGCCGGTTACGGTTTTGTCGGCACATTTAAAGACATGGTAAGTAAGAACAAGGCAGGTAAGGCTTACCTATCTTTACCTACTGCGGCAAAAGTAATGAAACCCATGCCTGTGACCAACCCAGACTCCGATTGGTGCCTGAGTATTTCCAATGAAGGTCGCATGCTCATGTTTCCGCTTCGCGACTTACCAAGTTTAGGCAAAGGAAAAGGAAATAAGCTAATCAATATTCCTTCAGCAAAATCACAGTCCCGTGAAGAGTATGTCAAAGTGCTGACCGTCGTGCCTGACGGCGCGGCCATTAAGGTTGGTGCAGGGAAACGCAGCATGACGTTGACCGCTGAAGATCTTACCCATTATCAGGGTGAAAGAGGCCGTAGAGGGAATAAACTGCCACGTGGCCTACAGCGGGTTGATAGCGTGGATGTAGTGCCAACGAATAAGGGCGAAGCACCAGAAGATTTATCATAAAGTTTAGGTTGTTCTTGTGCTTAGGTGAACTACACTCATAATGTGAATGAATGAGGAGTTTACATGTTAGGCATAGTTTTTACATCGTTAATTGATATGCTCGAAGAAAAAGTTTCCCCTGAGTTTGCTGACGATGTCATCATGGAAGCTGAGTTAGAAAACGACGGCGCTTATACTGCGGTGGGGTATTACCCGTTTGAGCAAATGCAACGCCTGGTAGGCGTGCTAGTAGATAAAACGGGTAAATCTGCCAACGAGTTATTGTACGATTTTGGTGTCTATCTGTTTGGAAAGCTGGCTGCGGTGCATGGCGATGTACTGGCAAACACAGACGATATACTCGATATGCTGGAGCACTTAGACGGCGACATTCACGTTCAAGTAAAGAAACTCTATCCTGATGCAGATCTCCCTCGTTTTAAAGTGATATCTCGCAGCGATACAACCATGCGCCTACAATACTACTCAGAACGGGAGTTATATCCGCTAGCCGAAGGTTTGATGGATGCCGCCGCAGCTTTTTATAATTGCAAACTTGAAAGGGAAACTCACCAGCTACAAACGCCGCATACCTACGAATTTAGCCTGTCTCTTGTTTAATGAGGCCGCGTAATGTCAGGTGAAACATCACGCGGTACTTCGTATACCCTGGACCAGATTGCTCTGCTAGAGAGGCGTTTTAAGCGAGAGCGAAATGCCAGAGAGCAAGCTGAAAGGTTGCTTACAGAAAAAACCCAAAGTTTGTATGATTCGCTTCAAAGAAGCCAGCGAGCACAAAAGGACTTGGAGCTTGCTTTGTGGGCCTCACAAGAATCTTTTTGGAGTTGGGAAGCGCATAATGACATCATGGAAATTCGCTCTTTCTCGCTCTTTTCGGAAACTGTATCTACTTGGTCTGGCACGTTAATTACGCTTTCAGAGCGCGTTCATGAAGACGATTTAGAAGGGCTTCAGTTTCACTGGACTATGGCACTTCATGGCAATCGGGATCGGGTCGAATTCTCCTTTCGTTTGATGCTAGATGAAAGCTACCAATGGATAAGGTTACGTGGTCGCGTATTACAGCGAGGCAGTGCCGGTGAAGCGCTGCACATTGTGGGGACCACTAAAGATATAACGCAACAGCGAAAATCTGAACAATCTTTTCACCTAATGGCATCAGCTTTTGCCAGTTCACGAGAGCCAATGCTAGTACTCTCTCCTGATCTGGCTATCACGGAATGTAATGATGCTTTTATTCGGTTAATTGCTGTCTCGGTGAAGGAGCAATGCATTGGGTTGGACTTCAACCAAATATTCATTGCTGAAAAAGTGGATAAAGCCCAGTTGGCCCTCGATAAGCAGTTGCGATTTGAGTCAAAGATAAAAGCGCAAAGTGGCGAGATAAAGGTTGTAGATATTTCTATTGCTCTGTTCGAGACCTATCAACAAACCTCGTCCTATCTGATTGCGACCATGCGAGACATTACCGATAGAAAGCGCAACGAGGCCAAACTACGTCAATTAGCCTTACACGATGAACTAACGGGCCTATCCAATCGAAATTCGCTACGTGAGTCCATCGCTGACTTGGTACAAAAGAAGAAGCACTTTATTTTGGTCTTTATCGACCTAGATGGCTTTAAAGCTGTCAACGATAACGCCGGTCATGAAAAAGGAGACGTTGAGCTTCAGCGGGTGGGAGCATTACTTACGGCTATGTTCGGCCCCATTGGTGAAGTTGGCAGGTGGGGAGGGGATGAGTTCATTGCTGTATTACCAGAGCAGAATTTAGAGGGTATCAGCGAACGCGCAGAGCTGCTCATTAGCCAAATAGAAGAAGACGTTATCACCGTAAAAGCGGTTGAGTACGTGTTATCGGCCAGTATAGGTATTGCCCATTTTCCAGAGCACAGCGACAGTATAGAAGGCTTAGTGCAGTGTGCCGACGCCGCTATGTATCGCGCCAAAGAACTTGGTAAAGGACAAGCATTCATTTACGAGCCAGGGCTTTACGAAAGTATGACCCAGCAGGTCAGCATGATAAATGACCTGCGAAGAACAGTAGAAAATCATCTTCTCGATTTCTATATTCAGGGTAAATATGATTTACATGGCGAGTTAAAAGGTGGTGAAGTGTTGTGTCGCTGGATTTCAGGGTTACACGGTGTGGTATCTCCAGCCGTTTTTATTGCTATCGCAGAGGAGCGTAAATTAGATAGCGCCATAGGGATTCAAGCTTTGGATGCGGCGTGCGATTACATTTCTATAATGGAATCGCAGCAAGGTGAGGCTATTCCGTTGTCCGTAAACATAAGCGCTAATCAAATGCTTGACCCTAAGTTTCCTGATCAGGCCGTGTCTATTTGCATGGATAACAATGTTTCTCCTGAGTTTATCGAATTAGAGCTTACTGAGTCGGTCTTTATTCGCGACGAAAAATTAGCGCTTAGAGCCTTAAATACGTTAAGAGAGCATGGGTTTAGACTGTCTCTAGATGATTTTGGCAGCGGTTTTTCGTCCTTAAGCTACCTGCGAAGCTTTCAGTTTGAAGTAGTTAAGGTGGATAAAAGCTTAATTCAAGGTATTCATCAAGACAGTAAAGCAAACGCGCTTTTTAATGGCGTGATAGCCATGTTAAAGAGCTTGCAAATAGACGTGGTGGTTGAGGGCGTAGAGTTGGAGTCCTATCTACCATTTATGGTACAGGCCGATATTCAGTTAATGCAAGGGTTTTACTTCGATAAGCCGATGCCTTACGATCAGTTTTTAGCGAGACATACCACTGAACCTAATCGGTAACGTCTTCAGCTAAGCATAAACAAAAAAAGCCCTATCGGGCTTTTTTTAATGACTAAGCAAGCTCGTTACTTAGCGTTGGTGCTTTCAAAAATTTTATCTGCCGATGCGGCAACAAAGCCTTTGTAAAGCTTACCATCAGGCATTTCATAGCGTTGTGCAAACTCGTAGAAGCAGCTTGGAATTGCCACAGTTTCGTCGCTAAACGCTACGTCAGCACGGTCAGCCATCGTTGATGACTGCGCTAAAAATACGTCTGGACCACCTTTAATTTCGCCGCCAGAGGTGTTTAGCACAAAGCCTGCTTCTTTAAGCAATGTGTTTACGTCGGTAAGCTCGTCAGTACGGGTTAAGTGATTAACACTTACCGTAAAGTGGTTTGCACGAAAGCCCCATGCCGCCATCCAAGCCGCGTATTCTGATTCGCTAAGCAGTGTGTCGTATTCTGCTTTAGTAACGTCCCAATGCTTACCCGAGTACAAGAAGTTATCTGCATCCACTACAGACTCAGGCATTTGATCAACCATCTTCTTGATAATGGCTTGAGCAGTTTCAGAAAGCTCATTTACACGAAGCTCACTAATAAATACTTTTGGTTTAGTATCGTCAGGGTGCTCGAAATGCTTTGCAGTAAGCTTTTTCGCTTCAAAGTCATAGTCGCCTTTCGCTTCATAACCCAATGCTAAGAAGTGCGCAGCAAGCTTGTCTAAGCGGGTTTTATCAAGAGCAAAAGTTCGAAAAGCTACATGGTCGTTAACGATGTCGTTCGTGTTTTCTTCACCCGCTAAAAGTGCATGAATTTTATGCGCTGAGGGAGTGATGGTAACGTAATCGTCCCACATGTTGCTAAACAACGTATCGATGTTGCTATGCATGGTGGTAGGGTCCTTTCTGTCGTTGACTATTTTTAAACGAATAGTTCGTATAGGGTTGGTACTAAACTGGCCGACACAAAAATCATGTCGGCCTTTTTGTAACGTGAAAAGCTTGGGTTACATCGACAAGCCTGGGCTTAATTTGCCCGGCATAGTGACTTTATCAAGTTCAACTGACGCAACTGGGTATGCGCAGTAGTCGGCTGCATAAAACGCGCTTGCTCTGTGATTACCACTGTCGCCCACACCGCCAAACGGCGCAGCGCTGCTTGCACCGGTAATAGGTCTGTTCCAGTTTACGATGCCCGCGCGAATGCGTGCGAAGAAGTAACGATAATCTTCTTCGCTGTCGCCCAGAAGACCCGCTGATAAGCCAAAGCTGGTGTTGTTCGCTTCTGCGATAGCTGCGTCAAAATCGCTGTAACGAATCACTTTAAGTAGTGGACCAAAGTGTTCTTCATCAGGCAGTGAAGCAAGCATGTCAGTCACATCAATAATGCCTGGAGTAGCAAAACCTTTGTTTTCGTCTTTTTGTTCAAGGCGAACCAGTACTTTACCACCAAGGTTTTCAAGTTCTTGCTGTGCTTTAACCATAAGTGCAGCGGCGTTACTTGATATCATAGCGCCCATAAACGGCTGATCTTCAGCGTCATAATCACCAACGTTAATATTCTTGGTTACTTCGATTAAGCGAGCAAGAATTGCATCACCCTGTGCATCTGCTGGTAAGAATAGACGACGTGCACACGTACAGCGCTGACCGGACGTTATGAAAGCAGATTGCACGATATCGTGTACTGCCGCATCAACATCTGCCACATTTTTCACGATAAGTGGGTTGTTACCACCCATTTCAAGAGCCAAGATTTTACCTGGGTGACCTGCGAACTGCTCGTGCAAGATTTTTCCTGTGCGTGAGCTACCTGTGAAGAAAAGACCATCGATATCGTTATGCGACGCCAAGGCTTTACCTGTTTCAACTTCACCTTGTACTAGGTTAAGTACGCCCGCTGGCAGGCCAGCAGCATCCCATAGTTTCACCATTTCTTGTGCAACCATAGGCGTCAAATCGCTTGGCTTGAATACAACTGTGTTGCCCGCAATAAGCGCAGGAACTATGTGTCCGTTTGGCAGGTGACCAGGGAAGTTGTATGGGCCAAATACGGCAACAACGCCGTGAGGCTTGTGACGAATGAAGGCTTTACCTACAGGCATTGGGTTTTCAATGTTACCCGTGCGTTCAAAATAGGCTTTTTCAGAAATACCAATTTTGCCCATCATGGCGCCAACTTCAGTGGCAGTTTCCCACTCTGGTTTGCCCGTTTCTTTAGCCATAACTTTGGCAAGGTGCGCTTTAGCTTCTTCTAGCTTAGTGCCGTAAACCTTAATAATTTCAAGGCGCTCTTCAACGGTTTTCATGCTCCATGCTGGAAGTGCAGCACGAGCGGCATTAATTGCGTCATCAATTTGAGCGGCAGTCGCAGACTTACCTTCCCAAATTACTTCGTTTTTTGCAGGGTCAACTGACGTTAAGTCATGACCCTGTCCGGCAACCCATTCACCGTTGATAAAATGTGTATGTAGCATAGTGGGTGTCCTTTTAATCTCTGAATGTAACAGGGGCGAAGCGTACGTGCTCTCCCTCTTTGACATTCAATGCAGCAGCGGCTTGGCGAGATAGTACGGCAACTTGCTTTTCTTCGCTTACCGTCATCTCAGTGGCAACTGCACGAAAATCAGATACTGATGTATTAATGATATAGTGCGTTTGCCCTTGAGCAGCAGCGCTATCGTCAATCAAAACAGGCAGTTTTAAACTCGACTGAGCCGTGCGAATGTGGCTCAAGTTTGCTTCTACCGTCGGGCCTGCGTCGAAGATGTCTACGTAGCCGCGGCAAGAAAAGCCTTCTTCTTCAAGAAGCTGAAGAGCAGGGCGTGTTTTGTCATGGACTTCGCCAATGACTTCTTGCGCTTCTTTGCTAAGCAGATTTACGTATATCGGGTACTTAGGCATAAGTTCAGCAATAAACACTTTATTACCAATGCCAGTTAAGTAGTCGGCAGTAGGAAAATCCATAGAAAAGAAATGGGTTTCCAACCACTCCCAAAACGGTGATCGTCCTTCTTCGTCACTCACGCCGCGCATTTCAGCAATAACTGTCTCTGAAAAGCGTTCCCGGTGCTCCATCATGAATAAGAATCGAACTTTCGAAAGGAAGCGGCCGTTAATTCCACCACGGGCTTGTTCGCGAAGAAACAGCGTACATATCTCAGTAACACCGGTGTAGTCATTACAAAACGTTAGAATGTCTACCGTATTGTGAATGTTAAGCTCGCGTGAGGCGTGCACTACTTTGCTTAGGTGGTAATGATAGAACGCATCGTCTATACCAACAGCCGCTTCAATACCTGTTGTTCCCACTACCTGTCCGGAAGTGGTATCTTCCATTACAAACAAGTATGACTCATCGCCAGGTTCAGTTACGTTTGGTTTGTTAAACGCAGTTTCTGCACGATCAATTTTACGCTGCAGCAACTCGTCGTTGACAGGTAAAGACGTAAAGCCAATACCTGATTCAACGGCGATTTCTTTAAGCGCGTTATAGTCGGCCTTTGTGATAGGGCGAATGATATTCATGTTCGCTACTCGTGTTGTAATTATTCGGCGTTTACAACGGCAGCAACGGCGCGTTCAAAACGTGCAAGACCTTCTTTAATGTCTTCATCAGGGATAACCAGTGAAGGTGCAAAACGAATAACGTTCATGCCAGCAACAAGACACATTAGGTTTTCTTTGGTTGCAGCCATCATGAAGTCACGTGCACGGCCTTGGTATTTCTCATTTAACGCACAACCTAACAGCATGCCTTGACCACGTACTTCTTCAAATACGTTGTACTTTTCATTGATAGCACCTAGTAGTTCACGGAATAGGGCTTCTTTCTTAAGTACACCTTCAAGCACTTCTGGCTGGTTCACGATATCTAGCGCTTTTTCTGCAACCGCACAGGCTAGAGGGTTACCACCGTAAGTACTACCGTGGGTACCAGGCTTTAGGTGTGCAGCAATATCATTTGTTGTTAGCATGGCGCCAATTGGGAAGCCGCCACCGAGTGACTTAGCGGTAGTTAAAATATCAGGTGTTACGCCAAGACCCATGTAGGCATAAAGGTGACCAGTACGACCCACGCCCGACTGAACTTCGTCAAAAATAAGTAGTGCGTTGTGCTTGTCACAAAGTTCGCGAACGCCTTTTACGAAATCTACATCAGGTGGAATAATACCGCCTTCACCTTGAAGCGGTTCCATCATTACCGCACAGGTTTTGTCAGAAATTAGCGCTTCAAAGGCAGCTAAATCGTTGTAGTCACAGTGGTCAACAGCGCCAGGCTTAGGGCCAAAGCCATCAGAGTATGCAGCTTGACCACCCACTGTTACAGTAAAGAATGTACGGCCGTGGAAACCTTTGTTAAAGGCAATGATTTGGTTTTTATCTTCACCGTGCTTATCAAGCGCCCAGCGACGGGCTAATTTCAACGCTGCTTCGTTAGCTTCTGCGCCTGAATTTGCAAAGTAAACTTTGTCAGAAAATGTCGCATCGTTAAGTTTTTTAGCAAGACGAAGCGCCGGCTCATTTGTGAACACATTGCTTAAATGCCAAAGCTTGCTCCCTTGTTCGTTGAGAGCTTTAACCAATTCTGGGTGGCAGTGACCTAAAACGTTTACTGCAATACCGCCTGCAAAGTCGATGTACTCAGCTCCATCTTGATCCCATACGCGCGAACCTTCACCTCGAACAGGTACCATACCTGCTGGGTTATAGTTAGGAACCATTACATCATCAAATGTAGCGCGAGTTACGTTCATCTTTGTTACCTCTGCGTTGGGCGCCAATCACGTAATGTGAGTTTGCTTGTTGAATCAACGAGTACGTTTTATTCGTACTGTGAGTGATAAAAAGCATCAATTGGGCGCATAGAAACTAATCGGATTTGTTTTACAGTATGCCATTTTTTTTAACATTTGTCTTCTATGTAAAGGGCTGTAGCCCTTTATTTATAAGGACTGTGGCTTAATTTGCAGGAAAAGTGAATAACTATTAACTACTGGTCTATATCAATTAGTAATAATCATTTTTTACGCTAAGAAAAGCGCTGCTTGGTGGTTTTATTATGCTTCACGATAATTTTCATGCTGTAGTGGACGATACTCAAGTTACCTTTCAATAGCGCTAAAATCAGTCGAGTCGTTGAGTAATCGTCAATATTTCAGTGTATTTACTATGACTGCTAAATTAAGTGCATAACGAGTGCATGAATATCCACAAAATATTTGAGGTTCTCCGTGTTTTTATGCACGAAATTTGGCCTAAATGAGTGAAAAAGGCAAACTTAGCCTATCTTTCATCTTCGCTTTTTACCAACGGCAGGGTGAAAATATCCATACCTTTAAGTTTCTCAAGTGCACCCGCAGGATAGCGCTGTTCTGAAAAAAGCGGTTTTACCTCTTTTATATCGACGAGCTTCAGCTGGTGTAGCATTCTTATTTGTGTATAAGCGCGAGCTTGATGCAGAATTTTACTTAATGTTTTGGGTTGAGTAGGCTGTTTATCTGCACAGTCTCGCATGGGCTGTGCAATGGGTAAGCGTTTGAAGTGCATCCATTCTAAAATGTCAGCGCTTACCGCGTCGGCGAATTCTTGTTGCAGAGCGATAAGATGGTTAGCCGACGGCGCAATTTTTAATAAAGCCTCATGGCGCTTTTGTTCTTTGTCTTTCTGACACTCCTGTAGTAAATGCAGTTGAATTTTATCGAACAGTTTAAAATAAAGTCGTGTCACGGCACAGCGGCCTAAATTACTTATCATTGCCAGCGTGTACGCTTGATTCTTATTTAGGTCATTCAGTGCAGCTAGGCGCTTTGCAGTAAGCGCAACGCCTGTTGAATAATGCGTTAGTTTTTGTTTGATAAGCGGGTAAGGATCGGTAATTTGAGGCATAGCGCGCTTTAATATCAATGAAGGTATTAGCGTGCGCAAGTTTTCTATTCCCAAAAAGCTTAAAGCGGTGCGCAACGTCTCAACAACGATTATACGCCCTCGCGAATCTTTGCGTCTGAATTGAGGCGTATTTACAACAACTATTAATTCATCATAAAGCCATGGCATGGTGGCGGCTATAGGCTCTAACTTTGAAACTGAGCATGCTTTTACCGATAGAGCATCTAAAAGTTCGCCAATATTTTCAGGTAAGTTAAGCACGTTCTGAACGAGTTCGTCGGTATAACTTAGTTGCTCAGTCAATTCACCAAGTAAAGTCTCGTGAAGATGGTGACTTACAGATTCTAGGTAAGAGGCTTCAGTTTTTTCTTGCAGGCGCTTATTTTCAATTGCGACTTTCTCAACGTGGAGTAAAAGTCTGCGCGCGTCTCCTTGCTCTGACTGTTCGAAGCTAACTTGACCTATCTTTTGCTTTCCTAGCATTTCAAGAACACGTTCGGGTGATATGATCAGATTTTCGAAACGATCATCTATCGTGGGCGGTGTGGTTGCCCCCATTGTCATTTTAAAAGCACTCCTGCTCATAACTTTTCGGTGAACGGCAATATTATCGTACATCAGAGCCTTATAACTTTCGCTACGCTAATGGTGAAAATGATAGCTAATACTTGAAAGTATGGTTTTTGCTCAGCAACGTGAAGTATCGTTTATATTGCTCTCTCTTTAACATTAACTCAGCACAGTGACTGAATTGAATTATCAAAAGTTAAACGAAAAATCAGTGAATTGCGAGTTTAACCGGCTTTCAAGCGTAAGCTTTTATGCTATACGGTGTATCGGCACTCATTTCATTTCCTTAAACCGTTTTAACGCGAAGAAAGGCTTCAAGCACACTATGGCCGTGTTCGGTAAGTAGTGACTCTGGGTGGTACTGTACCCCCCAAATCGGATAGTGGCTGTGCGAAACCGCCATAATTTCTTTCGTGCCCTGAGCGGTTTCACACCATGCATCTACATGCAGCGATGGCGGCAAAGACGTAGGGTTTAATACCAGCGAGTGATAACGAGTTACATTAAACGAACTAGGTAGCCCGTTAAATAAGCCCGTATTGCCGTGTGATAATACGGACACCTTTCCATGCTTGATTTCTTGTGCGCCTGCCACTTCAGCGCCAAATGCTTGGCCGATTGCTTGATGACCCAAGCAAACCCCCAAAATTGGAATTTTACCAGCAAAGTGCTTAATCGCCGCTAGGCTAATACCCGCCTCGTTAGGCGTGCAAGGGCCCGGAGATATAACAAGGTGAGAAGGCGTTATGCGCGAAATATCGTCGATGCTGACAGCATTGTTTCGCACCACTTCGACGTCTGCACCAAGCTCTGTGAAATAGCGAGCAAGGTTGTGAGTGAACGAATCGAAGTTATCAATTAACAGCAACACAGCAGCGTTAATCCTTGGTATTTCTGTAAAACAACGGTTGTAACATGAAGCGTTCTATCAACGCTTCATGTCTTTTTAGTGCAACCTTTAACTTACGGCTTTGGAATGAAACCAACGGCTTTGTAAACTTTGGCAAGCGTCTCTGCTGCACGGGCTGATGCTTTCTCTGCACCTTGGCGCATAACGTCATCAAGGTACGCTCTGTCTGCACGAATTTCCGCGTAGCGAGTTTGAATAGGCTCAAGTAAAGATACCACTGCATCTGCAACATCACCTTTTAAGTGACCGTACATTTTATCGGTATATTCAGGCTCAAGCTCTTTTACGGTTTTACCCGTTGCTAATGAAAGCAGAGTAAGTAAGTTAGAGACACCAGGTTTCTCGGTTGGATTGAAGTAAATATTGGCTTGTTCGTCAGAGTCGGTTACCGCGCGTTTAATCTTCTTAGCCAGTTTCTTAGGGTCTTCAAGCAACCCAATAAAGTTATTTGGGTTGTTATCTGACTTAGACATCTTCTTTTCTGGCTCTTGAAGGCTCATGATCCGAGCACCGAACTCTGGAATATATGGGTCAGGTAAACGGAACACATCGCCATATAAGTTATTCACTCGGGTAGCAATATCACGTGTTAACTCAAGGTGTTGTTTTTGATCTTCACCCACAGGTACCTTATCCGCTTGATAAAGCAAAATATCTGCTGCTTGAAGAACAGGGTAGCTATATAAGCCCACATTTATATTGTTCTCGTTTTTCGCAGATTTATCTTTAAACTGCGTCATGCGGTTTAGCTCGCCCATTTGTGCATAGCAATTTAATACCCAAGACAGCT
This sequence comes from Alteromonas sp. ABH4_453, assembly GCF_056160665.1. Taxonomy (NCBI): domain Bacteria; kingdom Pseudomonadati; phylum Pseudomonadota; class Gammaproteobacteria; order Alteromonadales; family Alteromonadaceae; genus Alteromonas; species Alteromonas sp. ABH4_453. The sequence goes on from NZ_JBSWXP010000009.1 coordinate 74,586, forward strand.
GTGCATGTTCAGGCACATGTGATTGCAAAAATAACGTACTCTTTTGTGGGTCGATGCCGCAGGCTAGATAAAGAGAAAGGCCGTCTAAACAGGCTTCAGCAAGCTGCTTTGGATCTTGTCTGACCGTAATCGCATGCAAATCGACAATCATGTATAAGCAGTCGTGATCGTCTTGCATGGAAACCCACTGTTTAAGTGCACCCATATAATTGCCAAGGGTAAGTTGTCCTGAAGGCTGACAGCCACTTAATACAACGGGTTTATTGCTCATTTCTATTTACCTGTAATACGTTAAATTCTGTTAAAAAACTAAGCTTGAGATAGCGATAAAAGTTCATCACGCATCTGCGCAATTACATCGCCATAATCGGGTTGAGAAAAAATGGCCGAACCAGCCACAAACATATCTGCACCAGCTTCTGCTATTGCGCGAATGTTATCGACTTTTACGCCACCGTCAATTTCAATTCGAATATCATAGCCGCTTTCTAGTACACGCTGCTTCACCGCACGTACTTTATCTAGGGTGCTGGGAATAAACTTTTGGCCGCCAAAGCCAGGATTCACCGACATTATAAGAATATGGTGTAGTTTATCCATAACATGATCTAAGTAGTGTAGCGGCGTGGCTGGATTAAATACCAAGCCGGGTTTGCAGCCTGCATCAATTATAAGCTGAAGAGACCGGTCTATGTGTTCAGACGCTTCTGGGTGAAAGCTGATATAGCTTGCGCCCGCGTTGGCGAATTTCTCAATAAGATCATCTACTGGCTTTACCATAAGGTGAACATCAATCGGCGCGGTTATGCCGTATTTTCTCAATGCTTCGCAAATCATTGGCCCAAACGTAAGGTTAGGCACATAGTGGTTGTCCATCACATCGAAATGCACCACATCGGCGCCTGCGTCTAATACTTTTTCTACGTCTTCACCAAGTCGAGCAAAGTCGGCAGAAAGTATTGATGGGGCAATTAAAAAGGGTTTCATTGCGTGTCCTTCAAGTCAAAAACAACAAGGTGCGTTGCCACTTACGGTATAAGGTAGCGAAAGTTTACCCAAAACCATGCTTCTTTACTATGTAAAGGGCACATCAAGGATGATTTGACATAAATTTAAGTCAGACAACCGTAAAGCGTGACGCTGCCCAATTTTGGTGAGCCTGCGTTTTGTTGGTGCATTTTTAAACTGCACTTCAACTGATTAAATTACAGAGGTATTAAGTGGCGAATTTATAAATTGTTTATTATCAATGCCTTATAAATAAATTGGCAAGCATTTTTAATGAACCATAAATGGGCATCAACTTTGCGTTACCCAGTCCAAAAAAGAAAACACAGACAGAAAAAACGAATTACAACAAGTTTGAATTTGACTGGAGAACACACATGAAAACATCTACAAAAAGAACTCTACTTGCCGCTGCTATTTCTTCAGCGTGTCTACTAACTGCTATGCCTAGCTATGCAGAAGGTGAATTTACTGCGAATGCTGGCGCGACCAGCAATTACATTTGGCGTGGTCTAACCCAAACTGTAAACGAAGCTGCTGTTCAAGGCGGTATCGACTATGCGCACGAAAGTGGTTTTTATGCAGGTACATGGGCGTCGAACGTAAGTTATGCATCAGATGATATTTACTCATACGAGCATGACGTATATTTTGGTTACTCGGGCGAGTCTGATGGTATTGCTTATGACTTCGGTTACCTGTACTACAACTACGACGCTGAAGCAGAATTTGATTTCGCAGAAATCTATGGCTCAGTTGGCATGGGTGGTGTGAGCGTAACAGTTTACCTACTAGCGCACACTGAAGCTGACGAAGCAGAAGGTCAAGATTTCGGCTTTGGCCAGGCTTACTACGCATCTCTTGACTATACTACAGAAATTTTGAACGGCACTGAGTTGACTCTACACGCTGGTTATCATGACGGTGACTTTGTTGATGCTTTTAACTTTGGCGACGGCACTGATAGCTATGCCGATTACGGCGTAACTATTGCGAAAGACGGTTTTAGCTTTGCAGTGACAGGCACTAACCTAGATGATGTTGGTGCTGACGCATTAGATAACGACGAGTTGAAATTCACTGTAGGTTATTCAGTAGATTTCGAGCTTTAATTTTTCAAAAAGAGTCCGATGGAACGAGCTCTTTATTAAAACGTTGAGTAGTAAAAGCCTAATGCAATTACATTAGGCTTTTCATTTTAAATAGCAACGCATTTTTAACTTGTTCGTTACCTGCTTTTGATTATAATGAGACTAAATTTTAGACGAGTGTAAGGGGTATTCAGGATGAAAGTTCTTCCTTTTTTTGCGATTTGTGGAGCCGTTGCCCTAGTGAGTGTCGCTGTTACAAACCCGCCAAGCTCTCGTTCGTCTGTTTGCGAATTCCAACCTGTTACTGAATTTAACCCTAAGTTGCCAGCAAGCCACATTCAAAATCAATGCGCCCGTCATCAAGAAGGAGTGGAAGAAGTTAGTTGGCTATCGTGGATAGCAGGGAATTCACCGTCCTTCCAGTTTCACTTTTTAGATTTACTAGAGTTGCTTCACAGCGACGATGGTAACCGCGACTTCACTTCACCCTCAAACGATTCTTAAGGGGAAATTATGCAATCTGGTACTGGTTTTTGGTCAGTTCTAGGTAGTGTAGTGGCAAGTTTGTTTGGTGTTCAAAGCCATAAAAATTATGAACGTGACTTTACTAAAGGTACCTTTATCAGCTTTGCTGTTATAGGTGTTATTTTAGTCGTGGTATTTGTGGTATCACTTTTCATGTTTGTAAAGTGGTATACAGGCTACGGCTGATAGCCCCCTCACACTGAGTAAAAGCGCTTCATTGCTTCTAATAGGTGTTCTCTAACCTTTCATCTCGCAATAATTATTCAGCAGAAGCCGACTGAGCTACTTTTTTCTTACGTGTTTTTCGCTTGGGAACAACTTTCGCGGGAGGGAAATAAGCCAATATCTCATCTACTGGCTGTCGCTTCGCGCCATTTTGGCTAATCGAGCGTTTAACTGACAGCATGCTAAAGTCTGCGCCTTGATATAAAGCACGGGTTAGCGGTAAATCGTGGTTTGATATCAACACAGGTATACCACGCTTTTTAGAAGCTCGGGTGGCCAGTTCTGCTAGCTTTTCTTGTGACTCTTGCCCAAAACTTCGTGCCGCATAACTGGTGAAAGCTGCTGTCTTGCTAATAGGTGCGTAAGGTGGATCGCAATAAATAACGTTGCCTCGCCTAGCCCTTGAAAAAACCTTTTCAAACGGTAAGCAGGTAAAAATGGCCTTTTGTGATTTTTCAGAAAACACAAACATTTCGTCTTCTGGAAAGTAGGGCTTTTTATAGCGGCCAAACGGCACATTAAAACGACCTTGTAGGCTATAGCGACACAAACCGTTGTAGCCGTGGCGGTTCAAATAGAGAAAAAGAATAGCGCGATAGTACTCGTCTTGTGTACCGTTGAACTCTTCACGCAGGTCATAATACATTTTCTCTTCATTGCGGCTTCCATCAAAAAACGCACGCGCGTCGTTAATAAGCGCATCGGGTTGCGCTTTTAAGAAGTTGTACAGATTAATGAGATCAGGGTTAATGTCATTAAGCAGGTAACGTTTGTATTGCGTATTCAGAAATACAGAGCCGGCACCAACAAACGGTTCTATAAGTTTGTTAGCTTGCGGTAATCTGGCCTGAATATGCTCAACCAAGCTGTATTTGCCACCGGCCCATTTTAAAAAGGCACGGTTTTTTTTCTGCATCATGCTTAAACGTTACTACCTAGACGGAATGAAGACGGTGGTTTTTCCGTGCGCCGCCGTTCCAAGGGAAAGGGTCGTCTTTATACTTTTATGCTGATCAGTATCAGATATCACCACGCTAAAGGTAGATTGTAACTTTCATCAGTAAAACGGACAACCAACAAGTGTCGCAAGAGTGGAATTTAGCTAAATAATCAGAACTAAATGGTTGTTTTTGACTTTGAATCGGCTTAATTTTGCGCGGTGTCTATTTCCGAGAGAATTTGAGCCCCACGCTTAATAAAAGCATTCTGTTTCCCCGGATATTGGGGTAACGCCGCTCGCGCTTGCTGTGCTTGCGATAGTGAGGGATAAACTTCTCGGAACACAACTACAAACCAGTCGCCACCGTAGCGTTCAGTTTTGTAAATGCGGGTTTGCTCTACAAGATTGTTTTCACGCAAGAACGCATTGAGCACCGACTCGCTTTTCATCGCTAACATCTGGATGGCGTAATCGTTATCGCTAATCCACAGGCCTGGCTGCACTGATGTTTGATTCGTACTTTCGCTACCAGACACTGTATCAGTGTTTTGCGGGTTCGTTACTGCTGGTTGTGCATTATCTTGAGCCCTTTGCTCACTGCTTTCACCTGAATTAGTATCGACGGAGAGAGAATTACCGCTTTGTGGCCTTGAAATAATATTGCTTTTGCTGTCTTCTGATTCAGTTAAAGAGCCTGCGTCAGGCAGCGATGATACTGCGCTTTCCCAGTCGGTAATCAGAGAGTCTTTGTCTGCTGTTTCATTTTTCGCTGGCGTATCAAGGGGTGATTGGCTCGGTGACTCAGGTGTGGCACTTGGTGTCGAGACAATTTCCACATTACCGGTTTGTGCGCTAACGTCACTTTGCATTTCAGCAGCTGTGACTTCTCTGCTTTTTTCCTCGTCAGCAGTAAGCCTTTCGTCATCATTGCCGTCAGCAATTAGCTTGTTATAGGCTGAACCCGGCTGAACCTGAGTTTCCTTAGCTTCAAGAGTTTGATGGCTAATAGGAGAAAAAATAGATGATAGTTTTTCCCCGTATTGCCAATAAATAAGGCCTGAGAATGTGACCAGAAAGACTAGCGCCACACCTAAATAAAACCACTTTGTTTTAAGTGGGTTAGTGAATGTCTTGGTGTTTTCACGTTGTCTATTTTCTAAGTGAGCCTGAAACGCTTCTCTTCGTGACGCGATCATTTTGTCGAGCTCTGACTCGAAATTTGGCTGCTCACTAATGACAGATTGGCTACTAATAATAAGCGGCGTTTCAGTATTTTTCGCAGGAAGCCACTGTTTGGCGCGCTCAGCCCACTCATTATTGGCAAATAAAAGCACGTTCAAATGTTGTTTATTGCCAGCAAATCTACTCTGTAACACCAAATCCCATAGCTCTTGTAACAGAGTATCAGGAAGGTTATGCGCTTGGGTAATAGCGATAAGGATGGGGCCTTCGTGATTATTTAAGCTAGACAGTAATTCGTTGAGGGGGCGAACAAAGCTACCCACTACTTGACCAAGTAGCTGCCGACAAAGCTGTCTACGATAGTCAGACGGCTCCATATTATCTTGCGCGGTTAAATACGCAATTTCGGTATCATCGTGCTGTTGGAAGACAAAGGCTTCAAGGGTTTTTTGCTGTTGAGCAATAGACTCACCGCTGACAAAGATCAGCTGAGAGGAATAGTTAACCAGATATTCCAAACGTTCATGCAGTTCACTTTGCATGGGAGTTTGCCCTTATTCACCGTTGCTTTCAAACTAGTCTAGCAACGCACTTTGTTATTAGTCCCTAAGTCTCGGGAATAATGAAAGGGCACGCTGCCAGTTTTTCGCGAACGCGATTGATTAAGAGAGAATGTCAGTAAGGATGGCGTCGGTGACGTCTTTAGTAACAACCGCTTTGCCAATGCCTTGAGGAAGTACAAATCGAATACTGCCTGCTTCCACTTTCTTATCGCGTTTCATGTGCTTAACATAGTCGTCTTTCGTCATGCTACCAGGCCCTGCAATAGGCAGTGCAAAAGCTTCAAATAGCGCTGACACGCGTCTTGTTTCTGACGCTTCAAACCATGATAATGCTTCAGCAGCTTTACAAGCAATTATAGTACCAGCGGCTACCGCTTCTCCGTGTAGCCAGTTACCATAGCCTTGTTCGGCTTCAATGGCGTGACCAAAGGTATGGCCAAGATTAAGAATGGCGCGTAAGCCACCTTCCCGTTCATCTTTCGCAACAACGTCCGCTTTTATTTCGCAGCAGCGAGAAATGGCGTAAGTAAGGATTTCAGTATCAAGTGACGTAAGTGCATCTACGTTATCTTCGAGCCACTTAAAAAACGGGGCGTCGTAAATAATGCCGTATTTAATGACTTCTGCCATGCCAGCAGCGAATTCTCTTTTCGGCAAGGTACCTAATGAATTGGTATCGATAGCAACATAAACCGGTTGGTAAAAAGCACCAATCATGTTTTTACCAAGAGGATGGTTTACCGCCGTTTTTCCGCCTACCGATGAGTCTACCTGAGAAAGCAGGGTAGTAGGTACCTGGATAAAAGGCACACCGCGTTGGTAGGTGGCTGCCACGAATCCTGTTAGGTCGCCAATTACACCACCACCAAGGGCTATCAGTGTCGTGTCTCTTGCCGCATTCAATTCGAGAAGACGGGTCATGACAACTTCGAATTGTTCTAAATTCTTATACTGTTCGCCGTCTGGCAGAACGATGGTTTCAACGCGAACGTCACCACAAGCTGCTTTGGCGGTTTCTAAGTAAAGTGGCGCAACGGTTTCGTTTGTTACGATAACGGCCAGTGGACCTTTAATATAGGCACTAAAAAGGCCGGGTTGCGAAAGCAGCCCAGCCTCTATCTGTATAGGATAGCTACGTTCTCCAAGTTCCACAGTTAAGGTTGACATTGGCGTAGCACCTCCTATTACATATTTAATTTATAGACCGATTTTACTGATAATTTGATTTGCTACAGCACGCGCGCTCTGGTCGTCTGTATCAACAATGTAATCAGCTACTTCTTCGTAAAGCGGGTTGCGCATTTCTGCAAGATCGCGAAGAACTTGTTCTGGATCTTCGTTTTGTAGCAAAGGGCGACGTTTGTCGCGTTGTGTACGTGCAACTTGCTTATCGATTGTGGTTTGAAGGTAAACGACAATGCCGCGAGCAGATAAACGATTACGCACCGCTTTAGTTACAATAGAACCGCCGCCAGTGGCAAGTACAATACCTTGCTTATCTGTCAAATCGTTAATGACGTTTTCTTCACGATTACGGAAACCGTCTTCGCCTTCTAAGTCGAAGATCCAGGCGATATCTGCACCTGTACGGCGCTCAATTTCCTGATCCGAATCAAAAAAGTCTAGGTGAAGTTCGTCTGCCAGATGTCTACCGATGGTACTTTTGCCAGCACCCATTGGGCCAACTAAAAAGATATTACGTTTTTCAGCCATATTTGCTTATATCACAACTTAATCATGTTAGGGGCAGTGCACTGTTGCCTTACCAGCCTACCCATTGACTCGTGCCTATTTAGTGTCCAATAAGCACCACTCCTTAAACCTCGCTTAAATTTCGAGGCGGGGATTATCTCAGTTTCATGCAAGGCGTTGCAAGTTTTGTTACTAACAAATAGCGTATACCTGTAAATTTAGTGATAAAAAAGGTCTAAAAACAAAAAAAGCGCATTAAGATGCGCGATTTTTGAAGATAAAACTGTTTTTATGGACGTTCAGTTACAATTTTGGGTGTAACAAAAATGAGTAACTCTCTCTTCTGCTGAAGTTGTGACGTATTTCTAAATAAGGCACCCACAACGGGTAAGTCACCAAATAAAGGTACCTTGGATACGCCATCAGAACTTGTTTGCTGGAAAATCCCACCAAGTACAATGGTTTCGCCGTTTTCAACCAATACCTGCGTTTTAATTTCCTGTGTATCGATAGCAACTGCATCACCGGTTGATGTAGATACAGTTTCACCACGGGTATCTTGGGTTACCACTAAGTCCAAAATAATGCGATTATCTGGCGTAATATGAGGGGTAACTTTTAGCGATAGAACCGCTTTTTTAAATTCAACCGATGTAGCGCCGCTTGACGTTGCCTGCACATAGGGTATTTCCGTACCCTGTTCAATATAAGCTTCATGTTGATTGGCCACAGTAATACGAGGACTTGCAATAATTTCTCCTTTGTTTTCCGACTCTAGTGCAGAAAGTTCAAGATCTAATATTGTACCGTCTACTAAGCTCGCAATTTGAAAGCCGATGCTTCCCGCAGCGCTGGTTACAGGCAGGTTCACATTAAGGCGATTATCAATGCTAGGCACTATGCCGCCGGCAATGGTGTCTGCGGCCTCAAGGCTTCCCGACACACCATTATCGTCTTGACGGTCGCTGAAACCCCAACGAACGCCAAGCTGCTCGTCTACATCGTCAAGCACAGTAACCATACGGCTTTCAATCAGCACTTGCTTCACTGGAATATCTAACGCATTGATGGTTTTTCTTGCTTCATCGATAGAGGCTAACGTGTCGCGTATAAGTAGGGTGTTGGTTCGCTCATCTACCGTAACACCGCCACGCTCGGAAAGAATACCGCCTTCGGCAGATTTCAGAATAGTAGCCAATGCAGAGGCTTTAGCGTAGTTAACTGAAATATTTACCGTATGCAAAGGGGCTAAATCTGAGACTTGTTTCTTAGATTGCAACGCTTGAGTTTCACGAGCAGACAATTCTTCTGCCGGCGCAATCAATAAGATGTTGCCCTCTAAACGCTTGTCTAGTCCTTTAACACGCAAGATCATATCTAAGGCTTGATCCCAAGGAACGCCAGATAAACTGATAGTAACATTGCCTGATACTGTGTCTGTCGTGACGAGGTTAAAGCCATTAACTTGCGCAATAATTTGCAAAACTTGTCTTACAGGTACATCTTGAAAATCAAGAGAAATAGGGTCGCCAGTATACTTCTTCTCTGCCTCAAGTGCTTCTTGCTGTTCACTGTCCATCGGTGAAATTGCTACGCGTAATACGCTATCTTTTACCGTGTTTTTGACGGTAACTGGGCCCGAGTAGTTTATCTCAATACGGGCGGCGTTTTCGTCTTCAAAGGTTTCTATGGTCGAAACGATAGTGCCGAAGTCCGCCACGCTTAGTTCTACTAGCTGATCTTCAGCTAATGCAGTATTGGTGAGTGTAAGTGTCACCTTTCCTTGAGATTCAATAAGCTGCGCCTTTGGTGCTGTGCCCACAAATTCTACTAAGGTAACTGCAGTGCTATTTGCTGCTTGGGTAAAGTCTATATTCGTAATGGTGGTAGTTGGGGCCGTTTCACTTCTCTTCGCGTTAGGATCTACCAGTAGTGGCTCTTGTGCTTTGACAGAATGAGAAACCAGAAGGGTGAACGAAAATATTGCAGCGACAACGAAGGCCAGCCAATACCATCTAGGCGCTCTACGATTGAGAGATTTGTTGAAAATATATCGTTCGGCCATGCTTACTCTCCCGCCTTCGATGCTGTAGTCATTGTTGTTGTTTTCCTTTGCCAGCAGCCTGCACCATCAGGTAATAGTTGTTCAATAGTAATTGAGTCGGTGTCAATTTGCATAATTTTGCCATAAAACAATCCGATACGGCTCCCTAATTTCGCTTTATGTAGCGCGCCGTCGTTGCTTTTTAGTAATGCCCATTTCACTCCTTTAACCGCAAAATTGCCGGCAAGCGCGAGGGCATCTACGCCATAGGCCTCCAATGCTTCCTTTGGACGTTGAAAGTTAGGCTGTAGACAATTTTCCACGCGAGCTTTAGCTACCGGGGCTGCATTGTTGCGCGGGCGATCAAACGGGCTCCTAAGTGCGCTTGCAGTGTAACTAAATGGCGGGTGGGTTTTAAACTCTGGGTAGGGCTCGATTTGAGGCTGTGCACGCGATTTCACACTTTGCGTGTAGGCTTGAAGGTCATTCAGTTTTGGCGAGCAGCCCGCAATAAGTAACAAGGCCAAAAGAGAAATAAGTGCACGAATCATTGCTCATCTCCTTCAAAATCAGAGGAGTTTTCAGAACGATAGGTTTTGGCTTGAAGTTTAAGGGATAGCCCGTTGGCTTCCCGTTTAATATCAAAGTCATGCAGAGTAACTATACGAGGTAAGTCCGCCACTTTAGACACGAATTCCCCAAAGTTGTGATATCCGCCGCTGACTTCCATTTCTATAGGTAGCTCAGTGTAGAATTCTTTCGGTACTTCTTGTTGCCAGTTAAGTAGTTCAAATGTCAGACCTGCCGATGTACCGACATAAGTGATGTCGTCAAGCAAACCTGGCGTTTCGTTACTGGTGGGTAAGCTCTTAAGCATGGAAGAAAAATCTTCTTTAATTTTCGCGAGCTGCGCTTCATAAGCTTCTAAATTCGCCGCGATACGGTACTTCGCTTCAAACTGTAGCTTAAGCTCTTGTTCTTTCAGCTCAGCTGCATCCTTGATAGGGAGCTTCGGGCTTACCAACGTATAATAGCTAAGGGCGCCTACTAATATTGCGACGAATGCAGCAACGACGATGCGAACCTCATTCGGCCAAATAGCAATCTGTTCAAAATCGAGTTCGTTTAATTCTTTAAGTTTCGAAACGTCAAACTTCATAATTATGGCGCCTCACTACTAGCGCTTTTTAGGGGAGCAACATTCGGCGCGATAGAAAATGTAAGGGTAAAGTTGCTAATAGCTCTTGCCGCGCTGCTGTCAGACTTAATCGTAGAGAGTTCTGCGCCCACAAATACTTTAGAGTTATCTAAGGCCCGCATAAAATCTGATAAGCGATTATTAGAGTCGCTTATCCCTTCTATTTTGATGCTGTTATTACTTCTTGTCATTGATTCAAACGCCACACCTTGAGGTACCAATTTGGCTAGTTCATCAAACACAATAGGCGCGACATTACGGCTGGCCTGAAGCTGTTCAATTAAGGTCATACGTTGTTCAACAGCGTTCTTTTTGTCTTTTAGTTTCTTGATTTCGCCGATCTGTGCATCAAGAGTTGCGATTTCGCGTTCAAGATATTGGTTACGTGAGTTTTGGTTATTAATCTGCTGGTCGATAGCTTGCCCTATAAACCAAAAAATTAAGCCTACAATAGCCGCAACGGCAATCAAGCCAACTAAGTATTGTTGTTTTTGATGTTGACGTTGCTTTTCTCGCCACGGAAGTAAATTTACATGTGCCATGGCGTAAAGCTCCGGCTCGCCAGACCCGCAGCAATTGCAAGCTGTGGCGCAATTTTGTTAAGTCGAGTAGTGTCAAGTTTTGGGTTTATCGTCATATTGCTGAACGGGTTAAAGCAATCTACCTCAAGGCCTAAGTCTTGTTTCAGAATATCTACCAATGGTTCGATGGTCGCTGCGCCGCCACTTAATAGAATCTTACTTGGGCGCTCTGAATGTAGCGTGCTCATATACATCTGAAGCGCCCGGTTTATGTTCTGCTGAAGGTTAGCTGCAAAGATGGGGAGGGTATCTTCTACCCAGTTGCCTGAAAGCGTGCCGTCTAACAGCTGACGCTCTGCCGCCTCTCGTTCTACCATATGGATGGCACTAATATCATTGATTAATTGGTTAAGCCCAAACGCATGCTCTTTTGTATAAATTACGTCACCATTTTTGATCACGCATATTTGAAGTAGCGAGGCACCCACATTAATGCAGCAAAGTGGCTCATCTTCTGGCTGAGGGGGGTGAAAAAAGTCTAACGCATTACCAATGGCGTAATTTTCCATATCAACAATTTTAGGCTCGAAATTGGCTTCTCTTGTTAGAAGCAAACGGCTATCTACCAAGTCTTTATGAGCAGCGGTCAGCAAGACGTTTACTTTGCCAGTATGGGTTGTACTTGGCCCCATTTCTTCAAAATCTAAATAGACTTCTTCAAGAGGATAGGGAATTAGACTGTCCGCCTCTATTTCTATTTGATTTTCAAGATCATAATCGTTTTGTTCAGGATCCATGTACACGATTTTGCTAATGACTGAAGTTCCTGCCACCGCAACATTCGCCAACTTTAATTTTGTCTTCAGAGATTTGCGAATTTTTTTCAGCGCAATGCTTACCGATTCATAATCTTTGATATCTCGCTCTGAAAAAGCGATCTTAGTGATCGGCTCGCAGGCATACCCTTGAAGGACAAACCCGTCTTTTGATTGTTCTAGCCATACCGCTTTTATTTGACGCGTGCCTATATCTAAGCCCACAATGGGCGGCAGCTTTTTTTTGAACAGCGATTTCATGTGCAAGTGTCCAGTTTCAAAGGTAGTCGCTCTAAAGTACAATATTACTCTATTAGTATTGTGCGTATGGTTCTACAGATAACACATACGTATAGAATATACGTCATTTCAACAAAATGTCTTGGTATCCGTTACAGTGAAGTACATTAAACCACTTATTTTATTTAGCTTTCTATCAGGCCTTCTTGGTTTTGCAGCACTGGTAGGTATTTACTTTTATATCAAACCTGACCTGCCAAGCGTTACTGTACTTAAGGATGTAAGGCTGCAAACCCCCATGCAGATATACACCAAAGACGGAAAACTCATTTCGCAGTATGGAGTTAAACGGCGGATCCCCGTAAAACTTGAGGAAGTTCCACAAGAATTAATTGACGCCATACTCGCTACCGAAGACAGTCGATTCTACGAACACCATGGTATCGATCCCATTGGTATAATGCGTGCAGCAGTAAGTTTAGTCTTAACTGGCGAAAAGCGTCAGGGAGCAAGTACGTTAACCATGCAGCTAGCGCGAGGTTTTTTCCTGAGCCGTGAAAAAACCTATATTCGTAAGATAAAAGAAATATTCATTGCATTGCACATGGAGCAGGAGCTTTCTAAGCAAGAAATTCTCGAACTATACCTCAACAAAATTGAGTTAGGTCATAGAGCTTTTGGTTTTGGTGCGGCTGCTCAAGTGTATTACGGTAAACCGCTTAACGAGCTTTCATTAGCTCAAATTGCTACTATTGCCGGCCTTCCAAAGGCACCATCAGTGCTTAACCCTATCAGCGGGCCGCAACGCTCTGTTGAGCGCAGACGAGTGGTGTTACTTCGCATGCTTGACGAAGGATACATCACTAAAGCGCAGTTCGATGAAGCTGCAAATGCGCCAGTTTCAGCAAAGAAACACGGTGCCGAAATTGAAGTTGATGCCCCTTATTTAGCTGACACCATTTACAATGAAATGGTCGAAATTTATGGAAAAGAAGAAGCGGAAACCGGTGGTTATCAGGTATTCGCTACTGCATCGTCGGACCTCCAACTAGCTGCCCAGCGTGCTGTGGTAAGAAACCTTCATGATTATGATGAGCGTCATGGTTATAAAGGCGCACTCGGGTATTTATGGAATATTCCTAAGCTAGAAGGTAAAGATGACGTAATTCCCCAGCTTTCGCTAAGTTTTGATGTAAGCAATAGAACATCTCGTGAAGAATGGGATGATGAATCACTTATACGAGTGCTTGAAGAAATCCCTCACATCAAGCCTTTGTTACCTTCTGTGGTAACAAAGGTAAATGAACAGTCAATCGATGTGCTTGCCGTAGATGGAAGAACGATTACGGTAGAGTGGGATGGATTGGACTGGGCTAGGCGCTATATTACGGATTTTAGGCAGGGTAGTGACCCTAAAACCGCGTCAGATGTTACCCAAGAAGGGGCGGTAGTTTATATCAGACAGCAAGAAGGGCAGTGGCGCATTTCGCAAATCCCCGAGGTAAGCGGAGCCTTTATTGCACTTAACCCGAAAAACGGCGCGGTTGAAGCCGTGGTTGGCGGTTATAGCTTCTACCAAAGCCAATTTAATAGGGCTACCCAGGCTAAGCGCCAAGTGGGTTCAAACATCAAACCTTTCGTTTATTCAGCTGCAGTAGACAATGGTTACACCCTTGCGTCTATTATCAATGATGCGCCTATTAACCAATGGAATGCCGCTACAGGTGTCGCCTGGCGCCCGCAAAATTCGCCGGCTGAATACGATGGCCCAATCAGAATGCGTAAAGCCTTGGGTAAATCGAAAAACGTGGTATCGGTTCGATTACTTCGTGGTGTTGGTCTTAGAGAAACGGCTGATTATCTAACGCGTTTTGGATTTAATAAAGACGACATTCCGTTAGATGAAACTGTGTCTCTTGGTTCGAGTTCGCACACGCCACTTGAAGTGGTAAGAGGCATGTCGGTCATCGCTAATGGCGGTTATTTAGTAAACCCTCATTTCATAAGCAAGGTACTTGACGAAAACGGTGACGAACTTTGGAAAGCAAACCCTGTGTGGGCGTGTAATCGTTGTGAAAGCCAAAGCGAACAAGAAATTCTGCCTGAAGACGAAGACGCGGATATTGAAGCCTTACTTGCCGCAGAATTAAATCAAGACATTTTGCTTGGTGACGTCGATGGTGATGAAAGCGAAGAAAAAGTGATAGCGCCACAGGTAATCACTGCACAAAACGCCTTTTTAGTAGCAGAGATGATGCGTACAGCGGTTAGAGCAAACGGGAATTGGAGTAAAAAAACCTATTGGCTAGGCACAGGCTGGCGTGCTCGCAATATTCTTCAGCGTACTGATATTGCTGGCAAAACAGGTACAACGAATGATTCACGAGATACCTGGTTTAGCGGCTTCCACAAAGACTTGGTGGCAACTACTTGGGTCGGGTTCGACAATATGGGTCGTCAGTTAGGACGTGCCACGCGTAATCAAAATTTGATTAATAAGGATCCTGAGAAGTTTAACTGGATAGGCAACGCGCTAATTGGTACCGAAGATGGTGCTAAAGCTGCAGGTCCTGCATGGATCAGATTTATGCAATTTGCTTTGAGAGACAAACCGCACACGCCCATGCCCGTACCCGAAAATATAGTACGTGTTCGCATTGATCGTACCAGTGGAAAGTTGACCAGACGAACAGACCATACGACACTATTCGAATATTTCCTGCAAGGTACTGAGCCAACTACTTACGTTCGCGATGACGAAGTGTTAGATCCAGCCACGCAGGACAAGACAACTGCGCCAGAGCCAGAAGAAATATTTTAATTATAAAAAAGCACGCTGTATGCGTGCTGCTTCAGGCGAAGGCGATGTATTTGCCCTGAACACATTATCGGAAAACCAATGTCAGAAGATTCACAGCGATATCTTTATATTCCTCATGCCGGCCCTTCACTGCTGGAAACACCCCTACTGAATAAAGGCAGTGCCTTCACTGCACGCGAAAGAGCTGCGTTTAACCTAACCGGTCTTGTGCCTCCACGGTACGAAACTATTGAAGAGCAAGTTGAACGTGCTTACATGCAGTACAGCAGCTTTGATGAAGCGCTAAATAAGCATATCTACCTGCGCGCTATACAAGACAACAATGAAACCTTGTTTTACCGCCTTATTCAAAAGCACATAGATGAGATGATGCCAATTATCTACACGCCAACAGTGGGTGATGCGTGTGAACAGTTCTCTGATATCTATCGCAGTTCTCGCGGCTTGTTTGTGTCTTATGAAGAGCGCCATCAACTAGATGATATCGTTCGCAATGCGACTAAACGAAAAGTGAAAGTTATTGTTGTGACCGACGGTGAGCGCATTCTAGGCTTGGGTGACCAAGGTATAGGAGGTATGGGCATTCCTATAGGAAAGCTGTCGCTATACACAGCTTGCGGTGGTATTAGCCCGGCGTACACGTTGCCTGTGATGTTAGATGTAGGCACTAACAACGAAAAGCTACTAAACGACCCGATGTACATGGGGGCGCGCCATCCGCGTATAGGACAGGAAGAATACGACGAATTCGTAGATATGTTCATTAACGCTGTGAAGCGACGTTGGCCTGATGTAATGATTCAGTTTGAAGATTTTGCGCAGCCAAACGCTATGCCGTTATTAAACCGCTATCGCAACGACGTATGCTGTTTTAATGACGATATTCAGGGTACCGCTGCCGTTACCCTTGGTACTATTCTGGCGGCGTGTAAAACCAAACAGCAAAAGCTACGCGACATGAAGGTGGTGTTCGTGGGGGCGGGTTCTGCGGGCTGTGGTATTGCTGAAATGCTTATTCAGCAAATGGTGTTTGAAGGCCTTACTGACGAACAAGCACGTAAGCAAGTGTTCATGATTGACCGTTTTGGCTTGGTATCAGAAGGCATGGAAGGTTTACGCGACTTCCAACAAAAACTACAGCAGAAGAATGCTGACTTGGCAGATTGGACATTCAGCGGTGACTACGCTTCTTTGCTAGATGTGATGCACTGCGCGAAGCCAGACGTACTTATTGGTGTTTCAGGTCAGCCAGGCTTATTCACTGAACAAGTTATTCGTGCCATGAAACAAGGCTGTGAGCTGCCAATCATCTTCCCGTTGAGTAACCCTTCTCGTCAGGTTGAGGCGCGCCCCGAGCAAGTAATTGAATGGACCGAAGGTGAGGTAATTATTGCAACAGGTAGTCCGTTCAAGCCTGTTGAGTACAATGGCAATATTATCCCTATTGCTCAGTGTAATAACTCGTATATTTTCCCTGGCATCGGCCTTGGTGTTGTCGCATCAAAAGCCAGGCTTATCAGTGATGAAATGTTAATGGCTGCAAGTAACGCGCTAGCGGCAGCGTCGCCATTAGTCAACACAGGTCAAGGTTCGTTGTTGCCACCACTTGCAGCAATTGCAGAAATTAGCCGTGAGATTGCTTTTGAAGTGGGCAGAGTAGCGATGGAGCAGGGACTAGCCTTGGAAATGTCTGACGACGCACTGCGCGCCAGCATTGAGCGAAACTTCTGGAAAGCAGAGTATCGTCCTTATAAGCGCGTTAGCATTTAGTAAAATGTAATGGCAACAAAAAAGCAGGCTAAGCCTGCTTTTTTTGTGCCTGTAGATTAGGTTTTCTTCATTACTTCTCTAGCATTAACAGAAATAAACAAATGTAATTTGTTCGCTTTTCATACATCTCGCGAGTAATCGTTAACAAATGTAAAATAGTGTTGCCTATGCGCAACATTTCCTTCATTCATTATACTGCCTTTACCGTCTCGCGTTTCTTAAAGTACTGATAAATATCGATTAATTTTAGTTGGCACAATGATTGATACTCTTCCTACTAGTTACAACAAGGAGCAAGAGGTGTTATTGATGACAAAGTTAAAGAGCAAGACTAATCCCTTCTGTGCGCAAGTTATGAAGCGCTCATTCTCTACGTCGTTAGTTATGGCAGCTCTTGCAACACTGTCTGCTTGTGATGCAACTAATATTGATGTGGTAGCACATGATGAAAAGGCTACGGAAAAAGCTACCGAACCTGCTTCAGAAAGTACCCTAGATGAACAAAGTGAAATGTTTGTTTATTTGGATGAATCCGACCTAATTGACGCCTATTACAAGGTCAAGTAACTCACGATTACACGCTATCGATATAGACACTGCTTTTTCCTTTGAAATCTTAACGGTGGGTATCGAATAGTTCCAGTTTGCGGGCAATGGACTGCTCGCCTTTTATTATTAAGGCCGTGCTTTGTATCTTAACAAAGTGCGGCTTTTTTATGTCAGTAACCGTATATCACCGTTTATTAGTCGACAGTGATGAGCTATAAGTCTTTAAAAGCTGTTCTTAGTAGCTATGTATTGCACTAACCTTAACGATAAAGTCATTTAAAGGAATTGCTATGTCGACAGAAAGTAACTACACGCCACCCGAGGTTTGGACTCAGGCTGAGGATGATGGCAACAAGTGGGCCAGTATCAATCGCCCTGTGTCGGGGGCTACCCATGAAAAGGCTCGCCAGAATGGCGAACATAGTTTGCAGCTTCACTCGTTAGCCACACCTAACGGTCAGAAAGTTACTATCATGCTAGAAGAGTTGTTGGCCGCTGGCGTGAACGAAGCAGAATACGACGCTTGGCTAATAAACATTGGTGAGGGCGATCAGTTTTCCTCTGGGTTTGTTGACGTTAATCCGAATAGCAAAATTCCAGCTATGGTCGATACTACAACGGCACCAGAAACCAAGCTTTTCGAGTCGGGATCAATCTTAGTTTACTTGGCGGAAAAGTTTGGAAAGTTTATTCCCCAAGACGCCCATGCAAAGGCAGAGTGCTTCAATTGGCTGTTCTGGCAGGTGGGGTCAGCGCCATATTTAGGTGGTGGTTTCGGGCACTTCTACAGCTACGCGCCGTATCCAATGGAATATCCTATCAATCGCTTTACCATGGAAACTAAGCGTCAGCTAGATGTGCTAGACAAGCACCTAGCAAACAACGAGTACATGGCAGGTAGCGAATACAGTATCGCTGATATGGCTATATGGCCGTGGTACGGCAATTTAGTGCTCGGAAATCTGTATGATGCAGCAACGTTCCTTCAAGTGCACGAGTACACCAACTTAATCCGCTGGGCTAAACAACTAGAGCAGCGCGAAGGTGTAAAGCGTGGCCGTATTGTCAATAAGACTTGGGGCGATGACGGCCAGCTAGAAAACCGCCACAGCGCAAAAGATATCGATGACGCCCTCGCCAACACCTAAACAATGGGGTCAGAGTACATTACTTTGGTTAATCGCCTTTTTAGCATCAGAATGGCTAACGAAGGGCATCAACATAAAACGGGGTCAGAACTTACTCTGGCCCGAAAGCTTAAAAAAGTACTCTGACCCCAATTTTCAGATGAGCTCTGCCACACTCTTTAAATAGGCTTGTTGAAGTGGAGTGAAATCCCATTCATTTAAGGCTTCATCGAATTCAAAGTCGCCCACACGACCACGCCACCTTTCTGTAGGTGCTGTTGTCCAGTTTTTCATATATACCAGCTTTCCATGAAGGCAGTGTAACACTTCAAGTTTTGGGGGTTCTGCCGAACTGTAAGCTACCCGCTCCGAGACAATGGCGCCTTCTTCACAGTCTTGGTCAAAAAATACAAAGCCGCGATAATTTCCGTTTTCAGTGATGGTAATAAGAGAAGCATACTCTTTACTCTCGGATACTTTTCTCATCGCAGGCAAATAACTGTCTGCACGCTTAATTTGAAGCCCTTGTGATTTGTTATGCCACTGCCAACCCGAACTGCCCATAAAAGTTAGTTCGTTATTTTTGTCGTTAAACTCCATAAGCGTTTCAAAAGTCTTCCAAGACGCAAAAGCAATCATGCACAACATTATGAAACCGGTGATGAATATGAGTGGCTTTGTCATGGTGCAAGCCCTTAGTCGATTGCGAATATTTAGTTTTCTATTTACGAAAAAAGCACATCGCTAGACTTTCATTGCAAAAAAGTAATTCGCTCTTTTTAGTCATACAAAGCTCGCCGACGCTGATTTTCGTTGTTCGATGCCCCGACAATATTAATAAATATGTAAAGGCTACCACCTGATAACGAGTGCCTCATTGTGATTTGAAATAACGATTAGCATTATCTATTTTGTTTACTTTAATTGCGTTGATGAATCAGGGATTATCTCTTTAAACGAAAAAGGTGATTAACAAAACATTGTTAATTGCGCATGTAGTGCCCAGTTTTAGCGAGACTATTAGTAAAGCTGAAAAGAGGGCGAGAAAAAACTAGAAGGAATTCGCAATGAGTAAGTGTCCATTTTCAGGTACAGCTATAAACCCTACCACGCTAACATCTAGCAATGGTGCGCCCGTTGCTAATGACAATCAAAGTCGAACTGCAGGCCCGCGCGGACCTGTTACTTTCGATAACCACTATCTATTCGAGAAGCTTGCGCACTTTAACCGCGAGCGAATTCCAGAGCGTGTAGTTCACGCCCGAGGTAGTGCAGCGCATGGGACTTTCACGCTAACTAAAAGTTTGTCTGACTATACTATTGCTGACTTCTTGCAAAAAGAAGGGCAAAAAACCGATGTGTTCTTGCGATTTTCTACGGTAGGTGGCGGCCAGGATTCAAGTGATTACGCCCGTGATCCTCGTGGTTTTTCGGTGAAGTTTTACACCGCGCAAGGTAACTGGGATATGGTGGGAAATAATACGCCTGTGTTCTTCTTGCGAGATGGTATTAAGTTCCCTGATTTTATACACAGCCAGAAAAAGAACCCACGCACTAACTTGCCAGATCCTCAAGCGGTCTATGAGTTTTGGGCGAACAACCCGCAGTCGCTACACCAATCAACGATTTTGATGTCTGACCGCGGTATACCGCTTTCCTATCGCCACGTGAATGGCTATAGCTCACATACTTTAAGCTTTTGGAACAACGCAGGTGAGCGCTATTGGGTAAAGTGGCACTTTAAAACTAACCAGGGTATTAAAACGCTCACTAACGAAGAAGCGGAAAAGATGCCTGCCTATGGCGCTCAGCAAGATCTGGTTGAAAGCATTGATAAAGGCGATTTCCCATCATGGACAGTAAACGTGCAGATTATGACCGAAGAGGAAGCACGTAATTATCATATCAATCCGTTTGATCTTACCAAGGTATGGCCGCACAGCGACTTCCCATTAATTGAAGTTGGACAGTTGGAGTTAAACCGCAATGTTGATAACTACTTTGCAGAAACTGAGCAAGCGGCGTTCGCGCCGAGCAATTTGGTACCGGGTATTGGCGCATCGCCAGACAGAATGCTTCAAGCGCGACTAATTGCCTATCAAGATGCACACAGATACCGCATTGGTGCAAACTACAACCAAATACCGGTAAATGCACCACGTTGTCCGGTACACAATTATCAGCGAGATGGCGCTTTTGCAGGGATTAACCCAGCACTTGCGGGAAGTGGAGCAAACTTCTATCCAAATAACCGTGCTCGCATTGGTGAGCCTGCTGAAATGTCAGAGGTGCAGGAGCCACCGATGCCATTAGAGCAAGATGCATGGTTAGACATTTATGATAACCGTGATGAAGACAACTACTCTCAGGCAGGTGATCTGTACCGCATTATGAGTGAAGACCAAAAGCAGCAGTTGGTAAACAATATCGCTGATGGTTTAAGCCAAGCGACTCAAGATGTTCAAGAAGCCATGTTCGTTCAATACGACTTAGCAGATAGCGACTACGGGGCTCGTGTTAGAAAGGCGGTAGCCAGCAGATAAAGTAAATGGGGTCAGAGTTAATTTTGGAAAATGTACTCTGACCCCGCTTTGTTACTGGGTAGCGACTAGGGCATAAACGTGTAAGCGAATGGCCTGAAGTGCGCGTTCTTTCCAATTGTTCCAAGTAATCCGGTTGCTAATTTCGTGCTGGTTTAAGGTAATGTACCCGTGATTAAGCGCCCAAACCTGCATAGCCACATCTTGCTTTTCTTCAACAGACAGATCTTTTTTGATTAACGCCGCGGTAAGCTTAGTTAGCGTGATAAAGGCTTTTTTACCTGCCTCGATAGCTTCATCTGATGGCGTATAGTCTTTCAAATTAGAGGCGAAAATTAACCGATAATGGGCAGCATGGGTTTCTGAAAACGTTAATATACGCTCACAGCCATTAATCACTTTTTCTGCCGCTGTATTGCCATCGGCTGCCAACATTTCACGCTCTACTAGTTCAAAGCCTTCAATGTAGAGTGCATCTAAAATACCCTGCTTACCTTTGAAATGGCTATAAATACCAATAGTAGACATACCTGCGCCTTCAGCAATGGCACGCACGCTCAGTGCATTTGTACCGCCCTTCAGAAACAGTGCAGAAGCCGCATCTAAGATCTTTTGTCGCGTATCTTTTTTCATTTACACATCATTTACATGTTGCGCAATATAACACCGTTATGTAAGGTGGCTTTATAACACTGTTATATCTCTTGGTTTAACATTCAACCTGCCTGCCCGCAGGTTACTCATAAGGATACTATATATGAAAACTGAGCAATTAACCTGCGATTATTTGATTGTAGGCGCTGGCGCGGTAGGGATGGCATTCGCTGATGTACTGCTTCACGAAACAAACGCTAACATTTTGATTGTAGATAAAAATGCGAAGCCCGGCGGGCATTGGAATTATGCCTATCCCTTCGTCACCCTACACCAGCCTTCAGCGTTCTATGGCGTATGCTCAAAAGAGTTAAATCGGGGCGTAATCGACAAGTGTGGAATGAATGAAGGCCTAATGGGGTTAGCGTCAGGCCAAGAAGTTAGCGCATATTTCGATGCCGTAATGAACGAAGCCTTTTTACCTTCAAATCGAGTGCAGTATTACCCGCTTTGCGAATACAAAGGAAATAAACAATTTATTTCCACCTTAAATGGCAAGCAGTATAACGTGACAGTGAACAAGAAAATTGTTGATGCCACTTATCTAAATACCAACATTCCGCTTACCCATACTCCAAGCTTTACTCGCGACCATGATGTAGCGTTTACGCCAGTTAATACCGTGGTCGAAAATATCAAAGGCTTTAAAAACTACGTGGTTGTCGGTGGCGGTAAAACGGGGATTGATACCTGCCTATGGCTGCTTGAAAACCACGTAGCGCCGCATAATATTCATTGGGTGGTATCGCGAGATGCTTGGTTACTCAACCGTAAAAATACGCAGCCCTTGGATGACTTCTTCTTCGACTCTATTGGGGCACAAGCAAATCAAATGGAAGCCATTGCTGCGTCAACCTCCATTGAAGATATGTTCGACAAGTTAGAGGAGCGCGGTGTTCTGTTGCGTTTAGATAAAAACGTAAGACCCAGTATGTTTCACGGTGCAACGGTAAGCGAACTAGAGCTAAAAGCCTTACAAACGCTTCCGTCTATCGTTAGAGAAGGTCGGGTTAAGCATATCAGCCGCGAAGAACTGTGTTTTGAAAGCACAACATGGAAAATGCCAGATAACGCGTTGGTCATTGACTGCTCAGCTTCTGCACTGACTAACCTAGAGATGAAAGCGGTGTTCGATGGCGACACCATCACCCCTCAAACAGTGCGCGCCTATCAACCCGTCTTTAGTGCAGCGCTTATTGCCCACGTAGAGGCGGCCTACAGCGATGAACAACAAAAGCAGATGCTGACACAAGTGGTCCCATTGCCTAATCGTGACGTCGACTGGTTACCCATGACTGCTGCCATGTTGCGAAACATGCAAATTTGGGGTGAAGACACAGCGCTGAAAGATTGGATCTACCATTGTCGGCTGGATGGCTTTTCAAAAGTAGTACACGGCGTGGCAAAAGACGATATGCAAAAAATGCAGGTGTTAGGGCGTTTGAAAGAAGCAGCGGGTCCGGCAATGCAAAAGCTGATGACCTACATACACGGCTTAAAAGCGAGTGGACAACTCTAAGAGGTTATAAATAACGATGAAACAGTTTCAAATAGACAAAACGAACCCAAACCGTTATCGAATAATGCAAACAGAAGCTAGCCTTGATAATGCGCAGATAGAGGGCTCTGGAAAGACAAAAAGCCTAGTAATCAAAATTGAAAGATTCGCGTTTACTGCCAATAACCTGACCTACTATATGGTGGGTGACAAACTTGGTTATTGGCAGTTTTTTCCACCTTTTAATACCAGTAGCAACGAAAACTGGGGCGTTATTCCAGTATGGGGCGTGGGGCAAGTAATTAGCTCTAATAACGATGCGGTAGAAGTAGGAAGTCGTTTTTTGGGTTACTTCCCACCCGCTGAATATTTGGTTATGAGTAACACTACAGTTAATAGCAGTAACCTTATCGACTGTAGCCCACATCGCTTGAAGTTGCCGCAAGGTTATAACGTATATCGCCCACTGCCTGCCCAAAAGAGCGATGCTAACGCTGAAGTAAACAATAAGCAGCACAGCCAAGAAAACTTTCAGATGTTGCTGTGGCCGCTATACGCAACGTCTTACTGTTTATCAGAAGTAGTCGATGCTATATCTGGAGCACAAAGAGAACAGTTATTAGTACTAAGTGCCTCAAGTAAAACCAGTTTAGGGCTTGCCTTTGCGTTAAATGAAGCCGGTATTAGCGCGATAGGCGTCACCTCTGAAAAGCGCATTGCATCACTTGAAGCGTTAAATGTTTACAGCGCTGTTATTAGCTATGAACAGCTGGACATGTTGCGACTAAAAAGCACCGTTGTTGTCGACATGTCCGGCAATGCCAAGGTTAAAGACTCAATAAAACATAAACTTGGTGTGCATCTAAGCAGGTACATTAACGTTGGGCTTACTCACTGGCAGGACGTTAAGCCCGCAAGCGATGAGGAGTTCTTCTTTGCGCCTGCTCATATACAGCAGCGTATGTCTGAGATTGGTGCTGCTGAGTACCAGAAGTTAAGTAGCGGGTTTGTCTCAAAAGCCATTGCGTGGAGTGCCGGTTGGTTAAACGTGAAAGAGCGTGAAGGGTTAAGCGCGCTACAAGATGACTTTAGCGAACATCAACAAGGTCATATTCCTTTAAATGAAGGGAGAATATACACACTTGCTTAGCGCGTAACCAGAGCACCCGTATCGAGTTCGAGCGCTTTGATAAAAGCGCTCGTTCGAAGGCGTTTTCACACGTATTGATTAAAGTAATCGGTGACTTTAGGCCATAAGTGCTGACATTTTCGTGAGAAAAACTTCATGTGGCCTATTTCTTTTACGTTATGAGCCTGCGGGTCGAGTTCCTCCACCTCGGCTTCCATATTGGGGAAAACGCTAATCATATCGTGGACGTTGTGAATATTAGCAATGTCATCGTCATTGGCGAGTAGCCACTTAGAAGGTATCAGAATGGTGTCGTAGTGGTGCTGGTTTACATCACTGCCAAACCCTGTTTTTACGTAGCCTTTACCGTTACACCATTTTTGCCATTGGCGCGCTACTTTTTTAGGCAGTGGCTCTCCCATGCCTACCCACTGAGATTTCGTATGGCCGAACAGTAAATTACTCACCGGGATATAGAAATTCATAAAGAAATGCGCTTTTAGCAAATAGCTTTTACGCATGTTCCGTAAACTACCTGATGAACTACCAAAGTTACAAAAAGCAGTGAGGTCGTGTACGTTGTGCATCAAACCCAGTAATTGACCACCTGCGCTATGGCCAACAAGAAAATAGGGTACATTAGGGAAATGAACCTTTAGTGTCTCTAGCACCGCCGGCATATCTTGTTCCCCCCAGGTTACTAGTGATGCATCACTTTGTTTAACGCTGCCCTTTACCGACTCGCCAATGCCTCGGTTATCGAACGTGATAACGCCAAACCCTTGCTCACACAAATAAGTAGCAAATGCGCTGTAAAACTGACGTTTGATGCCCGTAGCAGGACCAATCATGATAGCAGCTTTAGCAGTACAGGCTGGAGAGAAAAGGGAAGCGGCAAGCGGGGTGCTATCAGCACAGGTAACAGTGATATCTTTAACACTCGTATTCTTTATTGTGCCGTGTTGCTTTATTTTGCTCGACATTGGAGATCTCGAAAACTCATCTGGTCTAACCAGTAAACCTTCTGCACCAATAAAATGCAATATCCTGACTATTTATTTTGTTGATAGTTAGTGCTGAGTGATACGTGACGCGCAAATGCTACTGCTTAGCTGGGATGGTAAGCCATAGCATTCGCGATAAAACGAAATTTTCTACACCGCCAAGGTAAATACTTTAGAATTGCGCTGGAAGTTATATAGCTCTTTCTTTACGGCAGGTAGCGCACTAATGTCTGCAGGTTCAAACCCTTGCTCCAAAAACCAGTGTGCGGTAACTGTGGTCAGTACAAAAATACTGTTAATACCCGCTTCTTTAGCACGGGAGCGCACTTCATCTAAAATCCGTTCGCCACGGTTTTTACCGCGATAATCTTGGTGGGTTGCCACACAAGCTAGCTCGGCACAACCGTCTTCGGGGTATAAATACAAAGCTGCGCAGGCGATGATCATGCCGTCACGCACTATCACGATAAACTGGTTTATTTCGTTTTCTAAACGCTCACGAGAACGCTTCACTAACACGCCGCTTTCTTCTAGCGGTTTTATTAGCTTTAAGATCCCGCCCACATCTTCGATAGTTGCTGCACGCAGTTGTTCGTAATGATGTTCCATTACTAGCGAGCCAGTACCGTCACGGGTGAACAGCTCTTGAAGCAATGCGCCGTCCTTTTCAAAGCTGATGCAGTGGGCACGGGGAACACCTGCAGCTACGCTGGTGGTAAGAGCGCTTAACACCGTATCTTCGGTGGTAATGTCGCCCGCCATCATCAACTGTTCTAGCTGAGGGCGTTCAATTGTACGAAGTAAACGTCCGTCACGGTTGTATACGCCATCATAGTTTGAAAATACGATAAGTTTGTCAGCTTTAAGGGCTATAGCCGCCTGTGTGGCTACATCTTCGTGAGATAAGTTAAACACTTCTCCTGTTGATGAATAGCCCATAGGCGATAGCAGCACAATTGAGCCGTCGTTTAAATGATCGTTAATGCCGGTCGTATCAATACGACGCACTAATCCCGTGTTTTCGAAATCAACACCGCCTCGTACGCCCATCGGCTTGGCAACGACCAGGTTGCCCGAACACACGCGTATTTGAGAGCCGTGCATAGGTGAGTTGGGAAGCCCCATAGTAAGCAGAGCTTCCACTTGAGAACGCACCGAGCCGGCGGCATCTTTTACGCACTCAAGGGTTTGTTTGTCGGTAATTCGCACACCGCTTTCAAAGCGGCCTTCAATATTGCGAAGGGCAACGCGCTGATCTATCTGCGGGCGGGCACCGTGCACCACGACCACGCGCACGCCCAAGCTGTTAAGCAGGGCAATGTCGTGAATAATATTAGGGAAATTAGGATGCTCAATGGCTTCGCCACCGAACATCAACACAAAGGTTTTCCCTTGATGAGCATTAATATAGGGCAGTGAACTGCGAAACAGTTTTATGCCGTCATGATGCGCTAGTACCATCTAAGCAGTTCCTTGTCGCTACCCTTGCTTATCCAAGTCTTCCAGCTCTTGATACAGTGCTTTCGTCACAGTTTCTTTGCTGGTACCGCCCAAGATATTGCGCTGATTAACGCCGTACTCTAGCTGTAGGACCGGGTATACGTCGTCTTCAATTTTATCGCAAATCGCCTGCATGTCGCTTAATGGCAAATCTTCAATGGCACAGCCTTTGTCGATGGCCTGAAGCACAACGCGCCCTGCAATATCGTGGCCTGTTCTAAACGGTACACCTTTGCCTACCAAGTAGTCGGCAAGCTCGGTTGCATTAGAAAAGCCTTGAGTTGCCGCAGTACGACAGCGTTCTTCATTAAGTTGCAATGAGTCGAGCACTTCGCTGGCAATGCACAAACAAATGTGCCACTGATTTACCGTATCGATAGCGCCTTCTTTGTCTTCTTGCATATCTTTGTTGTACGCAAGTGGAAGGCCTTTCATGGTAACTAGCAGCGCTTGCAAAGAACCAAATACACGACCACATTTGCCGCGCATTAACTCTAGTGCATCTGGGTTTTTCTTCTGCGGCATAAGCGATGAACCAGAGGTTACGCTATCGCCTAACTGTAAGAAACCGGCTTCGCCAGAGTTATAGAAAATCATGTCTTCGGCAAGACGAGACAAATGCATCATGCTGGTGCTGGCTACAAATAAAAGCTCAAGCACAAAGTCTCTGTCCGACACAGCGTCTAGGCTATTTAGGCAGGGAGAGTCAAAGCCCAGCTCTTCAGCAATGGCATGACGGTCTACAGGGAAAGTAGTGCCTGCTAATGCACCAGATCCTAACGGGCACTGGTTCATACGGACTTTCAAGTCGTCTAAACGGCTTAAGTCACGCTTTAGCATTTCAACGTAAGCTAAGCACCAGTGTGCAAAGTGAATAGGCTGTGCACGCTGTAAGTGAGTGTAACCTGGGATGATCGCTTCTTGATGACGGCTTGCGGCATTTAGAAGAGATTTAATAACACCTAAAACATCAGCACGAAGTGAGGCAATATGTTCTCGTACCCACAGGCGAAAGTCAGTAGCCACCTGGTCGTTACGGCTACGACCTGTGTGTAGTTTACGGCCAATATCGCCAAGCTTTTCAATAAGCGCAGCTTCTACAAAGCTGTGAATATCTTCTTCGCTCGATGCGTTAAAGTCTAATTCTCCAGCATCGGCTTTCGCTTTTAACTCGCTAAGTGCTGCTTCAAGCTGTGCTTGTTCGTCAGCAGTTAGTACGCCTGCCTTTTGCAGCGCACGAGACCAGCTGATAGAGCCTTGAATATCTTGGCTTGCCATAACTTGGTCAAACGGCAGTGAGTCGTTAACCTGTTTAAACATACTACTTGCACCGGACTCAAACCGGCCACCCCACAACGCCATGCGATGCTCCTTAAATACTGTTTGTTGCCTTTGATACCTGCGCGTAGCTGCTAAAAGCTACGCGCGGTATATCATTAACCTTGATTTTTTAGTGCTTCAATACGACTTGAAAGGCTGAATAGGCGGATAAAGCCCTCAGCGTGCTTCTGGTCGTAAACATCGTCTGCACCAAAGGTAGCAAAGTCTTCAGAGTAAAGGCTGTTGGGCGATTTACGCTGGGTAACGGTAGCTTGGCCTTTATAAAGCTTAACCACGATATCGCCTGTCACTTTCTTAGCAAAAGACGCAGCACCAGCAAGCAGTGCATCGTTAAGGGCAGTAAACCAACGGCCATCGTACATAACATGTGAGAACTCAAGGCCAATTTGCTCGCGGTATTTAAGCGCCGCTTTATCTAGCACCATAGTTTCTAGCGCTTTATACGCTTTAAGTAGTACAGTGCCTCCTGGCGTTTCATAACAACCACGTGACTTCATGCCTACAAGGCGGTTTTCAACAATGTCGATACGCCCAACACCGTGTGCCGCAGCAACAGTATTAAGTTTAACTAGCGCTTGATAAGGCGATAATGCTTCACCATCAACGTGCGTAAGCTTACCTTCGTCAAAAGACAGGGTAACGCGCTCAGGCGTGTCTGGTGCATCTTCTGGGTCAACCGTCATGGTCCACACTTGCTTGGTAGGCTCTTGCCATGGATCTTCAAGCTCGCCGCCTTCGTGAGAAATGTGCCATGCGTTGGCATCACGGCTGTAAATCTTTGTTGCTGACGCTGTAGTCGCAATATTGCGCTCGGCTAGGTACGCAAGTAAGTCTTCGCGGCTTACCATATCCCACTCACGCCACGGCGCGATAACGGTAAGATCTGGAGCAAGGGCGGCAAAGGTGCTTTCAAAACGCACCTGGTCGTTACCTTTACCAGTACAACCGTGACATAGGGCGTCGGCACCTACTTTACGGGCAATCTCAACTTGCGCTTTTGCGATTACCGGGCGCGCCATTGACGTACCAAGTAAATATTCCCCTTCGTATACTGCACCTGTCGTGATAGTAGGGAAGATATATTCGCTTACGAACTCTTCTTTTAAATCAACAATGTGGCACTCGCTCGCGCCAGACGCGATAGCTTTCTCGTGAAGGCCTTCTAGCTCTTCATCACCTTGGCCCACATCTGCCGCAAATGCTACAACTTCACAGCCATAGTTTTCTTTAAGCCATGGAATGATAGCCGATGTATCAAGCCCGCCTGAATAGGCCAGCACGATTTTTTTAACGTTTTGCATCTAAATAATCCTTCTAAGCGTCTCTTTAGGCGTCTTTTTAAGCGTTAAGTAATTGAGTAAGAATGGCGTTTTGGCCATGCATTCTATTTTCGGCTTGCTGCATTAATAGCGACTTATCGCTATCAATTAACGAGCCTGTAATTTCTAAGTCGCGATGGGCTGGTTGGCAGTGCATAACGTAGCTAGCGCCAGTTGCTTCCATCAGTTCTTCATTTACCTGATAAGGCATGAACTTCTCTTTGATCACTTCAAGTGGCGTATCGTCACCCATTGAAAGCCATGTATCTGCATAGATAACGTCTGCGCCGTTAGCGGCGCTAAGGTCCGTGCTTTCTACAATCGATACACCCGTTTTCTCGGCAATCGCTTTCGCTTGCGCCACAATTTCAGGTGCCGCTTCGTGGCCCTCTGGCGTGACTACAACTTGGTTGCAACCTAAAAGCGCCCCAACAATTAATAGTGAGTGAGTTACATTGTTGCCGTCGCCTACATAGGCCATGGTAAGACCTTCGGTTTTGCCGAAGCGTTCAAACATAGTGAGGTAATCAGCAAGGCCTTGGCATGGATGATATTTATCACACAATGCATTAATAACCGGCACATTTGCAGCCTTAGAAAAGGTTTCTAGCGTCTCGTGAGAAAATACACGAGCGACTATGGCGTCAGCCCAGCACGCAAGGTTTGCAGCGGTGTCTACTGCGTCTTCACGGCCGGCTAATTTTCCCGACTGCACATCTAAATACACCATGTGGCCGCCAAGCTTGTTAATTCCAATATCGAAGCTTACGCGGGTTCGCAAAGATGGCTTTTCAAACAGGGCAACAATTGATTTCCCCGCTAGCACGTTGCTGTAACTTGCTGGGGCTTGTTTAATTTCTACAGCCAATTGCAGCAAGTTTTTCATTGCGTCGGGTGTCCAGTCTGCAAAGGTGAGTAGGTCCTGTTTCATTGTACTTCTCCGGCATTGCCTTTTGTTAATTCAGCGTTTATTGGCTTTGTGTTTGCCAGCGCTGCGGGCAGAATTTGTGTACCCGTTTTTTTATTTAAAATGTCGTTGATATCGGCTGTCCAGCTTGCGATGTAAACCGCGCGGTCTAGGCTCTCTGCAGACGCAAGTGCCGCATCTACTTTCACCTTCATTCCGTCAGTGATCACGCCTTCGTCTGCATATTTCGTAATACTTGCAGCGTTAAGTTCGCTAATTAGCGACTTGTCACCGTCCAATACACCTTCAACATTGGAAAGTAATAAAAGTTCTGCGTTAAGCAATTCGGCGATAACCGTAGCAGCTTGGTCGGCATTGACATTCAGCAGTCTACCTTGTGGGCTTGAGCCAATAGAGCTAATTACCGGAAGTGTAGATTGCGCTAGTACGTTTTTCAGAAACGCAGCGTCAGCAGTTGAAGGTACGCCTACCGCACCGTATTGATCAGCCAGTGGCTCGCATACCACCATATTCCCGTCTAGCAGAGATAAACCAACAGGAGTAATGCCTGTGGCAAGTGCCGCTGCGCAAAGTTGTTTGTTAGCAGAGCCTGCAAGTGCGCCGCAAATATAAGGCATGTGCTCGTCGGGCGTAACGCGAAGGCCATCAATTTTAGTGCTTTGAAGACCAAGGCTCGCCATTAGGGTTTCCACTAGCGGTCCACCCCCATGAACTACCACAACTGGGCGGGTGGCTTGAACGTCTTTTACGCTTAAAAATAAGCGCGTCATTGCTGCTGCATCATCAAGCAATGCACCGCCAACTTTAATTACAATTGCTGAAACACTCATAGTACTAACCCTGTCTCTACTGGCTGTTTCGTCATTATGTTTAGGCACTGTATTGCCTGAGAGGCAGCACCTTTCATTACGTTGTCTATTGCCGCTGTTACTACAGCGTATCCAGATGTTTCGTCTAGCTTCCAGTGAAGATCAACAAATGGAGTATGAGCAACGTCGTCAATTTTTGGAAAACTGGTGCGCAAACGCACAATAGGTTTATCAGCATAGGCGTCAGTGTACGCTTGTTCAAGTTGCACGCTGGTGGTACCAGCTTTAACCTTAACGGTGACCGTTGCCAAGATACCCCTTTTGAAGTTGCCAAGGTGCGGCGTGAAGATAACGGGCGTGCCTAAATACGCTTCAATTTCAGGGGTATGACGATGGCCAAGCACGCCATATGCTTGAAGACTGACCTCAAAAAAGCTGGTGGTTAAGCTGGCCTTTCTACCTGCACCCGATACGCCAGATACAGCGTTAATAACAGGACGTACGCTTTCATCTAACAAGTCATTTTCAGCAAGTGGTTTCAGTGCACTAAGGCTCGCCGTGGGGTAGCAACCCGGAACAGCAATAACATCTGCATTGGCAATTTGAGTTTCGTGCCACTCGGCAAGACCGTAAACCGCCTGAGTTAGACTTTGTTCTTGCGTATGGGGAAAGCCATAAAACTGTTCGAAAACTTGGGTGTCTTTTAGCCTAAAAGCGCCGGATAAATCGAGCACTTTTGCTTTGCCTGAAGATAACACCGGCATCCAGTCGTGGCTTGCCTCATGTGGCGTTGCAAGAAAAATAAAGTCGACGTCATTAGCCATCTCTTTTAGGGCAGCTTCTGATATGGGCGTGAGCGTAGCATTAACATGGGCTAAGTTGCCATGAAGCTGTGCAATATTTTTACCCGCATCGCTACTTTTCTCAGATACATAAGTACCCGCTAACGTAAGTTTTGGATGTTGAATTACCAACTGAACAAGTTGTGCACCTGTGTAACCACTGGCACCAATAATTGAAACGCTATACATAATTTAAAATTCAATAAAAGGAGAAAAAAATCACTTTTTACCTTTGTAAACTGGTTGGGCGTAAATCCTTGCCTAACCGCGACCACATTACAAAGGTAAAAAGTGTGCTACCGAATAAGCATAGATGTGCACACGCATCGTCGTGCGCTATGCAAGGTGTAGCCAGCCAGGGGAGAGGTAAACTCTTTGTCGTTGCTAGTGGTTGAACCAACAACGCGAGTTGGTTGTGTCATCATCAATTCCTATCATGTTACAACCCAAATTTCAGGGCTGGATGCCTTAACCGTGGACTAGTGTATCTAATTTGAATGATTATGCAATAAAAATGTATAAATATTTTATCTTGTATTTATGCTGTTTAGCCTGTAACAAGATACTTAATAATATATTTATAGTTATGACAGTAAGTTGACAACAAGACTAATAGAACTGAATATTTATATTTAGTAGCTAATAAATAGTAGTCGTACTTACTTATGGCAGCCTTGGTGCTTAATAAGCTAAGAATAAAGTCTGTTTTTGCAAAGAAAAACGGGCCCTAATTGTAAAGCGCAAGTAGCGCATGAAATCAGACAGTGATAAGTGATAGGTTGCTATAGACCTAAGCAGAAAGCTGTAAAAATACGTTGTTGGGATTAAACTCGGAAAATAAAATGAGCAAACTTACTTTAGCGCTGGTGGCGCACGACCATAAGAAGCCCGAATTACTGGCATGGGTTAAACAGCACATTGACGTGCTTAAGCAGTGTAATTTAGTAGGAACAGGAACAACAGGCGGTTTAGTTGCCAGTGAAACCGGATTAGACGTTACACGCTATAAAAGCGGCCCGCTTGGTGGAGATCAGCAAATAGGCGCGTTGATAGCAGAAAACAAGCTAGACGCGCTATTCTTCTTTTGGGACCCCTTAAATCCAGCGCCCCACGACCCCGATGTAAAAGCGCTATTGCGTTTGTGTTCAGTATGGAATGTACCTGTAGCCTGCACGCCAGCCACGGCCGATTTGGTTATTACGTCACCGCTTTTCTTATCACCTGATTACAAGCCAGTTAAACCGAACTTCTAGAAAGTATAACTATCAACTAGCCAAAAAATGCTGGCCGAAGCCAGCACTCTTTACGGTGGGTAAGATGGGTGAGAAGCGCTACACACTATGGTTTAAATAGCTCATGCAGCTTTCGCTCTTCTTCTCGTAAGGCCTTTATTTGCCCTTGCTGCTCAGATGTTAGTACTTGAAACATGGCCTGATGCTGTCTAGCTTTTTCCAACCCAGCATTAACAAGGCTATCTTTGTATTGAGCGATAAGCGCGCCCCAAGCGTCTTCAGAAAAAGACTGGCTGCGAATTAAATCTCGCTGTGCGTCTTTAAAATTGCGTAGCGTCTCTCTATTAGTTTTCGATGTCTCTTTGAACGACTCGCGAAGCTCAGCAAGGCTTGCTATTTGTGCGTCGGTTAATTCAATGCCTTCGAACAAAAACTCCCTAGGCTTGGGTTTAGGATCTTGACCCTCACCATCCATTCGTTTGGCAAAGCGTGCTTCTTGTTTTCCGAAAGCATCATGATGTTTTTGTCTATCTACTTCTCGTTTAGCGTCTCGCGCTAAGAGAGTTGCTCGCTGCTCTTCACTCAGCACCTTGTAGATGTCGTGACGTAGTTGAGCAAAAGCAAAATGTTTTGCTTCGCGCTCTTCAATCAGTGTTTGAATAAACGCGTTTAACTGGGCTTCAGTGGCGGTAGCAAAGTCAAAACTAGGCTTTTCAATGTCACCAAATTCAGGTCGGGGGTTTGTGTCTTTAAATGCGCTTACCAGTGTTTTTATCTCTTCGCGCTGGGCGTCGCTTAAACTGACACCGCGAAGATGTTTCACAATTTCTTTAATCGGTTCGTGGTGACGCATACCAGGTCCTGCTGTTTGCGCCAATGCAAAGCCACCTAAGCCAATCGCTGCTACTGTTACACTAGCAATTAATAACTTTTTCATTGTCGTCTCCTTTTGTTCGGACAGGCTAATCGTAGCGTGCGCGTCTAAAAAAGCAGTCAACGCAGTGTAAAGCTTATGTAAAGGTAATGCCGATTTGTGATTGTAAAGGTCTGAAAAGATATAGTACGCGTTTCCGTCAGTGTTTTTCGTTAGCTAAAGGCGATTTACACCATGAACGTAGGTTGAGTTTCTTCCAATTTACAGGCATTTTCATGAATCTAGCAGTTAAAGAGTTTAATACCATGAGTTCAGATTTTCACTTGCAGTCTATTCTTGTTATTGATGATGACCTAGAGCTGACAGAAATGCTTTGTACGTACTTATCGGGTATGGGTTATCAAGTGCAAGTGCGCAACAATGGCGAAGAGGGACTATCAGAAGCGGTCTCTGGGCGTCATTACGATCTGATATTGCTTGATGTGATGATGCCTAAAATGGATGGCTTCGATGTATTAAAGAAACTAAGAGCAAGTCACAGTACGCCAGTGCTTATGCTTACAGCAAGAGGCGATGACTATGACCGCATTTTAGGCCTCGAGATGGGGGCCGATGATTACCTACCTAAGCCCTTTAATCATAGAGAGCTCGTAGCGCGCATCAAAGCGATAGTTCGGCGTCATAATTTGTCATCCACGGGCGGCGCTGTTGAACAGGACTTATTCGTCAACGGTATTTTTTTAAGCCCCAGCAGTCAGCTGGCGAAAGTGGATGATATCGAACTAACGCTTACAACAACGGAATTTTTGATTCTGCGCCTATTAATGCTTAATGCGGCCCAGCGAGTAACGAAAGAAGAAATAAGTTTAAAAATATTGGGTAAGCCATTACAGGCTTTTGATAGAAGTATTGATATGCACGTGAGTAACTTGCGCAAGAAAATAGGCGCAGTGGCTGCGGATGAGAAAATTAAAACCATCCGAGGTGTGGGATATATGTTAATTGTTGGAAGTCATTGATGGTAAAACTGTTACGCAGTATAAGCCCAACGCGGGCCATCATGGGCCGATTGTTTCTTTGGTTTTGGGCTACATTCATTGTAACCGCCTTATTGGCTATTTGGGGCAGCCGCCTTTTCTTCGAAGACCTTGAAATCGTACCCATAAAGCCACCTGAAGTGGCTGCTCTCAATCAAGTGGTGGAGCGCATTCAAAACGATCGTTTTCAAGATGCGCCATTACGCGGTGCGCTTGATCGCCATTCCAGAGCTGGGAGGGGGCGAATGGTGGCTGTCGATATTAGTGATAATCGTGTTATTTCAGGTGGAGGGCCTCCGCTTCGTAACGAAGACAGAGAGGATTTACTTAGATTAGTAACACAAACGTCACCCATAGCTGTGAAGCGTGGAGCATTTAAAATATTGGGTCCGGTTTTCTTTGAGCGCAACGGCACCCGATTTGCGCTTTTTACGGTTAGACTGGAAATGCCTGAAAAGCAAACGCCACCGGTTTTACTGTTTCTTTGTATCGCGTTGATCACCACCATATTATTGAGCTGGTTGTTTGCCAAATCACTGACAAACCCTATTTTGCGTATCCAAATCTCAGCGAAACGCATAGCAAATGGCGACTGGCAGGCGCGGGTAGGGCGAGCGGCTAAACGTCATGACGAGCTAGGGCAGCTTTCGCGCGACTTTAATAAAATGGCTGAGCAATTAGAGTCTATGTGGGGGGCGCAAAAGCGCTTATTAGCCGATGTATCACACGAACTTCGCTCACCGCTCGCACGGTTGCAAATGGCGCTTGGTCTTGCCCATCAACAAAACGTAGACCCAGAGACTTTAGTGCGGGTAGAGCGAGAAGCTGACCGTATGGAAACGCTGGTAAGTCAGTTGCTAACATTAAGTCGTGCCGAAGCTGGTCAAGCTAAGATGGAAAAACAGATGCTATCGTTAGTGCTCAACGAAGTTTTTACCGATGCGAATTTTGAAGCAGCAAATAAAAACAAACAGTTAAAAATTGATGATATACCTAAAAAAATTGTTGTCATCGACAGTATGATGCTCTGTCGCGCTGTGGAAAATGTTCTGCGTAACGCCATTCGTCACAGCAGCTTTTTAACGCATATTTCGTATAGTGAAGACGATGAGCAGTGGAGCATTCATATCACCGATGACGGTGAGGGGCTGACGGTAGAGGAATGTGAACGTATATTTTCGCCGTTTTATCGGGCTACCCTTGCAAGGGAGCGAGAGTCAGGAGGCGTTGGACTAGGTTTATCCATTGCAAAAGCAGCTGTTGAGTTGCATCATGGGCGAATTATAGCTGAACCTGTTGAGCGCGGTGGGCTGCGAGTAACCCTGTCATTTCCAAAGTAGTAACTTTGACGATGCTCTGCAGTCTTACCAAGAGCGCCTATTAACTTTAATAGGGTATTTATGAACTGGATGTTCACATCAGAAAACAATTTAGCCAGCACCTTCGCCTCACACATTAATCCTTTTTGGCAGGACAGTGTTACTCAGGGCCATTTCACTGGCAAAGATGGTATAAAGGTGCGCTACGCCTACTGTATTCCTGAAACGCCGCAAGCCACTATTGTTATTTGTTCGGGTCGCATAGAGTCCTACTTAAAATACAAAGAGTTTATTTACGACCTTTATCAGAACGGCTTTGCCGTTTTTATTCTCGATCATCGAGGGCAAGGCTTGTCTGACAGAATGACACGTGATCCTCAACACGGGTATGTTGCGGATTTTGATGACTACGTTGATGACTTTGTCATGTTCGTAGAAACAATAGTGAAACCGCTACAGCAAGGTCCGTTACAGCTGGTTTGCCACTCGATGGGCGGCGCTATCGGAGCGCTTACACTGTTGCGTTTGCCTAACTTGTTCTCCAAAGCTGTGCTGGCTTCGCCCATGTTCGGTATTAAACCTTCCTTGCCTAATTGGCTAGCGAATGGCTTAATCCGAACCGGCCTAGCGGTAAATAGAATGAAAAAAGCAGACGCAGGGTATTTTTTCGGTCAAACACCGTATATTGCGTTTCCTTTTTCATTGAATAAGCTTACCCACAGTAAAACTCGCTATGCGTTGTTTCGCGAGTTATATGATGAAGAGCAAGAAATCCAGCTTGGGGGCGTAACTACTGAATGGTTGGCCGCAGCCCATCAGGCTATGAATAGGATTGAAGATAGTGCCGCGGCAATCACCACTCCAGCACTAGTTTTAAGCGCCGACGATGACGCCATAATAGATAATAAGCGCCAACGAAGGGTGGCGCACCTAATGCCAAATGCTGAGCTTGAAATTATACCAAGGGCTTATCATGAACTATTCACCGAGTCAGACGACATTCGCGAGCGCTCTCTTTCGACAATTCTAGACTTCTTGGCGGCAGAATAGATGATGAGTTGCTGTGTTTCGTTGTAGAATACATCAGTTACTAACAGTGAAGGTCGTTTAAAAAACATGCTTGATGTCGTACTTTATCAACCAGAGATCCCGCCTAATACGGGCAACATCATCCGTTTATGCGCTAACAGTGGGTTCACACTACATCTAATCGAGCCCTTAGGTTTTGAGTGGGACGACAAGCGAGTACGACGTGCAGGTTTAGATTATCATGAATTTGCCCACGTTAAGCGCCATGCAAACTTAGAAGCCTACCTTGAAGATGCAAAACCAAATCGAGTGTTCGCATGCACAACAAAAGGCAAAGCGTTTCATAGCGATGTATCGTATCAAAAAGGTGATGCACTTATATTTGGTCCTGAAACCCGTGGTTTACCCGACGATTATATTCAATCGCTTCCTCCAGAGCAGCGTGTTCGCATTCCCATGTTGCCAGACAGTCGCAGTATGAACCTATCTAATGCCGTGTCTGTTTTTGTGTATGAAAGCTGGCGTCAATTTGGCTACGAAGGGGCACGCTAGCAGAAGGTGTTAAAAGCAGCCCGAAGACATTCACTTTTACGAAGCCCCCTTTGCTGGGGCTTTTTTGCACCATGTGTAAAGACACTGTAAAGCCTGCCTGAGTCAGGTTTCGTTCAGCTTCACTCATTAATATAGCCTGTGAACATGCAAGAATGAGTTAGGAGAAGCAGTTTGAAACGTATCACACTGGGTATTATCACCGGCGTTTGCTTGATGATTGCGGGGCAAGCAAGCGCCCATTCAAGTCATCATTCTCACTCGAATAGAGGGGCGAATGAAAAAGTCACTATTATTACGCAACCTGCTCGTCCGCTTATCGACGTAGCCATACGCGTTCCCGAAATTGGCCTGTACGTTAACGTCTTGCCAGGTGCGCATAGGGTGGAGGTTATCGACAATCATCGTTATTACGTTGCTAATAATCATTACTATCGCAAGCATGGGAATCGCTATGTGGTTGTCGATTCACCCTACAAAAAGGTGAAAAAAGTGAAGCATCACAAGCGCAGTCACGCTAGATATCACAACAACGCTAAAGTGATCGTGGTAAGAGAAGGCCGCTAAGACAGGTTAATAGGCTGGATATAGATAGATTAAGTGGGGCGTTAAAGGGTTGATGGTTTTTGCTACTAAGCAAAAACCATCAAGTATTCGCTAGGCTTCTTTTTTGAGGTCTCGACCAAGCAGAGCTAAGGCCGCCTCTTTAGGGGATTTTCCGTGATAAAGCACAGCATAAATTTGTTCACAAATAGGCATTTCTACGCCTACTTTTTTCGATAATATATGAACTTCTTCGGTATTGCGGTAGCCTTCAACAACCTGACCAATTTCTTCGATAGCCACATCTACACTTTTGCCTTGGCCTAATGCCAAGCCGAAGCGTCGATTACGCGACTGATTGTCAGTACAGGTTAATACTAAATCGCCAAGCCCGGCCATACCCATGAAGGTTTCTGGGTTGGCTCCTAGCTTTACGCCCAAACGGGTAAGCTCTGCTAAACCTCGGGTGATAAGCGCCGTTCGCGCGTTTGCACCAAAGCCAAGGCCATCGGCTAAGCCCGCGCCAATAGCGATAACGTTTTTAACCGCACCACCCAACTGCACGCCAGTAAAGTCTGAGTTTTTGTATACTCTGAACGACTTTGCGCAATGCAGCTTTGCTGCAAATTCGTCACTCAGCGTATCGTCAGAGGAAGACAGCGAAATTGCGGTAGGTAAGCCCGCTACCATTTCTTTAGCAAAGGTAGGGCCTGATAACACGGCTAGGGGATAGTCGGTACCCAGTATTTCCTCTGCCACATCGCGAAGCAAACGGCCAGTTTTTGGCTCAAGTCCTTTGGTCGCCCAAATAATACGTTGATGCGGTTTAAGCAATGGCTTTAAGCTTTGAAGCATAGCTGCAAACGCATGGCTAGGTACAACCACTAAAATATCTTGGCTGGCAGCAACAACGTCTTCTAAGTCGGCATTAACCACCAGTGCATCTGGAAATGTTGCGCCTGGAAGATAACGAGCATTCTCTCGGTTCGCTTCCATTTCGGCAATGTGCTTTTCATCACGGCCCCAAAGCAGTGTGGGATTGCCATTTCTGGCAAGACAAAAAGCAAGGGCGGTGCCGTAAGACCCCGCCCCCAATACCGAAACTGACTCTGAAACCGAATTCGACTTCATGTCCACGTGTTTCATGTTCACCTAATTAGGCGTCCATTTTTGGCGCTTCGCCCTGCGCTTGCTGTGCACGTTTTTGCACGTAAGCGGCAAAGATAGCGTCGAAGTTTACAGGTGCTAGGTTAAGTGGAGGGAATGTTCCACGGTTAACCAAGTTAGAAATGGTTTCACGCGCATATGGGAAAAGCATGTTCGGGCAGAACGAGCCCAGCGTGTGCGCTTTGTTTTGGTCTGGCATTTCGCCTATAGCGAAGATACCTGCTTGTTGCACTTCACAAAGGAATGCTGTTTCTTCACCAAGCGTTGCCGTTACGGTAACTGAAAGTACAACTTCAAATACATTTTCTTCTAGCTTGTTAGTGCTAGTGTCGATGTCTAGTTTAATCTCAGGTTTCCACTCTTTAGTGAAAATAGCTGGCGCGTTTGGAGACTCAAAAGAAATGTCTTTTGTGTAGATACGCTGAATATTGAACTGAGCACCTTGTTGCGCTTGTGCGCCTGCTGCTTCGCCGTTATTTGTCTGATTTTCGTCAGCCATGGTATTTCCTATTTAATTGTCGTTTTAATTTAATGTAGTGCGTTGCTGTATGCGCTGACGCTTACGCTAAACCCAACATTGGGTTAAGCTTGCTTTGTGCTTCTAAAGCCATCATATCGTCACAGCCACCAACGTGCTGATCGTCAATGAAAATTTGCGGAACAGTCCAGCCGCCGTTTGCGCGCTCAATCATCTCGTCGCGCAGTTCAGGCTTAACATCTATTGGGTATTCAATAAATTCTACACCTTTTTGCGTTAGCAATGCTTTTGCACGGTGGCAGTAAGGGCAGTGGCCCTTGGTGTAAAGTTCTACTTTGCTCATAAAGGTTACCTGTTATTTAGAAACGGGAAGGCTGGCACTTTGCCACGCGTTCATTCCGCCTTTTAATACACTCACATTCGCGAAGCCGTCTTTAAGCATCGCATTTGCTGTACCACGAGCCTGATTACCCATAGCGCATACTACGATAATGGGTTTGTCTTTACTGTTTTCAAGTTTCTTGAAGTTTTTCTCACGCAACTCTTCAGGTTTAATTTGTCTGGCACCCAAAATATGGCCAGCTTTAAACTCTTTCGCAGGGCGTGTATCTAGCACTATCGCATCGTCTTTATTCATCAAAACCGTTGCTTCGTGCGTGCTTAATTCTTTTACTGAAGATGTCCATGCACTGATATAGCTAAATACCAACATGGCAATCAGCGCAACCCAAATACCAGCAAGAATAAAGTTGTTGCTAGCAAATTCAATTAGTTGATCCATTACCTCTAACCCTGTCTACAGACCATGAAAAGAGTGCAAAGTATATAGAAAAATGGGCGAGAAACCAGCTTACCTTTCAGTATGATGAATGTCAGTCATAGCGGGTTTGCGCCAAATACTTTAGATGATTGATATTACGAACAAATTGCACTGGGCATATGGAGGAGCGTCAGATACACTGGAAAACGTTGTTAACAGCAACGATGAAACACATTAAGTCATCAATGAAAAAGTTAAGGTTCTGGGCGCACGTATGTCAGTACGATTATTTCTTTCAATCATTGGGTGCATAGTTGCCCTTGCAATTATGCCGATTGGAAGTAGTGCTATTGCACAAGAAGGCGGTGCGAATAGTCAAAAAGAAAAATTAGCTGAGTTACAGGCCGAATTGCGCGCTCGACAGCAAGTATTAGAGAACAATAGAGCCAGTGCTCAGGAATTAGAAAATGTTCTGAAGGCCTCTGAACTCGAAATCGCTAACGTGGCGAAAGCACTAAACAGCACCCGACAGTCACTTAAAAACATTGAGCAAGAACAAGCTAAGCTCGAAGAAGAACAAGAAGGACTTAAAACGGCTATCCGTAAACAGCAGTCACTTTTATCGAGCCAGCTTAAAAGTGCATTTATGGCGGGGCATTACGACTACGCGAAAATGCTGTTTTACCAAGATGACGCGCGAACCTTCGAGCGTGTCATCACCTATTATCAATACGTGGCTAAAGCGCGCCAAAAAGAGATTGATAGTTTTAGGGGAAATGTTGCTAGGCTTGAAGAAGTTAACGCAGAGCTTAGCGAAAAAGCCTTGTCACTTGCTGCTCTTAAAGATGAGCAGGAGGGGCAGCGTGCAGTACTTATAACCCGCCAGGACGATCGTAAAACAACACTCAAGAAAATAAATAAAACCATCGCTTCGGAAAACCAGCGTATTGCGTCTTTGCAAGCCGACGAAAAAGCATTAAAAGGTGCGATTGAGGCTGCGCGTATCGCTGCCGAACGTGCGGCTCGCGCAGCTGAATTTAGCATGAATGGCCTTGCTAAACTCAAAGGTAAGCTTCCTGCACCTGTAAAAGGCAGAATACGTCATTTGTTTGGTAGTCGCCGCCAAGGGCAAGTTTCTTGGAAAGGTATAGTAATTGATGGTGCTGAGGGCGATGCGGTTAACAGTATCGCACCCGGACGAGTATTGTATGCCGACTGGCTGCGTGGTTTTGGTTTGGTCGCTATCATCGACCATGGCGAGGGTTATATGAGTGTCTACGGACACAATCAAGCATTGCTGAAACAGTCGGGTGATGAGGTTCGGCAAGGGGAACGCATTGGTCTTGTAGGCCGAAGCGGTGGTCAAGAATACCCGAACCTTTACTTTGAAATTCGTCACAAAGGAAAAGCGCTAAACCCGAAATCCTGGCTGGATTAGTTCGTCTCGGCCACAATAAGGTTTTCATAGTGGCCTCATATGTTGGCATGTAAAGTCACAACCGGCGAATAAAGACTTAGTTTTGTTGAAAGAACTTCTGTTGTTGGTATGCTTAACGTTAAAGTGAATTCATTCACACAGTGCGCTTAATAATAATGATGAAAAACGGATGTGACTTAGATGCTTTTGCGTCTGCTAATGCCTTGTATAATCTTTGTTTTATGCGGGCTAATTAGCCTTCAAGTAAAAGCAAAGTCAGACATAATAATAATATTAGATGACCTGGGTTACAGGCCGTCTGATTTCGCTGCTTTTTCTCTTCCTAAAG
Organism: Alteromonas sp. ABH4_453; assembly: GCF_056160665.1. Taxonomy (NCBI): domain Bacteria; kingdom Pseudomonadati; phylum Pseudomonadota; class Gammaproteobacteria; order Alteromonadales; family Alteromonadaceae; genus Alteromonas; species Alteromonas sp. ABH4_453. Next base: position 117,215 of record NZ_JBSWXP010000009.1, read on the forward strand.
AAATTACCTTTTCTATACTTCCGCAAACGCCGCTGGCTTCTGAAATTGCGCTCCGCGCTGAGCAAGAAGGAAGGGCGGTTATGCTGCATATGCCTATGCAGGCGAAAAGTGGAAAAAACATGGGGCCCCTTGGATTAACCACTGACATGTTTGCAGGTGCCATTACTCACAACTTGCGCAAGGCAATGAAGAGCGTGCCGAACGCGGTTGGTGTGAATAACCATATGGGAAGTGCGTTCACGGGGCAGCAAAAAGGAATGGAATCGCTCTTAAAAGAGGTGAAACGCCAAGGCTTATTTTTTGTGGATAGTCGAACCACGGTACTCACAAAAGGTGAAGAAATTGCCCAGCGGTTAGGTGTGCCTAGCGCAAGCAGACAGGTGTTTCTGGACCATAAGCTCAAGCCTGCATTCTTACTTAAGCAGTTCAACCACATGAAACGTATTGCTAAAAAGAATGGTCACGTTGTAGTGATTGGTCACCCCCACCCGGAAACCGTCGATTTTTTGAAAACTCATTTACCCTCACTTGAAAAAGAAGGTTTAACCCTTACCTCAGTAGCCGACTATTTTTCACATGCGCCGAAAGTGGCAAAACAGTTTGGCCAAGAACGCGATCAAACAGCTTCGCTTAATAACGCCGATGTGAAGGATAGCAAGGTAAGCATGACCGAAGAAAATGCCATACACAGCAGTGGGCTAATGCACAACTTGGCAGAGAAAGGCGTTGCTGAGCGTTTGGATACAGCGCCAAACGAATAGCTTTTTTGCCCCATTTTATACGTAGTTAGTTCATTTTCATCTCGTTAAGATCAAAATTTAATGTGGGAACGTTTCTCATTTCTGTGATTCTGTTATAATATAACGTCTCTGGCGAATAGTTCGCGAATTCATTTTTTCACGGTGGTAATTAGAGTAATGACTCCAATTGACGAGAATCCAACAAAACTAGACAAACTTGGCATCTGGGTGTCGAGCTTGTGTGCGTTGCATTGCCTCGCGCTACCTGTTTTGGTGCCTCTGCTGCCGCTGATCGGTTCTAGCTTTTTTGCACAAGTGTGGTTTGAGAGAACCATATTAACTTTTTCGTTAATTGTAGGTGCGGTCGCCTTGGTTAGCGGTGCAATTCGCTATCATGGCAAATACTACCCGCTGGCACTGTTGTTTACGGGGGGCGCTATTTATTGGCACAAAGATATTTTTGGGCATCACTACGAACCCTTTACCATCGCGATAGGTGCAGCGCTAATTGTAGCCGGCCACTGGGTGAATATGCGATTGTGTAGACAATGTAAGTGCTGCAAGAATACGGTGTTTTCAGACCACCTTTCAACTGAATTTAAGTAGTCAACTAAGCTGCATTTCAAGAAAAGCATTATAAAAAAAACGAGCCAATGGCTCGTTTTTTTATAGTCTAAGTATGTATCAGATACGCGCTCTACAGACTTTTCGCATTGAAAAAGTAGGGTTTAATTCGACAACACACTAAGCGCTACATCGGGCTCGTTAGTGAATATGCCCGTCACTCCCCACTCTTTAAGCATAAGCATGTCTCTTGGCTCATCTACGGTATAAACGAATACGTCAAATCCGTCTTGCTGCGCCGTTTGCACAAACTGCTTATCAACGGCGTCTAATGCAATGTTTACGGAATAAGCGTTCAGAGCTCGGGCGCTTGCCGTACAGTCAAGTTCGTAGCTTGCAGATAAGGCGCCGATCTTCACTTCGGGCCAATTAAGCGCAATAGCTTGAAGCCAGTGATGGTTAAATGAAGAGATAAGTAGCTTATCAGCATTAATACCGCTTTGCTGTACCGCTGCTTTAACGTCTTCAACCCAGCTGTCTACGTCGCGTAAGTGTTTTATCTCAATATTGCACCACTTGTCTTTGGGAATACAATTAAGTGTTTCGGTCAGGGTCGGTATGCGCTCTCCATCCCCAATGTCCATTTCTGTAAGGGATTGCCACGGTACGTCAAGTAAATAGCCGGATTCCCGTGCTCTGCGCGTAAGTGTTCTATCGTGAAAAACAATAATGCCGCTTTCGTGCTGATAGGTATCAAACTCAATGCCATCGGCACGTTGTTCGAAAGCCAGCTTAAATGCCTTTACTGTGTTTTCTGGGGCGGCTTTACTGGAACCTCGGTGAGCAAAAATGAGCATAGACATCTCTTCCTTAAAGATCACAACACGGCTTAATCATCTTTTGCATTATGCAATTTATGCGTGTTGAGCGTTTCATAAACTGATGCTGACGTAATAAGAATTCCACCTAACAACGCACTTAAACCAGGTTTTTCGTTAAGCAGAATAATAGCAAGGAAAACGCCATAAAGAGGCTGCATGCAGGCTATGAGCGAAAACGTTTTTGCCCTAAGGTGACGTAGGCTCGCAGCAATAAGTGCATGAGGAAGCGCAGTAAATACGGTACCTAAAAGTAATAGCATTAGCCAAGAACTAGTAGACGCTGAGGTTATTGCTGCACTGCCTACCGGCAACATTAGAATGCTGATAACCAAGGTCTGCCACGCCATGGCCTGCGCACCGCTGTAGTGCTTAAAGTGCTTACGGTGAATAAGGTTTCTAAACGAATACAAGATGGCGGAGGCAATACCGATGAGAACACCAAGGGTAATGTCATTTTCCAGTGATGTCTCTGGCACTATTAAATAAACGCCAACGACCACCGTAACGGTAGATACGATATCCTGCCAGACCAGCCTTACCCGCTCAAAGAAAGGCTCGATAAGTACCGTGATTACAGGAAAGGTAAAAAGGGCAATCATGCCAACAGACACCCCTGCATATTGCATGGCGGCAAAATAGGTGACCCAGTGCAGTGCCATAAGCACGCCTAAACCGAGGGCAACGCCGTAGTCTTTTTTTGAATTCAGCTTTATTTTGTTCTTCGCCAATTTCAAAAAGGCAAACAACGCTATGCAGGCAAATACTGAACGAACAAGAGTGATATCACTGGCGCTAAGTGGTACAAGCCGAGAGAAAAGGGCTGTACCACCAAGTAAAATTACCGTGAAATGAAGTGAGATCAGGCTTTTTTTAACAGCATCCATAAATTAGCTGTCAGCGCCCTCTAACGAAGCCTCGCTCTTTTCGTCACTGGCTGTTTCATCGCTAACGTGCGTATCTTTAGCCGTAGCCTGTGCGGTTGATTTAAGCGCCATAGGCTCACCAAGGCGTGTGACCATACCAGGGGCGAGGTCTTCAAAATCAATCATGTCTTTTTCGAAACACACCACAATGGTCGAACCTAGCTTAAAGCGGCCTAGCTCAGCACCTTTTTCAAGGAAAACTGCTGCTTCACTGTCTTTCTCATATGACCAGTGCTGAACGTTTTTACCCGCAGGTGGCGTAACCGTGCCTGCCCAAACAGTCTCAATGCTTGCCACTATGGTAGCGCCTACAAGCACCATCGCCATTTTGCCTACAGGCGTGTCGAACAGCGCGACAACACGTTCGTTACGTGCAAATAGACCAGGTATATTTTGTGCAGTAAGCGGGTTTACTGAAAACAACTCGCCCGGCACATACAACATATCAGTAAGCGTGCCCTCAACGGGCATATGAATTCTGTGATAATCGCGAGGGGCAAGGTAAATGGTAGCAAACTTACCATTTTTAAATGGCGCAGCTACATCAGGCTTGCCACCTAATAATGTAGTTAGGCTAAAGTCATGGCCTTTCGCCTGAAAAATACTGTCGCTACGGATATCGCCAAACTGACTTACCGTACCGTCAACAGCATGAATGAGTACGTCATCGTTTTCGTCGATGGTGCGCGCTTCAGGTTTAAGCGGGCGGGTGAAGAACTTATTAAAGCTTCTATAATGCTCTGGTTTCTCATGCAGCGCTTCTGACATATCAACATTGTATTGCTTAATAAACGCCTTGATGAAAAATGTCGTAACACTACCCATTTCTGCTTCTGCAAGTTTGCCTACAAGGCGTGAAAGCAGGTGCTTTGGTGTAACGTATTGTAAATTAACTTTAAGCCAATCTAACACAAAATATCTCCGTTTCTTTTATGCAAGCAATAACGCATTGCATAGATAGCGTTATTGTATAGTAAGTCGTGGTATTAAGAGCAACTTTAGGGTTATGAGTGCTTACACAAAAGCATAAGCACGTGGTTCACACCAAAAGAATAAATCGCCGAGTTAGTGACGGCTATTACGCGTAAGTAGCGCGTGTACTTATTCGGTCGCTCCAACGGGTTTAGCGCTCCAGTGAGGTTGAAACCCAGTGGCAGTTGTTATGCCCCGGGAGGCTGGCTGTGACTAGGGCGCTGCTCTTCCATGGTGGTTAAAATTCTATGGTAGCTGTCGAAGCGTTCTGCGCTAATTTTTCCTTCATCAACGGCTTCTCTTAGTAAACAACCCGGATCATTTAAGTGCTTGCAATCTCTGAATTTGCAGCCGCCCAAATAATCTCTGAACTCAATAAAGCCCCATGTAATACGTTCGGTAGGAATGTGCCACAAGCCAAATTCACGTACTCCTGGGGAATCAATTAAATCGCCGCCGGCCGGCAAGTGAAGCAATTTGGCCGCCGTCGTTGTGTGCTGACCAAGCCCTGAGTTATCTGAAATATCGCCGGTTAATTCATCGGCGTCTGGCAGAACTTGGTTAATAAGGCTCGATTTGCCTACACCGGACTGCCCTACGAAAACGCTGATGTTATCGTTAAGGTATTCATTCAGTTTGCTAATGCCTTCACCGGTTTTGCAACTGGTGAAAAGCACTTCGTAGCCTAAGTTTTCGTACGTCTTAAGCTGCTCTGTAACGGTTGCGCGTTCCTCTTCACTGAGCAACTCAACTTTATTAAGGACAATCAGCGGCGTGATGCCAATGTCCTCGCACGCCACGAGATAGCGGTCAATAATATTGAGGGAAAGGGTTGGTAAGATTGCGCTGACCACTATAATACGGTCAATATTCGCGGCGATGGGCTTAATGCCGTCGTAATAATCTGGGCGAGTCAGGACAGAGTGCCTGTCTTTTACAATTTCAATAACCCCACTTACACCTGACTCAGCGTCATCCCCTTTACTGAAAAACACCTTGTCACCACACACTACAGAGTCTACCGTGCGGCGAATGTGGCAGCGAGATACTGCGCCGTTTGCGTCTTCAACGTCGGCGTGTTTACCAAAGCGACCAATCACAGTACCGCTTTCTAGCGTGCTTTCATCAAGGTTCGCCGCGCCCTTTGACGCGTGCTTTTCACGCAAGCGCTTGCTTCTGTTTGCTGCAACTTGTCGTTTCTGTCGTTGTGTAAGTTTTGGTTTTTTCGCCACGATTCTTTTCTAGTTTCACGTATACTATGTCAATAATACCGTTTGTAGGGCATGGTTGCCATGTCTGTAGCGCAAAGAGGAAAGTAATGAGTAAACACGACAGTAACCTTGTTTGGATAGACATGGAAATGACAGGGTTAGATCCTGAAACCTGTGTAGTAATGGAAATCGCGACCATTGTTACCGACGCACAGCTGAATATTTTGGCTGAAGGGCCTGTAATAGCGGTACATCAAAGTGATGACGTGTTAAATAATATGGACGAGTGGTGTACACGAGTTCACGGTGAAAGTGGATTAACTGCACGTTGCCGAGAAAGTAAAATAAGTGTTGAAGAAGCATCAGCGCAAACCATTGCCTTTTTAGAGCAATGGGTAGATGCAGGCAAATCACCGCTATGTGGAAACACCATTGGGCAAGACAGACGCTTCATGGTTAAGTACATGCCCGAGCTTGAAGCTTACTTCCACTATAGAAATATTGATGTAAGTACAATAAAAGAACTAACGCGCCGCTGGAAGCCGGAAATTTTAGACGGTTTCGAAAAGAAAGGCGTACACCTAGCGCTTGATGATATTCGCGAGTCTATTGAAGAAATGCGCTATTATCGTGAGAAAGTGTTTACGATTTAGGCATTCAAGCATCGAGGTGCAAAAAAAGTCGAATTAAAGGTTGCGTTACCCCAAAATTTTTGTAAAATGCGCACCACTTCAAACGAAGTACCTCTTTTGTTGCGGGAATAGCTCAGTTGGTAGAGCACGACCTTGCCAAGGTCGGGGTCGCGAGTTCGAATCTCGTTTCCCGCTCCAAATTTTAAAAGCTGATAGTAAACTTTACTTTCAGTGGGCGTGAAAAGCGTGACCCCTAGTGGGCCCGCGACCGAGTGTCGGCCAGTTGGCAAATCTCGTTTCCCGCTCCAAATTTTAATCTAGGTCTCTAGATTGCCTATAAGATGCACAGCATCGACTCTATGCGGGAATAGCTCAGTTGGTAGAGCACGACCTTGCCAAGGTCGGGGTCGCGAGTTCGAATCTCGTTTCCCGCTCCAAATTTTCAAACATCACGAAAATCTAAACATTAGCAGATGTATTGATGCGACTCCTTGATGGGTTCGCGACCGAGTGTCGGCCATTGCTTCACAACGAGAACAAATCTGTTTCCCGTTCCAAATTTTTCTTCAGTATTCCTGTCCCATAATCGCAGTTACTTTGTAAGCGAAAGCTATCTGAACTTTCTGCTTTGTTAATGCTCAACTACTAGGTGCTTTTATGGATGGATGCATTAATGTTAGAGCCAAGGGTTGATAGATATGAATTTGAGAATAGCTGTTTTACTCAAATAAGCCTGCCGAAACCTTCTACTCTTCGTGCGCTTATACTTTCACTTGGTATCAATGGGGCATTGTTACTAGCGTTGGCATTCACCACAGATAACGAGTCTGTGAGTCAGCAACACTTTCCACCCGTATTATTAAAAGCAGTATTAGTAATGCCAACGACTGCCGCTCAAAAGACCGAAATTGATTCAGAACCAGTGAATGAGAAAGGTAGCGACCTAGATCATAGCGTTGCTATTAAAAAAGCGAAAAAGGCTGAGAAAGTATCGATCGCTAGCAAAGTGGTTGGCAAACCTAAAGAGCAACAGAAACTTTTGGTAAAAGAACCTTCACCACAATTTAAAGCAAGAACAGAAGAAACCGGGCTTAAAATTCGGAATGCGACACAAGATTATATCAATCGTTTGAACGCACAACGTTTGCATGATATCGCCAATCAATCACCTTCAAACAAAACCCATTCTAATGTGAAAAGAAACCCTAAGCTTTCTAACTCCATCAATACTGAAAACGAAGATTTTCTAAAAAGCATTGAAATAGTCGTTGATTGCAGTTCAATAAAAGGAAAGTTATTTAGCGCCCTCAGTAAAAATAAGGGGATTACGATTGAAGATCGCGATTTTCCTTCTTCACCCGACTCTATAGCTGTCCAGGGAACAGTAAAGTGTAGAGATAGCAGCCGTTTTAACGATTATATTAATCGGCGAGTAAACAAAGAATGACGCTTAAGTTGCTGGTTTAAACAGTGCTCTTTCTGATTCTGGGTATTAATTCTAACTCATGTGCACTAAAGTTGTGCGTTTTTGGCTGGGCTATGCGAAAAAGTCTTTAACTTACTAATTATTAGATGGAATTTTGTTTTTAGGTGAAACCTTAATAAGTGCGTCTATCTATTGCTGTTATATAGGTTGGGATTCTTTGCACTTAAAATGAATAAATATCCCGTTTTTCTATCGCTTTTGCCATATTTTATATTAGAATGCGCGCAAATTCCGGCACACATTCTGCTGAGTAAAGCCTTCTAGGCCCTTTTCAGTGAATAGCTTCGAATAATAATAACGCTACCAATAACGAGCCGGTGCGCATATTTACCTAATTCACGCTAGAAACGCTTAATTCAGAAGGACTCTGTTTTTCCAATGGAACGGGCTAGTGACTTTTTAGCAATATCCATTTTAAGAGAGAGAACATGCAGATTAAGAATGCTCCTTTCCATATTTCTGCCGTAGCAGGTGCAGTGTTAGCCGCTTGCTCAAGTCCAAGCGTCTATGCCCAAACGGTCGCTGTAGACGAAAAACAAATCGAAAAAGTAGAGGTAACTGCAACTCGCAGAAGTGGCACGTTACAAGAAGTACCAATTAATATTTCTGCGCTAACGTCAGACGTTTTGGACCAACAGAATATTGAAGATCTTGATGGCGTAGCCCGTTGGGTACCTGGTCTTACTGTGACTGATCAAGGCGGGCGAAACGACTCTCCGATTATCGTACGTGGTCTAAATACTAACTCATCAGGCCCCGGTTCAAATGGCGGCACGGTAGCCACCTACTTTGGCGATATTCCTCTTTTCCTGAATATGCGTCTTGTAGACGTCGATCGCGTTGAAGTCCTTATTGGTCCGCAGGGTACGCTTTATGGGGCTGGTACTTTAGGCGGTGCTATTCGTTACCTTCCAAAGAAAGTCGATTTAGAGTTTATGTCTGGGGAAGTAACGGGTGACGTGTTCAGTATTAGCGAGAGCGACTCACTAGGCGGAGAAAGCAGTATTGTCTTTAACGCACCGATTATTGATGGTGAATTAGCGGTACGCGCGTCATTGAACTATTTCAACAACCCTGGCTTTCTTGACTACAACTATGTGGTAAAAGAGGGCGGTGTGTCACTGCCAGATCCAGATTGGTCTAACGAAGAAGAGGTGAATAGTAACCTACGTCGTGTTGAAGATGCCAATGGCGAAGATACGCTAACAGGCCGTATTGCAGTGCGCTGGGCGCCGAACGATTGGTTCGACAGCACATTGACTTACTTTTACCAAAAGCAAGACGTTGAAGGTCGCTCTATTACACATTACGACGCGCTTTCGGACGAAAATCCTTTGAGCGATGTTATCGGCAAGTACGAGTCAGCCTATCGCTACGAAGAGCCGCGTGAAAAAGAAGACGAGTTATTAAGTTTAGAAGTAAGTGCCGACTTGGGCTTTGCAGAATTAGTATCTGCAACCGGTCTATCTAACTTTGATGCTAACGGCCAACGTGACCAAACCGATCTGCTAATTCGTTTAGACTACAGCTATGAAGAATTTCCAGCGTTCTCTGCTTACACGGAAGAAGTGGAAGAACGGGAAGTTTTCACGCAAGAACTGCGCTTAGTTTCTCAAACTAGTGGGCCTTTATCATGGATCATTGGCGGCTTTTATTACGACTTAGACAGTGAAGGCAGCAGTAAAGAATTTACACCTAACTTCGATGTTTATGCCATTGACGTGTGGGGTGTAGACGGTAACTACCGTCCAGATGCACTTGAATATTTCTCAGTAGACGAAAGCGAGGTTACTGAAAAAGCGTTATTCGGAGAACTTACTTACGAACTAACAAGCGACTGGGACGTTACCTTAGGTTTGCGCGCGTACCAATATGATGTCTATTCGCGTTCGGCTGTAGATTTACCTCTGTATAACTCTGTATTTGAAGGCAGGGCGTCTGATTCTATCGTACTAGATTACGGTGAGACAGAAGCTGACGATAGCGGCACGTTATTCAAATTCAACACTAGCTATCAGTTTACGAACAGCACAATGGGTTATTTGACCATCAGTGAAGGCTTCAGAATTGGTGGCGCGAATAGCGTTGGAGCTTGCCCAGATAATGTCGATGATCTGAATAACCAAATTGTTTGCGCTACTCCCGAAGAACAGCTCTTTGAGGCAGATACCACCACTAACTACGAGTTAGGCGTTAAAACCAGTTTCTTTAGAAACAAACTTCAGCTTAATACAGCGCTATTCTATGTTGACTGGCAAGACCCTCAGGTATCAGGTGCTACCATTAATGGCCAGCAGCCAATTATCGTTAACGCTGAAGGTGCTGAGTCGAAAGGCGCTGAATTCTCCGTTCGAGGCATAATTGGCGACAATATCACGACTTATGCAACATATGCCTACACACAAGCAGAGTTAACTGCAGACGCACCTTTCTTATTCGGCGTGTTTGATGATCAAGGCACAGAGCTTCAAGACTTTTACGATGGTAAAGATGGTGACCGTTTACCGGGAACTGCAGAGCATCAGTTCTCATTCGGTATCACATACAGCCAAGAAGTATTTGACGATAAAATGTTGAATGTGAATTACGGTATCACTGCGCAAAGCGATGTGTATACCACTGTTGGCCTTCGTCAAGACGGTGAGGCGCTACCTGGCTATGCGGTAAGTAATTTGAATGCGACGATTTCAGATGAAGATTGGTCGGTTACCCTATACATCGATAACTTATTCGATAAGTATGCGTTTACTTCAACTCGTCGTAACGTAGGCGATATTGGTTTAGGTCAGTTTAACGACACCCTTGAGCCAAATGGTACCGAGTTACAGCGAAACTATGGCCACTATGTGCTAACACCACGTACTGTAGGATTGATGTTTAAGTATCAATTTGGCATGTAGTATAGTTATTGCTACACGATACAATATAAGGGCGCTTACGCTTAACGTGTAAGCGCCTTTTTCGTATTAAAACGGTTTTAAAAAAAGCTAAAAATGAATACAAGTCACACTCGCTTAGACGACGCCGTAAGGTTTTTATCACAACGTGATTATCAGCAAGCGCACCGCTGTTGTGTAGAAGTGATTCAACAATTCGGACCGCATGCTCACGCCTATTTTTTACTTGGCATTATTCATATTGAAATCGGACAGATAGAAAAGGCAATCGCCTTGTTAACGAAGTCTAACGAAATCGAAAACCGTCCTATTACCTTTGCCTATCTAGCCAAGTGCTTTGCGTTAAAAGGCGATATGCAGCAAGCACTAGAGTGTGTGGCGAAAGCACCAGTAGATAGCCTCACCCGTGCTCTCGACTTAGATACGGTTGGCGTTTCATTATCGAGAGTAGGCCTACATGAGGGTGCTATCGCCTATTTTGAAAAGGCCCTTGCTTTGGCGCCATCAAATCCGCAATACCACTACAACTATGCAGTTAGCTGCAAGTTTGCGGGAAAATTTGAGCTGGCAAGAAAGCATTTTGAACAAGCCATCGATAGCGAACCTAATTTCTTTCAGGCGCATTTTGCCCTGTCTGATCTCGGCGGCATTTCGCGTGAAAATAATCATTTAGCGCGACTTGAGCCCTTAGTGGAAAAAGTAAAGGCAAACCCCGATGCACGTCTTCACATAGGGCATGCACTCGCGAAAGAGTACGAAGTACTAGGTGATTACACTGGTGCTTTTGAATCCCTGCAACACGCGAAAGCGCCTCAGAAGGCACGTAGCGAAAATACGCTGAAAGATTATCAGGCAATATTTAATACTCTTCATGCTAATTTGCAATCACAGGTTAGCTCGGACGCTTTTTCCACCGATCTTTCTCAAAGCGACGCCCCCATTTTTGTAGTGGGCATGCCGCGCAGCGGCACAACACTGGTTGAGCGTATCTTAAGTCATCATTCGTTAGTTGCCTCTGGAGGAGAGCTACAAGACTTTGGCGTTGCTGTTAAACAGGTAACCCAAACTAGCAGCCAACTAGTACTTGATACGCCTACCATTGAAAGTGCATATAAGAGTGACTTGGCCCAAATTGGAGAGCTTTATCTTCAGCGTACGGCTTTCTTGCGACAAGATGCAAAGCACTTAGTCGACAAACTGCCCTTCAATTTTTTCTATATCGACCTAATTCGACAGGCACTACCTAATGCAAAAATTGTTTGTTTGCTGCGTAATCCAATGGATACCTGCGTAGGTAACTTCAGACAGTTGTTTTCTATCCACAGCCCTTACTACGCTTACGCCTACGACCTTGAGGTGATTGGACAGCTTTATCAAAGCTTTGAACAGTGGGTGAGGAAATTTGCTGATACATATCCGAACGCTATTCGCCTGCAATCATACGAGCAACTTGCTCAGAATCCGCAAGCTCAAGTCAAAGATCTATTGGCTTTCTGTAACTTGCCTTGGGAAGCGCAATGTCTACAAGTTGAAAACAATACGCTCCCTGTTTCGACCGCCAGTAAAGTGCAGGTTAGAGAGCCAATAAATACCCGTTCAATAGGTCGCTGGAAACGCTACGAGCTGCAAACCGAAGCCTTGCAGAAGTCGTTGGGGATTATTTAATGGAAAAATCGTAGATTCGTTTGCAACCTTTAAACGTAACGATTATGTTAACGCTACACTTACTGGTCTAACCAGATTGCATGAGAGCCGAATTATCATCACCGCTTTCCCGCAATAGCACTTTCTAGAAAATGAGCGTGAACAACTATGTCAAAGAATTACGTACTAAATACATATAACAAATTTATGAAGCTGCCCTTTGGCAAGAAGCTATTTAGCTGGTACTCAGCGCGTAGAGCACCTTATTTTTCTACCGTTTCACCACTTATCTCAGACATTAAACCTAACTATTGTGAAGTGCTCATTAAAAAGCATAAAGGGGTTGAAAACCACATTGGTACGGTCCACGTTATTGCGATTTGCAACGGGTTAGAAATGGCCATGGGCTTTATGTGTGAAGCATCCATACCTAAAAACCTTAGGTGGATCCCAAAAGGTATGGAAGTAAAGTATCCGGCGAAAGCAGACTCAGATATTCGTTGTGTAGCAGAAGTGCCAGTCGACGCATGGAAGCCCGGTGATTTACCTATTTCTGTTAAGGCATATAACGCTGAAGGCACCGTGGTCGTCGACGGAACCATTACGGTTTGGGTAAGCGAAAAACGCTGATATCCCACTTATATTAAAAGGCCGCGCTTGCGGCCTTTTTCATGCTCTTTTAAAACATTCAATATTAAGTTTTTACTACAGCTACTTTTCTGTTTGACAGAAAACAATAATCCAACTAAGAATAACCTTGAAAGCGATTAAGGCGCTATATCAGTAGTCTATTTCATTCAACAGTTGGTGTTGCAATTTTGTCTGTGTTTACAACGCAGGTATTAGCGGTGGAAGAGGTTAAGATGTCTGTAATCACAAAAGAGCAAGTCGCAAGAAAACCCTTTATAGATAAGAAAAATTACCCGTACGGCTTTGCCCGTTCAGGAGATTTTTCCATTAATGAAAGTAAGCTTCTTCAGGCTCATGGTAGTTTGTTCGCTGCACTAGTGGACGGGAAAATTACGCCAGAGAATGATGAAGAACAAGCCTATTTGGAATCGGCTCTTGGTCATCGTGACCCTGCAACACCGCAAGAGAAAGCGTGGTTGAAATACCAAGCCAGAATAAACCGTCCAAAAACAGCAAGTATTTATGGTTCCAAGCGTGCTGCTGAACAAGATGTTGACGATGACGACGATATGAGCGATAACAGTGATCTTGATATCGACCTCGGTGATTGAGCTTATGCCTTTATGCATTTAAAACGTGTAAAGGCGCCTTTCTTAAAGCAATCATCTTTATTGTTTGTGCTGTTAATATTGTGTAAATAAATATCCTATTTTCTGTCAAAATTACACTCAAGTCGAAATGTTTATCCTAATTATTGCGAATATTGGGATATATATCTCACTTTTACTCAATTTGGTGTTTTATCTTCCTATTACCTTAGTTATAGTCGGGGCATCGTCAACGTACGCTGACAAACCCCCCAACCCATTACAGGAGAAAGCACTGTGAAAATGATGTCGGGCGCAGCCATGGTGGTTGAAGCGCTAAAAGATGTAGGAGTGACACACGTGTTCGGTTACCCAGGTGGTGCCGTACTAGACATTTATGATGCGTTATTTGCGCAAGATGATGTCAAACACGTCCTCGTACGTCATGAACAGGCAGCCGCCCATATGGCGGATGGTTATGCACGTTCAACTGGCAAAACCGGCACAGTGCTCGTCACATCAGGTCCAGGCGCTACGAATACTATTACAGGTATTGCTACTGCGTACATGGACTCTATCCCGATGGTAATTTTATCGGGACAGGTGCCGTCGAAGCACATCGGTGAAGATGCATTCCAAGAAACTGATATGGTAGGGTGTTCGCGTCCTATCGTTAAGCACAGCTTTTTGGTTAAGCGCGCGGTTGATATTCCAGAAGCGATTGCTAAAGCCTATTATATTGCTAACACAGGGCGTCCTGGCCCGGTGGTTGTAGATTTACCAAAAGATATTGTTAACGTAGCGGAAGAGCACCCTTATGTGTATCCAAGTGACGTGACCATGCGTTCTTACAACCCAACCGAAAAAGGCCACCCTAAACAGGTTAAGAAAGCGGTCGAGTCGCTACTTAAAGCAGAACGTCCAGTATTATATGTAGGTGGTGGTGCCGTAGCCTGCGATGCATCAGCAAAGGTTATTGAATTAGCTGAGAAGCTAAATGCACCGGTAACTTGTACGCTAATGGGCCTTGGCGCTATGCCAGGTACACACAAGCAATTTATCGGCATGCTAGGTATGCACGGTACGCTTGAAGCGAACAAAACTATGCATAATGCCGATTGCATCATTGCACTAGGTGCACGTTTTGATGACCGTGTTACCAATAACGTTGATAAGTTCTGCCCTCATGCAGACATTATTCACGTTGATATTGACCCAGCCTCAATTTCTAAAACCGTAAATGCTCACATTCCTGTGGTAGGTTCGGTAGATAAAGTACTTGATCAAATTTTAAGCCAGGTAAATAAGAAAGACTTATCAGCTCAGAGTGAAAAGCTGGCGGATTGGTGGCAGCAGATAGAAACCTGGCGTTCTCGTGAGTGCTTAAACTACGCACAGGGTGAAGAGGTAATTAAACCTCAGCGCGTTATCGAAGCTTTGTACAAACACACAGACGGTAAAGCCTATGTAAGCTCTGACGTAGGTCAGCACCAAATGTTTGCTGCGCTTTATTACCCTTATGATAAACCGCGTCAGTGGATTAATTCAGGTGGTCTTGGCACCATGGGCTTTGGTTTACCTGCGGCAATGGGCGTACAGTTTGCGCACCCGGGTTCAACGTCTGTGGTAGTGACAGGTGATGGCAGTATTCAAATGAATATTCAAGAGCTATCTACTTGTTTGCAGTACAACTTACCTATCAAGATTATCTCATTGAATAACCGTGCTTTGGGTATGGTTCGTCAATGGCAGGATATGATTTATAAAGGGCGTCACTCACACTCGTATATGGATTCAATGCCTGACTTTGTGAAATTGGCAGAAGCTTACGGACATGTGGGCATTAAAGTAGACAAGCTTGACGAACTAGACGCAGCAATGGAGAAATGTTTCAGTTACACAGATCGCTTAGTGTTTATGGACATAGCAGTAGACCAAAACGAACACGTATATCCAATGCAAATTAAGTTTGGCGCAATGGATGACATGCGCTTAAGCAAGACGGAGCGAACCTGATGAAACGTATTATCTCTGTATTAATGGAAAACGCCCCTGGCGCACTATCTCGTATCGTTGGTGTATTCTCACAACGCGGTTACAACGTCGACTCTCTGTGTGTGGCACCAACCGACGACGCGAGCCTTTCGCGTCTAACGATTATCACGCACGGCGATGACAAAGTCATAGAGCAAATTACTAAGCAAGTGAATAAGCTTATTGATGTGCTAAAAGTGGTAGACCTTACTGAAGGTACGCACATTGAACGCGAACTTATGCTGATTAAAGTCGCGACTCGCACAGAGTCGGTACGTGCTGAAGTGAAGCGGAACTCTGATATCTTCCGTGCGCGTATTGTGGATGTGAACGTAAACAACTACACCATTGAAATTACGGGCACCACAGATAAGCTAGATGCATTTGCCACGACTATGGGGCAGTGTGCTGAAATTATCGAATC
This sequence comes from Alteromonas sp. ABH4_453, assembly GCF_056160665.1. Taxonomy (NCBI): domain Bacteria; kingdom Pseudomonadati; phylum Pseudomonadota; class Gammaproteobacteria; order Alteromonadales; family Alteromonadaceae; genus Alteromonas; species Alteromonas sp. ABH4_453. Next base: position 132,840 of record NZ_JBSWXP010000009.1, read on the forward strand.
ATCGCGCACCGGTGTGTGTGGGCTTGCTCGAGGTGATAGGGCGCTTCGTCCTTAAGTTTTTTCTGAGTTTTTGCGCAAAGCGTTTTTTCGAAAGGCTGTCATTAGACAGCCTTTTTTCATTCTAGGGAATTACCCTAAGTATCGCGCCCATAATAGGCTTCTACGCGCAGGGCTACGCCGTATGAGGTTTTAAAATCCTCTTCACGTAGCCATAAAACGAAGGGCTCTACCTCAAAGAATAGCCAATCGCGCAGCATGTTGTTACGCCACCTAAATCCGCCATAGACTTCTTCTACGCGAAAATTGGGTTGGCTGAGCCCTTCCACCATAAGGTGAGGAATAACGGCGTTATGTCGATCCACCGAGAACAAATGATGGACCTCATGCCGCCATAGCCAGTCATTGGTATCGTCGCGGTAGTAGTAGCGATTATTTTGTCGAACCAAGTGCTTTTTATTGATTTCGTATTGAAAAGCGACGCCCACCTCCGCACCCAAACGGTCACGGGTGTAATAGTAAAGTTCGGCGTCGTATAGCATGGCCCATTGATTAGAAAAGGCAAAAGCATCTCTGTATCGGGTCATCGCATATAGTTGGTCGCGGCGACCAGCGCCAATTCTAAATGAGTAGTGCGAGTCTTGCTCAGGACGAAAGCGAAGCGCAATGGTCGTTCGATCGCGGTTGTTATTGCCGGTATCTCTCGCGGCTCGTATTGTGTTGTTCTGTGTTTCGTCTTCGTTATCACTCAAGAGTAAATCAACGCGTTCTTTTAATGCCGGTAGGCGTACTCGTACCCTAAAACGAAGATCCGTATCAGAAAGCATGCCGCTTCTGGGTTCCCAAGCTAGCTGAACACGGCCTTCGGCCCGGGCCTCTTTTTGTCCGGGAGCCTTGAGCTCTTGAGAATTTTCGAACAAGCCGTCGAGCTGTTTAACAGTAAAGTCCATGGTGTCAGTAAAGCTACGTTGCCACACATCAAACCATTGTTCATTGTGTGCCGCTACTGAAACGGCAGGTGAAGCTTCTGCAGACGCGTAAGACGGCAGATTTTTAGTGGTTGCGGGCCCACTAACATCGCTATACCCGCTACTTCCACTGGTCGTGTTTACGGTGGGGTTCACCTTGCTATCGGTGATGTATAAATTCGAAGGGGCAGTAAGTAATAAATGGCAATAAATAACAGTAAGGCACAACATTACTCACTAACTCCTTGTAAAAATGAGAATAGTTGAATGTTTCTACTATTCGCTTTTAAGATATAGAGAGCATGGAGTGTCATTAGTAAAACGTCAATCTTTATTCATTCAGGCAAATATTCAGGTGAAAGCAACAGCGGGCAATGGCATACTGTGCTCAACTATGTAAGGGAGATTATTTTTATGGGTGGTATTAGTATTTGGCAGTTGCTGATTGTACTGGTTATTGTAGTGCTTTTATTTGGTACAAAGCGCCTTAAAGGTATAGGTACTGATTTAGGCGGCGCAATCAAAGGCTTCAAAAAAGCAGTCACCGAAGAAGACAAAGACGCAGACTTTGAACAAAAGAAGCAAGTTGAAGAAAAGTCAGCAGCAGAGCCTGTTTCAACTAAGACGCAGAGCGACGTTAAAGAAAAATCCTAATGTTCGATATCGGCTTTTGGGAGCTATTGGTTATCGGTGTACTGGCGCTGCTTATTTTAGGGCCAGAAAGATTGCCGGGTGCCATGCGCTCAACTATAAATACAATTCGTAGCGTACGTAATGTGGCAACAGGCTTTAAGCAAGAGGTTGAGCATCAGTTGCGCGTGCACGAATTGCATGAAAATTTGAAAAAAGCAGAGCAGCAAGGGCTTAAAGATCTTTCACCTGAACTTGAACAGAGCGTCGATGAGCTGAAAAAAGCTGCAGAGTCGGTTCAAGAACCTTATAAAAAGCAATAGATGTCTGACGCTAATAACCTTATTTCTCATTTAATTGAATTGCGCAGTCGTATTCTCAAAGCACTTTTGAGCGTATTGATTGTGTTCGTGTGTCTTGCCGCATTTGCACAGGATTTATATAAGCTGTTGGCCATGCCTCTGCTTGAAACACTTCCTGAGAACGCGAGCATGATTGCAACCGATGTTGCTTCACCTTTTTTCGCACCTTTTAAACTTACCTTAGTATTGTCATTTTTCATTGCTATTCCCTATGTGCTCTATCAGGTTTGGGGCTTTGTTGCTCCAGGCTTGTATCGAAATGAAAAGCGTCTGGTTGCGCCACTGCTGCTATCAAGTACTTTGTTATTTTATGCCGGTATGGCTTTTGCCTATTTTGTTGTTTTCCCCATCGCTTTTGCGTTCTTCACTAGCGTTGCCCCTGAAGGGGTTACTGTAAGTACCGATATTTCAAGTTACTTAAACTTTGTGTTGAAACTCTTCTTCGCATTCGGAGTCTCATTCGAGATACCTATAGCTATTATTCTTATGTGTTGGACTGGGGTAACAGATGCCAAGTCGCTACGAGCAAAACGGCCTTATGTGGTTGTAGGGGCCTTTGTTGTTGGCATGCTGCTCACACCGCCTGACGTGATCTCTCAAACGTTACTGGCTATTCCCATGTGGCTGTTGTTTGAAGTTGGTATCATCGTAGGAGGTTTTTATGCAGGTAAAACGCCAAAAGATGAGGGCGAAACGCAAACCCCTGACAACACATAAAAGTTCAGAAGAGAAAGGAATAAAAATGAAAACTCAACTGCTTTCTATTGCCACTTTACTGTGTGCTTTTAGTGCACCTCATGTGCACGCTGAGTCTATCGGCGATGCGATGGAAAAATGCCGCAAAACCGATAACAGCCTTAAGCGCTTAATGTGCTATGACGGCGTGGCGAAGTCGTTAAATCAATACGATGGCGTTAATGCGCAGGTTGGCCAACTGAAGGCTTACAAACCAAGTAATAGCGCTCAGGCTAACTCGCGTCCTGCGCCTGCTGCTCAGCAAGCTCAACCGTCAGAGCCAAAGAATGATTTTGGTTTGGAGCACAAGCGCGACTTGACTGAAGCGGCCTCTGAAATTGCCGTTACTATTAACGCAATCAAGAAAAACCTGCGCGATAAGTATGTGCTTACGTTCAGCGATGGTTCTGTTTGGCAGCAAACTGATCAAACTTACTTGAAGCTAAAGGAAGGGCAAGTTGTGTCTATCGAACGCGGCCTTCTTGGCGCCTTTTACTTGAGCGTTGAAGGCCTAAATAAGCGCATTAAAGTGAAACGCGTAAAATAAATGTCTTGGTTTGATGCTGGTGTCAACTTGCTTGATAAGCGGTTTGACGCTGATGAAGTTATTCAACGTGCAAAAGATGCAGGGGTAGAAAAACTCTGCATTATCACTACGCATCCTAGTGAATGGGATGCCGCAGCGGCGCTTTATAACAAGTATCCAAGTCAATGTTGTTACACTATTGGTGTGCACCCGCATAACGCCAAAGACGTTACAGAAAGCGATTATAAGCGGTTACGCGAGCTCGCTAAACAGGAAGGATGTGTTGCCGTAGGTGAATGCGGGCTTGATTTTAACCGTAACTTTTCACCTAAGGACGTTCAATTAGCGGTTTTTGAGGCCCAGCTGGATATAGCGGTATCGTTGAATCTCCCCGTATATCTGCACGAAAGGGATGCCTTTAGCGAACAAGTCAGCTTGTTAACTCGATATATGCCGCGCTTGGAAGGGGGAATAGCCCACTGCTTCACAGGCACAGCGGAACAGGTAGAAGCGTATTTGTCCCTAGGCCTTTATATCGGCATAACAGGGTGGGTGTGTGACGATAAACGTGGCGAAGATTTACGTGATGCCGTAAAACACATACCGCTTGACAGACTTGTTCTTGAAACCGATGCACCGTACTTATTTCCGAAGACGTTGCGCCCTCGAAAACGCAATAATGAGCCCGCATTCTTGCCTCATATCGCTCAGCAATTAGGCGAATATCTGCAAGTTGAGACTGATAAATTACGTATTAGCAGTTATGCTAATGCCTGTGAGTTATTTTCTCTCAGCTAACCATAGGTTAATATGCAGACAAATCTAAAAGCGATGCGCAAGTATGATGCGGGTCTTATTCTCATTACAGTTCTTGCTGCTGTTGCATTTGTCTTTGTATTGATGAACTTGTCTCCAGCGACAAGCCTATCATCCCGTTATTCTCAGTTAAGTTACTTAAAAGAGGAGAGCGGAAGAACGTTCGACTTTAATAATATTATACAAACGCCCTCGAATGATTGGTCTCCAATTTCCTCTCCAGTAAACTTAGGAATGGATACCGGTGTCTATTGGTTTTCGATGATAGTTGAGCCAACGCAGAGCAACCAAAGTCGCGCACTTTTGCACATCGACTACCCATTAATAGATAAACTTGATGTGGCCGTATATAGCCAAGTGGGCAGTAAACCCATTGTGACTTACTCGAGTGGAGATGGGCAAAGCTTTGACGATAGGCCCATCACACACGTTAAGCCCTTGTTCCCTTTGCCTGCCAGTGCGCAGTCTCAGCGCGTTATTATCAAGATGCAAACATCGGGCACTATTCGCCTCCCTATCCGTATCTGGGAAGAAACTGAGTTTATAGAATACACATCAAGTAGAAACTTAGTACTTGGCATCTTTTTCGGCATTTTAATCGCTATGGGAGTGAGTAATGCGTTTTTGACTTTAACCACAAAAAACGTGTCTTTCTTATTTTATGCAGGTTACGTGGTCAACCTCGCACTTACGTTGATGACGCTACACGGCTACGGATTCTCCTATATTTGGTCTGCAAGTACATGGTTTCAAAGTAAGGCAATTATCGTTTTTGCAAACGCTACTATTATGTTTGCCGCGTTATTTACCCGTAGTCTTTTGCCTATAAAGGAGTACAGTGAAAAACTAGACCGCGTGACCAAAGCGATTAGTTGGGTATGTGGCTTAAGTATCATCGCAGGTCTCATCCTTCCTTATTGGTTAATGATAAAAGCATTTCTTTTCTTGCTAAGCCTCGTGGTTATTTTTACTTTGTCTCTGGGCCTGTGGCTTTCACTTAAAGGAGAGGTGGTAGCCCGTTATTTCACAATCGCTTGGGGTTTTCTATTAGTGAGTGGATTAACGGCCAGTCTAGATAATGTAAATATCATCCAGTTGCCTATTTCGTCTAACAACTTGCTGATTGTTGGTGGCACGGTTGAAGCGCTTATATTGGCGCTCATTCTTGCTACTAATTACAGTCACAGTCGAGACGACTTAATTAATGCCCAGCAGTTTGCCCTTGAGCAAGAAAAGCAGGCAAGCACCGCTAAGGAAAAGCTGTTGGAAGTGCAAAAGCGCTACCAAGACGATTTAGAATACAAAGTTCAGGAACGAACACTTGAATTAGAGATAACCCTGCGTGAGCTTTCTGAGGTTAATCAAGAGCTAGAGCGACTTAATGCGATTGACCCACTCACAGGCGCGCACAACCGTCGACACTTCGACAAACGATTACGCTCAGAGGGAAGACGAAGCCGCCGTGAGCAAACGCCTTTATCGCTGATTATTATTGACGTGGATCACTTTAAGAATATTAACGACGAGTATGGTCACGACGGGGGAGACGCATGTTTAATCCACGTGACAGAGGTTTTTCAAAAACTCATCCATCGCCCAACAGATGACTTGTGTCGAATAGGGGGTGAAGAATTTGCCATTATATTGCCTAATACAGACTTGGATGGCGCGTATCACGTAGCCGAGAGTATTCGACATAGCCTTGAAAACAGCCCTCTTGAATACGAGAGTGAAATCATTAAGCTAACCGCGAGTGCAGGTGTATCTACCACCATTATTGCTGACGAAGAGCACGCGCAGAGTCTTTTTAAATTTACTGATGAGTGCCTGTATGAAGCAAAAGCTTCAGGGCGCAACACGGTAATACACAAACATTTACAGGAAAAATTATGATGTCTTCATCTTTCCCTCACCGTCGTATGCGTAGGTTGCGTGCTAAAGATGCGCTAAGAGGGCTTGTTGCAGAGCACAGGCTCACTACGGATGATTTAATCTATCCCGTGTTTGTATTGCCCGGTGAAAATACGCGTGAAGCCGTACCTTCTATGCCGGGTGTGGAAAGACTTTCTATCGACTTGCTAGTGCAAGAAACGGCGAAATGGGTAGAGCTGGGTATTAGAACGATAGCGCTTTTCCCTGTAACACCCATGTCGCTTAAAACCGAGTGTGCAAGTGAAGCGTTCAATCCAGAAGGGCTTGCTCAACAAGCTATGAGAGCGCTTAAAAAGGCGTTTCCTGAAGTGATGCTGATGTCTGATATTGCACTTGACCCATTTACATCTCATGGTCAAGATGGCCTTTTAGACGGAACGGGCTATGTGATGAACGACGAAACAGTCGAAGTGCTTATTAAGCAAGCGTTATCGCATGCTGAAGCTGGCGCTGATATTGTTGCGCCTTCTGATATGATGGATGGACGTATTGGTAGCATTCGCAAGGCATTAGAAGAAGCGGGGCACATCAATACATGCATTATGGCTTACTCGGCAAAATACGCCTCTGCTTACTATGGTCCGTTTCGCGATGCCGTCGGCTCCGCTGCAAATATAAAGGGCGGCAACAAGAAAACCTATCAAATGGATCCTGCCAACACCGATGAAGCACTCCACGAAATTGCGCTTGATATAGAAGAGGGTGCTGACATGGTAATGGTGAAGCCAGGTATGCCGTATTTAGATGTAGTTCGCCGCTGTAAGGACGAATTTAAAGTGCCCACATTCGCCTATCAAGTGAGTGGTGAATACGCTATGCATCAAGCTGCTTTTGCTAACGGTTGGCTAAATGAAGACGCAGTGATCCTTGAATCATTATTAGCGTTTAAGCGCGCTGGCGCCGATGGAATTCTGACTTATTTCGCTCCGCAAGCTGCTGCGCTTCTAGCGAAGCAAAACGACAAGTAATATCAAAAATCAAAGGTTCGACAACAAAAAAGCCGTGCAATGCACGGCTTTTTTCATATTACTTTTTTGTTCCTCTAGCTGTTTGTAAGTAGTTACTTACAAACGAGCTCGCAGCCAGCTTTATGCTGAAGCCAGCATTCGTTTGCTAGCTCTGCATTAATTAGTGGGTGCGACTTTAGCCAGCCTTCAGGGAAAGTAAGCGTCCACTTACTTTCTTCGCAATATAACGAAACTTCGGGAATGTGCTTGTTTTGGCGGCGTAGACAAAGGACAACGGCTATCCGTAGTACACGAAGCAAGCCTTTTAGCATTGGGCGGTAGTCTTCGTGATACTTCGCGAAAATTTCCGCGTTAATGGCTAAGCGATGTTGCGCCACTAAATCACGAATAGCTGAACGCTGTAACCGAGTGAAACCGGGTAAATCAATATGGCTAAGAATATATTCCCCATGCTCGTGGTGGCGCTTGTATTCAATATGAAGGCCGATTTCATGTAGCTGCGCAGCAGCACCTAAAATGGTTTCCGTATCTAAGTGACAAATATTTTGTTGAGCACAAAGCTGATGGCATAGCGCAAGTGCCACATGGCGAACGGAATTCGCGTGATTTTTGTCAATATGATAACGCTGCTTTGCTTGGTTAAGCGTTTGCTGGCGTCTATCGTTTTCTGTGACATTATCTAACATTCCATAGATAAGTCCTTCACGCAGGGCTCCGCCAGAAATGTTCATGTGCTTAATATTTAGTGCTTCAAACAGGCTGATTAAAATGGCTAAGCCTGAAGGGAAAATAGCTTTTCTGTTGTCTTCTAATCCGTCAATATCAAGGCTTTTAATACCGCCACATTCAATACATTGCTTTTCAAGGTGATACAGGTAGTCTAAGCGGATTGCGTCGCTAATGCCTTGGGCCACCAAAATTTCGGTAATGGCCTGCGGCGTGCCAGATGCTCCTAAACAGTTTTCCCAGTCAAAGCATAAGAAAGCGTTCGATACACTAGCAATGAGCGAATGCGCTGCTTGCTTAGCGTTTTTGAAATTACCTTCAGTTATTTTACCGCCTGTAAAATAACGCTCCATAAAAGTCACGCAGCCCATATCCAAACTTTTCAGATGAATCGGTTGCATGTCGTTACCGATGATGATTTCGGTACTCGCGCCGCCAATATCAATAACCAAGCTATTGCCTTGGTTGGCGGATGTATAGGCTACACCAAGGTAAATTTGTCGGGCTTCTTCTTCACCGCTAATCACTTCAAGTTTGTGATTAAGGATCTCTTCTGCTTTACGAATGAAAATATGTGCATTAGTTGCTAGTCGCAACGTAGCGGTAGCAACAATTTTTATGTTTGAGGGAGGGATGTCCTGCAGGCGTTCCGAGAATACCTGCAGGCATTGCCAGCCGCGTTCCATGCTTACGTCATCCAGTGCTAGGTCATCATCTAAACCTGCCGCCAGGCGCACTTTCTGCTTAATTTTCCCTATTATTTGCACACTGCCATTAACAACGTGAACAATCACCATGTGAAAGCTGTTAGAGCCCAAATCTACAGCGGCGTAGTACTCGCCGTAGGTCTGTGCGTCGTGCTGGAGTTCTGCCTGCATAAAATCTCGTTTCTTATAAAATACCTTACGCTTTATTATTGCGCTCTGTTGTTTCGGCTTTGGGGCTTTCCTCGGCCTCTACCGTTACCACGGCGTGAAGTGTTTCTATTGTTAGGCGTACGTCTTCTACGTGGCTTAGGTGGTGTTACATCGTCAAGTAGGGCGCTGCGGTCGTAATCGGTAACCGGAATTGCCTTTTGAATGTATTGCTCAATAGCAGGTAAGTTTAGTGCGTATTTTTCGCACGCGAAACTAATTGCAACACCACTTTGTCCTGCACGGCCAGTACGACCAATACGGTGTACATAGTCTTCGGCGTCGTCAGGTAAGTCGTAGTTAAATACGTGCGTTACCGCGTCAATGTGGAGACCGCGCGCTGCAACGTCGGTTGCCACCAGGATATCAAGGTTACCCTTGGTAAAGTCTTCCAGTATCCCCAGGCGCTTCTTCTGTGGTACATCACCGCTTAGCAAGCCCACGCGATGTCCATCAGCGGTTAGCCAGTCTGTGACTTTTTCACAGCTGTTCTTCGTGTTTGCGAACACAATCGCTTTTTCTGGCCACTCCTCTTCAAGCAATGTTAGAAGAAGCAGCATCTTGTCATCATCAGATGGATAAAATAGCTCTTGAGAAACGCGAGTTGCCGTTGTTTGCTCTGGCGCTACCTGAACGTGGGTCGGGTTGTTCATGTGCTCGTAGGCAAGTTCTTGTACGCGATAGCTTAGCGTTGCTGAAAATAGCATGCTCAAACGTTCGCTTGCAGGAGGCATACGACGGAATAAAAAACGGATATCTTTAATAAAGCCTAAATCGAACATGCGATCGGCTTCATCAAGTACGGCCACCTGAATATTCTTCAGTGTGAACACATTCTGCTTGTAGTAATCAAGAATGCGTCCTGTCGTACCAATTATAATATCCACCCCTTCTTCCAACGTTTCACGTTGACTTTGGTAACCTTCGCCCCCATAAATCAAACCAAGCGACAATCCAGTATGCTCACTAAGCAGTTTGGCGTCGTTATAGATTTGTACGGCAAGCTCTCTGGTCGGCGCCATTATAATTGCGCGAGGGCCATTTGATTTGCTGTTATCTGCATTTTCTGCTTTGCTTAGCAAATAGTGAAATGTAGCCACCAAAAAGGCAATGGTTTTACCGGTTCCGGTTTGAGCCTGACCTGCAATGTCGTGACCTTCCAATAAAGGAGGCAGTGCAAGTGCTTGAATTGGTGTACAATGTGAAAAATTAGCTGCCGCCAAGGCGTCAACAACCTTGCCGTTAATCGGCAGGTCAGAAAAGTGAGTATCAGTTAAGTGAGTAGGCATAGCTTATAGCTTATCAGTGCTTGCATTAAAAAACAGTTTCTATATAACACTTATGGTCGGGCTGAGACAAATCAGCGACAGACCAATAATGGAGAAAAGAATGAGCGACAAAATTATCCAGTTATCTGACGATAAATTCGAAGCAGATGTTATCAATGCTGAAGGTCCTGTACTGGTTGACTTCTGGGCCGAATGGTGTGGCCCGTGTAAAATGATCGCACCAATCTTGGAAGAAGTTGCGACCGAGTTTGATGGCAAGTTAACAGTTGGCAAGTTGAATGTCGATGAAAATAACGAAACTCCACCTAAATATGGTATTCGTGGTATTCCTACATTGCTACTTTTCAAAAATGGTAACGTTGCAGCAACTAAAGTTGGCGCGTTATCCAAAGCTCAATTAACAGAGTTTCTTAACGAAAATCTTTAATTGCTATAAAACAAAAAACCGGTGCGAATAAAGCACCGGTTTTTATTTAAAACACAGGCACTTGCATTCCATCTCAGAAAAGGGCGCAACAATTTATTTAACAATTGGGCGGTAAAACGCTGGACGTTGGTTAAATATAGTGCTAACTTTTCTACAGCGCTCATCCGAGCAGCATTCTGCTTACGCCCATATCCGGGTGATATCAAATCTAAACTAGAACAGAGTGACTTTAAGTCCTGTAAGCGAAGTTCAAGCACAAAGACCCACCAGTATGAATTTAACTGAATTAAAGAACAAACCAATAAGCGAGTTGGTTAACCTGGCCGAGGAAATGGGCCTGGAAAACATGGCGCGCGCCAGAAAACAAGACATCATTTTCTCAATCCTAAAGACGCACGCAAAAAGCGGTGAAGACATCTTTGGTGATGGGGTATTAGAAATTTTACAGGACGGTTTCGGCTTCCTACGCTCAGCTGATTCATCGTATCTTGCAGGACCAGACGATATTTACGTATCGCCAAGCCAAATCCGACGCTTTAACCTGCGTACAGGTGATACGATTGCTGGAAAAATTCGTCCACCGAAAGACAGTGAACGATACTTCGCCCTGCTAAAAATCCGCGAAGTTAACTTCGACAAGCCTGAAAATTCACGTAACAAAATCCTTTTTGAAAACCTTACACCGCTTCACGCAGCAGACCGCTTGCGTATGGAACGTGGTAATGGCTCAACAGAAGACATTACGGCTCGTGTACTGGATTTGGCGTCGCCAATCGGTAAAGGCCAGCGCGGTCTTATCGTAGCGCCACCTAAAGCCGGTAAAACCCTTCTTCTTCAGAATATTGCCCAGTCAATTGCTGCTAACCACCCAGATTGTGAGTTAATGGTATTGCTGATTGACGAGCGTCCAGAAGAAGTAACCGAAATGCACCGCCTTGTACAAGGTGAAGTAGTAGCATCAACGTTCGATGAACCTGCAAGCCGTCACGTACAAGTGGCTGAAATGGTTATCGAAAAAGCGAAGCGTCTTGTAGAGCACAAAAAAGACGTGGTTATCTTGCTTGACTCAATCACTCGACTTGCGCGAGCGTATAACACGGTTATTCCTTCATCAGGTAAAGTACTTACCGGTGGTGTTGACGCAAACGCACTACACAAGCCTAAGCGCTTCTTTGGTGCCGCACGTAACGTTGAAGAAGGCGGTAGCTTAACTATTATCGCAACAGCGCTAATCGATACCGGCTCTAAGATGGATGAAGTTATCTACGAAGAGTTTAAAGGTACAGGCAACATGGAATTACATCTTAACCGCAAAATCGCGGAAAAACGTGTATTTCCGGCTATCGACTTTAATCGCTCAGGTACCCGTCGTGAAGAACTGCTTACGGCACAAGACGAACTTCAGAAAATGTGGATCCTTCGTAAAATCGTTCACGAAATGTCAGAAATTGACGCTATGGACTTCCTTATCAGTAAGTTGTCCATGACCAAGACAAACGATGAGTTCTTTGACGCGATGCGTAGACAAAAGAGTTAATGAAAACTTGGTAACAAGTTGATATTAAAAGAAAAGGCGCTATTCGGCGCCTTTTTTATTTTTTGCACCGGCAAATGGCTTTTCTTATACTTCAGTCTAATACCTTCTGGCCTGTGATTAAGGTATTTTCACTTGCCTATTGATTTTTAACAGCAATCGTTAGTTCAGTGGTGTGTTCTCTCCTGAGATGATTTACTCTGTTTAAAAACACCAAAGGAAATAAATGTTATGTATCAGAAATTGCTGTCACTTGCATTTGCAGGGCTGGTCTGTGTGTCTGGTTCGCATGCTACTCAAATCAATGTAGATGAATTAGCCAATAAAGTAGAACCTGACGTAATCAAATGGCGTCACCACTTTCATGAATTTCCTGAACTGTCGAATCGCGAGTTTAAAACCGCTGAATATGTAGCTGACTACCTTGAAAGCTTAGGTTTAGAAGTGCAAACCGGCGTAGCAAAAACTGGTGTCGTAGCTATTTTAGACTCGGGTAAGCCAGGTCCAGTCGTTGCTTTACGTGCAGACATGGATGGACTCCCTGTAAAAGAGCAAAACGACCTAGCCTACCGCTCAACGCAAATGGGCGAATATAACGGAAAAGAAGTACCGGTTATGCACGCATGTGGTCACGACACTCACATGGCAATGCTTATGGGCGCGGCGAAAATTCTCACGGAAATTAAAGGCGACCTAAAAGGCAAAGTGAAGTTTATCTTTCAGCCTGCAGAAGAAGGCGCACCGGCTGGAGAAAAAGGCGGGGCTGAAGTTATGGTCGCTGAAGGTGTACTTAAAAACCCAGATGTAGACGCTATTTTTGGCCTGCATATCAATGCTAATACCGATGTTGGTAAAGTACGTTACAACGCGGGCGGTACCATGGCCGCGGTAGACCCATTTAAAATCGTCATTCACGGTAAGCAAGCTCATGGCGCTTATCCCTGGAAGAGCGTAGACCCTGTGGTTACAGCCGCGCAAATGATCATGTCTATTCAGACCATCGTCAGTCGTGAACTGAAATTGATTGACGATGCAGCTGTCGTGTCTATTGGGTCTATTCATGGCGGCAACCGTTCAAACATTATTCCTAATGAAGTAGAAATGGTTGGCACAATCCGTACGCTCAATGAAGCCGCGCGCGATCACATTTACGAGTCGCTTCCGCGCAAAGTAAAGGCTATAGCAGAGAGTATGGGCGCAGAAGCAGAACTTACGCTACCCCTAGATTACTATTACCCCATTACGTACAACGACCCAGAGCTGACAAAAGCTATGCTGCCTACTATGCAGCGTACCGCTGGCGTTGAGAACACATTGCTTTCTAAGCCGGTCACGGGTGCGGAAGACTTTTCATTTTTCCAAGAACAAATTCCAGGTTTATATGTTTGGGTAGGCGGTAAGCCATTAGACGTCTCTGAAGAAGAAAGCCCTGCTCATCACACACCGGAATTTTATGTTGACGATGAAGGCATGAAATTAGGTGTGAAGCTTCTTACGAACTTCACTCTAGATTACATTGCTCAACACTAAATCGACTCGCTGGAGACATGCGTTGAAAATAGGTAGTAATGCATTTTCTTTTTCATGGTCTCTGGCCTTTCAAGCACTACTTGTATGCATACTTGGCGCTGGGTTAAACGCGCTCAATCCGCCTTTTGATAGTTCGGGTATTGCGACTTTTGGCGTGGGTGCTGCGGTATACGCATCGCTTCGTTTTTCCCCATATTTATCTATTCCCATTGCGCTGTTAATAAGCCTTCCAATGTGGCTAAACGACGGGAGTATTGTGGGGAAAGAAAGCCTCACCTTACTGCCAATAGTGTTAAGTTTTTTCGGTTATGACAAATCGCTGAGGCAAGTGATCAAAGTCGGCGCAGGTTTTTGGTCTATTGTCTTTTTGCCAATTTTGCTTTTAGAACACTCTCTTTACGATAGTGATAACGCTAATATGTTGTTCTCAGGTGTTTTAGTGACCTGGGTGAGCGGTGTATTTGGCCTGGTTATTGGTCATTTTGCATATTTGGCCATATACGGTCTTAAACAGCAAACCTCTAACAAATCGGAACGTATTACACTTCATTTTCTTTTCGGATACTTCTTTGCGGGTTGCTTCTTCGTTGCCTCTATGGCCGTCATTTATCTATCAGTCAGCTTGTTCCAACATCAGCAAGAACAACAAATCCATAGCTACATGAAGCAGCGGGTGAAAGTGCTTGAGTTTCAGCTCTCAAACTTTATACGTCATCATCAAAACGCCATAATCAGTACAGCGCAAGTTCTTTCAAATTCTGCATCGAAAAATAGCTTAGAAACAACGGCCAGCGCTAATTTACAAATTGTTGCGTCGCACAACCCTGAGTTTTTAACCTTTCTAGTAGCAGATGAAAGCGGCGACATCACACACGCTTATCCGCCAAGTATGCTGGAAAAGGCGAGAAAAAATGGCTTACCTAACGTGTCTTATCGTCCTTATTTTTACGAAGTAATGCAGTCAGGCACGCCATTCTTGTCCAATGTTTTTCAAGGCCGAGGTTTCGGTAACGACCCCATTGTCGCTTTATCTGCGCCAATCTTAGATAGTGACGGAGTACCCAAAGGTATTGTAGAAGGTTCACTATCTTTAAAAAGCTTTAACGCAATTGATGACCTGAGCCTTGGCGGATTTTTGATGCTGATAGAAGATCAAAAAGGAGAGGTGATTTATGCATCTGATGCGCTAGCGATGAAACCGCTGACCAAAGCGCCGTTTTACTCGTGTGAACCTAATTGTGGCGTCGAAGTTGAAGAAGCTAAGAGCGATTCCGGTTCCCAAAGTAGAAAGTGGCTAAGGTTCACCGAAAACCTTTCTTTTGCCAATTGGAAGGTTAGCTATTACTTCGATAAGCGGCTTTTACACGCCTCCATGAGCAGTTACTTGTTAAAGGACCTCCTGTTGTTATTGGCTTTGTCTGCCTTTGGGACATTTACGGGATATGTGGTGGCCAAAATGGTAGGTGCGCCTATTCGCCGACTTGTCCGTTACATTGCTGAGTTCGATCCTAATCAAAAAAATGGAAACAAAGCGCCGCAAAGAGCGTTGCACATCCAAGAGCTTTCGTCACTAAGCGATGAGTTTATGGGCTTGGAGGCTCGCCTGCTTTGTGCGTTTGACGAACTTAAAAAAGCGAAGGAAGTGGAGCAAGAGTTAAATAAAGAACTTAATGAATTAAACCAGTCTTTAGAGCAGCGCATAGAGGAAAAAACCGAGCATTTAGCGCTAGCTTTGAAAGAGGCTGAAGCCGCAAATGTGGCCAAAACTCAGTTTCTTGCCAATATGAGTCATGAGATAAGAACGCCAATGAACGGTATCGTTGGCTCGTGTGATTTAATGCTAGACAATGAGTTACCTGAGCATGTCGCTGTGAGGGCAAAAACTATCTCTCGCTCAGCGACGAATCTTCTGATTATTTTGGATAGCATTTTAGATTGGTCTAAAATCGAATCTGGGAAAATGCTCTGTGACATTCAGCGTTGCGACATCCGAGAATTATTAACAGCGTCCTGTGAGCTTTATCGCCACACTGCACAAATAAAAGGCTATGATGTTACGCTTCGTATTAGCAGCGATGTGCCAGAAGTCTTGAACATTGATGCTGGCAAAGTCGCTCAAGTACTTAATAATTTACTAAGCAACGCCATAAAATTTACCAATGAAGGTGAAGTATCAGTTAACGTGAGTTATGCCCATCAAGGGTTGAAAGTTTCAGTCCTTGATAGTGGAATCGGAATTGCACCCGACAAATTACACCTTATTTTCGAGAAATTCGAGCAAGCAGATGCATCGACTACGCGCCACTATGGGGGAACCGGTCTTGGCCTGGCCATCTCAAAAGGGCTGATCGAATTGCTTGGTGGTGAACTCTACGTTGAAAGCCAGTTAGATGTAGGAACTAGCTTCACTTTCCATATCCCAGCCACAATCTGTGAGGACGGTATTCAAGAGCAGCGTGAAGCGCCTCCATCCTTGCCTAGCGCAATTCGTGTGCTACTTGCAGAAGACAATGACATAAACGCAGACATCGTCATGGAAATGCTCAAGTCAGAGAATATAAAGTGTCTTCGAACTAAAAATGGGCAAGACGCAGTGGCCGCAGAAAAAAAACACGATTTCGATGTGATTTTAATGGATTGCCAAATGCCCATCATGGACGGGCATACTGCATCGAAACTTATTCGTAGTGAAGGCAGGAATAAAGACACGGTCAGGATCATCGCTTTAACCGCCAATGCGTTTATCGAAGACAAAAATGCCTGCTTAGAAGCAGGCATGAATGCGCATTTAAGTAAGCCTATCCGCAAGCAGGTTCTATTTGACTGTATTGCCCGTGAACTTGCTCGCGTTTGAGGCTACATCAGTGTTATCGCTCGGCGCTTTGCTAACGAATCGCAGTACAATATACCCTAAGCACGCCGAGACGAGAGAGCCGGTTAAAATGCCCACACGCTCGTCAAAAATTTGATTGATACCTGTCTGTGCAAAGGCCAGTCCCCCAATGAATAAGCTCATTGTAAAGCCAACGCCGCAAAGTAGCGCACAGCCATAGATATGCTTGAAGTTAAGATCCTCTGGTAACTTAGCCAGCTTTAACTTCACCATTAAGTAGCAAAAACCGAATACGCCAATTTGTTTACCCACAACCAAGCCAAGAAAGATCCCAAAGGTAACAGGGTGGAAAATACCCTCCGGACTGATGTTACCAAAACTTATACCGGCGTTAGCGAAGGCGAATAAAGGTAGGATTGCGAAACTCACCGAGCCATTCAAACCGTGCTCTAGTCGCGTTACAGGAGAATAAGACTCGTCTTTCTCATCCCGCATAGGAATAAAGCCAGCAAGTACGACACCTGCCAGTGTGGCGTGAACGCCTGACTTCAACATGGCTACCCACAGTATTATTCCCACAAAAACATAAGGCGGAATATCTACCACATTGCGTTTATTCATTTGCCACAACAGCAATAAACAACCTGCAGCAATATACAGCGCACCCGCTGTAATGTGCTCGGTGTAAAACAGGGCAATGATTACGATAGCACCGATATCGTCAATAATAGCTAGGGTGACTAAGAAAACTTTCAGGCTCGTAGGTACTCGACTACCTAGTAGCGCCAAAATACCTAATGCAAACGCTATGTCAGTAGCGGCGGGAATTGCCCACCCTGCAATGGCTACGGGGTTGTCCCAGTTGATGCCTACATATATCAAGGCGGGTAGTGCCATACCACCTACAGCACCCGCTGCGGGTAAAATAATATTTTGGGGATTGGCCAATTCACCTTCGCAGATTTCCCGCTTCAGCTCTAAACCCACGTGAAAAAAGAACACCGCCATTAACCCGTCGTTAATCCACAGCAATAATGGCTTATCGATAGCCCACGTACCGGCTGATATTTGTACCGGCATACTGATTAAATGATCGTAAAGCGTATCTAGGGGAGAATTAGCAATAATGAGCGCAAGAATCGTTGCACCCATTAACAATATGCCGGGAGCGGCTTCGCGATTTAAGAAGTCAGAGACCACGTCTTGTACTTCTTCTATCACCTCATCAAGTACGTCGGGTTCGTGCTTATCTGTCATCAATAACCTCTAACGCCCGTTCATGGTCAACGTCGCAACGTGTGGAAATAAAAGCGTTCGTTAATCCGTGTAGTCAGGCAGCTTTTCTACATAAATTAATTATAGTTAATACGACTGACAGCGAAGAGATAGATCACCCTTACAGGAGAGTAACCTCAACAACCCTTAAGTGAGTGGCGCTATAATTGACGCCATTTACGGTGGGATTTTGAACGGTTTTACGCTACAATCGCGGCCTTTCCAAGGTTGTCCACTTTACCTACCCCGAGGATCTCTAGATGGCAAAAGTCGCGATTGTAATGGGTTCAACTTCAGACTGGCCTACTATGCAGCAGGCCGCAAAAATGCTGAAGTCGTTTGGTGTTGAATTTGAAGCGAAGGTGGTGTCGGCGCACCGTACACCCAACTTGCTAGTAGAGTTTGCAGAAAGCGCTGCAGATGAAGGTTTTAGCGCAATCATTGCTGGCGCAGGCGGCGCAGCTCACTTACCGGGTATGATTGCTGCACACACGCATTTGCCTGTGTTTGGCTGCCCGGTTAAATCAAAAGCGCTCAACGGATTAGACTCACTGCTTTCTATCGTTCAAATGCCGAAAGGTGTTGCGGTAGGTACACTGGCAATAGGTGAGGCTGGTGCAGCAAATGCGGGTCTTCTCGCGGCACAAGTTGTTGCGCTGCAAGATGAAAGCGTACGCAATGCCGTTATCGCTTTTAGAAAATCGCAAACTGATACGGTACTTGCTTCAAGCAATACGTTGGAGCTAGATGAATGAGAGTAGTCGTTTACGGCGCAGGCCAACTTGCTCAAATGATGTACCTGGCGGGAAGCCCGTTAGGTATTGACGTTCAAGCTGTGGACGTAAACAACGATACCGTTGTACATCCAGTTAGCAAAACCCCTCTTGAAATCTCACTTGCTCAAGCACTAGAAGGTGCAGATGCTCTTACCGTAGAATTTGAGCATGTACCTGAAAGGCTTCTTGAAGACGCGGCGAAAACAAACAAGTTGATGCCAAATATTGACAGCATTCTTGTTGGCGCCGATCGCGTACGTGAGAAAAAGCTGCTTGAAAGCATGCAGGTGGCAAATTGTGAGCACCAAATAGTTACCGACCTTGCCCAGTTAGACGATTGTGTAATGCAGTTGGGTAGTAAACTTATTCTTAAGGCTAGCCGCGATGGCTATGACGGATATGGTCAATGGCGTCTAAGTGATGAG
Organism: Alteromonas sp. ABH4_453; assembly: GCF_056160665.1. Lineage (NCBI taxonomy): Bacteria > Pseudomonadati > Pseudomonadota > Gammaproteobacteria > Alteromonadales > Alteromonadaceae > Alteromonas > Alteromonas sp. ABH4_453. The sequence continues at coordinate 151,503 of NZ_JBSWXP010000009.1, forward strand.
GCTGATTTACCTGAACTAAAAAATGCCCTTCAGGGATTAGATTTGCAGGCCGTGCCTTTAGTGGTTGAAAAAATGGTGGCTTTCGACAGAGAGTTGTCATTAATCGGTGTACGCAATGCTAATGGCGACGTACGCACCTATCCACTTGCTGAAAATTTGCATCACCAAGGTCAACTTCATGTGTCGGTTGCACCAGCGACTAACGTTGATGATGCACTTCAGGCCCAGGCTCACGATATTTTTGTGAAACTTGCTGAGGGTATGAACTACGTCGGTGTGCTGGCTGTGGAACTATTCCAAGTAGGCGACAAGCTACTTGTAAACGAACTTGCTCCTCGTGTACATAACTCTGGGCACTGGAGCCAGTCGGGCGCTGTAACCAGTCAGTTTGAAAATCACTTGCGTGCAGTCTGTGGATTGCCTCTTGGTGACACGTCAGCCATTGGCCCAAGCGCTATGGTCAACATTATTGGTTGCAGCAGCTTCTCGCGCGATTTGCTAAGCATCGATGGCAGTCATCTTCACTGGTACGGAAAATCTGTTCGTGAAAAGCGCAAGATGGGACACATCAATGTCACCACGAATAGTTATGAAAGCTTGGGTGAGAAGCTCATGGCATTGAGCAAATATTTACCACTGGAGTACTTCCCAAAATTAGTTGGTGAAGCAACGCGATTAAAAGGTTGACACCCACGCGTTTATCGCTAGAATACGCATCCGCTGTCTAGGCAGCGGTTTTTAAAGTGTGCCGACTTAGCTCAGTTGGTAGAGCAACTGACTTGTAATCAGTAGGTCGCCAGTTCGATTCCGGCAGTCGGCACCATTTTTCTTTTTTCCTATGCCAATCTTACGTACACTTGCTTACGATTATTCATTCGGAGCAGACTGTATGTCATTTTTTTCCAAATCACTTAAACCGTTAGTTATCGTAACTGGCTTATTTTCTTTAAGCTTGTCTGCGACTATTTACGCGCATGGCAACGACCATGATAACCATCACATGCCAAAAGAGCAGCACAAGCACGCCAGTAAGCAATCAGATGTAATGGTAATGAATGGTTATGCCAGAGCGACCTTTGCTTTGGCAAAAACCGGCGCAGTGTACTTTACTTTGCATAATCATAGTGACAGCGATAAAACACTGACGTCTGTTTCAGTATCGAGCGATGTAGCAAGTGAAGCGCAAATCCACACAACGGTGATGGAGGAAGACGTGATGAAAATGCGTGAGCTAACTGACGGCGTTAAAATAAAAGCGGGCGAAATGGTCTCTTTTGAATCAGGCGGCCGTCATATCATGTTGATGGGGCTGACCAAAGGATTAGAAGAGGGAGACGAAGTAGCACTAACCCTCACATTTAGCGATGCGAGCGAACAACAGGTTTCGCTACCTGTTAAAAAAGAAGCGGGCGAAAGCCACCATCACCACCATTAATAGAGTGGCTGAGGCAGAATGTATAAAGTCATCAATTAATGCGATGAATGCAATCAACTAAACCGTTAATCTAAATCAAAATTTCTGTAGTACTATTAACTTATATTATTTAAACCAAGATTTTTCAGCGCCGATGAATGGACTGAAGGTAAATCTAAAAAGGGTTTTAACGTTAAGGAGTGTGACATGAGCAAGATTGATATTGGTATTTCTGAGAGCGATCGTAACGCAGTAGCAGAAGGCCTTAAAAAGCTATTGGCCGACTCTTACACTTTGTACCTTCAAACGCATAATTTTCACTGGAACGTAGAAGGTCCACAGTTCCGTGAATTGCACCTAATGTTTGAAGAGCATTACACAGAGCTTGCCGAAGCGGTAGACGAAATTGCAGAGCGTATTCGTACTCTAGGTGTTGCTGCACCGGGCACATATAAGTCGTTCGCTGAGCTTAGTTCAATTGAAGAAGTGGAAGGTGTACCTGAAGCGACGGAAATGGTGAGATTGTTAACTCACGGTCATGAGCAAGTTGTGAAAACCTGCCGTGAATCGTTAAAGCTAGCGCAAGACGCAGACGATGAGTCATCTGCAGCGTTAATTGGCGATCGTATGCGCGTTCACGAAAAAACAGCGTGGATGCTTCGCGCAACATTACCGAAGTAAATCGCGTGATAAATGAAGCATGTATATAAGTGTATCAGCTGATGTTCATCATGCGTCTTAAAGCGAGTCGCTTTTATCGCATAAGCGAGTAAAACTATCACAAAGGGTACAGCAGCGCTGTGCCCTTTTTTGTATACTGCCTACCACTAAAAATAATAGAAGAAGCCTGTGTTAACGCGTACACGGCTTTTTAAAATGAGGCTCCTAGCGATGAAACCATCAACTATTTTAGCTTTACCATTCAAACCTGTGAGCGCGCTAGCGCAGTCACTTACTTGTGTATTGGCGCTTACGATCAGCCAATCCGCTTTAGCTCACGGAGACCATAAACATGGCGAAGCGCATGAAATCACCGACAGCGATATTACCGTAACCACGCTCGCTGAAGGGCTTGTTCATCCTTGGGGAATGGCATTTTTGCCAAATGGCGATCTGCTAGTTACGGAACGTGAAGGTGGCATTCAGCGCTTGTCGAAAGACGGTAAGTTATCAGGGCGTTTAAACAATGTGCCTGAAGTGGTTGCGCAAAACCAAGGTGGTATGTTGGACATCGCTATCGACCCGGATTTTGCCAGCAACAACACTATCTACTTCTGTTACAGCAAAGCGAGTGAGGTTGAGGGCAAGCCGGGCAGCAGTAGCAGTGTTGCAAAGGCTAGGCTTACCGACTCAGGCCTTGAAAATGTTGACGTTATCTTTAGTGCCGACTCAATCGTCGATAACGGCTTTCACTTTGGCTGTCGTTTAGCGTTCGATGCTAAAAAGCATTTGTACGTCACTATGGGCGATCGCTATAAGTATATGAAAGAAGCGCAGAACACCGATAACCACTTCGGTAAAATTGTACGCATAAACCGTGACGGCAGCGCAGTAGAAGATAATCCTTTCACAGACGGCAAAGCCCCCGAAATATTCAGCTATGGTCACCGCAACGTGCAAGGCGTTACTATTCACCCTGAAACCGGCGCGGTATGGGCGATGGAGCACGGCCCAAAAGGTGGAGATGAAATCAATATCCTTGAGCGCGGTGCAAACTACGGTTGGCCTGTGATTACCTATGGCGTTGACTATAGTGGCGATATTATCAGCGACAAAACCCATATGGATGGCATGAAGCAGCCATGGGTGTACTGGGACCCGTCTATTGCACCAAGCGGCCTAACTTTCTACCAAGGTGAAATGTTTAAAGAATGGAACGGGGATGTACTGGTGGGGTCATTGAAGTTTACGCACCTTCGCCGTATCAAGGTAGAAGATGGAAAGCCCGATGAGCAGTTCGAGTATGTTCGCGACAATCACGACCGCATTCGCGACGTAGAAGTGGGGCTAAATGGTGCTATTTACTTACTGACCGATGCACCTAACGGCAAAGTATTAAAGCTGACTAAATAGCGTAAGACGTGGAATGAGAAAAGGCGCCACTTCATTGTTCATTGTGAAGTAAGCGCCTTTTTTATTTATAAAGACTGCGGGCTTGGTATTTACTTATTCGCTGTCGTTATCTTTCTTGTAGCGCTCAAACCACGCCACAATATTTCCTACTTTCTGTATTAAGCGAGAAGGGCGACTTGCAATGCCGTGTGAAGCCCCTGGAATTCGCACCATCGCAGCATCTACACCTTGTAACTTCAACGCTTGATAATACTGCTCTGTCTCGCTGATTGGTGTACGATGATCGGCTTCACCGGTTAGCAGCATAGTGGGCGTTACCACGTTGCCCACTAAGCTCAAAGGGCTACGCTGCCAGAGTTTATCCGCGATAGTCCACGGCATATCTGCCATCCAGTAGTTGCTAAAGTACGGGTATGCGTCGGCAGTCAATGAAAAGCTCATCCAGTTAATAACCGGCTTAGCGACAACAGCTGCACTAAAGCGATCAGTCTTACCGATGGACCATGCGGTAAGGGTTCCGCCGCCTGAGCCGCCAGTAATAAACAAGTTCTCTGAATCTACATAGCCTTGCTTAACGACAGCGTCTACCACATCCATTAGGTCGTTATAATCTTCTGATGGGTAGTTATGGTGGATCAAATTACCAAAGTCTTCACCGTAAGAGCTACTGCCCCTTGGGTTGGACCATACAACCACATAACCTTGCGCCGCCATCAGCTGAATTTCCATGGCAAAGTGAGGGCCGTAGGCAGCATGTGGGCCGCCGTGAATTTCTAATATAAGCGGGTATTTTTTGCTGCTATCAAATCCAGGGGGCAATGCAATCCATGCGTCGAGAGATAGCTCGTCAACACTCGATACTATTGAAAGATCTTGTACTTCTGCCAGCGTTTTATGACCAAGTGCGTCGCTGTTTAAATCGGTAAGTTGTGTATCGTCTTTGCCTTTTCTATAAAGCGCCAGGTCGCCAGGTACAGTACGGCTTGCCGTGGTGTAAACAATGTCGCCTTTATCACTAACTGCAAAATCACCCGACGTGTAAGGGCGTCCAAAAGCTTGTCCACCTATGCTAACGTCGATAGGTTTCACATCGCCTTTCAGGTTCACTGTAGCAAGTTTAGTTTCGCCATGATCAAGGTAAGAAAAGATTAATCCTCGGCTGTCTTTGCGCCACTCAAATTTGCCTAAGCTTCTATCTAGTGACGTAGTTAAACGGGTGATGTCGCCACTTTCAAGCTCAAGTACCACAAGGTCGCCATTCTGATAAGAAAGCTTTCTGTCGTTGAGCTGAGTAAACGCAAGGTATTTTCCGTTGGGACTCAAGGTTGGTCTACCTTCAGGCCCTTCGATATCGGTAACTTGTTCAACTGCCGCTGTATTCACATTCACTTTATAGATGTCGCTAAACAAAGGGTGCAGCGCGTAGTCTTCTCGTTGTGGTGTGGCGAAATAAATCCAGTCATTCTCTTTAGAGAAAGAAAGGGTGCCGCCGCTAGGGAATTTCCCCGTTGTTAATTGACGCGGCGTACCGCCTTCAACAGGCAGAATAAATATCTGGTCAAAGCCTTCACGCAAGTAGCCTCGTCCGTCACCTCTATACTGCACCGCATCAATATAGGTGCCTTGCTCAGCCCACTTTGCTCCTTTAGGCTTACTCGGCATGCCGGTAAACAACGGCTTTCGTTTTTCTTCGGTAAACAGGGTGAAGGCTAAGGTTTTGCTGTCATGAGACCAGGTTAACTGACGAGGTGCTTCGCTGGTGTTGGTCAAGCGCACAGACTGCATGGTATCTAAATAATAGAGATGGATTTGTGCGCGGCCGTTGACCGATTTTGTATATGCCACCATTTTACCGTTGGGCGATAAGGTAGCCTGTGACAAGTTTTCATCTACACCAATAAACGGCCGGTGCTCGCCGGATTTAATATTTACTTGCCACAGCCGGCTTTGTCTCCCGTCAGTCATGATATCCATGCTCTGACGAGAATAAATAACCGTTTCCTTGTCGAGGAATTGAGGATTAGTGACAAACTCTAAGTTAAAGGTATCTTCGTACGTTAACGCATTCACGCTATCTGGATCAGAATCTTGTAGTGCACAGGCCTGGCTCATGCCTAAGACTAACAGTGATAACGCTGTCGAGGTAGCTAATAAGCCTTGTTGTATAGGGCGAAGGGGGAAACGAGACACAAACATGTTTGTTCCTTTTGTTATTCTTTTTGCGCTAAGCGCGATAGGTAATGTGTTCGCAGTCGTGCTTTAAATGTTAACGCTAGCGCTAATTTAGTAAGTGCGAACCTTATTCTCAACCATATCGCTTTCGTTTCTTATATGTAAAGTGTGTGCGATGAAGAGGCTGGATTGTCCGTTAAAAGAATATACCCACCATTAAGCGCAACGTTTAACAACGCTGGGCGCTAGCAATGGCGGTTATCAGTACTAATAGAAGGCAGGCCGTCTTTCTAGTCACTTGAGTTTTATTCGCCTTTAAGGCTAATTTTGCCCACAAGAATATCTTTAAACATGACCCAATCGCCCATCAAGCTATAGAAGGGATGCTTAAATGTCGCGGGGCGATTTTTTTCAAAAAAGAAATGACCTACCCAAGCAAAGCCGTAACCTACCAGAGGAATAAACCACAGTAGCGACCAGCTTGCCGTAAATATCGCTAGCGCTATAACGCTAAGTACTAGCCAAGAGCCGATAAAATGAAGCGTGCGGCATGTACTATCCTTGTGTTCATTTAAATAAAACGGGTAAAACTCTTTGAATGAAGCAAACTGAGTGTCTGTACTTGTTTGTGTAGTCATAAAACCCTCTCGGCCAAATCTTATAGAAGTAGGGTGGCATAATAATAAAGCAGCCCAGTTCAGCAGCTTTACATTACATTAACATTTGTTGAAGGTACATATTGTCGTAAAAGCGACAAATGCGAAATAACTGCTTTTAAAAAAAGGAGTATGCCCGCTCATTCTAAACGGAAAGATAACTCCCCTTAACCTTGTAATTTTACAGCACCTGCCCCATATTCCTCTCAATACAAGAAATCAAAGGCCTGCGTTATGGAAAATCTCGTTGCGAATAGCCAAGCAACCATCGTAGATATTACGGTAGAAAACTTTCAGCAAATTATTGTAGAAGCATCGCAAGAAAAGCTGGTACTTATCGATTTTTGGGCAGATTGGTGTGAACCCTGTAAAGACCTTATGCCTATTCTGGAAAAGCTGGCAGGTGAATATAGTCAGCATTTGATTCTGGCCAAAGTAGACTGTGAAGCGCAGCAAGAAGTAGCTGCGCAGTTTGGTATTAGAAGCCTGCCAACGGTAATGGTGGTGCAAAACGGTCAGCCTGTCGATGGTTTCGCTGGTGTACAGCCAGAGCCGCAAATTCGCGAAATGCTAGCTAAATATTTACCTAATCCAGAAGATGATTTACTTGCCACAGCGGGTAAAGCAATTCAGCAAGGTGAGTATGCAGAGGCGCTACCGGCAGCAAAAGAAGCCTTAACGCTCAACCCAGAGAACGTAAACGCGAAATATATGCTTATTGACTGCTACGTTGAGACCGGCTCTGTCGATTTAGCTAAAGCACTGCTCGAAGAGATTAAGCTGGTAGATCAAGATTCTCGCTATAAAAGTTTAGCAGGGAAAATTGAACTGGCAGAGCAAGCGGCAGACACGCCTGAAATACGCCAGCTTCAAGCGGCAGTAGAGGCGAACCCTGATGACCTACAGCTTAAGGTGGACTTAGCTGTACAGCTGCAGCAGGCAAATAAAGCGCAAGACGCACTAGAGCTTCTTTACACTGTATTAAAGAAAGAGCTTGGCTTTGGCGATGCCAGAAAGTTAATGATGGATATGATGAACGCACTCGCTGACGGCGATCCGCTTAAGTCAGAGTATCGTCGTAAGGTGTACAGCTTGTTGTACTAAGCTTATTCGGGTTTTAGCGTTCACCGTAACGCTAAAACCGTCTCCTTAGGCTTAGAAGTTTGTTGTATGGTCAATCAACTGGTTCTTACAACTACCCCGATATTTTTGAAAATAAAGATATCTTTGAGTCGACCGTCGTGTTCGTTAAAAACTAGCGAATAGGTGAGAAACCTTCCTTGTGTAGCCAGTTAATCGCCTCAAAGTATTTTTCAAAATACTCCCGTTCATAGTTGCTTGCTTCAATGTCACGTTGCTTGGAAGGATGGGTACGTTCTAGCTGGGCACGCTTAACCATTCCGCTATCTAGCACATAGGCTGAGCGAGTAAGCCCTTTCGAAATATTCACCTTTATTGCATCCGCCAATCGGGTCTGACATTCCGGCGTAGATAATACCCAACGGCGTCCGTCCATTAAGGCAGCCCAAGGCTTATTGTCGAACTTAGCGATAAGTTCATGCATTTCTTCTATAAAAAACTCTGTCGTTTTCAGGTTCCACGCCCCGGTTGCAAACACCTCAAGTACGTTACCTGAGACATCCAATGAATAATTTCCGTATTTAGGAAAACGCATAAAATACCTTTAATGTTTGTCTGCGTGGAACAGACGGAGCTTGCTAACTCGGCTAACAAAAACATCCTGCCTCTATAGGGTATAGCAGAGTTCTTAAAATTTGCTGTGGTTGTGTTTATATAAGAAATATCACTAAGCACGTCGATTTGGGCAAAACAATTTACACTTAATTTGTAAATAAATGTTTTGTTGCAGGCGCAGAATCATGCGAAAAAGGTAGAAATTTGATAGGGTTTACGCAGTTTTTATATTGGGCAATAGAGCATGGCATATCAGCATTTTTATACGGGTTTTCTTAATGCGAACAAAGGTAAACAGCATTATGCATGTCACAGCCACTACTTTTGGCCCGACTGCACGCGTGATGCAATGCTCAACTACTGGGATGACAGCGCTAAGTATGTTGACGAAAAATGGGGATATTTCTTCCAAACTTTGGTGCCAGAGCTACAGCAGCGCATTAGCAACATACTGAACACTGGTGCACCACAGCAAATCGTTTTTGCGCCCAATACCCATGAGCTGCTTTATCGCGTAATGAGCTGCATCGATAGTGCTGCGCCTTATAAAGTAGTGTCGACAGACAGCGAGTTTCACAGTTTTCAGCGCCAAGCGAGTAGGCTGCAGGAGCAGGGGGCGATAGAACTTATTACCGTACCTACTAAACCCTACGATACGTTTGCGTCGCGCTTTAAGGCCGCCATTGCCGAACACGATCCCGAGCTAGTTTTCTTTAGTCAGGTGTTTTTTAATTCCGGATACGTGGTGAACGATGTTACAGATATCGTAAATAGCGTAACTAACGACAATACTCTTATTGTGGTTGATGGCTATCACGGGTTTATGGCAAAGCCTACCGATATAGCGAACATTGCCCAGCGAGCCTTTTATCTTGCCGGTAGTTACAAATATGCTCAGGCAGGAGAGGGCGCATGTTTTGCGCACGTACCCGTGGGCTGTGAGCTAAGACCCGCATATACAGGCTGGTTTGCAGAGTTTGGCGAGCTAGATAAGCCTCGCAAGGTTGGCGGCAAAGACAGCGTTCAATATAGTCTAGATGGAATGCGCTTTGCTGGTGCGACCATGGATTTTACCGCGCTCTACAGATTAAGAGCCGTGCTTCGTATGTTCGACGACAATGGCATTGATGTAGCCACAGTTAACGAATACGTAATGGGCATGCAGCGCACATTTCTAGAGAAGCTTGCAGCTTGCAATCATCCCTTGCTAAACGAAAAACATCTAGCAGTAAGTGATGAAGCACACCGGGGACATTTCCTTACCTTTGAATTAGATAGTGCCGATGAAACAAAAGCCCTTGCTTCAGCGCTTAAAGAGCACCATATCCTTACCGATTTTAGAGGAAACCGCTTACGGTTTGGTTTTGGTCTGTACCACACCCCTGAGTACATTGATTTAACCGCACTGAATCAGAAAGCGTAAGTCGTTGCTTTAAACATACGTAAACATTAACGTCACACTTATTTAAGGATAGTTTTATGGAGTGGCTATTACCCGCTTTAGCGTTGGTACTTATTATAGAGGGAATAGGGCCGCTTCTTTTTCCGAATAAATGGCGCAATTATTTACTTCAGATAAGCCAGCAGCCCAGCAATCAACTGCGTCAAATTGGCGGAACCCTTGTGATAATAGGCACACTACTGCTGTTTTATTTCAGTTGAGTTAGCGCCCAGATCTAGGCATTAAGAGGCGTGAAGCGGTGTGAAAACGGACCTCATCAAACACTGCCACACGCTTTACCATAATACATAGTACGAAAAGGAGCGCGACTTTACCGTTGACTGAAAAGTGTGCTCTTAAACCTGTATTCAACATTCAGAGGTATATTTTCAGCCCTTTGAATACCTCATTGGCTTTTAAGCAATCCAATGCCCGCGAATAATAGCAAAACGTTATATAGATGGGCGTAGTGCAGACTGCGGTAGACCGTCTGTTCAGCTTTAATACCAGGTAATGTTTAGAAAGCTTTAAAAATTAGCGTCTTAGAATATTTGTGCTGAAAAATAAGAAGCCAAGCCTTATTTCAAAAAGGCTCGAGTGGCAGTGAGTCATCTTTGTGATTTCAAAAATAAAAATAAAATAGTCGTATTTTTGTTCGAAAAAGAGGTGATCCTTGCCCTAGAATTTTGTAGAATCCCCGCCTAATTTTCTTACACATATGATTCATGGCAAAGAACGTTGTGGTACTCGGCACTCAATGGGGTGACGAGGGTAAAGGCAAGGTCGTAGACCTACTCACTGATCGCGCAAAATATGTTGTTCGTTACCAAGGCGGGCACAATGCAGGTCACACTCTAGTAATCGACGGTGAAAAAACCGTACTTCACTTAATCCCATCAGGCATCCTACGCGATAATGTTACCTGTATTATTGGTAACGGTGTTGTGCTAAGCCCTGACGCACTAATGAAAGAAATGACTATGCTTGAAGAGCGTGGCGTTCCAGTGCGTGAGCGATTAAAGATTAGTGAAGCTTGTCCGCTTATTCTTCCTTATCACATTGCACTAGACGTAGCGCGCGAAAAAGCCCGCGGCGCAAAAGCAATTGGTACAACTGGTCGTGGTATCGGTCCAGCGTATGAAGATAAAGTAGCCCGTCGTGGATTACGCGTTGGCGACTTGTTTAATGCAGAAGACTTCGCAGCAAAGCTGAAAGAAGTGCTAGACGTGCATAACTTCACGCTTACTCAGTACTATGGCGAAGAAGCAGTAGACTTTGATGACACCTTAAAAGGTGCAATGGAAGTTGCTGACATTCTTAAAGCAATGGTTGTTGATGTAACTGACGAACTAGACAAAGCACACAATGCTGGCTTACCTATTATGTTTGAAGGTGCACAAGGTACACTTCTAGACATCGACCACGGTACTTATCCTTATGTTACGTCGTCAAACACTACCGTTGGTGGTGTAGCAACGGGCGCTGGTTTTGGCCCGCTTAAGCTAGATTACGTATTGGGTATTGTAAAAGCATACACCACGCGTGTAGGCTCAGGCCCTTTCCCTACTGAGCTAGATTGTGAAGTAGGCCAACACTTAGGTGTTAAAGGTCACGAGTTTGGCGCGACCACAGGTCGTAAGCGCCGCACGGGTTGGTTCGACGCAGTTGCGATGAAACGCGCAGTACAAATCAACTCTATTACAGGTTTCTGCTTAACTAAGCTTGACGTACTAGACGGTCTTGAAAGCCTTCAAATTTGTGTAGGCTATAAAGATGCAGACGGTAACGTGAAAGACGTTCCACCTATGGCGGCTGACGGTTACGAAAAAGTGACACCAGTTTATGAAGAAATGCCGGGTTGGACAGATAACACCTTTGGTGTAACTGAGTTTGAAGCGCTACCACAAGCGGCGAAAAACTACATTAAGCGTCTTGAAGAGCTAACAGGTGTGCCGGTTGATATCGTATCAACAGGCCCTGACAGAAACGAGACTATCGTTCTACGCAGCCCTTACGACGCGTAGAGGCAAAGCGTTACATACCTTCTAAAGCCCGGTGTTTACCGGGCTTTTTTGTTTGCTTACGAATTTTATTTCTTTTTCACTTACTTCTATCACACCTCATTTTCGGCATCTGAATTTCACGAATGTAAATCCGACGATTAGCGTGTAAAAACGCGAACGCATTAAACATTAATTAACAATTTAGTTGCGTTGTCTTCGAACATCCCTATTAATATAAGATAGTATCAGTTAATTATTACGCTGCTTTGCCCGACAACAATCTTACGATGAGCCATAGAATTGTTGCATTGGGTGTTATGCTATCGGAGCCTTCTTATGCCAAATAGACCTTCTCTTCACGCAGTGGAAACTGGCGTGTGTTTCGTTGACGTCGTTCACAAGCTTAACGACAGTTTCGATACAGGAAAAACCCAGTCTTTGGAGTGGCGTAAAAGCCAGTTAAAGGCATTAGAAACCCTGCTTAAAGACAACCAGCACGACATTTTACAGGCCCTTAAAAATGACCTGGGCAAATGTAAGACCGAAGCCATGGTAGCGGAACAAGGGTTTCTGCTTTCTGATATCAAGCATACGCTCAAGCATTTGGACAAATGGGCAAAACCACGCAAAGTATCAACGCCCATGGTGGCATGGCCAGGTAAGAGCTTTCGCAAGCCTGAGCCCCTTGGCACTGTGCTTATTATCGGAGCGTGGAATTACCCGCTGCAGTTACTACTAGCTCCTTACATTGCTGCCATCGCAGCGGGCAACTGTGCGGTATTGAAACCCTCTGAATTGGCTGAAGAAACTTCGTCGCTGGTGGCTAAGCTTATCCCTCAATATATGGATAATTCATGCGTTGCAGTAATAGAAGGCGGTAAAGATGAAGCGACGGCGCTTCTTGCCTGCAAATGGGACCATATTTTTTACACCGGTGGTGAAGTGGTGGGCAAAATTGTCATGAGCGCCGCGGCCAAACATTTAACGCCTGTAACCCTTGAACTTGGCGGTAAGAGTCCTTGCTTTGTTGATAAAAACACAAACCTTGCTGTAACCGCGCGCCGTTTAGTGTGGGGTAAATGGATGAATGCAGGCCAAACGTGCATTGCGCCTGACTATGTCATTGTTGAAAAGGGCTTTGAGCAAAAGCTTATTGATGCGGTTAAAAAAGAGCTGAAAAAGCAATACGGCAAAGCGCCTTTATCGTCACGAGATTACGGCAATATAATCAATCATCGACACTTAAAACGTCTTGAAAGTTACCTTGAAAACGTCAATGTGGTGTATGGCGGCGAGCTAGATGAATCTCGTCCAGCAATGGCGCCTACCCTTGTTCTGGAGCCATCGCTAGATAGCCCGCTAATGAAAGAAGAGATCTTCGGCCCTATTCTACCTATTATCACTGTTGACAACATGGAGGCGGGTATTAAGTTTGTGAACAGCAGGCCTAAGCCACTCGCACTTTATGCATTTAGTGATAAGGATGATGTGCTTGGTAATATTATCAGCAAAACCAGTTCAGGCAGTGTGTGTACTAACGACACTATGCTGTTTATGACTAACCCTGAGTTACCGTTTGGTGGCGTAGGAAATAGCGGCATGGGTAACTATCATGGCCAAGCAGGTTTTGATACATTCAGTCATATTAAAACGGTAATGAAACGTTCATTCGCCCTCGACGTATTCTTTCGTTATGCGCCGTTTTCTAAGTTTAAGCTGTCGTTGCTTAAGAAGTTTTTATAACAGGAGTTTTCATGGTTCAACCTTTTCATCTTGCCATTCCGGTCACTAATTTAACCGACGCAGAAGCGTTCTACGGTGAGTTGTTAGGCTGTGAAAAGGGCCGCAGTGACACCCAGTGGATAGATTGGAACTTCTTCGGCCATCAATTAGTGACGCACTGTGTAGAGGCCATGCCGTCACCGCCTGCTTATAACGGGGTAGACGATCATGCTGTGCCGGTGCCGCACTTTGGCGTTGTGCTAACCATGGACGATTGGCAAGCACTGGCAAGTAAATTAGAGGCTGCCGATACCGAGTTTGTTATCGCACCTTATATTCGTTTTAAAGGCAAGCCGGGTGAACAAGCCACCATGTTTTTCAAAGACCCTTTCGGCAACGCCCTAGAGTTCAAAGCGTTCGCCGATATTTCTCAGCTTTTCGCTTCATAATATTTAGGGTCTTTACTCTTTGTTAGCGTCCTGTAGCGCAGCTCTCTTTGTGGTCAGCATTGTTAAGCGCTTTAAAAGACTTCCATCTAGACCAAAGTTAGTACGTTAAAGATTACAGGCTCTTGGCTAGTGCTTCTTCTTTTTCGGTTTGAAGCGTTTATATAAAAGCGCAACGCCGGTAAGAGTGAATAAAAAGGCGCAGCCCGAAAAAGCAATTAACCACGGCGTGTTAAAGTTACTCCTGTCTTTATAATCCATTATGTGCAGCATCCACATGAAATCAAACAGCCGCCATGTGTCGGTTCGTACGCGAAGAACACTGCCTGTGTTTGGGTCGATATAAAACCGCGAATTAAGGTCATCATTGAAGTTTACCTGCCATAATGGCGCAGACAGGTTTTGCACTTCTTGAGGTAAAACGCTTAATAGCTGAGTCTCACCAATATCGCCAGTACCTGCGTATTGCCCTTTTGCTGCTTTACGAATAGCGCTTTCTTGCATGGTTTGCAAAGCTTCACCTGTTAATGCGCTGTAGCGATAGGCAATGTTGTCATCTACGACATGATAAACAGGAATAGCATCAAGCGTGTTTGGGTCAGCATGGCCTACTTCATTTATGCGATGGGTGAGTGATAGCACCGCAGTGCTGCTGTGGCGGCGCAAAATGTCGGAAGGGGTAACCGTAACTTTGTGCCACGACGTTGTGACGGCGTGTTTTAAGTGGTTGCCTCTTACTTCATCTATGGGTAACCAAGCCATAACCAAGCCGCTTATAAACCATAGGCCTATTTGAGCAAACAGAATTAAGCCCAGGTAGTTGTGCGCCTTGCGCATAAATTTCATCATCAGGTTTTTTGGTTTTATTATCAAAAGGCTATAACATCAGAAAACAATAACTGAGTAAACCGAAGAAGAGGGTGGTTTTGAATAAAGCATTAGTGCTGGTAGACGTACAAAACGTGTATTACACCTGCCGTCAGGCGTACAAACGTAACTTTAATTACAACCGGTTTTGGCGTGAACTTACCTACAACTTGGATATTGCCCATGCTTTTGCATACGCCATAGACAGGGGGGACAGCAAGCAGCGTGAATTTCAAAACATTCTTCGTGCTATTGGGTTTGAAGTAAAGTTAAAGCCTTTTATTCAGCGCGCTGACGGCTCGGCGAAAGGCGACTGGGATGTAGGTATAACGGTAGATGCACTTGAACACGCCAACGATGTTGATGAGATCATTCTGGTGTCTGGCGACGGCGATTTCGATATTCTTGTAAACGCCCTTAAAGGAAAAGGGAAAACCGTAACAGTGTACGGCGTTCCCACATTAACGGCTGAAAGTATTCAAAAAGTGGCGTCTAAGTACGTGCCTATCGACGCCACGCTGTTGTTGTAGTTTTCAGCTTGTACCTTGTTAAAGGCTGAACTAATAACGCTGAGCCCCCAAAGCTACACTAATGGAGCTCAACTAATGTGGCTCAGCTAACAGCCCTGTGCTAATAGGGGGATGCTAATACGGTCGTGCTAATACGGCTGAATTAGGCTTTTACCCCGACCGCTTTTTTCCGATGCGGCTTCTACACCCTCTTTAGTGCGCTTAATTAAATGCACATCACCAAAGCGACGATTATCCACGGTATAGCCCATTGCTTTAAGCTCATTTACCGTTGCCTCTGTAAACCCGTCGTGCATACGAATGGTGTCTTTGGGCAATAGCTGGTGATGAAAACGTGGTGAGTTCACGGCTGCTTCAGCGCTCATATCGTAAAGCAGGGCATTCAATAGCGACTGAGTTACTGATGAAATAATGGTAGTGCCGCCCGGAGAGCCCGTTACCAATACCACTTGGTCGTCTTTAGTGACCAGCGTTGGTGTCATAGAAGACAGCATGCGCTTGTATGGTTCAATAGCATTCGCCTCACCACCCACTGCGCCAAAGAAGTTAGGTACGCCAGGCTTGGCACTAAAATCGTCCATTTCATCATTCAACAAAAAGCCAGCGCCAGTCACAACAACACCGCTACCAAAAGTAAGGTTGATGGTTGTGGTATTGGCAACAGCGTTACCCCATCTGTCCATAATAGAGAAGTGTGTTGTATCTTCACTTTCTTTCAAGCCAGGCTTAACGCTTGGAGTATCAGAAATGCTGGTAGGCTGAATATCTGCTGCGCGCTCAGTAATATAGTTAGCGTCAGTGAGCGCTTTTACCGGAACACTAACAAAATCAGGATCGCCCATGTATTCAGCGCGATCGGCAAACACGCGCTTACCAATTTCTGACATAACGTGAATGTATTCAGTACTGTTTTGCGCTGGCAAATCGTGCGTTGCGTCATAGGCTTCTAGCATGCCAATCCACTGGGCAACGGCAACACCACCAGAGCTTGGAGGAGGTGCGGTCACCAGCTCATAACCTTGCCAGTTTAGGTGAAGAGGTTTTCGCCACACTGCTTTGTAGGCCAGTAAGTCTTCATAGGTAATAAGGCCGCCGTTTTGCTGCATAAAATCAACAATATGATTTGCTACATCGCCTTTATAAAAGCCATCCTTTCCCTGTTGCTGAATAGCTTTAAGCGTTTTCGCTAGCTCTGGCTGTTTGAAAGTAGTGCCTGCTTTTGCATCTGCAAAGTATTCACTGAAGTTGTTATTGATACCTGTTTCTTTGGTACGTTCAATATAGTGCTCAATGTTATTCGCCAGCTTCTCGTGAACCACAAAACCTTGCTCGGCCAAATCAACGGCTGGTGCAAGTAGACGCTCCCAATCCAATGTGCCGTATTTTTTATGCGCGGCCCACATGCCTGCTACGGTACCGGGAATGCCAGACGCTTTAGCCCCAAACAAGGATTCGTAAGGTTTTACATTACCTTGCTCGTCAAGATACATATCGCGATGGGCATTTTCAGGTGCCATTTCACGGTAATCTAAAAAGTCGGTGTTATCTTCAAACTTTATTGTCATAAAGCCGCCACCACCTACGTTGCCCGCCTCAGGTAGGGTAACAGCCAAGACAAACTGTGCCGTAATAGCAGCATCAATTGCGTTACCCCCTTCTTGGAGTACCTGCATTGCAGCATCGGCACTGTAACTGTCAGGCATAGCAACGGCCTGTTGGCTAAGCCCTACTGTATTGTTGCTAGCACTATCAACAGGGGCATTTGGCCCATGGGAACACGCTGCCACTACTGAAATAAATGCCACTATTATCGAGATAAACCCGACGTTAGCTATCCGCTTTTTCATTACAAACTCCTTGTTACAGACATTGCTAAACCTTTGCGATTAGCAACTGACTTCCAGCAAACTTTAACCAACGGCATTAACCAAGCATGACCAAGCTTGCTACAAAATAGGCAATAAGCGTAAGTGCGCCCGCAAATAGTGCGTAGGGAAACTGAGTTTTAACGTGCGTTAATACGTCAGTACCTGCTGCAAGCGAAGATACGGCAGTAGTGTCGGAAATAGGTGAACAGTGATCACCAAATATGCCGCCCCCCAAAATAGCGCCAATGACCAGTGAAGGGGGTAACCCTAAACTTTGAATCAGCGGCACACCAATAGGAATTAGGATAGCGAAGGTGCCCCATGACGTGCCTGTGGTAAACGACATGATCGCTCCGGCAATAAATAGCATGGGAACAATAAGAACTAAAGGAAGATACTCTCCCACTATGCCCGCGACAAACACGCCTGTTCCAAGCACCTTAAGGCTATTGCCTAAGGTTAACGACAGTAACACTATAGTTACTAGAGGAAGTAGTTCACCCATCCCTTTAAAACCAATTTCTACCGCTTCCTTATGGGTAAAACGTTTGTGTACGAGCAGCAACCCGTATGCAATAGCAGTGGCTAAAGCCGTAGCGTAAAGTACAGATTTGCTCCCGCTGCCTTCAGACAATACGCCATTACCTGTCCAGAACATGAAGCCAACCATGCTTAATACCATTATTATCAGCGGTACTAACATGAAACGTGCCTTGGTGGCAGGTTCCGTAGTTTGGTTAACCTCTACATGCGTGAGTGCTTTTTCTTCCTCAGCCATTGGGCCGTGTACTTTGTCAGCGGAAATAGTGTAGGCCACAATCAGTAAGGTGAAGACAGCGTAAAAGTTAAAAAATACGCTGCCCCATAAAATTGAAGCTGACGAAGCGGGTAGTTCGTAGGCATCGAGCAGGCTGAGTATAAATGCCCCCCAGCCGTTCAATAAAATCAAAATACAAACGGGCGCGCTGGTGGAGTCGATGATGTAAGCTAAGCGCGCGCGGCTCATGCCGAAACGGTCAAACAGACCTCGGGCGAATATGCCGGCAGTGAGCACGCTTAAGTTTGATTCTATGAATACAGCGATGCCAGTAAACATGGTCAAGCCGCCAACTTGTTTGCGACTCTTCGCTACCCCTTTGTTTACTAGAAAGTTGACCGTTGCCGTTACGCCACCAGAGTCACGTATAAATGCGAGCAACGCGCCCACTAGTACAGAGAAAATAAGCACCCGTGTATTGCCTGGGCTGGCAGCGGTATCAACCACACGCTCTATGGCATTAATCGGGGCCATGTAGCTGGTTGCGATATCAGCATTTACCAGAATTAAGGCTTCGGCAGACAGAACGGCTAGCGCCAATGCTAAAATGACTTCTTTTTTCCAAAAAACGACGGCAATAGCCACAAGAGGGGGGATGACTGACATCCAATCCATACTTCTTTCCAAACTTAAATTTATGTGTGCTTAGGACCTGCTGCTTAAGATTTTTTTCTTAAGTTCAGCGTGCCCTACAGGTATGTCTTTTCACGTAGCAAATTATATAAACTAACGCGTAAGAGAAGGTGTGATTGCAGTTCAAAGTTGGCGAACATGCTTCTCTCATTTATGCTAGCGTACCGTATTGTGCTTCGTGTTACCAAGGATTAGATAAACATTGTTATTCCAGCAAGTTATTTGTAAAAAACGTGCTTCGTTGATGGGCCTTAGCGCTATCTTGTCAGGCATACTCATTTTATTAAGTGCTTCACTGTTTACGGCTAGCGCAACCGCTCAATCTGGAAGTGCTAACGCTTCGAATAATCCTAAGCCCAGCGCTGATGCCGAAACAATTCGCGCTGTAAAAAACATGCTCGGGCAAAAAATCATTTTGGATTTTCGCTATTTCTGTGAAGACAATACGTCGTCTTCGCGCTGCCGTACGCCCATGACCGTAATTCCACCGTCGCTTTTAAATGTGCTCAGTACGCACAACATCGGCGGTGTTATTTTGTTTTCAGAGAATATTCAAAATACCAAGCAGTTAATTACGCTCAATTACACCATGCAGCAGCACATGGTAAAAGCAGGGCGTCAGCCGTTATTCATTGCTGTCGACCAAGAAGGGGGCAGAGTAGCAAGGTTGCCCTCAGACATGCTCTCGCCGTTTGCAGGTAACATGGCCATTGGCGCCACTTTTCACCAGCGAGGCAGCGCATTTGCACAAAGTGTGGCATCGCATATTGGCCAAACGCTTTTACCGCTGGGAATAAACACCAATTTTGCGCCTTCGATTGATGTAAATAGCGAGCCGAAGAACCCCGTTATTAACGTACGCAGCTTTTCGGAAAACCCAGAGCAGGTAGCCGCACTCGGGCAGACATTTGTCAGTGCTATGCAAAGTACAGGTGTAATGAGTGCTATCAAACATTTTCCAGGCCATGGTGATACCCATGTAGATAGCCACAGCGGCTTGCCGCAAGTAACACATAGCAAAGCGCAAGCTATGGCGGGTGACATCCTTCCTTTTGCGAATATCATTAATAGTGCAACACCTCCTGCAATGATAATGAGTGCACACATTCAGTACCCGTCTTTAGACGATACAACAATTATTGATAAGCATGGTAAGTCACAAATAGTTCCTGCTACTTTGTCGAAGAAGATACTAAGTAATTTGCTTCGCAACCAATTAGGATATCAAGGCCTTATCGTTACTGACGCGTTAGACATGGCAGGTATTACTCAGTTCTTCTCTCATGAAGAAGCATTAGTCAGTGCATTCAGCGCAGGTGCTGACATTGCGCTTATGCCGTTCACCATAAGAACCCAAGACGACATAAAAAAGTTCGCGTTACTTTTGGATAATGCAGCAAATCGAATGTCAGAAAGCGCTTTCTTGAAAGCATCTCATAATCGTATTATTAAGGCAAAACAGCGCTTTGCTCTGCAAAATTTTATTTCCAAGCCCATGTCGTGGTGGCTCAGTGAAGCGAAAGAGAATGCTTCAATGAATAACCCTAACAGTTTGAAAAACCGAGGAATTCAAATTGAGAAAGCGCTTTCCAAGTCGTCGGTATCTGTACTCTTCGGGAAGGAAGAGTTGCCAATAACTTCAAATCGCTGGTTGGCGCTTATGCCAGACGCAGCAAGGTGTTTAGCATTTGAAGCCGCGCTTACACGCGCACGTTCCAACTTCAACAATACGACTCTGGAGTTTGCGTGTTTGCCGTTAACTGCGTTACCTAAAACCCAATTAGCAATGAATCTATTAAAACAAGCTGACGTGCTGGTGGTTGGTAATATTAGCCCGCTCCATGCTAACTATGAATTAGGAGGAGTCGATTTACCTGAGCATGTAAAACGACGCGCAAGCGAAACTGAGGTGATGGCATTTAGCAAGAAAATAATGGTTGCTGCGAAAGCACAGAATAAAACCGTGGTCTTTACGCCACTGCGCATGCCATACAAAGCGCATGACGTGAAAGAGCTAGCCGATGTTGCTATTGCTACATTTAGTTATGCGGTGAACATTACACAGCAAAGTGACAAAGAAAATCAGCACGTTACGAGCTATAGTCTTAATGCTTTGGTTGATGTATTACTGGGTAGCGCGCTCGCTGAGGGACGTTCACCTGTTTCGTTGAAATAGGTGGCCACGCGAAAGCAGAGACCAAAACCAAAGATATTGCCCATTTAAGTGCGAACTAAGAGCCAAGCCAAAAGCCATTTCAAAAGCCATTTCAAAAGGAAGTATCGTGAATACAACAAATACATCAGGCGCTACGCAAACGTCATTAGTCGATACGGTATTAAGTGCGTTGTTCCCTTTTATTCCGCTCCTTGTCGCTATTGTATTGGTAATAAGTGCGCTCATCGCACTGCACTACCTTCTGCTAGCCAAGCAAAGCCATCTTACTAGTGAGCAAAAGTTACCTCGCCAAGTTGGAATGTTGGTACTTACTATCATTGGCGCTGTCGTAATTGCTATGACGCTCCCTGTAAGTGAGAGTACTAGAAATCAGGTTATTGCACTTATCGGCGTACTTATATCAGGTGTGATTGCCTTTTCTTCTACCACTATGGTTGGGAATTTGATGGCGGGGATCGTACTTCGTGTAAACCGTCCGTTTAAAGTGGGTGACTTTATCAAGGTAGAAGGCTACAGCGGTCGCGTTACCGAAATGGGCTTGCTCGATGTGGAAATTCAGACTGAGAGCAGAGAGCTTATTGCCTTTGCCAATACACTGATGGTGAATTCGCCCGTTTCTGTGACCAGAGCGTCTGGCGCAATTGTTAGTGTGGATATCAGCTTAGGTTACGATATTCATCACAGCATTATTGAAAAGCACTTACTTGTGGCAGCTGAAAATGCCCAGCTGTCAGAGCCATTTGTGCAAGTAGTTGGGCTAGGCGACTTTTCAGTAAGTTATCGCATTTCAGGTCTACTAACTGAAGTGAAGAGTTTGCTGAGCGCGCGCTCAAGGCTTCACAAAGACGTACTCGACGCTTTGCATAATGCCGATATTGAAATTGTTTCTCCTAGCTTTATGAACCAACGCCCCCAGCCTGACGGTTTGAAAATGATAGCTAAATCGCCTGGACACACTAAGCAAGAAGAAGCATCTCCTGAAGACGTTATTTTTGACAAGGCTGAAGAGGCAGAGCAAAAAGAAAAAAGTAAAGAAACGCTGATGCAGACGATCGCCGATATTGATGCAAAAATCGCTGAAAGTGACGGTGAAAACAGAGATGAGCTTAAACATCAAAAAGCCACCGCTGAAGCTCAGCTCGCAGCTTTGGTAAAAACAAAAAATGAAGAAGGTTAGTTTTTACTAACTTTTTTGGATTTGAATAAGCCTGGGTTTATGCGGGTGTGAGTGCTTACTTACATGTCGTGTGTTAAGTTTGGCATCGCTAACGCTTCCTCCACATTTACCTTGATAAGATACCTAAAATCCTCAAGGGTAAAGGCGTTTATCTGTACATCAATCCGTGTCTTCGTAAAGCAGGTATGCTTTTCGTTTTTCTCTAAATTTGCTTAACTCTTTCTGCCAACTTTGGCGAATTTCTGCAGGTGTTTTGCCGGCTTGAATTTGAAATCGTAGCGCATCGGTACCCGCTAATTTGTCGAAGAAATCTGGGCGAGTAAAGAAGGTTTCTTCAGAGGCATCACTGGCGCTGATCATCTTGTTATAGTCAGAAAAACGAGAATAGGCATCTATCAATGTAGTGATATCTAAGCCACTAATTGGTGAGCGCTTGTGAGTTGTTTGCTTAGAGTCAGAGCCTTCCAAGATCGTAGGATCAGCATAAGAAAAGACATGTGCACTTAGCAGAGTATTTTCATGTTTAGGGTGGGGCGCTGCACTATTTGCATTTACCGGTATCTTGCTTTTACCAAACTCAACAAACGGGTGGCCAATAAGTTGAAAAGGAAAGTCAGTACCGCGACCTATACTCACGTCGGTGCCCTCAAAAAAGCACAGCGTTGGGTAAAGGCGTATCGATAAATCGTTTGGCAGGTTAGGGCTAGGCGCTACGGGCAATGAATAATGTGCAGTGCGTTGATAGTCCTGCACCGGGACAACGGTAAGCTTAGCGTTGTCATAACTGCTCGCGTCAATATCTAACCACTGTTCCCCCACAATCATTTGAGCAAGTTCGCCCAAGGTCATACCGTGTAAGACGGGGATAGGATGCATGCCAATGAACGACGAAAATTCAGATTGTAGTATTGGCCCGTCAACAAAGCGGCCGTTAGGATTTGGCCTATCTAACACGATAACGTCGATATTACGCGCAAAGGCCGCCTCCAACACATAGTGCAAGGTGCTTAAATAGGTGTAAAAGCGTACGCCTACATCCTGAATATCGAAAACAATCACATCGATGCCATCCAACGTGTCGGGGGAAGGCTTTTTGGTTGCGCCGTAAAGGGAGTGAATAGGTATACCGGTTTTAGCATCAATATTGCTATCTACCTTTTCGCCAGCACCTTTGTCTCCTCTAAATCCGTGCTCCGGTGACATAATACTTACAACATTAATACTGCGTTGAAGTAGGGCATCAAGCAGATGCTGATTGCGCTGGCTTGTATTTATCTTATTTTTTTGTGTAGCCAAGCTGTTGCTTGATTCGCGCTCTTCAGGCTCAACTTTGCTAGAAGGCAATGCGCTGTGGCTCGAAACCAACGCGCTTTGGTTTACCACTAAACTAACCCGTTTACCTGCTAGCAAGTGCAGGTATTTCGAATAGCGTTCAGCGCCTACAGTAAACTGCTTAGTGCTTGATACGGGCTGCTTATCCCCTCTTGATACGGACTGCTTAGTCCCTGGCGCAGGCTGCTTTTCTATTAATGTAGGATGCTTCGCGTTGCTACCTGTATCACTTGTATATACATGTGTAGATAGGCTTTTTTGTGCACAGCCGTTAAGTGATAAGCCAATTAGTGCTGGAGATAGTACTGCAATGAATGCGCTCGACGTTAGGCGTCTAAATACCTTGTTCAATGTGACCGAAGTTAAAACCTTCATAGCATTAGTTTACCGTGGTTACTCGCTTCTATTCACGGCGGAACGTAAATACCCACCGCTAGCATCTAATTGAGCGGCGGCCTGCTCGGCAGATTGCCCCGTTAATACCATTAAAATAGCAACTTTAGCTTTGTTATTACACGCACTAAGCGCTGCTAAAGCAGCATTTTCACTGCAGTCCGTAGCCTGCATAACAATGCGAAGCGCACGGGCTTTTAGTTTTTCGTTAGTGGCATTCACATCTACCATTAAGTTTTGATAGGTTTTCCCCAGCTTAATCATTGTGCTGGTGCTAATCATATTAAGAATTAGCTTTTGCGCCGTACCCGACTTCATGCGCGTACTGCCAGTAAGTGCCTCGGGCCCAACAACTGGGCATATAGCTACATCAGCATTGGTAAAAATAGCGGCGTTAGGGCTACATGCAATAGCGCCGGTAAAGCAGCCAAGCGAACGGGCATATTCCAGTGCGCCACTTACATAGGGTGTACGACCGCTTGCCGAAATACCAATAACGGTATCGTTTTGGTTTAGGGATACCGCTTCAAGATCAGCACGCCCCGCGCTGAAGTTGTCTTCAGCACCTTCAACGGCGTGCTGAATGGCTTTTTCACCGCCAGCTATCACGCCAATAACCAGTTCATCAGGTACGCTAAACGTGGGGCGGCACTCCACCGCATCAAGTATGCCCAGCCTGCCGCTGGTCCCCGCGCCTATATAAATAAGCCTGCCACCATTTTTAATGCTAATGGTTGCAGCATCCACCGCTTTTCCAATTTGCGGAATTTGCGAGGTAACTGCGTTTGCCACTTTCGCGTCTTCGTTGTTAATGCGGGCAAGAATACCTTCGGTGCTTAGCGTGTCTATATCGAGGGTGTCTGGGTTTCTGCCTTCTGACACAATTTTATTCAGTGACTGGGCTAATTCGTTAACGGTGGGTTTATTACCTGTCGCTTGATTGTCAGTACTGACTGTATTTTTAATACTGGCGTTGGCAGACGATTCTGAACTAGAAAGATTGTGCGAAGACATTGAAAACCTTGGGGCAACGAAAATGTGATAATGAGCTAGCGCAAAGCATAACGGTATTTTATGCCATAAGAAACCTTGCGTTAGACAGTAGGTTTTTCAATATTAATCCTGCGCAGCTAATATGCTTCTCGTGGTACACTTTGACTTTCGATATTCTTTCTCATTAAACATTTAAGGAACGTGTTTTTCTGTGAGCCGACAAACGCAAGCTATCATTCATGCTGATTCCCTTTTAAGTAACTTTAAAGCCCTTGCTGCTTTAGCGCCCTCAAGTCAGTCTATGGCGGTAGTAAAGGCCGATGCTTATGGTCATGGAGCAGTAAATTTAGCGCGCATTCTTCAGCATGTTTCTTCGCGTTTTGCCGTAGCAATAATTGAAGAAGCCATTGCGCTTCGCGACGCGGGAATTTCTGTGCCTATTGTGGTGTTAGAAGGGGCACATCAGGCAAAAGAGTGCCAAATGGCGTTTCAGCATAACTGCATTTTGGTTATGCACTGCGAAGAACAGCTTAGGTGGTTAGAAAGCTGCCCCGAACAGCAGCGCCCGCATATTTGGCTTAAAGTGGATAGCGGCATGCACCGGTTGGGTTTTGCCCTTTCCGATATCGAGGGGATTGCTGTTAAGTACAATCATTTACTTAGCGAGCAAACGGTTATTGCTACGCACTTTGCGTGCGCTGACGATGTAGATAATAACTTTACCAACACGCAAATCGATGCGTTCAATCAAGTAGCGAGTAAATTGGGCTTGCCAACCAGCGTGGCTAATTCTCCCGCCACGGTAAACTGGCCTGCAAGTCGAAATGCTTGGAACCGTTTAGGTGTGGGGGTTTATGGCGGTGCCGTTTCTACCTCACAAAATTTCGACATTGAAATCTACCCTGCCATGACACTTCGCTCCAGTGTATTAGCGGTACGAACCATACCGGCAGGCGAGGGAATTGGTTATGGTCAAACCTGGGTAGCAAGTAAGCCCAGCAAAATTGCAACCGTAGGCATTGGTTATGCCGATGGCTATCCAAGACACTGCAAAAACGGCACGCCTGTAATGATTAGAGGTAAACGCGCCTATTTAGCTGGCCGCGTTTCTATGGACATGATCACAGTCGATGTAACTCATATCGACAACGTCGCGGTGGGCGATGAAGTTGAACTCTGGGGGCAGAATGTGCCAATTCAGGAAGTTGCGGCTAATGCTGACACTATCGACTACGAGTTAATGACCCGCGTTTCTCAACGGGTGCCGCGCATTGTAAAATACCTTTAACTTTCAAAGCAGTGCCAATTTGGCCAATCTTTATATAAGTTTTAATAAAGCACTATTCATTAAAAGAATGAGACTTTCACCCCCATTTTGAGCCTATACTGTATTGGCTTGGTTGCGGGATTGCGGTGAATGTTTCGCCTCCAACTGTGCTGAGCAACAACTCATAAGTGAGGTTTGTATGCGTACTTCGTTTTCTCGTCCAAGAGTGAACCGTGGAGTAGTAAGTCGACCGTCAAGACCTGTTCAGAAGAAGCAATAGGTTTGTTGTAGGCGTCTAGGAATACAAATAAAAGATACAAGAAAGCCCGGTTAGGTTGTGCCTAACCGGGCTTTTTATTTGTATTCCTAATCATCGCTGCTGTCTCTTTTTGAGGGGAGTAACAGCGAAAATTTATGACCGAATGACAAAGACTGGCTGAGTAAATTTAGCCGTTTTGTGCGCGAAGTTCGCTGTCTAAGCACTGTTCTAGGCTGTTTTCAGCACGATTTTCCATGTGATTGGTCTCGGCATTGTTTGACTCAGCGTTTGCCTTTTTTGATTCAGATTCGCCTTGCACTGGGAAGTAACGCTCTGGTCTATGGTTAAGCGAAATAACCATGTTCAAACAAAATGCCGCTAAAATTGAAATCAGCACTAAAGGCCAAGCGATGAAAAACAGAGCACTAAGTAATATACAGCTATCTACGGTCAGCTGGAATGTACCGGCTCTAATATTGAAACGCTGTTGTAAATAGAACGCCATAATACCAACGCCACCAAGGCTTGAGCTATGACGAAACATCATCAGCATACCTACACCAATTAAAATACCGCCAAATACCGCCGCAAAAAATGGGTTTACGTGGCTAATATCCACAAACGCTGGAATTTGCTCGGTTAGTACAGAAACCGTGGTGACGGATATGAAGGTGTTAATGGTGAAACGCTTGCTAATTTGCGTCCAAGCTAGGGTGTAAAACGGTAAGTTAATCAGAAAGAATAGCAAGCCGAAGTCCATATCTACGGCATAAGTACCTAATAGCGCTAAGCCTGCCGCGCCACCTACCATTAAGTCTTGAGACTGAAATAAATATACGCCAAAAGCAACAAACAAGCCGGCGCTTATCAGGGCGAAAACATCCTCGATGACACTGTGTTTTGTTTTTTGCATAAGAAAAAGTTTGCGTTAAGAAGACACAGCGTAATTATACGTTTACAACACAGTAGGTTACAGCGAGATGAAAAGTTAACTCGGTGCGATAAATGGCGGAAGGTAAGTTTGCCTTTACGACTTTTAGCGCACCGGTGAATAGGGTGTTGCGTCGATGTAAACGTTGCACCAACCTGGTTCACATAAAACGCAAAAAGTAGAGGAAGCTGCTAGGGAGTCTGATTACTCAACAATAGAGAATACAACGGTATCTTGCTTATTAAACTCTACACTGCATTTCATAATGCCTAGGTGTAGAGGGCTATATGCTTCAATTTTGCTGCCATTTGCAACAAACTCTGTATCCCACAACAATAAGTTTGCAGTATCTAGCTGGCGTTCGACACTTTTTTTCGATACGCCAGGCGTAAAATTGTCGCAGAGAATTATGACTTCGCGCCTTGCTTCTATCCAATAAAACGTCGTAGTGATCAAAAGTGCTATTGCCGCTATTGCAACAACATCAGCAATAATGGAACGCTTCATCGCCTGCACGTGCTACTTCTCCTCTACTTTCTTTCACTATTCACTTAAAACCTTGCCGCGAAAAATATCGCAACGACAAGGCGCACTTAATATAAAGTGCAATTAGGTGGTTTGGATCAAATCCCACTTATTGCCAAACTTATCTCTAAAGATGGCTACCGTACCATACACTTCTTCCCGAGGGGTTTCTAAAAATGCCACCCCTTTGCTTTGCATGGCATTGAAGTCGCGCCAGAAGTCGTCAGTATTCAAAATTAAAAATACTTTATCGGCGGCTTGGCTGCCAATGAGTGCAATTTCTGTGTCATTTTTTGCTTGCGCCAACAACAAGCTCGTAGCACTGTGTGGTGGGGTTACCAGAACAAAACGCGAGTTTTCGCCGGTTACTTTGTCTTCGGTTAAGGTAAAGTTTAAAACCGTGGTGAAGTATTCAATGGCACTGTCGTAGTCGTCTACAAAAAAAGTAATGGCCGAGAGGTTTTGCGTCATAAATCAGGATCACGTCATAAAGTTAAGCTAAGTTAGCTGCGCATACTACCTAAAAGCTGACTGAGCTGAAATGCGGGTTGTCAGTTATTGCATGAAGTTGAGCGATTTCATTAAGCGCAATATTTTGCTTGGTTTGGTCGATGGACATTTGAATACACTCTGTGGCCACGTCGTTGCGTTTATCGATAACTGTGGTCAGTGCTGTACCCTTTACCGTATTCCCGTCTTTTAATACTACGCTCACCTCAAGCTCATACATGCAGGCAATTTCGATGTAGTCGTAAAGCTGGCACGCTATGTTCACATATTCCCCTATTCGCTGTTCAAGTGGCGACCAATTAGTAGAGTAGACCTGACGTTCACAGCAAAACTTTCCGCATCTACCGCGCATACATAGCGCTTCACTTTCCACCGTAAAGGACCAATGTTTAAATGCCTCCGCCTTGCGGGGGGCGATTAATTTGCATGAGTCACTTCACAGAAGTCTGACCTTAACAAATGATCTTTTTTTAAGGTTTGCTCAGTATTGTTAGTACTGAAGGATTTATTTTGGTGCGCTATACATCTAAGCGCTTGAACGCCCCTTATGTTTCTTAGAGGCATTTTTTAGCAAAGGGTTCCCGCCAAAAATTCAATACAGGAACAGTAATGAACAAGCTACTATCCGCATTTTCTTTAGTTTCAATAGCCTCGTGCACCTCAAGCTTCGCAAATGCCGACGAACTACCCTTTAATTTGAGCGGTCATGTTAGGGTTAACTACGGGCATCAAGACTGGCAAATCCCCGAGTTTAGAGATGGTTTCGAATTTGAATCATTCAAACTTGGCGTGTCGGGTGAGTCAGAACAATTTAGCTATAAGGCCGAATATAGATGGTACGAAAACACTGATTTCGATACCGTACGCTTCGCTGACCTTACTTATCATTTTGATGATCAAACCGAAATCACCGCAGGCATAACGCAAACCCCGTTTGGCCTACAGCCCTTTGCCAGCAACAACTTTTGGTTCTCGGTAAATTATTATCTTGGCTTCGAAGATGATTACGATGCTGGGGTGAAAATAAACCACGATTGGGGCAACTGGGATTTTCAAGCCGCCTATTTTATGAACGACGAGTACAACGATGCCGCTGAGTTTGGGCGCTATTCGTTTGACGTGGCGGATGACGGTGAATATCGAAACAAAGAAGACGGCCAATATAATTTGCGGGCTAATTATTCAGCGAACTTTATTCGTGGTGCCACTACCGACATTGGTGTGTCGTATCAATACGGCAATATTTTAAACTTGGATACCCTAGATGATGGTGATATGAATGCCTATGCCGTGCATATGCGTCATACCCAAGGCGATATAAAGGTCGAACTACAGTATATCGACTATGAGTACGATTTAGCTGCACCAGAAGGTCAAGCAGACGATCGCATAGCGCTATCCTCTTTTACCTTTCCATTTTTGGCGGCTGCCGACGGTAAAACCTATTCAGCAAACCTTGTGTACTCTGTGCCTTATAAGTTTACTCACATAGAATCACTTACTTGTTACTCAGAGTACAGCGTGGCAAAAGGTGAAGGAAGTGAAGGGAAAAACTCTTCGCAGTGGATAAATGGCTGTAGCTTTGGCTGGGATAAATTGTTTGTATATGTAGATAGTATTCAAGGCAAAAACATGTGGTTCTCAGGCGGCCCAGGCGTGGGGCTAGACTTAGGTGGAAGACAAGAAACCACCCACCGCTTGAACATAAACCTTGGCATTTACTTCTAATCACTTACAGGACTTTGACATGCGATCATTACTTATAGCGACATTTATACTAGCGCTAATTCCAATGCAAAGTTTTGCCCATTCATGGATGAAACTGCGCATTGCGACCACAGAATATGCGCCTTATACGTCAACTGACATGCAGCACGAAGGCTATATAAATCATATTATCGCCGATGCGTTCTTAGAGACAGGTGTTGTAGTGGAGTTTGTATCCTTGCCTTGGGAAGAAGCCTTGGAAGCAACCTTAAAAGGCGAATATGACGCCATTTCATACGGCAACTTTGTACGTTCTCGAGAAAGCGAATTTTTCCACAGCAACCCAATAAGCGCAGAAAGCTTGGTGTTCTATGTTAACGCCGAAAAAGGCCCTGATAGCTGGAGTGACCTTAGCGATATACAAGACCTCAAAATGGGTGTTACGCAAGGGTATTTATATAACGATGAGCTTGCTACCTTCATTAAAGGTAACGAAAGCGTAGTGGAGCGCGAGACTGATAAAGCGAACTTAGAAGCTCTGATAAACGGTGATATCGATGTTTTCCCCATTGATGAACTTACCGGCTGGTATTTACTTCAGCGCGATTTCACCAGGGGAGAGCGCAGAGATGTAATGCCAATCAAGCCGTTTATTTCTACCGTCACCACGCACCTTCTAGTACCTAAAGGTCAAGGGGACAGTCAACTTATACTGTCTTTATTCAACAAAGGGTTAGAAGAACTGACGCTAGACGGGAAGTTAACGCGCTTCAAGCGTCTGCTGAAAGAAGGTTATTACCAGCACCCTCAGAAAAAAGTGAATTTCGACCGACGCTAACATAAAATTTTTAGCCAAACCCTAGTTAATTCAGGTTGTTTTAAATCGAAAACTAGGTTGCGAACCAGCAGTGTTCGCAACCTACCCTCCATTCTATTTTCCTGCCGCTTAGTGTCTTTTCTGCTGATTATTAAACTGATATGGTTAACGGCTATTTTCTAATGCCCATTTAGAGGTTGCCTTGTCGTACACAGCTGAAACACCCTTCTTTGCCCGCGCTATCACCTTACTAAAATTACTTGGGCCTGGTGTGCTGATGGCAACGGCGGCGGTAGGTGGAAGCCATTTAGTGGCATCCACTCAAGCAGGGGCAAAGTTTGGCTGGCAATTAGCGCTGCTAATACTATTGGTAAACCTTCTCAAATATCCGTTTTTCAGGGCAGGCGTAAGTTACACCATCAGCACGAAGCAAACCTTGCAGCAAGGTTATCTAGAAATGGGCAAACGGTATTTAGCCATTGCCTTGTGCCTAAATAGTATCGCGTCGGTAGTTAATGCTGCCGCGCTGTTACTTTTTGCAGCTAGTTTATTGTCGTACTTTATTCCATTTGATATAGCCATAGCGGTGTCTGCCTCAGTAGTTTTAGCACTTATATTACTGATTTTACTGGCAGGGCATTTTGAAGGCCTGGACAACATTGCCAAAGGCATAATGGGTGTGCTTGTGGTGGCAACACTTGCTGTATTTATTGTTGCCCTTAGCAATTACACCGCACCGGTCACCCCCGCTGATTCGCAGCCCTCTCCATGGACACTCGCCACCTTAGGCTTTTTAGTGGTAACAATGGGGTGGATGCCTGCACCAATTGAAATCTCCTCCATTACCTCACTTTGGTTAAAGCGCCAGTGCAAAGACCAGGCGGTTACGCCTAAATCTGCGCTCTTTGACTTTAATTTAGGCTACGGGGTTACGGTTATTCTAGCGTTATTGTTTTTAGGGTTAGGCGCATTAATCTTATATGGTAGCGGCACCGAGTTGAGTACAAGCGGCATTGGCTTTTCTCATCAGCTTATCAGTATGTACTCGTCAACCATTGGGCAGTGGGCGCACTTGCTTATCGCCGTTGTCGCCTTTCTTTGTATATTCGGCTCGGCGTTAACCGTGTATGACGGCTACGCTCGGGTAGTCGCTGAGGCGATAGCGTTACTGCTTAACAAGAACAAAGCGGCCCGTACTACACTTGTTACGCCAGTTTTACTGTCCATGGCAGTATTCAGTTTTATTATTGTGCTTTTTTTCAAGTCTGCGTTATTGGCCATGCTAGGCTTCGCAATGACGCTAGCCTTCGTCACGACGCCTATGTTTGCTTGGCTGAACCATAGACTAGTGGCGCGAACTGAATTACATAAAGATGCCGCTCCCAATATTGCTGTAAAGCTACTGAGTTATTTAGGCTTGGTTTATCTGTTTGGCTTTCTAATGGTGTTTATTTGGTGGAAGTGGTCTAGCTAATGGCTTCTCTTGTACCAAACTTTAATAGGCAAGTGGGTTGCATTGGATCATTCAGCTGCGGACGCCCTACGAAAAAATCCGATGCCTGCGCACAATAGTTATCTAGTCATATTAATAGGTTTACCTAGCGTACTCTTAAGTTAGTAAATTAGGTTAATAACGCATACTTAAGCATGTAATCATGTAAGACTCATCTATACTTACCGCAATGCTGTTAAGGAGGGCGCGGCTAAGTGCGTAACGTAATCCTGTTCTCGTCACAATTTTCTCGTAAATTCGCAAACTTTTTATTCCTTAGCCTCGTGTTCATGGCGATGTGGGGGTGCGCAGAAGATACGTCGAAATCTATTCAATGGAACAACGCTTACGACATCGAAAGAGAGCTTCATCTTTTAGGGCAGCAAGAAGATCCGCGAGAAATTTACAGGCGGTTACAAGGAATGAAGCAGCAAGCATCGCTTCAATTGTCGCAGCTGCGTCAAACAGGGCGACACGACCCGCTATTTATTGAATGGCTTGAGTCATTGAGAATCAGTTTGTCTCTAGCCCCGCTTTACGGCAACGCAATCGAGACTTGTAACGTATGGCAGAACGCCATGGAAGAGGCATGGGGTGCGAGAATCAGTAATTTGAACGAGCGAGCTAAACTCGTGTGGCGGGTGATGGTGGCTACTTGCAACACACGAGTTCGCTCTTTATAAATAACTCTTACTTAATGTAAACAGGGCGCGCAGCTGTCAGTGCTGCTACATTACCTTTAACCTGTCGAACCACTGCACTATCTTCCGGCGAGGTTAACACATCGCAAATCCAGTGGGCCAGTTGTGCGCAATCTTCTTCGCTAAAATTGCGTGAAGTGACCGCAGGGGTACCAATTCGAATACCACTTGTCACAAATGGCGACTGCGGGTCGTTGGGTACTGTGTTCTTGTTTACCGTTATATTTACGCCATTTAATATCGCGTCGGCTTCTTTCCCGGTCATTCCTTTGTTTACAAGACTTAGTAGGAACATGTGGTTATCGGTTCCATTAGATACTACGTCAAACCCACGCGTCATAAATACATGGGCCATAGCGCGTGCGTTGGTAATCACTTGCTTTTGGTAAGTTCTAAACTCTGCAGTCATGGCTTCTTTGAACGCCACTGCTTTGGCCGCAATAACGTGCATTAGCGGGCCGCCCTGAATCCCCGGGAAAATAAGTGAGTTAAACTTCTTTTCAAGTTCAGGGTTTGTCTTACACATAATAAGCCCGCCGCGAGGGCCACGCAGTGTTTTGTGGGTAGTGGTAGTAACCACGTGCGCCGCGTTAATTGGAGAGGGATAGACCCCCGCGGCTACAAGACCTGCAACGTGTGCCATATCTACCAGCAAATACGCGCCAACGCTGTCGGCAATTTCTCTAAACTTTTGCCAGTCGACAACGCGAGAATACGCTGAAAACCCTGCCACAATCATCTTTGGGTTATGCTCGTTAGCTAAAGCTTGTACTTGGTCGTAGTCAATCTCACCGGTTTCGGTGTTTAGCCCATATTGAATGGCATTGTATAGCTTGCCTGAAAAATTAGGTTTTGCGCCATGGGTTAGGTGACCGCCGTGATCAAGACTTAACCCGAGTATGGTGTCGCCTGGGTTTAGCAACGCCATGTAAACCGCAGTATTCGCTTGCGAGCCAGAGTGGGGCTGTACATTTACATAATCAGCTTCAAACAGGGCTTTGGCTCTGTCGATAGCAAGCTGTTCAACTTTATCCACGGCTTCACAGCCACCGTAATAGCGCTTGCCCGGATAGCCTTCTGCATACTTATTAGTTAGCTGACTGCCTTGCGCCTGCATAACAGCTTTGCTGGTGTAGTTCTCCGATGCAATCAGTTCAATGTGATGTTCTTGGCGTTCGTTTTCTTGCGCAATAAATGCTGCGATATCTGGGTCTTGTTGGTGAAGGTGCTGGTTAAGTGGGTTCATGCTGGCTCCTAAATGTCATTATTTTGTATCTGATACTAGGAGTGTAAAAAGAATAAATAAAATTAATAAAAAATATGGCACTATAATTTTATTAAATGGCTTTGTGAGCAAGTTTGGCATCAGTAAGGCAAAACAGCAGGCAAAGCTAATAGAGAGGTGTACAGCAAAATAATGAAGAACTTGTCCATAGATTTCCTACGCTCGTTCGTGCTTATTGCACAGACGGGTAGCTACACACAATGTGCCGAGCAGCTTCAGCGCACACAGCCTGCCATTAGCTTACAGATAAAAAAACTAGAAGAAATGATTGGGGAAAAACTATTTTCTCGTGACAAAAATCGCTTGGCACTAACTGGCGCTGGTAGTCGCTTATTGTCATATGGTGAAAAGATAGTGGCACTGAACGATCAGGCGATGGCCGAATTCGGCAAACCGCAGGTTACTGGAAATATTCGGTTAGGCATTCCCAGCGAATTTAGTACAACGCTTATGCCTAAAATTATTCGACGGTTCACCCAAACCTACCCGGAAATATCGCTAGAGGTACATTGTGCACTAAGTAAAGACTTACTTAGTGAGCCGCTTAAAAGTCAGTTCGATTTAATTCTTTCGCTACAAGAAACACCAGAGCCTCAGCAAGACGGCTACATCATTTCAGATCAACTTGTATGGGTGGGAAGTCAGCGCTTTGTAAACAGCGTACCTGCAAAACTGCCTATTATTGCTGCACCGTCGCCGTGTATTTACCGCAAGCGAGCAACTAATCTGTTATCGGCTATCAAAAAACCGTGGCAGGTAGTGTATACCATCGCCGACTTAAACGGCATACAAACAGCCATTAATGAAGGGCTGGGAATAACTGTACTTGCAAAAAGTTCGGTGCCGCCTGGGCTACACGTTTTATCTAATTCAGAAAGTTTACCCGAGCTTGGGCATGTGGGTGTTTGTTTAGTTAACCCTCAAAAAGTGTCATCGAAAGCGATTAGCTTGCTTACTGAAACCATTACCAACGAAGTCGCAAACTTTTAACAGGAAGTAGCAGGGGATAGCTAGCGCGCCTGCTAAACAACAGGGCAAGCGCACCGAAAGGAGTAACAGCTTTTCAATAAAGGCCGTCTATGCCTTTTTAACAAATTGTGCAGTCAGCATCATTTCGCCAGCACCATCTACTTTACAATCTAGCTGGTGGTCTTTGGCATCTTTCACATGACGGATAACGGCTTTGGTGCCAATTTTAAGTACCAATGAACTGCCTTTTACCTTCAAATCTTTTGCTAGCGTAATTTTGTCGCCGGCTACTAACGGTGTTCCGTTGAAGTCTTTTGCTGAGACTTCCTCTTCTACCTCGTTCGGGTTCCACTCGTGTCCACATTCAGGGCAAATGAGTAAAGACTGGTCTTCGTATACATATTCTGATTGGCAGTGCGGGCATGGAGGTAACGACATGTTGGATTCTCTTAAAAAACTAAATTAAAGCGCTCGGGTCATAAAATGGCTGTTAGGGTCGAGCGAGTAACTACCAAAAGGGCCACAATCAACAAAACCAAACTTTTTGTATAGCGTTCTGGCTGCTAAAAAATAATCTTGGGTTCCCGTTTCTAAACTTACCGAGCTAAACCCTCTCATTTTCGCATGTTCTAAAGCAAAAAGTAACAACTGAGACGCTACGCCGCCCCCCCTGAAGGGCTTTGCAGTGCGCATAGACTTAAGTTCAGCGC
Source organism: Alteromonas sp. ABH4_453 (assembly GCF_056160665.1). NCBI lineage: Bacteria > Pseudomonadati > Pseudomonadota > Gammaproteobacteria > Alteromonadales > Alteromonadaceae > Alteromonas > Alteromonas sp. ABH4_453. The sequence goes on from NZ_JBSWXP010000009.1 coordinate 187,084, forward strand.
TATGTGTATCAAGGGTTTTAATAGCCACACAACCAGCAAGCTGTTGCTGTTTCCAGCCACTAAAAAAAGTAATGTTGGGAGCTTTTAGTGCATCAACGTCTAGCGCATGCACGCTTTCTGGTGGTGACGTGGCATACATATCAGATAAATGTTCTTCTAAAAGCGCCAGCACTTCTCCCCCTGTGAGGTCATCAATAATGATCTTCATTTTTTTGCCTGTGGTTAGTTTTCCGTTAGGTGCTTGTAAATGACGTATTTTCAAGGGGATACTGGTTTAATCATGTTGAAAAAACGGTCGTCTTCGCTTTGAATGACAAAACCTACTTTTTTATAAAGCGAAACCGCCGGGCTTATTTTGAAAACCCGTAACGTGAGTAAAGTGGCGTTAGCCCTCAATGCCAGCTTTTCAGCTTCTTCAATGGCGGCGCTCCCTATGCCTAGGTTTTGTGCGCCTGATGTAACTTGAAGGTCGCGCAAAACACAATTGCTTTGTTCAAATTGTAGGCGCATCAGCCCAACTGTTTGCCCATCTAGTTGAATATCGTAGTTAATAAGCTCTGCCGTTACATCAAGTACTTTGGATGCATTCCAATCAGGAGCAAATTGGGCGTAATAATCGCGCATATTATTAAAGGTAAGTTCGGCAGCACGCTTTAAGTTCGAACTTGGTACAAAAGTAATTTTCATGAGAACCTCCACTTTCCATGCATCAGTCTGGTCCTTCGCCATCTTTAGGCGCGCTAGCGAAATAGTCACAAGCGAGCAGAGCGAGTGATTTAATGCGTTAGTTTTGCTCGTTTGCAGAAAACTCTTCAAGAATTCTCATAGTGGGCGTAGGTTTTGAAACCCATTCGCCATTTTCCATGACCTGCATAGTTTCATTGAAGCCACCTTGTGAATAAAAATATTCCGCAACTTCTGCATAAAACTCTTTGATAAGCTGGTCTTCTCGCTCACTTGTGGGTGGCAGCCTAAAGGCATCTGTAATGAGAACTTTGTGAGATATATGACCTCTTAAAGCTAATCTAGCTTTTTCAACTTCTCCATTTTCGATATTTCTTAATGCATATAGCATAAATCTGCCGTTATCTACGTGTTCTTTGGTGTAGCTAGCTGAATTTATTGAAGTCGTTAAATAAAGTGAAGAGAAGAAGCCAACGCTAAATACGGTGATGGTGAATAGCCCCCCAAAAATTCCTATTAAAACCTTCGATTTCATAAACCTTCCTTGTGAACATAGCTATTCAATAACTGGCACAGGCGCGTTGGGCATAATCACGAAGTACCGCTGCGTTATTATCCTAGTGAAAAGAGTGAAAGTATTAAGCACTTTGTTACATTTCAATTTTTCTTACAGAGTGTTCAGCCTTTTTCCTAAAGCTTTCCTCTATTGCCACAAGAAAAGCCAAGATAGCAGACCCAAACAAAGCGTACATAGATAAGGACAAAATGGTCATTGTTGATATTAGACTAATACTATCGATACTTTCGATGTATTTACTAGTAGCCACAATGAGAGATAACAGTAAGAGCACAAAGCCCAAGTAGGCGAATAGTCGTGCAATAACAAGCACTAGCTCTAAATTTTTTGTGGTTAGGTTTGAATAAGGTCTCATTAAAACTCCTTTTTTGTAATTGTCCCGCTTGCTAGAAACATAGAAGACCAAATTAAACACTTTGCGTCAATTTCTTATAACAGGTGAAAAAGTGGTGAGGCTGAATACGACCTTGAACGCCTTATATCAGAACTAGATCGTGATTTAAGAGAGTTAAGTTTATTGTACTCGCAAAACCTGATTTAAAAGATATTGCGTTATTTACGTAACAGAAATGGGGGCGGGAACATGTGGGCTAAAATCCGAGCGAAGCGCTGGGAGCCTGCGTGTTTTTTGTCCCTAGCGAGCGCAGAGAGTGTATTGCGTTTGTTACGCGCTATTGACTTACAGTGCGCAAATACCATAATTGGGTATATATTGGTACTTGGAGAAAGCGAAAATGGCTAAAAATACCAGCATTACCCTTGGTGAACATTTTGATGGCTTTATTGCTAGCCAAATTCAAACTGGTCGATATGGTTCGGCGAGCGAAGTAATTCGTTCAGCTCTTCGCTTGCTAGAGACACAGGAGACCAAATTAAACACTTTGCGTCAATTACTTGTAGCAGGTGAAGAAAGCGGCGAGGCTGAATACGAGCTTGAGGACCTGATATCAGAACTAGATGGCGAATTAAAAGAGTGAAACCATTTAAGTTAACTGTACTCGCAAAATCCGATTTAAAAGATATCGCGTTATTTACGCAGCGGAAATGGGGGCGGGAACAGCGTAATGTATACCTAAAACAGTTCGACGATTCATTTTGGATGTTGTCTGTAAATCCTGATATCGGTAAAAGCTGCGACGAAATAAGAGACGGATACAGAAAGTTTCCGCAAGGAGGTCACCTTATTTTCTACAAGCAAATTGGTAGCCAGGAAATTCTGATTATAAGAATTCTTCATAAAAGTATGGATGTAAATCCCTTACGCTTCGGCGCATAACAATAAGCTAAGCGGCGTAGTTGCGTGGGGCATAATGGCGAACCCTCCCCGCGTGTATGCGTCCCAGCGAACGAAGTGAGTGACTTAATTTTTTTGTTATGTGCGTCCCTAAAATTACCTAGAATTTGCATTTAATCTGATACTCCTTTTCTCCAGTTTTCCATTTTGCTGACTAAACCTGGATAGCGCCAGTCCATGATATATATAAAAGGCGACAAAAAAAGAACAACCAAACTCAATAACAACAAAGATTCTCTAATAGAGCTGATACCCAATTGGTTAATTTTGGTTTGAATAATAGATAGGAAGACCAGCATGCCGAAAATAAAAGGTAGCATTAAAAGATAATGCTTAATCAAATTAGAAACTGTTCTTTGTTTAGCTATATGGCGAGTTTGAAGCCTGCAATGAAACTCTACAGTTAACGCATTTAGGATAGTTGCAATTACTGCTATTAAAGCTAATTCAAACAATTAAAATATCCATATCGTAGAAGCACATAAACGAAGCAACGTAAAAGGCGTCCCTACGATGGCTTTATTATGTTGGTTTTTTGAGCGCTTTACTAACATGAAATAGGCTGATTAGTTTAATCAAAGGTTTTATGATTAACTGCGCACTACCCACGATAAATAACCAAGTACCGCTTTCAACAAGCGACTCATTTAAAAAGAAAAAGCTACCGATCAGAAACCAGACAGCTATTAGCAAATCATTGAATGCGCCTAAAGCCTCATAGCGACGCTGGATCACTATATGGACATTGCTGATGTCCCCGTCCAGTTCTACACCTTGCATCACTAAATCTCCCTAGCTCGATTTATTCTTGAACATAACTTCCCACTAAGGGGCGGTAACACATGGGCTAAAATTAGGAACGAAGTGACGCAGCCCATGTGTTAGCGTCCCAGCGAGCGAAGCGAGAGCCTTGAGTGGTTTGTTATATTGCAACATGCTCAAAAAGCTCTTTGAGGCTGAACACTAGAATAACAGATACGAAGCTTACCCCTGCAATCCTTACAGCTGGCGGCGCGTCTGCTTTAATTTTTAGTTGATTGGCAATTCCAAACTCTTCTTTGAGTGAGAAGAGAACTACTTTATCAATACACCAAATAACTAAAAAACAGTAGACGCTGAGCAAGGAGTAGAACTCAATATCTAAAAAAAGCATGATCAGCATCGTTAAAAGCGATGCGGTTTGAATTAGTAGCGAAACTTTTTTTACCAAGCTAAATCGTCCTTGCAATATAACACCCACATAAGGGGCAGTAACACGTGGGCTAAAATCCGAACGAAGTGAGTCAGCCCACGTGTTAGCGTCCCAGCGACCGGAGGGAGTGCCAACAGCGTTTTGTTAGGCGTACAAAGGAACGTATGCAGCTTTGCTGCCACCACTAGCCAAATAGACCGCGTGTTTAAATTATTGAATTTAAGATAAAACAACCCTGTGCGAAAAGCCAGATGTTAACGGTAATGCTGGATAAAAGAGCGAGTTTAGACAACTTGTAGTGTTAAATGTTGGCGTTGTGATGCTGACGAAAAGCGCGTTGCTAAAGCCGTTGAAACAGCAACAAGAGCTAGCCGCAAAGACAACCTAGCGAAACAACCTTGATGCTGGAATGTCACGGTTAAACCCACTTTTTTATGCTGTAAGTAAATGACGCCTAACGCCCTGCTTAAGGGCACAAATACGGCGGCTATAATCGGAACGAAGTGACACAGTCGCCGTGTTTGTGTCCCAGCGAGCGGCTACATCAGATTGTTAGAATTCATAGCTGGATAAGAGCTAGCATATCGTCACCGTCTTCATCCAAGCAGACTTCTTGAAACCCAAAGCTGGAATAGAAATC
>NZ_JBSWXP010000010.1:0-171960 GCF_056160665.1 Alteromonas sp. ABH4_453
CCATTAAGAAGAACCCGCCTAACGGCGGGTTTTTTGCGTTTGGAAGAAAGAAAAATGATGGGGTCAGAGTACATTAATTTCCCCGCCATGCTCCAGCGAACATCAAAATGGGGTCAGAGTACTTTATTTCATTAGTTCCCACTGCAATTGTCCTAATTAGAAGCCAACTACCACTGCGACCCATTGGCAATGTAGAAATGTACTCTGACCCCAATATTCAAAGTAATACACTCTGCTCTCATTAATTGCATTGAAGTAAATGGAGTTCTACTACCAACTGCTTATAGAAATTAGATAGCGATCAGACTACATTTGAAAAATGTTAATGAAATGTTAAGTGCGTTTGATGAAGTATTTATTGATGGCGGCTATCGCTGGGTTAAGCAGTTTGGTGGCAAATTGGGTCACTGATAATCACTGGATAGCTTCTGGCATTACTTTTGTGAGTGCTCTGGTTGGGGCGTTTTTTGTTTGTAGCGTGTCTGATAAAAAGACAATAGAAAATGTCAGTTCATCTATAGAGTTAGATGTAACTAATCTTAAAAATAACGATGCTACGAAGGTTAGTCATGCTGTAAGTAACATTGCTATAGGCGGCGCCTCTATTTCGTTTTTCCTTGAACAATTATCAAAAGCCTTTAATGAACAGGTCGCAAATATTGGTGAGATGAGCGGGCGACTTCAGCACTTAGAAACTTCATCAAGCTCGTTAGATGAACTTGCAAAGAATGCCTATGCATCAATGAGTGAGTCTGACGAAAAAACACAGTTAGGTACTTTGTCTTTAAAAGAAGTGTTGAAGCAGCAACAACAGCTCGTAAAGAATATAAATGCGTCCTCAGAAGCATTAACTATTTTAAAAAGTAGGGCTGAGGGTATCAGTACTATTACCAATACAATTAATCAGTTGGCCGATCAAACAAATATGCTGGCGTTAAATGCCGCTATTGAAGCCGCAAGAGCAGGTGAACAGGGAAGAGGCTTCGCCGTTGTTGCGGATGAGGTAAGAGAGTTAGCAAAAAAAACAACGGATGCTACATCAGGAATTGAAAGCTTGTTGAAAGATATGAATACGAGCAGTCAAGCCGCGGTCGAGACAATGCAAACTGTGCTTAATTCTAGTGACGATATGAATGTGCAGTTACAAGAAAGTGAAAATGCCATATCTCATTCAAGCTCATTATCTACGCAAGCTCGCGAATCAATGGGCGCTATGCAAGGTATGGTAGAGAGTAATACTGATCACAGTGCAGGTATCAGTGCCAATATATTACAGCTACATAGCACGACGGAAAATCTAGAGCGAGATCTCAATGATGTAGCAACACGAGCGCTTACATTGAGCAGCCACGCAGAAGATATATTCAGACTATTAGAGAGTTTCGATGTAAACGACAGGAATAGTGAAGTAAGGGATATCGCGATATCAACAGCACAAAAAATAGGTAAGCGCTTCGAACAAGCAATATCAAACGGTGAGATATCCGAGTCACAATTATTTAGTTTTGATTATACACCGGTGCCAAACACCAACCCCGAAAAGCACACTACTCCTTTTGATAGCTTTACTGATAAGGCGCTTCCGGAGCTGCAGGAGCCCATTTTAGATAATCACAGCTATATTATTTACTCTGGAGCAGTAGATAAGAATGGCTATTTTCCTACCCACAATAAAAAGTTTAGCCAGCCCCTTACCGGTGATTACGAGACAGACTTAGCGAATAATCGCACAAAGCGTATATTTAGCGATAAAACAGGGAGTCGTTGTGGTAGCAATACCTCTACTTTTTTACTCCAGACATATAAACGTGATACCGGCGAGATAATGCACGATCTATCAGCGCCTATTTATGTTAAAGGTAAGCACTGGGGCGGTTTTCGTATCGGCTACAAAGCCGAAGAGCAATAGTGCCAGTAAGAGCTTAAGGTTGCATGCCCATGCAACCACTTATTTGTGTGTTTACACTTTTATTTAATGCTTGGTTACCCTACCATTAGCGAATTGTTCGCAGTTCGTAAAATTATATGCCTTCATTACAAAGCTATAGCACGTTTGGTCTCTCAGCATCCTGTGATTCAATTGAGCTATTCACCGATGTTTCGTCTTTTTTATCTATATACAAATCAATCAAAAATCGAACTGATAACGCCATCTACATTCTTGGTGGTGGAAGCAACTCCATTTTTACCAATGACTTTGATGGAACAGTACTAGTTAACGAAATTAAAGGTATTAGTCATTTCGATACAGAGAGTCATCACTTCTTAAGAGTTGGCGCTGGCGAAAACTGGCATGACTTCGTGACTTTGTGTATGAGCGAGAAGTGGTATGGGTTTGAGAACTTAGCATTAATACCTGGTTCGGTTGGCGCTTGCCCTATTCAGAATATTGGCGCCTACGGAGTAGAGGTAAATACATTAATCGAAAAAGTAGAGTGTGTATTCCTTGAGACCGGCGAACAAGTTGTGCTCACCAATAAGGACTGTCAATTTGGCTATAGAGACAGTGTGTTTAAACACGAACTCGCGAACAAAGTGCTGATCACTCATGTAAACTTTAAACTGCCCAAGCATTACGAACTTGAAACTAGCTATGGTGAATTAGCCGCGCTTTCTGAGCCAACCCCAGAAAAGATATATAGTAAGGTAATAGAAATTAGAAAGAGCAAACTTCCCGACCCAGCCGAGCTTGGCAATGCAGGGAGTTTTTTTAAAAACCCAGTTGTTTCACAAGCCGTGTATCAAGGAATTGCGCAAGAATACGATGCAGTACCCCATTTTGTGGTGAGCGAAAGTAGTGAATTGCCAGCAGTTGAAAACGAACAAATTAAAATACCGGCAGCTTGGCTTATCGACCAAGCCGGTTTTAAAGGCAAGACTTTGAATAAAGTACGATGCCACCCTACACAGCCATTGGTGCTTACTAATTTAGGTGGAGCCACCGGAAGCGACGTTATCACCATGGCAAAAGATATCATAGCAAGCGTACATGAAAAGTTTGGTATACAGCTTGAGCCAGAAGTGCGCTTATTAGGAAACAAAGGACTTATTTCGCTATGAGACAAGCATCAAAAGCTATAAGAAAACATATACTGGCTTTGTTGTCTGACGGTCAGTTTCACTCAGGTGAAACTATTGCACAGCAAGTGGGTCTGTCACGTACCGCTGTAGCAGGCCATATTTCCCAACTTGCCGATTGGGGATTAGATGTATTTAAAGTAAAAGGTAAAGGCTACCGTTTAGAACGAGGTTTTCCATTGTTAAGCGCCGATAGCATTAAACGTCATTTAGGCAATACAAAACGAGCGGTTATTGATGTTGAGTCAGTGTTGCCGTCTACCAATACGGAAATGAAGAAGCGTATTGCCAGCAAACGAGAAGATCTTGAGAACGGCGATGTAGTTTTTGCCGAAATTCAAACCGATGGACGTGGTAGACACGGGCGCTCATGGTTAGCTCCCGTTGGCGGAAGCCTAACTTTTTCTATGTACTGGTCTTTTCCTGACGGTTATCAAAGCATGGCTGGGCTTTCTTTGTTAGTTGGGCTAGCGGTTTGCGATGCGCTTAAAGAATTTGGCGTAGAAGATGCCGAATTAAAGTGGCCCAATGACATTTATTTGCAAGGTAAAAAGCTTGCGGGCGTACTTATTGAAGTAGAAGGGCAAATAGGCGCTACAGCGCATAGTGTTATCGGCATAGGTTTAAATGTTTGCGTACCCGATAATCAATACGATGTGGGTCAGCCTCATAGCGACCTTGCGTCATATTTGGGCACTATCCCAGATAGAAATGCATTGGCGGCAGAAATAATTAAATCGCTTTGGTCTTATTTACCTAAATTTACCCAGCAGGGCTTCGGGCCATTCACAGCATATTGGGAAGCGCTCGACTTATACGCCGATAAACGCATTGTTTTACAAATGGGTGAGAAGCGTTTTTCCGGAATTGATAGGGGAGTGGACGCCAGCGGCGCGCTACTAGTTGAAACGCAAGACGGTATTACCCGATTCCACGGTGGCGAAGTTAGCCTTAGAGGCAATTAACTTTTTATTTTTGTTTTATAGCAGAGCTACGAAAATTTTTGCCATTTTTATAATAAAAGTACTTCGTAGTTCATCTTTGTGATTTTTAAATAGCATTTTATCCGTTCGTTTTACGGATTGCTTTGCGATTGAAACCAAAAATATGAACAACATTGAAGAAAACCACGTCATATTAGTGGATATCGGTAACACCCGAATAAAATATTCACTGCTTTGTCATGCAGAAGAAGAGCCTAATGCATGCGAAGATGCCAAATCTCTATTCTCTTTTATCGATTCTCAGAAAAAAATTTCCCATTTATATATCGCCTCGGTAAGAAACCAAGAGCTGGTTGATGAAATATCCACCATGTGCAATGAACGAAATATTGTTTTTGTAGAAAAGCACACAGAGAAAGAAGCCTTCGGCATAAAAAATAGTTACGCGAATGTTCAAAAAATGGGCGTTGATAGATGGCTTGCTATGGTCTGCGCTGCAGAAAAGTCAAAAAAAGCATTTTTTGTTATGGATGTGGGTACGGCAATTACGGTTGATTTTGTTGTGGATGGTCAACATTTAGGCGGTTGGATCGTACCTGGTTTTCAAGTAATGCGTAATGCTTTGGTTGCTTCTACTAAAAAAGTGTTCGCGAATGATGAAATTCCAACCACCTTTGGTGTGGGAACCGATACTGAAGATTGTGTGGCATCAGGGTGTCATGCGGCACTATATGGTGTTTATTTGAGCGCTATTGATTACATATCAAGCAAACAAACCGATTTTGATATAATTTTAGGGGGTGGAGACAAAAAAGTGTTTGCATTCTTAAAATCTGCTGATAACATGCGCCTCGCTCATTTGGTGATGCAGGGTCTTGCCCGCTACGCTCGAAGTGAACTTCTAAAGTGAACATCGACGTAAGTTTTTGATTAGTTGAAAAATTGGTCAAAAAAGAAAATTGAAAAATTTTCAAAAAGACACTTGCACAGAGTTAAACAATACTCTAGAATGCGCACCCACTTGATGTAGTGCCGACTTAGCTCAGTTGGTAGAGCAACTGACTTGTAATCAGTAGGTCGCCAGTTCGATTCCGGCAGTCGGCACCATCAATCTGGAGGGGTACCCAAGCGGTCAACGGGAGCAGACTGTAAATCTGCCGGCTCAGCCTTCGCAGGTTCGAATCCTGCCCCCTCCACCACTTTCTCTATGAGGTGGCCAGAGAATTAGGATTGCGGGCATCGTATAATGGCTATTACCTCAGCCTTCCAAGCTGATGATGCGGGTTCGATTCCCGCTGCCCGCTCCAAATCAGTGCTGATATAGCTCAGTTGGTAGAGCGCACCCTTGGTAAGGGTGAGGTCGGCAGTTCAAATCTGCCTATCAGCACCAGTTTATTTCTCCCCAGCTCATGTAAAATTTCTAAATTTTTTAATGTAACTTTGCTGGGATAATAGAAATGGCAAAAGAAAAGTTTGAACGTACGAAACCCCACGTAAACGTGGGTACAATCGGCCACGTTGACCACGGTAAAACTACCCTAACTGCAGCTATCACTACAGTTCTTTCTAAAACTTACGGCGGTTCTGCTCAGGCTTTCGATCAAATCGATAACGCGCCTGAAGAGAAAGCTCGTGGTATCACCATTTCTACTTCACACGTAGAATATGACACTCCTACTCGTCACTACGCACACGTAGACTGCCCAGGACACGCTGATTACGTTAAAAACATGATCACTGGTGCTGCTCAGATGGACGGTGGTATCCTAGTAGTAGCTGCGACTGATGGCCCTATGCCTCAGACTCGTGAGCACATCCTACTTGGTCGTCAGGTTGGTATTCCTTACATCATCGTATTCATGAACAAGTGTGACATGGTTGATGATGAAGAGCTTCTAGAGCTAGTAGAAATGGAAGTTCGTGAACTTCTTAACGAATACGAATTCCCAGGTGATGACCTACCAGTTATCCAAGGTTCAGCTCTTAAAGCGCTTGAAGGCGACGCAGAGTGGGAAAAGAAAATCATCGAGCTTGGTGAAGCGCTTGATTCATACATCCCAGAGCCAGAGCGTGCAATCGACAAGCCGTTCATCCTTCCAATCGAAGACGTATTCTCAATCTCAGGCCGTGGTACTGTTGTAACAGGTCGTGTTGAGCAAGGTATCATCAAGGTTGGTGAAGAAGTAGAAATCGTAGGTATCAAAGACACTACTAAGACTACTTGTACTGGTGTTGAGATGTTCCGTAAGCTTCTTGACGAAGGCCGTGCAGGTGAGAACGTTGGTGTTCTTCTACGTGGTACTAAGCGTGATGAAGTTGAACGTGGTCAAGTACTAGCTAAGCCTGGTTCAATCACTCCACACGTTAACTTCGAAGCAGAAGTATACGTACTGTCTAAAGATGAAGGTGGCCGTCATACTCCATTCTTCAAAGGCTACCGTCCACAGTTCTACTTCCGTACAACTGACGTAACTGGTGCAGTAGAGCTTCCAGAAGGCGTAGAAATGGTAATGCCTGGTGACAACCTTAAATTCAAAGTTGAGCTAATTGCTCCGATCGCGATGGAAGAAGGTCTTCGTTTCGCAATCCGTGAAGGTGGTCGTACAGTAGGTGCTGGTGTTGTATCTAAGATCCTAGACTAATCTAGACTTAGCAACACAAGCCAAAAAAGCGCACTTAGGTGCGCTTTTTTTATGCCTGCGATTTAGAACTTCGGGAGTGAAGCCCCATCAAAAACACGCCGTAAAGCCATCCATGGCGGCTTCGCAGCAGCGTCCCTGCTGCGATCAGTTTTTGATGGGGCTTCACTCCCTCCTTAACCGGCATAGTAAATAGCTTGAAGAGGAGGGGAGCTATACGCCGTAAACCCATCTTTGCTTTTAAGTAAGAGCGCCGACACCAACCCACATCTCCCCATTAACCGCTTTCCCAAAGCTGTCTGCCTATAAAATACGAATGCCACTTGCCAATGATTTCTTATAGTGTTGTTATACTGTAACAATTAATGGCTATCATGCCCGGCTTTATTGTTTAACGAGATTTTCATGATTACACGACGCCAGTTTTTAGTAGGCTCTTTGGCATTTGGTGGGCTAGCGACCAGTGCTTTTGGTAAGAAAATGAATTTGGCGTCAATGCCAATTAGTGAAGGTTATGGCGCGCTCGTTGCCGACCCCCAAAAGCTGCTCGATTTACCCAAAGGCTTTAGCTATAAAGTTATTTCAAGTCTTGGCAATGCAATGTCTGACGGTATGCATGTACCTGATAGAGCCGATGGAATGGGGTGCCTACCCATAGATGGTAGTAGCAATAAAGTGGCGCTAATACGCAATCATGAACTACACCCTAAACACTTAAACGCTCAGCCTGAGTCTATTCAAGCGCATTCCAGCGACTTAGCTTATGACAGTTACGCTAATGGCATTGCATTACCTGGCGGTACCACAAACATGGTGTATAACCTTAGCACTCAAAAGGTTGAAAAAGAGTTTGTTAGCTTGGCTGGCACCGTGAGAAATTGCTCTGGCGGCGTTACGCCATGGAACACATGGTTAACGTGTGAAGAATCGGTAGACCGTCCTCACGGCCCTAACGGCGATGTAGTAAATAATGATCACGGCTATATATTTGAAGTACCTGCCAATGCGAGCTCACTAATAAAGGCTAATCCGCTTAAAGACATGGGGCGATTTAATCACGAAGCGGCTTGTGTTGACCCTAAAACGGGTATTGTCTACCTGACCGAAGACAGAGGCGATAGTTTGCTTTATCGCTTTGTACCTAAAGAGTACGGTAACTTAGCGGCGGGCGGTCAGTTAGAAGCTTTGGTGGTAAAAGGGAAGCCTCAGTTCGATACACGTAACTGGAATGGCAATGCTATGCCTTTAGCTACATGGTTCAACGTTGAGTGGGTAGCTTTAGATAACCCAGAAAGCCCTAATGATGATTTACGCGTGCAAGGGTACGATAAAGGTGCCGCGCTTTTTGCTCGCGGTGAAGGCATACACTGGGGCGAAGATGAGCTTTATTTCTGCTGTACCAATGGCGGGCAAAAGCAGCTAGGTCAGGTAATGAAGCTTGTTACATCAGAAGATGGTAACCAAGACAAGCTTCAGCTGTTTTTAGAAAGTGAAGACAAGAACCTGTACAACTTTGGCGATAATCTAACTGTGTGCCCGAACGGGCATTTATTGGTGTGCGAAGATCAGTACACTGACATAGTAGATAACCATTTGCGTGGTGTTACGCCAAGCGGAGAAGTATACAACTTTGCTAAATTACATGCGCAAACAGAACTAGCAGGTGCGTGTTTCTCACCAGACGGTAATACACTTTTCGTTAATATTTACTCACCAACGAAAACCTTGGCCATTACCGGTCCCTGGTTGAAAGGCTAACTTGTATCTCCAACAGCGACGCCACACATTCATCTTGGGTGAAAGTGGCGCCGTTAGTTTCGAATTCGTGTACCTAGCGCACTAGTCAAATGCATCCGTTAATTCATTATTCCGCACTTCCTTTAAGTTCTATATTCCCTAATGCCACTCTCTACGCTACTCCTATATCTTTTTTCGATTAAGGCTCTTCTTTATAATTAAATAAATTAATTATATGAATCGTTTTAACCCGTTTTAATAGTTTTGTTCAATTAATGATAATGCTCTCAACCTAACAAGGAGAGCGAAATGAGCGCACTATTAAAAAAACTAACAACGGCGAATAGCCACCGTGTTTCCTCCACCACGAAGCAATCAATTCGAACGCAATGCAATTACGCTGATAACTATTATGGCGACCAAGTTTGTGTAGAAGTAAAAGCCCCTAAACCTCGTACCAACCTTCATGTAGGAGTACAGCTGTGAGAACCTCGATGAAATCAACCTTAACTAAGTTTGTCCTAGGCGGCATAACTGCCAGTATGCTTACCTTAGGGGTAAGCGCCGATACACTAACCCGACAAAATGGTGCCCCCGTAGGCGATAATCAAAACTCGCAAACTGCAGGTCCATGGGGTCCAGTATTGCTACAAGACTCTCACCTTATTGAAAAGCTAGCGGCATTTGACCGTGAGCGTATTCCAGAGCGTGTTGTTCACGCCCGTGGTGTTGGTATTCACGGCTACTATGAAAACTATGTCGACCTATCTGACGAGACCGTTGCCGCACCATTTCAAGGCGAAGGTAAAAAGACAGAAGTATTTGTTCGTTTTTCATCAGTAGTCCACGGACATTTATCGCCAGAGACACTGCGTGACCCACGTGGTTTTGCGGTGAAGTTTTACACCGAACAAGGAAACTGGGATCTAGTAGGCAACAACTTCCCGGTATTCTTTATTCGTGATGCGATTAAATTCCCTGATATGGTTCACGCATTTAAACCGTCGCCGGTAACGAACAAGCAAGATGCGAAGCGCATTTTTGACTTTTTCTCTCACGTGCCAGAGTCAACGCATACGTTAACCATGCTTTTCTCTGATTACGGTACACCAGCAAGCTATTTAAATATGGACGGCTCAGGCGTTCACGCATTTAAATTTGTTGATGACGAAGGTAATTACAAGTATGTGAAGTTTACTTGGAAAGCGAACCAACCTATTAAGAACTTCTCTGCTGAAGAAGCAATGAAAGTTCAAGGTATGGACTTCCAGCCGCACACCACGGATGTGTATACCCGTATCGGTGAAAAAGGTGAAACAGCATCTTGGGATCTGTATCTTCAAGAGTTAGAGCCTGAGCAACTGGATGATTTTGAGTTTAACCCACTTGATACCACTAAAATTTGGCCTGAATCGCTAGTGCCTGCTAAGAAAATTGGTCGCCTTGTGCTAAACCGTGTACCGGATAACTTCTTTGAAGAAACCGAACAAGCGGCATTCGCACCAAGCAACTTAATTCCAGGTATTGAGCCATCAGAAGACAGAATGCTTCAAGGTCGTTTGTTCTCGTATGCTGATACGCAGCGCTATCGTTTAGGTGTTAATGCGTACCGCATTCCTATTAACGCGCCGAAAAATGCGGTTATCAATAACCATGAGCAACACGGACAGCTTCGCACAACTAACTCTAATCGCGATGTGAATTATCAGCCAAGCCGCCGTCTTGACCTTAACGAAGACCCAGCGTTTCGTTATTCAAGCAAGCCGCTTGCAGGTATGACACAACAAATTCCGTTCTACAAAGAACAGAACTTTAAGCAAGCGGGTGAGTTTTTCAGAAACCTAACTAAAGAAGGTCAAGCGCACCTTATTAGTAACTTAGGTGGAGCGTTAGCATCGGTACCTGAAGAAGAGGTTCGCGTAATCATTAGTGCTTATATGTACAACGCAGATAAGAACTACGGTAAGGGCGTAGCTAAACTAGCTAAAGCGCCAATGTCGAAAGTTCGCCAAACTGCAAAAGACTTGATGGAGCAACAAGCAGCACGCGCTGCAAAAGCAAAGCAAGTTGCAGAAAGCCTAACGGCACTTATGCAATAAGCTAAGTAGCAATAACGTTGGGAGTTACATCACAGTGTTGAGTAACTCCCATTTTTCTTTAACGACCTTTCTCTTATAGCTTTGCTAAAACCGCTTTGCCAAAAGAGTTTATTAGTAACCAAATTTAATTTACCAGTAAGGGGGCACAATGTCTTTTTTGAAGCAAACACTTATGGCAGCACTGTTCGTCGTTGCCACCTTCACCAGTGTTTATACTAGTGCGGCAACTGACTCAACAACTCAAGCTAATACTCAACAAAGTGCAACTACGCCTAATATGGAAGCCTTGAAAGCACGCTATTTTGATGCGGCGCGAGAAGGCGATAGCGCCATGCTAGCTGCATTTTATCAAGCTGGCCTAGATGTTAACGTAGCGGATGAAAAAGGCTATACCGCGCTTATTCTTGCTGCCTATCATGGCCACACTGAGACGGTAGACTTCCTTATCAGCAATGCACACGCCAACCCATGCCAAGAAGACAATCGCGGCAACACTGCACTAATGGGCGCCATCTTTAAAGGTCATGTAAGCGTTGCCAAACAGCTCGTATTTGCCGATTGCGATATTGACGAAGAAAACGCAAAAGGCCAAACCGCGTTAATGTTCGCAAGCCTGTTCGACAGACAAGAAATTATCAATACGCTTATCGATAAAGGGGCTAATCCCGCCCACATGGATAATGCGGACAATTCGGTCGCTGATATCGCACTTTCACAAGGTAACTACGAGTTAGCAAAAATACTAAACAAAAGCGTTGATTAATCTTCAACGCTTTTAAATCGCCCTAAGATTTGGCTGCTGTCAGCAACTGAACTTATTTAAAAGGGTTGTGCGTATAGTCAAAGGATACACCTAGGTCTTTGCGTTCAGTTAATCGTTGGCTTCCATTGGTGGTATACAAACTTTTTGCCAAATAAGCCTTGTATGCGGCACTATCAATAGTATCTACATACCACCAATCACAGGTTACTTTTTGATGGGTAACATCAACAATCATAAAGCCGTGAGATTTAAGCTCTACGTATTTCATATGTGGGTTCATTGTCGGTATCAATGTGGCTAGCGGGTCTGCAGCAGGGGCGCTTAACCCCGGCGATGTTACCGAAGGCGTCACAAACTCCACTGCTAAGGGCTGTTCACCAAGGCGAACACGATCGTTGTAGGTGTACCCGTTAGTACTGTCTTCAAAAACCTCCATTCCCCAAGACGTGTGGATATCGCCTGTTAATACAACCGTATTCTCTATTCTATAGGCTTTGATGGCGTCCAGAATTCGTTGCCTAGCTTCAGGGTAGCCATCCCATTGGTCCATGTTAAGCGCAAGAATATCTTTGGTAACAGGAATTCCGGCTGCCTCTAGGTTTGGCGCGTTCAGTCCTTTGAATTGACCAAACATCACTTGTTGCCCTAAAAAGCGCCATGTAGACGTAGATGAAGTGAGCTTATCTAGTAACCAGCGTTCTTGCGGATCGCCAAGAAGTGTACGGTTGGTATCGTAGCGTTCTGCTGAAACAGGAGAATCAACCTGCGGGTCGCGTCCCTCAATGCGTGTATCAAGCATATATAAATCAAGGAGCGAGCCCCACTCAAAATGCCTGTAGATACTGCCTTCGCGAATAGGCATCCATTCATAATAGGCTTGAATTGCGTAAGATTTGCGTAGTTGGTAGTTGCCTTCGCCCTCGTTATGGTTTTCAGCGCCAGTGCGATGAGCATCGTTCGTAATTTCATGATCGTCCCACACCGTGATAAAGGGGTAAGCAGCATGCAGTAAAGCTAAATCAGGATCAGTTTTGTATTGGGCGTGTCGAGTCCGGTAGTCACTTAAGCTGGTAATTTCTTTGTCAGGCAATGGCGCTCTGCCTAACCGCGATCCATCGCCGTATTCATCTTCGGCGTATTCATATAAGTAGTCGCCTAAGTGAAGGACGGCATCAATATCCCCAACGGCATTTTTGTTCGTAATAGCGTGGTAGACATTGAAAAAGCCCTCGGGGTAGTTTGAACAACTTACAACCGCAAAGCGGACATGGTCTGTCGTGACAGGTGCCGTTTTCGTAGTGCCTATGCGGCTTCTGTAGCCGTTGACTTCAAATTGATAGAAGTAGGTGGTATCCGACGAAAGGTTTTGGACATCAACTTTTACGGTATAGTCTCGACTTTCAGACGTGGTTAACTGTTCTTTAAGCACGCTGTTTTTCATCGAACTGTCTAAAGCAACATGCAGTGTGACTAGTGTTTCAGTTGCAACATGACTGATGCGAGTCCATAGGACTACAGCGTTAGGGAGCGGATCACCACTGGCAACTCCATGTTGGAAGTAGTAGTTGTTATCAAGCTTAAAAGACGTATTCAGCGCTTCAAAAGGCGCGGCTGAAGCCCTAAAGCCTAAAATTGAAGCGGATAACCCCGCCGTTTTAAAAAATTGTCGACGGGAATAATTTATCGCGTTTTTCATTGTTTTACCTTCTCTCTCAATAGGGGAGCGCGCCTCAGCCGAATACAGCTACAGCGCTAGCAATACCTTAATTGCCTATATACGGAGTTATTTATCTGTAATTCGTAAACTCAGCCCCTGGTATTGAGAGCGAGCATGAATACCAATAGAAACGGCGCTTCCATGCGGTACGTCAATGATGCAGCTTTCCGTATTGTCTACCCCATTAGAGCGGCATACATAGTTACGAAAACTGACGTTTTGTCCAATTTGTACATACAAATCAGCATCGCCAAAACCGCGCTCTAAATAAATGGAAAGGGTCCTGTCGTTCTCAATAGCATCAACGAAATAGGTTTCAAAAACGCCTGCGCTTGCGTGCAAGTTTGCAAGGGTCTGCGGTGGCGTTAAAAGGTTGTTAGGCGTTGAAAAGCAATCTTCGGTAGCTAAAAAGGCCACGTGCAAAACAGGTGATTTGGTGTTTTCGCTAGCGTCGATAAAGCGCAGCTGTAGAGGATGCTTCGATGAAATTCCAAGCCCAAACGCACCGTGTACTAAAAACTGTTGCTGCAGTGTACGAATAGTAGATTCGTCTAAAGGAAGGGTTATATTATTACCTGCATCAATGACGTTAACATTTGCAAATGCATTGCTAGAAAAGAGCGAATGCCCACTATGCCAGTTCACAGTGTTTTCATTGAAGCTTGGCGTAACAGTTGATATGCCCAATGCCGTGGGGTTCGGATATACGGGAAATAGTTCGCTAGCTAACCCCGTTGCGGTACTTGTTTGGCTTGGGTTAGATTGAAAAGACAGGGTAGCGCTATCGAGAGTGGCACATTTTGCTATGTCACTTGCATCAAAGCTCATCAGAGCTTTTGTTTCACCATACTGAACATGGTTATTAACCACCATCATACCGCTAGGGTAAGCGTTGTAGTTCATCGTGGGTTTTGCACTAGAGATAAAACTATCGTGTTTTGCTGTAAGCGTATAAGCCCGTCGATTTTCTTGATTTGGCGGTAAGTAGGTTGTTAACCCTTTGCTGTTCTGAGTTAGAGTGAAAACAGCGCCTACGTCATTGGCTATCCACCATTTAATATTTTCAGGCAAGGCTAACGGGTTCCTTTCTCTTTGTTCCATCGAAAGAGTGCTGGCTTCTTCATCAAATTCAGCGGTACGCACTTGTATTTCACTAGAAGTAATGCTCAACACTTTAAACTGTTGAATACTGGCAAGGTCAATGGTCCAAGGGTAGGACTGATTAGCAGAACGAGCCGGAGCGCCCCAGCTGCCTTCACCCACATAAACGGTACCACCTTCGTCTGAACGACGAAAGGCGACCTCGTTTTGCACTGGTGTCATAGGATAGGTCAGTTTGTTGATGTGGGTATCTGACTCAACAACAAGGTTCATGTTGTGCTGGTAAAACAGTGTTGCCCACCACTGGAACAACCCTTCATTCGATGACTTTCCATCGAAATGAGGGAATATGGGCTTGTGGTATTGGGCTAGTCGCCACAAGGGCGCTTGCTGGCTCGACTGCAAATCTGACGCAAGCCAGTCATTCATCTGGGTTGCATACACTTGCCATCCACTTTCTTGGTACTGACTGTTGAGCGTATAAACTCTAGCCAGTGCATTAACGGTTAACGCGCCGTAGGTGTCTTGTTCATCACACACATTGTCTCGTATAAAGTCGACACCGAACACCTGACATAAGGTGGCATAGTTGGTGTCTTCGTGATTACCGTGAGTGGGAATGATGGGATAAATGCGCTTAAACGCTTTGCCGTTTATCACATCATTTGAAAAAGTTAGCTGCCAGTCATCAAGAAAACCCGCCATTTCAAAAGGGGTATTACCATTGGTGAAGTCACCGCCGTGCATAATAAACAAGGGGCGAATCTTTGCTACTAGCTTGTTGCCTTCCTGCCGCGTCGTCCAGCCCGTGCGTGTGTCGCCGCCTGCAATAGCTGTAAATGGGGTAGGTTCAGTTGATGCAGTTTTAAACCACATTGGGGTATCACAACCATCAAAATCACATACCTTGAAGTAAATCGCACTGTCGGCAGGCAAACGGGTAAGCCGCACAAAGTAAGATTCAAGGCTAAAGAAACTGGCTTTGTGACTAATTTCTACCCGTTGCCATTGGTCTTCATCGGTTGACGTTCCATATAGAACATAAGGTGAAAGGCTAACCCCCTTAGGTGAAAAACCTACTATCGCCTGGTGTGCGGGGTCGCTATCCCATGCTAACCGGTATAAGTGAGTAGCTGATACTACCGTGCCCGCATAACTCAATAAAAGCAGTGCCAGAATCGTTCTATAACTACGCATAATCATATGACTGTTACCTTAGTTTTGTTTGGTGCGTATTGGATAAAAAAATGAGGCGATGAGATATGGGGGGAACACCCTATTGATGGGGGAGTCATAAAAAATTCATAATTGTGCAGCATAAGTATTCGGCAAATTTGTGTACGAAAATGACGCGCAAAAAACTGTTTTTATTTAGCCATCTGGTAGTAGGCTTTTGCTTAATCACACAGTTGTTAAGCGGCTTTCGTATTGCGTCACAGCATCGAGACTTTTGGCTTTATTTTGATTGGCTGTTACCTGAAGGGCTTGTGCATATTTGGCACGTGATTTCAGGGCTGTTATTGCTTGTGATGATGCCGGTAATGCTTTTCGCGCTGCTAAATCAACGAAAAGAAAAGGCTGTACCAAAAACATTTAACCAAATAGGCTCTGCACTTATTTGCGTGTCGGTAGTGAGTGGTGGGGCACAATTCTTTTTTGAACTGACACATATAGTGGTGCGCTTTATCCATTATTATAGTGCGGTAGGACTACTTATTTTTATTGCGCTACACCCCTTGCGATACTACTTTCAAAAGCCGGTAACATACCTTCTCCACATTATTTTTGAACCTTTCACTTTCAAGCAAGGATATTTTTATTTAGGGGCAGCTGCATTGGTAACGTGTAGTTTGTACTTGTTCACATTATCTACGCCTACCACTCTGCAATCTAAAGTGGTTGCCGACGATGTGTTTATCAAAATTGATGGAAAAGCCAATGAGAGTGCTTGGCAAAAGGCACCTGGCGTCATAGTAAAAACTTTTGCCGGCGCCAATTTTTATAAAGGGACGTCGGACGTTACGATTAAAACGCTTCACAATACGGCTGAAACATATTTCTTTGTTCGCTGGCAAGATCCTACGGAAAGTTTACTTCACCTTCCTTTAGTTAAAACCGATGCAGGTTGGCGAGTAAAAAGCCATGGTTTTGAGCGGTTCGATGAGAAGGAGTATTACGAAGATAAACTGGCGCTGCTGTTTTCTAAAAGTTGCAGTATAGCAGCCGCTGCCACCGCCCATTTAGGGAGTCAGCCTCGGTCTGAACTACCTGCTAATAAACATAAAAAAGGCTATCATTTTACATCCGACGGTGTCGTTGATTTGTGGCAGTGGAAAGCGGTAAGAACGAATGCTATGTACTTGGTCGACGACAGTTATATCGGCAGGCCCGTAGCGCCTATTATAGGCGAAAAAAGGTACACGGCCGGCTATCAGCAAGACGGCGATATGGGGGGAAGCTACGTCTTAAACTGGAAATGGTACAGCAGCGAAAATGTTACCCCGAAACGCCTTCCTAACGCACCTTCGTTTGACCATCAAGGTTATGCTAGCTGGTTTGACTACAAAGCTTATTCTCCCAAACGGGATGATTTACCAATAGGCAGTTTGATCAATTCGGTTTTGTACCGTTCTAATCAGCTTGAAGGGGGACGAGCCGACGTGCGTGCTTATGGAAGGTATGCAAACGGTTACTGGAACCTTGAAATTGTGCGAAAGAAGCAAGCTTCCGAAAAGACAGACATCAGTTTAACTGATGGTATTTGTTTGTGGGTAAGCGCGTTTGATCACGCTCAAATTGCTCATACCCGACATGTTAGACCTTTGCGGCTTAGCTATGAATTGTAAGGGTAATGCTATGCTGTTATTCGTAAAAAAGCTTTTTGTCCTTTGCGCTATAGTCCTCGTTGGTACGCAGTTAAGCGTACTTTATCAATTTTTAAAAAGCGTGCCTGATATATTTGCAGCTAAAGAAACAGCAGAGTATCGATTCGTAAAATTGAACTCACATGGACAGGCCATTTCAAATGAGCAAGGCCCTTGGCATTGTGTTTACGACAGAGAGCTCGAGGTTACTTGGCTGGTGGGAAGAGATGACGAGTCACCCTTTGACAGTTATTGGAGCTACAGTTGGTTCGACGAAAAAAAGCGTAAAGGAGTGAAAGAGCGAGGGAGTTGTTATTTCAACAAGCCGGGTTGCGATACAAGGCATATTCAGCAGCAAGCGATTAAACGGAAAGTGTGTAACCTATCTAACTGGCGCTTGCCCAATGAAGAAGAGCTGACTGCCTTGGTTCAAACACCAACTAAACCTAATGGCCCTTTTATACAAAGCGCTTTTTTTCCTCATATACAAAAAGGGGATTATTGGTCGCAAACGCAGAGCAACAGTATTAATACACAAGCGCTTGCGTATTTGGAAGTTGGCGCGGTTGCGGTCAACTTCAAATATGGAAAAAGTCGAGTTCTACCTTTTAGAAATGCTGCTCATGTCATGCTTGTTGCGGACAAAAAAGCGCTACCCCTTTCGATGCATCAAAGTACGTTCTTAGGTAGAAAGCAAAGCATCGCATACACTCACAATTAACTAGCCATTGGCACTATGTAGGGGGAAATACCTATTTGCACTTCGTACAGTTGGTTCGATACTGATTCTACGAAATCACATGGATATCCATTCTATGAAGTCATTAATTGCAGCAGTGTTCGTTCTATTTTCTGCGCCTTCTTTTGCTGGCGTAATCACTTATGATTTCACTCGATTAGTGTTAGGTGACCAAGCTGACGAAACCAGTTTGATTGGGCAAATCACTTTCGATGAAAACGAAACCCAGTTCAATATGAACACATGGTTATCGTTTGTTTTTCAGTTAGAGTTTGATGGCGTCTCTTACGATATTTTAGAAGACGACATTGCTGACTTTGCGATAGTTGATTTAGATGATGGTGTGTTTGGTGATGAAAGCAGCGAAGGCTTTGAGTTCTTCATCGAAGATTCAAGTGTTCCTTACGAGTTTACTATTAGTTCAGGTTTAGCTGGACTAGGGCAAACCGATACTTGTGTTTTCTTTGAAAGTGGCGACCGCTGTGCGGGCGGTTTGTTTCAGTTAGTTAAAACAGTAGAGCCTAATGATGGTTCCAACAATGGCTCAACACAAGTGAGTGAACCCGCTTCCTTTGCTACTCTAATGCTAGTTTTGTTCGCGTTGACTTCACTGAGAAAACGCCAACAGTAAAGCGTTTTTAATGTTAATAAGCGTTTCATTTCTTATATCGCGTTCGTTCCCTCCAACATATCTATGTTTCTCGATAGTTGGTGTTTTTAGCCCTCCTTTTGTGAGGGCTTTTTTCTTTTCAAATTTCTGTTTTTTCAACGCTTTTATAAATTACATCGAATAGGGGGAACTCCCCATAGTTTTGCTTCTTTGGTTGTTAAATACTCAAGGGGTACTCAAAGAGAGGTGTATTATGAAGTTCCTTAATAACAAAACAGTATTATCAGTAGCTATTGCTTGTGCCCTGCCAGCGAGCATGGTGAATGCAAAAACTTTCGACAAAACATTGGCCGATGCACTTGCTGCTTCGCCACGAGAACTACAACAAGTTATTGTTACATTTGAAGGTAAGGGACCTGCCACAACAGAACAAATTACAGCACTTGAATCGTTAGGCATCACTGGCGGTGTTAGCCTGCGTAACGTGCCTATTGTTGGTGTGTTAGCCAACAAGCAGCAAGTTGAAGCGCTTTATCAACGTGATGACGTTGTGTCAGTGTGGAATAACGACTCGCTAGAACTAGAAAACCATGAGTCGACTCAAATTACGGGTGTACAGGCATTGCAGGCTGACCGCGACATTCGCATAAATGGCATGCCGGTATCAGGTAAGGGCATTGGTGTAGTGGTAAACGACTCGGGTGTTGACGGCACACACAGTGATTTAGCATTCCCTGATCATGTTGTTCAAAACGTTTTAGCGCAAGTGAACCTAAACAGCTATAGCGGCATTTTACCGATTACTTATCAAGAAAACGTCTCTAACACCGATATTCTAGGCGGTCACGGAACGCACGTGGCAGGTACAGTAGGCGGTAACGGCGCTAAGAGCGGCGGTTTACACGCAGGTGTAGCACCAGGTGCAGACATTATTGGTTATGGCTCGGGTGCCGCTTTATTTATTTTAGATACTATCGGCGGCTTCGACTACGCGTTAACACACCAGTTCGATTACAACATTCGTGTTATCTCTAACTCATTCGGTAACACAGGTGATGTAGGTACAGACTTCAACCCAGACGATCCAACCAACGTTGTAACTAAAGCATTGGCTGACAACGGTATTATTACCGTGTTCTCAGCGGGTAACTCAGGTCCAGGCGAATCGACAATTACTGGTAACTTTAAAAAGGCCCCTTGGGTAATTACAGTGGCTGCGGGTAACAAGCAGGGTGAGCTAGCAGACTTTAGTTCTCGCGGTGTCGACGGTAAAGGTGGTCAAGCGGTTGTTGATGGAGAAGTGTTCACGTGGGAAGACCGTCCTACCGTAACAGCGCCGGGTGTAGACGTTATTTCTGCTCGTGCATCACTGTCTAGCTTAGGCGGTTTAAGTGCAGCTGACGACGCGGAGATGATTGAGCCACAGCACCTACCGTTTTATACCGTATCTAGCGGTACATCAATGGCTGCGCCGCATGTGTCAGGTATTGTTGCACTAATGCTAGAAGCGGATCCAAACCTTCAATGGGAAGACGTGAAGCGTATTCTTCAGGAAACCGCAACACCAATGGCAGGCATGGACGAGTGGGAAGTGGGCGCAGGTTATGTTAACGCTTATGCTGCTGTAACTGCCGTGCTTGAAGGCGAGGAAGTATTTGGCGATACAGTGAAGAAAAATCGTAAATTTAACGCATTTGCTAACGTGGCAGAGGGCGACAGCTTTACGCTACCAACGACTTACCTGCCAGTGGGTGAGTCGCCAACTGAAACTTTTGAAGTAGGGCCTGAAGTATCGATGGTAGTGGCTAATGCATCTATCGAAACGGCAACAGCGTTCGTACTAGAAGACCCAGCAGGAAATACCTACGGTTCTGGCATCGGCCTGCCTGTTTTAGGTTCTTCTGTAGGCACAGCTGCTCCGGGCATGCCGGGTACATGGAAACTATACAGCCGAGGCATTGGCAGCATTAGTGGTGTGTCAGTTGACCCACTCGGTGTTACAAACGGTGTGGGTATACCTGGCACCAACGACGTGAACATTCGTTTATTAGTTACATCAGGCTATACCGGTATTGATGATGCAGAGGGTCACCCTGCTAAACCATTCATTGAATACGTAGTAGCGAATGAGCTAATGGACGCAAAGGAAAGCGGTTTTGCACCAAATGCACCATTAACGCGTGTAGAGCTTGCTGATACGCTAGCGCTTAGCGCTAATCTTCGTCAAACCAACGATGGTAATACAGTGAACTTCTCTGACGTGAGTGCAGAAAATGCTGCCGCCGTAAATTCAGCAACAGCAACTGGCGCTGTGCTTGGGGATCTAGAGATGAATACGCAACCGGTGATGCAAGTTGACGGCGACTTTTTTGGTAGCAATATGCAGGTAAGTAAGGAAGAAATGGCGTACTCAATGGTTCAAGCATTAGGTCTTGAAGATGCCGCGAGCAGCTTTGACTCTGAAAAGGTTATCGCTATCGTGCTTGGTGAAGCGGTGGAAGTTGAAGATACAGACGCAATTGCACCTGAGTATCGCGGCTATGTTCAACAAGCACTGGCTGCAGGGCTAATGCAGGTAGAAGTGAAAGTGGAGCAAGGTCCATTTGACCTACAGCCTACGCTTAAAGCCTTCTTTAACCCACAAAATGGGGTATCAAGAGGCGAAGCCGCGTTTATCCTAACGCAATACGCAGAACTTTAATTTCTGATATAAGAGGGGCCTTGCTCCATCTGAAACACGGCGTAAACCCATCCATGGGGCCTTCGCCACAGCATCCATGCTGTGGAGAGTTTCAGATGAAGTAAGGCCCCTCTTTTTTGTTTAGGGCTTAAGATACTGCAACCAGCATTCGCTGAATATGGAATATGGAAAGAAGGGGAATGGAAAAGAGTTCTACGCTGAGAATAAACCTCAACTATTCTAACAAACCTGCTTTTCCTGCCATTCTGATAAGCTCTGCAGAACTACTTAAATTAAGCTTCTTGTAAATGTTGCTTCGGTGGTTTTCTGCGGTTTTTAGGCTCATATCTAAGAGTTCAGCAATCTTCTTACTGGTGTTGCCTGCTGCAACTAAGAAGAATACCTCTCGCTCTCTTCGCGTCAATACGCTTAGCGGCGATACGTGCTTCTGACATTGATCGCTAGATGATTGGGTTAGTTCATTGGGAAAACAGGTTTTGTTTGAGGCAACTTTCTTTATGGCTTCAACCAGGCTTTCGCCGGAGGATTCTTTTAATATATAGCCTTTAGCGCCAGCATCGCGCATGGCTTCAATGTATTCCACTTCGTTATGCATAGACAGCACAAGAATTTTTGCGTCGCTGCGCTGGGACAAAATTTTATCAATCGCCACTAGCCCGCTCATTCGCGGCATAGAAATATCCATTAAAATAACATCTGGCGAGAGCTTTAACACAGCAGCGATTAGCGCGACACCATCGTCGCATTCTCCCACTACGCTGATATCTGGGTTGGCATTTAGCATTTGAGACACGCCTTGACGCATCAGCACATGGTCATCGGCTAGCACTACACGAATTGTCATACGGGTACCGTTACTGTTGTTCTGGTGCCTTGCCCTACTGCAGAGTCTATTTCCAGTGTCGCATTGAACGCTTCTGCTCTGTCGCGAATACTAGAAAGGCCAATACCGGGCTCTATGGCTTTACTATCAAACCCTACACCATTATCAAGAATATCCAAACGAATAACGTGATGATGGTAAGAAATTGATAAAGTAAGGTTGGTGGCCTCACTGTGTTTTATAGCATTAACCAGCGTTTCTTGCGCAATTCTAAATAATAAAGTGCTTATATCTTTGGGCAGATCAGGCGGTACGGTAATCTCGGTGTGATATTCAATATCTTCACCACTGAGCAAATTTCTACAAAGCCAGTTAAGTGCTGGTTTAAGACCTAAGTCATCAAGGATTGTTGGGCTCATTAGCCGCGATAATTGTCTGACATCATTTAACGCCATTTCGGCGATACCGTGTAGGGCTTCTATTTCAGGCGAAGAGGTTGATAATGCTTGCAGTCTTCGTGTCAGCCCTGTGAGCAGCTGACCAATCCCATCATGTAATTCACGAGAAAGCTTCGCTTTTTCTGATTCTTGTTGAGCCCACAATCGTTTTGCGAGCTGTTGCAAAACCTCTTGGTCAGCATCTAATCGAGCCTGAAGTGTCGCCTGTAACGCTTTAATATTCTCTATCTCGGTGGCCAAGTCAGTCAAAATAGGCGTTCCTGTAGTCTCCAACCTGTTGCTCAGGTAATTGAGATAGCCATTTGGATGTTAAGTCATCCACCGTGTCTTCTTTACCTGGTATGGCGCGATAGTAAAGGTGGTTCCGCCAGTAGGTAGGATATAACGCTAATTTTTGCTTTAACTTTTCGATGGACTCTTCATCACCTAGTGACGCCTTTACGTATAGCCACTGCAGGTAAGGCTGGTAGTAGGTTGGTTTAATGAGCGAGCCAAGCTTCTCCATGGCGCTGCTATTTTCATTCAAAGAAAGCCGCTGCTGCATGTCGAGCAGAATTTTAATTTCAGTGATTACCGGCACGTTGGTGTTATCGACAAGTGTAGTGTAGATCTCGTCACGTTCGTTATTTAGTGTGCCTTTATGATGCTTCAATCCCAATGTTAACCATTGATAAACGGCAAATTGCTCGTGGCGCTCTTCGCTAATGGTAGGCGTCACGGCTTCAAGACTGTTTTCTAGGCACAACCAGTT
Organism: Alteromonas sp. ABH4_453; assembly: GCF_056160665.1. Classification (NCBI taxonomy): domain Bacteria; kingdom Pseudomonadati; phylum Pseudomonadota; class Gammaproteobacteria; order Alteromonadales; family Alteromonadaceae; genus Alteromonas; species Alteromonas sp. ABH4_453. Next base: position 23,025 of record NZ_JBSWXP010000010.1, read on the forward strand.
TGCTGTAAGTAAACACATCTCTCCCTGCCATAGTAATACCTCGGTTTGGGCTCTGACATCTTCAGAGGCCAGAGCTAAGCGTCTTGCGTCAGCGGCGTGCTGCGTGGCTTCGGTCAAATTTCCGTTTGCAAAGTTTAAGTAGCTGAATAGCAGGTGGTTATAAAGCTTTTCTTGATTGTGCTGTGTACCGAGTCGTTGCTCGACAGTGGTTAAATAATTGGTGGCGGTATTCTTGTCCCCTTTTACCAAACTCAACTGTGCAAGATTTTGATGGGTTCGAAGTAAGTGAGACTCGTCCCCATTTCTTTCAAATAGCATTTTCGCCTGCTGCCAGTAAATCTCAGCAAGAGAGATATCTCCAATTAGAAAATGCATATAGGCCACATTGCTCATACTTTGCGGCTGAAGCACCTTGTCATCGGTTTGCACACGAATATCAAGACCGCGTTTGTAGTACTCTAACGCTCTTGCGAACTGGCCTCGCTCTTCAAACATAAAACCTAGTGTATCGTTTACATGGGCTTCTTGTGCCAAGTCACCTAAATCGTGGAGTAGTTTTACCGCTTCTTCTAATGACGCCTCTGCGGTGGCATAGTCGCCCGTAAGAGATGTGGCGATGGCAAGGTTGGCCAAGGTTTTAGCCCGCTGAGAGGGCTGCGTTTTTGCATCACGCAATGTTAGTGCGTCTTTAAAATACTGCGCTGCAGCCACATTGTCAGCTGTACGTAGGTAAGCAATACCAAAAGCGTTAAGAACTAAACTCTCGCCTCGGGGATCTTTTGCTTGACGAAACGCTACGAGTGCTCGAGTTAATGAGTCGCTGGTGGCAGTTTCAATGTCCCCATTAATAATTTGCAGACGAGCAAGTTCAAACCAAAGTTGTCCATTATTGGGGCGAAGGGCTAAAGCAGCTTTATAGTCGGACATTGCTTTGGCATCTTCGCCAGCCCACTGATATATGTCTGCACGCATCGACAGCAAGTCTGGTCTGTCAGGGAACTGAGAAATAAGCGCATCTATTGATTGTTGAGCAAGAGATAGATCTTCGTTTAGCTCTGCTCTTAATAGCTCGCCTTGTAAACGCCAATACACTGCCAAGTCAGAGAGTTGGAATAAGGTTCCTATCGCTTGCCTGGCACCGTCATAGTCGCCCGTATTTAAATCGTTTCGAGCCTTTGCCACCCATCCACCTGGATAGTCCGGTGTAGTTGCTATAATTGCCTCAACGGTGTCAGCGCTGTTTAACGCTTCTCCTTTTTGCCAAGCGGTGTCCAAGGCATCAAGGTAGCGTAAGTCAGGAAGTGGTTGAGGCGATTGCGTTTGGATGGCGTCAAATAGCGATTGAATGAGCTTGTTAGCAAATACACTTAAATCATCGGACAGGGTGTTTGCATTTACATTATGTGACACGTGAAATATAGGTTCGTTAGCGGGCATACTAAGAACACTGGCGTGAAGTAAGTAACTATCGCTACTGGTAGGCGTAGCATCAAGTAATAATACGCTGTTTACCGACGTTGAAGCCGCTAAGTCTACTCTGTCATTGTCGTTATTAAATGGGGATAACGCTAAGTTTGACACCAATGTTTGGGTTTGCGCTTTATCATCTAAAACAATGTGAGGGTGAGTAGACAGGGGATAGCGCAGTAACGTGTTTATCGTATCTAAAAGTGGATATTGAGGGTCATTGAGTACGAGTAGCTGAATAGGAGTATCAGAGGGCAGTCTGGGTTGCGTTTTTTGATACCAAGAGTAAGAAAAAATGCTGGCGCTAATCACAAGTACCAATATGGCAATGGCGGAAAAGGTGACAAGGGTTTTGTAAGTTACATTAGCACTGCCGTTATCGCCTGATGAGCTGATGTTAAGCGCCTGCTCCAAAGAGAGTCTCTTCGCGGGCAAATGGTGTGTTAATTGTTCAATACAAGCTTTGCGTTTTTTCGTCCACAGGTATTGAGAAAAGCCCAGTCCTTCCTTTTGTACACAGCCCAGCATATCTTCTAACACTCTTCCTAAGCTGTAGGTGTCAGAGTGTTCGCTCGCTTTTCCAGTCTGGATGACTTCAGGAGCGGTATAGCGTTGGTGTCCGCTCGTTTGAGCGCCAGATGCAGCGCTCTGCCCAATTCCAAAGTCGATCAGTTTAATGTCTTCATTGTGATCAAGAAGGATATTGTCTGGCTTTATATCGCCATGTTTAATGCCTATCGATTTACAGGCCAACAGTGCCTCAACGAGCTGTTGCTGCCACTTGTCGAAATCGGCTTTGCTGATAGGTTGTTGAATGCGTGTATACAGAGGCTCGCCTTCAATAAACGCCATTGTAAAAAAGGCGGTATCTCCATCAGAGAAAACGTCATGAACACGGATGATATTAGGATGCTGTAGTTGCCTAGCGATGTTGACTTCATTGCGGATGGTTTGCATTTTAACCGGGTCGCTGGCGCCACCCTCAATGACCTTAAGTGCAACTTTCACATCAAGTAATTCATCGATGGCGCTGAAAACGGCGGCCTGAGCACCTGAACCAAGTTGTTCAACAACCCGAAAACGGTTAGCTAGACGGGAATTTGGCGCAATAGAAGTCCCTAAAGCTAGCGCCTCAGTTTTAAGAGAATTGTTTTGCGACGAGAATACATCGGGCCTGTTCAAAGCCTTCTCCACACTTCACTAACCACTACAGCGACGCACTCGAATAAACGAATTGCTTCACTAAATTGTTATTTTTATTTTAGCTTATAAGTGAAAGTTTATGCTCAATTGTGTGGAATAACAAACGCATCGAAATCATATTCGCTAAAGAGGTGGCAAAATCTATGTCCGTTTGGGTAAAGTAACGGCGTCCCAGCGTCGAGTCTGCGTACAATACGCCAACGGGCTTTTCATCAATACAAACTGGTACACAGATGGCAGCCTGAATGCCGTGACTGATTATACTATGCTGCTTGTTTAACGATTTGTCGCAAACAATATTGCCAATGGCACGAACAGCGTTAGCTTGCATGCACTGGTTGATGATAGTACGGCTACCGGTAAAGTCCTCACCTTGCATCCAGCTTTCAGAGCCTACCCCGAGTTGATAGTTATTTATCTTATCAAACAAAATGAGTGATGCCCGTTCACACCCTAATGATTGGGTTAAACATTCTCTGGCAAGGTTAATAAGAGCATTACTGCTATTACACTGTTGAAGCTGCGTTTGGTACTGCTTTAGTTGTTGCTTTCTCCACTCCCGTTGGCTATCAAGTTTGACTACATTATTGAGCGCAAGGGGAGTAAATTCACAGGGTACTGGACCAAGCTGTAATACATGGGGCTTGTCTAGCGTCAGGTGCTTTATTTGAATTCCCGCACTGAAGCACCCTGTAGAGCTCATGTCATTTAGCTGCCAAACGTGATCGTTGTCAGCTTGTTTGTTTGCTCGTAATACAATATGAGAGCGAGAAACTTGGGGGTGGGGAATAACGATGTCCGCGCTTTCAGAGCGGCCGACCTGATACTCGCGACATTCAAAAAGCAAGTGCTCACTTACGCTTCCGTTATTTTCTGTAAAGGCTATTTGTAACGGCATGGCATATTCCTCGTCGCTTCACTGGTGCCATCTCCTCCCATCTGTTTGTATAAGATTACACAAATAAGAGAGTTCCTTGCTTATCAGTGACGCCAAACGCTGGTTTAACTGCTCTGGTTTCGACGCAATTAAACGTTTCAGTCTCCAGCTTGATTTACAGTGTTCTTAAGCTAAAGCGTAATGTTTGTAGCTGAGTAAGTAGTAAACCTTTCACGTTCACAACGTCACCACTTGAGCGCCATACATCTGCAATTTCATTGCCAGACGCATTATCAATAAGCGATATAAGGCTATCTACAGCAGCCAGTGCCGCATCGTCATCGTTTACCACCAATGCCGACTGGACATCGTTTATTCCACTGTCTATGGCTGCCTCTAATAGCGCAGCAATTTTATTGCGATTGCCATTTACGATCGTGCTTAAAGAAGCAACTTTGTCATTGATAACAGAACCTGATGGGCGATTATCTAATAAGATAATAAAATCAGAAAATTGTCCTGTGCTGCCGCGTGCACGAAAACTGCCTGATGACGTTAACGTTGTTATGTCTTCAAACTCGCCACCGTCGTGAGACGTAAACAAGCGCCATGGAATGGTTGGCGTGTAGTGAATAGCTTTAGTGTAAAGCTCAACCATCGCTAAACCTTCAAATCCAAAACCGGCGTCAGCTTTCGGAGAGATTGATACAAGAACCGGAAAACCCGAAACAGCGCTTGTTAGTGCTGAGGGCAGGCGGTCTGTAATGGTCAAATCTGTGGGATCAAGCAGCTCAGCGGTAATGTCAATGTTGTTAGCATTAAGGCCAATACTGTTTTCGAACTCTACAGTTAAATCTACTTCAATTAAGCTGGTTAGCGTAAGCTTCGCCTGAATCTTATTGTCATCGACAGTTAGGGTCGTAGGCGTAACAACTTGCGCTTGGGCAGTTGAGAACAGGAGTAATGCAGTGGCGGCAACAACAGTGGTGAGTTGTCTGAATTTCATCGCAGTAAACATCATAGGATGACCTCTTTCAGTGTTGGTTAAAATTTAACCTAAAACGGTGCCTTTATCAATGTAAATAATGGCACCGTTTTCAGGGGGTTGCGATTTTATTCAAAGTATTGAGCAAAGAAGCGTGACGCAAGTACCGCATAATGTGCTCGGGTTATCACTGTATCTGGCGCGAAGCTCGCAGTGATTGTTGGCGTAATGCTAAAAGGGCTTTGCTCTACTCCGAACTCAGCGTTAATCAAAGACAGAGTAAGGGCAAGTTGCACATAGCCTTTCATGTCAGCTGGAATACTGTCTTGGTCCTCTAGCACGATTTGCTCACCATTATAGTCAACAACGATGTCGGCACTTGGGTCGAAGCTAAGTGCCGCTTCCTCAAGTCCTAGCATTTGAACAAGTGAGTATGCAATGTCTAACTTAGTGACGCTTGCAAATGGGTCTGCGCTGCCGTCTACACTTCTTAGAACAGGTGCTTGTGTACGAAGCTTGTCTTTAAGCGCGCCGCCATTAACCATTACCGACTCGATGAATGCCTTGTCAAACCCAGGTACTGAACCAATGTTAGGGCGTTCTTCGTTTAGTAGGTCACGGTATTGTCTTACTGCACCGCCCATTACTGCATGGCGGGCAAAATCTTTGCGTTTCAGGCGAGCATCTGGTGAAAAGCCACGGCTGTTGATGGCGTCCATTAGGCGTTCACTTACCGCAAATTCAATAGCACTTTGCTGAGGATGGCCTTCAACATCGTCCATACCTTCAAATCCACCGCTATTTTCAAACGACACAGTAACGTTGAACGTTTCAGGGAGGCCTGGGCCGTTGGTTAAACCAAGTGGATCGGCTTCTACACCAGAGAGTGATGTTAAACCATAAACGTATACGCCCCATGTGCCAGGCATTGCAGGTGCAGCGACACGCATGGTAGTAGTAAGTACTGGCGTAGTGAGGTTGCCACGATATTCAGTGCCGTCTGGCGCGACTAGCACAAGCTTGGTCAGATTTGCGAAACTGTCGGCAGAGGCCTTTACAAGTACTTCTTCCGTGCCTACTTCAAACTCAATGACTTCAGGTGTGCCTACTGGTGAGTAAAAAACATCGAAATTTTCTACACGGTCGCTGGTGGTGACTAGCGCATTTGCTTTGAAGCTTTTGCCATCTAGATTATTAACCGTAGCTTTATGATCCATGTCTTCAAGTAGTGCAGCGGCAACCGCAGAACGTGCGTTAACATAACCCGCACCCACTTCCCAGCGCTCGTAACCAGGCATATTAGTGGCGGTTTCTTGAAGCAAACGCTTTATGGTTAAGTTATCAAGATTCGGGTTTGCTTCTAGCATTAACGCAATAATGCCCGATACATGCGGTGTGGCCATTGAAGTGCCAGAGATCATGGTATAGAAAGGAATGTTTTGCGGCTCTATCGCACCGAGATCTCCATCACCGCCATTAGCTGCTGCGTTTAATACAGCGCGAGTAGAGATAATATCGACACCAGGAGCCACAACGGTTACGTCATTTGTATACGTCCAATCCGTGCCGTCAGGCATAGTAAAGTCACCAGACTCGCCTTTAAGTCCACGAGATGAAAAATCCGCAAGTTTGCCAAACTTATCGCCCGCACCCACAGAAATACCCCAAGGAATTTGCGCGTATGGGTTATGCGAGTCTTCACCAGGGCCGCTATTACCCGCAGCGAAAACACTTAGCATTCCCATTGTGTGCGCTTTATAGCTTGCTAATGATACAGGGCCAAGTGGTTCATATTTGCCGCTAGAGCCCCATGAGTTGCTGATGACCTTGATAGGGTTATCGAAGGTGTATTGCTTGCTAATTGCGTAATCAAAACCGCCGATGGTATCAAGTAGCAGTACCGCTGCACCCGAGCCATAACCAATAATATCTGCATCGGGTGCTGCGCCGCGGTGCTTGCCGCCAGACATAGCACCAGTACCAGCAATAGTGCCCGTTACGTGAGTACCGTGGCCTGAGTTTAAGTCTGTATTAACCTGGTTTGATAATGTAGGGCCGGTTATACCAACAATCGACAGCGCACCAGGATTTAGAATTGCCTGCACGTTATCAACCACAGTGTCACCGAAGAAATGGTCCTGGTGCGACGCATCAATACCAGAGTCAATGACTAAAACCGTTGACCCTTTACCAGTAAATTCAACATTGTTGCGCGATGCAAATGCTTCGCCCTGTAAATCAGCTACACCTGTTATTTCCCGTGCGTCTGCGTTGAAAAGGCTCATTTCACGGTTAGCGAACACTGAACGTACGCCGTCGAATTGGGCAATGGCCTCAATTTGTGACTTAGTCGCCACTACTCCAATAATAGGTAAGTTCTTAAATTGAATACCGTCGGTAATACCCAAATTCAATAGTTGAGTTATTTGAGACTCGGCAAGGGGTGACATTTGATCATAGGTCACCACTGCCATTAATGATTCTGTAGGGGACAGGGACACTAGTTGATCGGCCATTTGAGAACCGATGTAAGCATCAGCTAGCGTGTGAGCCGATGGGCTTGCAAGCATTGCAGCAGCTAAGGTAGATAGGGCGAACTTCTTCATATTCTTCTCCAAATTCTTGAAGCTGCGGTTTTCTTTGGCACTACAGAGAATATCGTCATCAATATTGTCATCAGCACGATTGAACGCGTTGTATATAACACAAAGCCAGTTATATGTTGTTACGCGGCGTATATCGGATTACGTCATCGCAGCAAGGTACGCCTTAATAGTGGCTTTTTGAGTAGGTGGATAACATAGGGGTTTCACCCTAATTGTGAGATTATTTTAGTTAAAGAAACGCTTAAAAATGCTACAAAGGTTTAATAATAAAGTACCTGTGAACGATCTATATTGTTGACGTATGTTGATGTGTTTTCAGCGTTTATTAGCTTTTGTTTATGTAGCTGATGCTCGCCTTTCTCCCATGAGGAGCTTGTCATGAAGTTCGATTCTATTAAATCTCGTCTAGTATTGATGACACTTGTTTGCGTTGTCGGTATGGGCGTATTGGTGGTTAGTCAGCATTATTTTACACAGCGACTTATTGGGCTACACCAGCAGCGTGATATGTTGCTAAGGATGGGGCAAGATCTGCTGCAAATGCGACGACACGAAAAAGACTTTCTTCTTCGCCACGAGACGGTTTATTCCGATAAGTTTCTTCAACAAGCCTATGAGTTTCAAGGTCGGCTATCATCTATTGTCCCCCTGTTTGACGAATATCGATTACCCGTGGCTGACGTTGAAAGTTTGTCGTCTTCTATGGAAGCCTATAGCGGTACATTTCGACAAGTGGTGTCACTGCAAGAGCTAATTGGATTAACGCAAAACGACGGTTTGAGAGCGCGTATTACCGAGTTAGAAAATACACTTAATGAAGGTGAGCTGGCACTAAGCCCCCAAGCAAATGAGCTGTTAACCCGTATTCAACTTTCTACGCGTAATTTTCAGATTAGCCAAGAAGGAATGTACGCGAAGCAGATGATGACGTTAAGTGAGCGTTTGGTGGCTGAAAATGGCGGTTCCGCTTTATTAAAAGACATTTTGGCCCAGTACAGAGAAGCACTTTTAGAGCTAGTTGATGCATTCAAAACTTATGGTGTAACTCACAATGAAGGGTTACGCGGAGAGTTTAGACAAAGTGCACACAACGTTGAAACTCAATTGAAAGCCGTTGATGCTGCATTGCAGCCGGTGATTGAACAACAAGAAGCGCAAGTGCGTATTTATAGCTTGAGTATTGCCGCGCTTACGTCTGTCGTGTTAATTCTGGTGCTGATCAAGAGTTTTGCGACATTTCATCGTGCATTTGTTAGCTTTCTCACCTTCTTTTATCGCTGCAAGCGTCAGTATCAAATTATTGATACCAGAAAGTTAGGGTTTGCAGAGTTAAAGTCACTCGCAGAGTTGGCGAATGAAATGGTCGAGTCGAAAAGAGATATTGAGGCGCGGCTCGCCAGCGTAGAAGCCGAGTTGGCCAATAAGAAAGTCTCATAGCTTTCATTTAAAAAGCTAAAAGTAGGTAGATTTTCTAAAGCGGCCGACTCACTATTGCATAAACAAGGTATAAGCCAAGGTAGAAGCAAAGATGAAGTTTAACCGCTTAGGAAATAGCGACCTACAGGTGTCAGACATCTGTTTAGGAACAATGACATGGGGCATTCAAAACACTCAGCAAGATGCAGATGAACAAATAGCTTACGCCCTTGATAAAGGTGTTAACTTTTTAGATACCGCTGAAATGTATCCCGTTCCTCCCAATGTCGATACGTACGGCGATACAGAGCGCATTATCGGCAATTGGATTTCGCGAAATGAAGCAAAGCGCTCTGATATTGTACTGATGACCAAAATCGCCGGCAGTGGCTTGAAGTATATTCGCAATGCAGGTCCCATTACATCTGACGCTATTGCTAATGCGCTTACCTATTCGCTAGAGCGTTTAAAAACTGATTACATTGATGTTTACCAGCTACATTGGCCAAACAGAGTAACACCACATTTCGGTAAACATTGGCCTGATGGCGCAGATCCTACAAAAACCAATCGGGAAAAAGAAATAGAGGGTATGCGCGATATTCTTTTGGGAATTAAGCGCGCATTAGACGAAGGAAAAATAAGACATTGGGGGCTATCGGATGATACGCCTTGGGGCATTCACATTTTTCTTACCCTTTGCAAAGAACTCGATATGCCCCTTCCTGTATCTATCCAAAATGAGTTTAGTTTACTGCACGCAAAAGACTGGCCGTATTTAATTGAAATGTGTGAGCTAGAGAATATTGCGTATTTACCGTGGTCACCGCTAGCAACTGGCATGCTGAGCGGCAAATATCAGAACGGCGCAAGACCGGAAGGTAGCAGGTGGACACTGGCGCAGCGCATGGGACTGTTTAGAGATAAAGCACCAGCGCAAGCAGCTACATCGGAATATATGAAGATTGCAGAAAAAGCAGGAATAACACCTTCCCAACTCGCGTTGGCGTGGTGTCAGCAGGTGCCCGGTGTTACGTCTACTATCATTGGGGCTACAACAATGCCTCAGTTAAAAGAGAACATTGAAGCGTTTGACATAGAGCTCTCAAGCGAGACGTTGAATGAAATTCACAATGTATTTAGAAGTTATCCTCTTGGTTTCTAATAGTTAGTGTTTTTTTTGATGAACAATGGCGGGTATACCCCGTCATTTTTGTGTCACACGGTCGTAATAGTATGGTTTTTTCTGTCTTAACTCGTACTCGTTATCTTAATGATTGACCAACAAATACTTTCAGCCAGCACTGCAGAGAAGAACAATAACTGGCACCGATGGCTGCTTCTTGCACTTCTTGTTTATGTCATGCTGCTTGCGGTGAGCATGATTGGAAGTGGTTTCAAATATGCCGCTGGTGATCACGCTAGAGAACTTTTTAATTTTGCGTCAAACCCAATAATGGGGCTTATAATTGGCATGGTTTCGACTGCGTTAATTCAGTCTTCAAGCACGGTGACTTCTATTATTGTTGGTATGGTTGCAGGTGGTTTACCTATAACCATTGCGGTACCCATGATGATGGGGGCGAACATAGGTACTAGTATTACTAATACCTTGGTTAGCCTAGGGCATGTGGCTAAAAAAGAAGAATTTCAGCGTGCTTTTAACGCAGCCACTATTCATGACTTTTTCAATGTTCTTTCGGTACTTATTTTTCTACCGCTAGAAATGGCCTTTGGTATCTTAGAATATTTGAGCGGTCAGATTGTAACACTTATTCATACCCCAGAAGCGCTGGGCGTAAGCGGATTTAACCCGATAAAGGCGGCTACGCAGCCAGTAACCGACTTAGTTTCTCATTTCCTTGGATTTTTGCCTTCTGTCTACCCAGGTATCGCCAAAATTCTAATTGGCATTGGGCTTATCATGGTTTCTATCACCTATATGGGAAAGATCATGAAGTCGCTTATGGTAGGAAAAGCGAAGGATTTACTACACAAAAGCATAGGGCAGGGGCCTATATCGGGCATTACATCTGGCGCGCTAATGACGGTGTTGGTGCAGTCTTCCTCCACGACGACATCACTCATGGTGCCCTTAGTCGGAGCTGGCGTATTAAAAGCCCGAGAAATCTACCCGTTTACGCTTGGGGCTAATATTGGAACTTGCATAACCGCCCTTATTGCAGCGTTAGGCGTGGCGGGTGCAAACAGCGGTTTTGCGCTACAAATAGCGCTGGTACACCTTATCTACAATGTCTTGGGTGTCACACTTATTTATGGGGTTCCTTTTTTACGTAATATCCCTATCAATCTCTCGTACCAATTATCTGTCTTAGCTGCAGAGAGAAAAATGTACGGCGCAGCTTACGTGGGCGGGTTGTTTTTTGCAGTACCACTGGGAATTATTTTTACGACAATATAAAAGCGTACGAGTCATTTTAAAATGCACTACAAAGATAAAGGCGGGCTAATTGTTTCTAATGGTCTAGTACAGGCTAGCGTGATAATTATCTGTGCAAACTGGTATAGCCCAAGCGTTAAACGCATTAAGCAACCATTCGGTAAATAAAAAACGGCGTCTCTGAGCTCAGAGACGCCGTTCTAGTTTGTAAAGCTGCTTACTTATTAAAATGCGTACTTAGCAGAAACCTGGAAGCGATTCATATCGCCTTCAAGGCCAGCTTCAATTTCGCGTTTTGCGAACGCATATTCAGCACCTACAGTCAGTGCCTTCGTCGGTGAATACAAATAGTTCACACGAGTACTGTAGGTACTTTCCGTGGTATTCAAGCCAGTAAGCGTTACATCGTTATCTGCTTCAAATGCTGAAAACATAATACTGCTGCGTGCTTTCTCACTCCATTTGTGACGATAGGCAATGCCGTAACCGGTTGAGTCAATCGCCTCAAGGTCGCCGCTTTCAGTAAGAACCGCGCCATTTACAGCATTAAGTGCTGAGTATCGGCCTAAACCTGTACCTGTATTGAATGTGAAGCGAATGTCATCGCCATTTGAAAGGTTGTATTTACCCGTGACTGACACACCGAAACTGGTCTCATCAGCATCGATACCTGCCGCATTATCATAGGAAAGCTGTCTAACTAAACCGGCCACTTTTACATAGCCCCAATTTTGTTTCGACGTATAAGCTGCGACCAGGTCCGGCATGCTGCTGTCATCACTTGTTATCCTGCTGCCACCACCAAACGGCGTAATGGTTGATTCAGGGTTTTCTAGTGCAACCTGAAACCCGCCATTGGTATATCTCACCATGACTTGACGGCCAAAGGTGATGCCGTCAGTGGTACCAATAAAATCAAGTGATTCTGGTAATGAACCTACGTCCATAAAGGTCGTCCATGTTTGGCCCACCAACCAATTCTTGTAAGTTAAGTATGCGTGACGTACTCGTGGAGTATAGGAGTTACTGATGCGCTCATTACCGCCGCTAGTCACAACAAAATCCAGCTCGAATACACCGTTAATAGTGTCACCTTCGGCAGTGGGTGTTGAAGTTGCAAAGCGAAAACGTGATGTTCTGATGTGTGCATCAAACTGTGGGTCTTCGTCAACGCCACCAACGGGAGTTAGTGAGGGAATATAAAAGTCGCGACCTACGCTACCCGAGGCAATGGTGCCATCTGAATAGTCACTTACCATAGCGTCAACTTTAATATAACCGGTGAATTTCACACTAGTGTCGCCGATTGTCGCTGCGTTTGCTGCGCCGCCTGTAGCCGCCAGGCACAGCGCTACTGCGGTAGCCGTATTTTTTATTTTAGCTTTCATCGTGTCTGTTCCAAAAAAGTGGTTAAATAAATGTAAATTCAACGTTAACGTTGTTGATTGTGTACTTATTATCTCAAATTTAAATAAGCCGATGGTCGCATAAGACTATAGTCGTAATACTTTTAGTCTAACTTTTTAACTAGAACCCTAGTTGTAGGCTGCTAAGACCAAAGTCTCATTTTGCTTTGCGGTTGAATAGCTAGAGTGTTTCACCATACAACAAGAATTTTACATTATTGATATTGGAGGCAATCTTTATGACCGCCAGCAAAACTTACCCTGTGCCTGAAAACATTCTTCAATCTACTCATTTGACTGCATCGCAGTATGACGAGATGTACAAGCAGTCAGTAGAGCAGCCCGAAGCGTTCTGGGCTGAACACGCGTCCATGCTTGAGTGGTATCAAAAGCCAACCAAAATTAAAAACACCATGTTTGGTGAAAACGATGTGTCTATCAAATGGTTCGAAGATGGAGAGTTAAACGCCAGCTATAACTGTATTGACCGCCATCTAGCTGATAATGCCACAAAAGTTGCCTTTCACTGGGAAGGAGACTCACCAGAAGATAGTCAAGATGTGACATATCAACAAGTCCATTATGAAGTATGTAAATTAGCGAATGCGCTTAAAGAGATTGGGGTAGCCAAAGGCGATCGTGTCGCCATATATATGCCAATGGTACCCGAGGCTGCCTACGCTATGTTGGCGTGTGCACGTATAGGCGCTGTGCATTCAGTCATTTTTGGTGGTTTCTCACCTAATGCTATTGCCGACCGTATTAACGATAGTAGTGCAAAGGTTGTTATCACCGCCGATGAAGGTCGCCGTGCAGGAAGAAGCATTCCGCTTAAAGCCAATGTCGATAAAGCGTTAGCCGACGACGCTTGTCCGTCGATCACTCACGTTTTAGTGCACAAGCTAACGGGCGGCGATGTAGATTGGGACGAAAAACACGATGTATGGTGGCATGAAGCTGTTGACGGAATGTCAGCGCAGTGCGAGCCCGAGGTTATGAACGCAGAAGACCCGCTGTTTATCCTTTATACTTCGGGTTCTACGGGTACACCAAAAGGCGTGGTGCACACCACGGGCGGTTATCTACTTTATTCCGCTATGACCTTCAAATATGCTTTCGATTACAAAGACGACGATGTGTATTGGTGTACTGCCGATGTGGGCTGGATCACGGGTCACAGCTATATGGTTTACGGCCCTATGATCAACGCTGCATCACAAGTGTTCTTCGAAGGTGTTCCCACTTATCCAGACGTTAAGCGCATTGCGCAAGTCGTAGAAAAATACAAAGTTAATAGCCTTTATACTGCGCCAACGGCAATTCGTGCGTTAATGGCTCACGGTGACGTGCCTGCTGAAGGATGTGATTTATCTTCGCTGCGCTTACTCGGAACGGTAGGTGAGCCAATTAACCCAGAAGCGTGGGAATGGTATCACCGTGTTATTGGTGATGGCCGTTGTCCTATTATCGATACATGGTGGCAAACTGAAACAGGCGGCCACATGATTTTACCTCTGCCTGGCGCGACAGAATTAAAACCTGGGTCGGCAACCCGCCCGTTTTTTGGTATACAGCCAGCGCTATTTGACGCAGATGGCAATGAACTTGAAGGTGTGGCAGAAGGTAATCTAGTGATCAAAGATAGCTGGCCAAGCCAAGCTCGCACGGTTTATGGCGATCACCAGCGTTTTATTAACACCTACTTTAGTGCATATAAAGGCGTGTACTTCACCGGTGATGGCGCTCGTTGCGACGAAGATGGCTTTTACTGGATCACGGGCCGTGTGGATGATGTCTTGAACGTATCGGGTCACCGCTTAGGCACCGCTGAAATCGAAAGTGCACTTGTTGCGCACCCTAAAGTGGCTGAAGCAGCTGTTGTAGGTTTCCCTCACGATATAAAAGGGCAGGGGATTTACGTTTATGTAACGCCTAATGAAGGTGTTGAAGCAGACGAAGCGCTGACTAAAGAACTTAAAGCGTGGGTGCGCCAAGAGTTAAGCCCGATTGCCACACCTGATATGATTCAGTGGTCAAGTGGGCTACCTAAAACACGCTCTGGTAAAATCATGCGCCGTATTTTGCGTAAAATTGCTGCCAATGAGCATGAGCAATTAGGTGATACATCTACATTGGCGGATCCATCGGTTGTTGATACACTGATAGAGGAACGTCTAAATAAGTAGAACTAAGGATATAGACAATGATAACCCTTCTAATCGCTGATGATCACCCGCTGTATCGCGATGCACTACGAGGCGCGTTGTCATTGTCACTTCCAGCCCTTACCCTCAAAGAGGCCGGAGATCTAAACACCACAGTCGATATTCTCAATAATGAGGATATCGACTTGTTGCTTCTCGATTTACATATGCCAGGCAGCAATGATTTGTTTGGCTTGCTGCATATCCGTAAACTTTTTCCTGAACTCCCTGTTGCCGTCGTCTCTGGTACGGAAGACACCACGCTTATTTCGAAAATTATTAGCGTGGGCGCGCTAGGTTTTATTCCAAAAACGGCAAGTGCACAAGATATTGCAAACGCCGTAGAAGCTATTTTAGATGGCGACGTATGGCTGCCTGAAAATTTAAGCGAAAATGTGGATGAGGTAAACGAAGCGTTTTCTGAACTTGCTGACAAGGTAGCGTCGCTGACGCCCTCGCAATACAAGGTTCTTTGTTACATGCGAGACGGTTTATTGAACAAGCAAATAGGCTTCAATTTAGATATTGCAGAGGCCACTGTGAAAGCGCATGTCACTGCTATTTTCAAGAAGCTGGGTATAAACAACCGAACGCAAGCGGTACTTATTGCTTCACAACTTGAGTTGGAGCCACCGGTTCAGTAGCGTCGAACTCAAGCACGGCCTCTGAAGCAGCAAACTCTGGTAAGAATTTTTCTAATGCCAAGCGGCTTTGTTCACTTAGCAAAGGGTTGTCAATTTCAATAACCGTTCGCCCTTCGGTAAGTGCCATACCTTCTCTAAAGTTATCGTGAGCTAACAGTAGCATCTGAAATTTTCCCGTCTCGAAAAGCTGTAAAAGGCCTTCAGCGATCCGCCTAGCCAAAGCCTGATTGTCGCTTGCTACGAAGAAAAAGATGGGGCTGGGATAGGAAATGATTAGATGTTCGTCAATAGCTAACCCCTTTGACAAGGTTTTGTCGGCAAACTCTTCGCTAATTTCCATAACGCTTCTTGGGAACATATCGGCAAACCCTTCCGAAACAATGCGGAACGAAGCGCGATAGGTCGTTTCTAGTACCGGAATGTCGTTTGCGCGAAAAATCTTGGTGTCGGGCCAGTCGTAGCCTAGAACCGCGCGAAACTTTTTCAGGTCCACAAGACTTTTCACTTCTTTTAGTCGAACATCACCTTCTTTGATAAACAAGGCGCGTTTACCGAAAAGACCGGCCATGATTGGAATGCGGATAGGAAGAAACTGACGCTCTCGCTCTCTAGAGGTAACGCTCCAAGTTACGTCGAGCATATTGTGCTCTAGGCTACGTAACTGTCGTTCTTGCGCAGTTTCTTGGTCGCTAACAGTGAGTTCAAAGGTGCCGTACTGAGGCTCTGTGATACGCAAAGTTTCAGTGAGCAGTGATTTTGCATAGGAATAAACAGCATCCCTACCGGGGTGCACGTTTGGCAAGCGCAAAACAGTATGAGGTAAGTCTGTACTTACCTCATTGAAGGGCTGTTGCTGTCCACACACGTCATGTGGTGTGAATATACTGATTAGAAGAACGCTAGCACTTAGCGCTTTAGCTTTAATGTCCATATTTTTACTCACGCATTTGGTGAACACTTACCTGCACGCCTCAACTAAAGATTATCTAAGGCTCAATACACAGATAAGGCGCTATTAGGGCCTTAAGACTTAATTGCTAATCTTTTCCCGTCAGCAAAAAGTCGTGCTCGGGGTCTACAATAAACTGCCCACTCATAGCTTCACGTCCGAGTAGCATTAAGTAGGTCATTTCAGAGCGATCAGTTAGGGTTAATTGAATATCCCACTGGTAGCCGTCCATTATTATAGGTGTAATTATAACATAGCGCTTCTCACGTGTAGCTGTTGAACTCTTTACGCGCTTTTGTCCTTCAACGCGAGCTTCTCGGCGAACTACTCGTTCTACGTTGTGGATGTCTGGGTGAATATCAAATTTAATCCATAGTTCACCGTCCTGCTCGAACTCTTCAATATTGTCTACGTGAAGTGACGAGGTGGCGGCTCCAGTGTCTACACGCACATTTAAATCAGAGATAGCAAGTTTAGGTAAGTCACACAGTTCTACCGCACCAACAATTTTTTTATTGTTCATCAGTCTTTCTACCAATTTTAAAGAACAGGCCCCTGTTCTGGTGGTAATAAATTGTCTTGTAATAGCTCAACGTGTTCAGCAACAGTATCAGGCTCTGAGAAGTATGCAATATGGTAAACGGCTTCACCTTCTTGGGTAAGGGGAATATTTTGTTTACCAATGACAACCCCTTCAGCAGGGCTTTCAAGGCTGTCTAAATAATTGCCAAATGGATCCGCAATAGTGGCTAGTTTGTCACCTTTTTCAACATGATCGCCCAGTTGGGCAAGGTGATTTACAAATCCACTTTCAGGCGCGCGCACCCAACCACTTTGTCTGGCAATGAAACGCTCAATGCTGTGGCCTTTGCTGCGACTCTTGTTAAGCATGCCTAAGTGGCGCATGGTATTGATAATACCTTTTACGCCTGCGCGAATAGAAAATTCGTCATAGCGCAGTGCTTGACCTGCTTCATAGAGCAATATTTTAACGCCATTTTCACTGGCCGCCTCGCGTAGTGAACCGTCTCGTAATTCCGCATTAAGCAACACAGGCACGCCAAACGCCTTAGCCATTTCTAGTACTTCAGGATCGTCTAAATCCGCGCGAATTTGTGGCAGATTACTACGGTGAATAGCGCCTGTATGTAGGTCGATGCCCACGTCACATTTACTCACTATTTCTTTAAAGAATAAGTTCGCCAACCGCCCAGCAAGCGAGCCCTTTTTACTACCCGGAAAGCTGCGGTTTAGGTCGCGTCTGTCGGGTAAATAGCGAGACTGGTTTAACACTCCATATACGTTAACCATTGGTACGGCTATCAAGGTGCCTCTTAAACGCTCAATTGCCTTAGACCGTATAAGACGGCCGACGATTTCTATACCGTTTAATTCGTCGCCGTGGATGGCTGCGCTTACGAACATAACAGGGCCTGGTCGCTTTCCACGCTTTACATATACGGGAATACTCATGTTAGTAGCCGTGTATAACGGCGGCATTTCTAACTCAATCTTTTTGGTTTCGCCAGGAGCAATGCTTTCACCCCCAATTTTTAAAACATCGTTTACCACTAATGTTTTCCTATGTTTACGTTATTGCGTAGGTTGAAGGGGCTAGCCTTTCCCACGGGTTTTGGTTTTGTGCGGCTCGGCACTCTTTTCAATGAATTCAATAATCATGCTGGCAACATCTTTGTTGGTCGCTTTCTCGATACCTTCTAAACCTGGTGAAGAGTTAACTTCCATAACGACCGGGCCGTTGTTCGAGCGAAGAATGTCTACACCACAGCAGTTAAGCCCCATTGTTTTTGCGGCATCTACCGCTGTTTTGCGTTCAGCAGGGCTTAAGCGAACCAAGCTTGCTTGACCACCGCGGTGAAGGTTAGAGCGAAACTCACCAGGCGCCGCCTGACGCTTCATAGCAGCTACCACTTTTCCACCAACCACAAAGCAGCGTATATCGGAACCCCCCGCCTCTTTAATGAACTCTTGTACTAAGATACTGGCATTAAGCCCCATAAATGCTTCAATAATGGATTCTGCGGCTTTTTGAGTATCTGCTAATACTACGCCTATACCTTGGGTACCTTCGAGCAGCTTAATCACTACCGGTGCGCCACCCACGGTCTTGATCACATCGTCGATTTTGTCAGGGTGATGAGCAAAGCCGGTTCTAGGCATGCCAATGCCTTTTCGTGAAAGCAGTTGGAGCGAGCGCAATTTATCTCGAGAACGGCTAATAGCCACTGACTCGTTAAGACTGTATGTGCCCATCATTTCAAATTGGCGAACCACCGATGTGCCGTAAAAGCTAACCGATGCACCTATACGAGGGATCACCGCATCATAGTATGGAAGTTTCTTACCGTTGTAGCGGACAGAGGGGCGTGCGCTCGTGATATCCATGTAACAGTGCATAGTGTCGATAACGTCGACCTCATGCCCGCGAGCCTGCCCAGCTTCCACCAAGCGTGAAGTAGAGTAAAGACGTGGATTTCTTGAAAGAATTGCGATGCGCATTATAAAAAAGCCTGTAGTTTGTGATTTATTTTGTCGTTTATTCGACGTGTCAGTAATCACGTCTAGAACGTGATCATACCAATCTGTACAAATAATGACCCACTCAGAAGGCGCTGGCAAGTTTCCTTGCGAAGCGCGGGAATGCAGGAATGATTGTTTCCTTTCAAATTCCCAGAATGAAGCTAGGAAGCTTGCCAGGCCTTCCCGAAGGGCGAGTTTAAAATGTCTGTACTCTTTGTTGTGTCACCTTGATGTAGTACCACTATACCTGCGGTAACACGCCGCGATTACGAACATTTTAACTTTTCCTGAGTGGGTAATTATCTATACAGACTGGTATTAATTAGACAAGTCATTTTTGCGCGCATACTAATAGAAGTGTTAGGGGGTGTCTTACGAATAATTCTTGTGGTGTCGATTGCTTTTAATGCATGAACTTGTCTGTTATTCGCGTTAGCATTAATGCGCCTTGGCTTTTCTAAATAAAAATCAGAGAGAAAGGCCTATATGGCTCACAAAAACAGTAAGGAAAGAGTAAATGAATGAGTGGTGGCATGGTTTTTTGGCGTGGTTAACTCAGTACCAGTCAAACGTCGTGTTCAGTGGTTTAGTTCTGCTTATCTATTTGGCTATGTCGCGGAAATTACTGCCAAAATTAGAAAATAATATTGTAAAATCAAAGCTCAAATCTAACAGTGCATTAAAAGGGCTTTTTGCTGCGCGTGTGCTCGTAGCTACGGTCTCGCTTTGCCTGCTTTTATTGGCTTGGGGTATTGATTTCTCAGGCTTACTTGTACTTTCTACGTCTATAATAACGGTGACTGGGGTAGCGCTATTTGCAAGCTGGTCGCTTATAAGTAACATTACCGCGTACTTTATTTTATTGACCAATGTAGCCTATCGTCGCGGCAACTACGTGCGTATTCTTGATGGGGACAACTATATCGAGGGAGTAATTGCGGATGTTGGGCCATTTAGCACGCGCTTACTCACCGCTGACCGCGAAACTTTAATGTATCCTAACAACTTGATTCTAACTCGCCCAGTGCTACTCAACCCGAAAGAAAAGTGGGGCGCAATGGGTAAAGTTGTGGCGAAGTCGAGTGTAGAGACGCCGGTGGTTAAGACGGAAGAAACTAAACCACATGACGAGTTACTGTAAGTACTTCTTTATTCGTCATGTACAGTTCAATAGTAGAGAACGAAAAGCATTCAATTAACGTGGTACAGATATGTTATCGCTCCTCAATAATTAAACGTTTTTCGCTTCTCTGATATAACGCGTCATACTTTGTAGTAACGCGCGTAGTTTTGCCGGTTTAAGCGGCTTAGCCAAAAAGTTTACGCCTTGGTCTTTACACTCAGTAACTAAATTCTCATCTGGTGTTGCGGTTATAAGCGCCGCCGGCACAACGATGTTTAGCCGGTGTCTTATCTCCTCAATCAGCGCAAGCCCATTTTTCTCGTTATCGTGACTAAGTTGATAATCCATCAGTAAGATCTGAGGCTGAATGATTTCACAAACCTTCAGTGCATCATCCCAGTTATTCGCTAAGAACACATTCACGCCCCATTTTTGTAATAGGGTTTGCATGGCATCTAAGTTTTCTCTTTGGTCGTCTACGCAAAGTACATCCATTCCAGTGAATGTGGTACTACGAGGCTTTGCTGCAATATTAGTAACCCGTCTAGGTTCAACTTTGTCTAAAGAAAATGTAAAGCAGCTTCCTTTTCCCACCTTTGAGTTAACCTTAATATCGCTGTTAAGCTGAAGGCTTAAGCGGCGCACTACACCTAATCCAAGCCCTAACCCATGCTCTTTGCTCTCATTGGCGCGAAAGAAATCGCCAAATATACTGTCTTTCTTATCATCGGAGATACCAATGCCAGTATCGAAAACCTTAAAATAAACAGTTTCTTTTACGGGTTTTACGACAAATAAAACTCGACCCATTTCCGTGTATTTCACAGCATTTGATAGCAAGTTTTGGGTTATTCGATATAAATAAGTTTTATCGCCTCGTACCCAACAAGGGCGGATAATGGCTTTGAAACCAAGCCCCTTTTCACGGGCGCGCATGGCCATTTCATCAACAAGCGGAGAGAGTAGAGCGCTAACATCAATAGACTCGATATCGGGTTTCATTTCTCCCTGGTCCAGTCTAGCAATATCCAACAGTGTGCCTATAAGTGTTTCACTTGAGGTAACGCTATGTCCAAGTTTTTGAATAATAGCGTGGGCCTGATCAGAGAGTTCCTGCTCTTCCAAAGCACTTACATAGAGCTTGGCTGCATTAAGTGGCTGCAGTACGTCATGACTGGCAAGGGCTAAGAAGCGGGTTTTACTGGCGTTGGCGTCTTCAGCGGCTTTTCGTGCTCTTATCAATTCTTTCTCGGCCTCTGACCGGCGTTCTATTTCAAGGCGAAGCTCGGCGTTAATGGAGTGTACCTCTTCCGTGCGTTTCTTAATACGGGCTTCAAGATCAATATTCGATTCTTCTAACGCTTGCTGAATTTCCACGTGCCCGGTGATGTCGTTGAAGCTTGTTACAAAACCGCCTCCGGGAAGTGGATTTCCTACCATCTCAATAACCCGACCATCTTTGCGCTGACGAGTAAAGCGATGGGGCATACCGGATCGCAAGTGCGCCAAACGTTTTTCTACTTCAGCATCGACATCGTGAGTCCCAAACTCGCCTTGCGACGCGTTGTATCGAATGAGCTTTTCAATAGGCGTGCCCACAGCAAGTAAGTTGTCTGGGTAGGGATAAAGGTTGGCGTAGCGTTTATTCCAAGCGACCAAATTCAAATGTTTGTCTACCACGCTAATGCCCTGATCCATGTTTTCAAGCGAGGTTAATAGCGCCGTCATATTAAATTGCATCGCCTGCGTGGTATCGTCGAAGAAGTTAATGACCTCAGTAAAATCCATTTTTTTACCGCGCAGCGCACTGTCTAGTAATACCTTAGCGCTCGATGCGCCAATCACACCACCGAGGGCCCGCTCACAGAATGATAAAAACGATTCATTAGGCGTGTCAGTGTGGCTTAATTGACAATTGTTTAACTGTTGATATTGGGTAAGAAGCTGATCGCAACGACCTGTTCCCATAAAGGTTGAAAGCAAAGTGATAAGGTCAGACACGGTAACGTTTGTGGCTTGAGCTTTCACCGTGTTGTTACTAGAAATGGCGGGAGAAACGAACGCTTCTGCCTGCATTCTGTCGATAAGGCGCTGGGGAGCAAAGTGAGAAAAGAGTATGTATACCAGGCTGTTTGCAGCCAAGCTAATCATGGCCCCTTGGCTTATAAGTTCGTTTTGCTCCATTTGCGAAACTTGTTCACTCACAATGGGCAGCACTAACCACAGCACCCAGATAACAAGCCCTACCATTAAGCCAGCGTAGACACCATGGGCATGAGCGCGTTTCCAATAAAGGCCGCCAACAATGGCAGGCATTAGCTGTATTACAAGAGAAAACGCAATAAGACCAATAGAGTGAAGAGACCGGCTGCTGGTCATTTGCTGGTGGTATAAAAAGGCCATTAATAAAATGAAGGCAATAACGATACGGCGAATAAGGCGGATTCTTTTCGACACGTCTTTTTTATCATCAGTGTTGCCGGAAAACGCGAGAATACGCGGCAATATCACGTCATTAGTAAGCATGGTACTTAGCGTTAACGTGGCGACAATAATCATAGCGGTGGCCGCAGACAGCCCACCCACAAATACAATAACCTGAAGCAGCGCAGATTCCGAAAACATTGCAAGAGACAAAACATAGGAGTCAGGTTCAATGCCTTGGCCAGCAAAAATGGCTTTACCTGCGATAGCAATAACGGGAATAACCGCGGAAATAATGGTTAAGTAAAGCGGAAATAGCCAACGCGCCGTGCGTATGTGCCCCAAGCTTAAGTTATCAATAATGGCGACATGAAACTGACGAGGTAAGCACACAATAGCTGCCGCAGCCATGATGGTTTGTGCGATGAAGCTAAATGAGCCAAATTGAGCAAGTGCCACCTCGTTAGTAAAACTTTCGAAAAATGCACCAGACTGGGTACGCTTCCACGCGCTGTAACCCACAATAGCAACCAGCACTAAAGCAAGTAGCTTAATGGTTGACTCAAAGGCTATGGCCAGCATCAGGCCACGCCTATATTCTGTTACATCAGTTTGGCGCGTACCAAAATAAATCGCGAAGGCAGCGATAAAGCCTGTGGCGGCAATGATAATTCCATTGCTGTTAGGTTGTTGAGTTAACAGTTGAAAGGTGGCGCCAACTGCTTTTAACTGAAGCGCGATGTAGGGAATGGTTGCCAGTAAAGCAATAAGCGTAACGACTAAGGCTACGGTTTGACGCTTGCCATAGCGAGACGCAATGAAGTCTGAAATGGTTGTGATATGCTGCTTTTTACTTACCAGTGTCAGTTTGTAAATAAACTTGTATCCCAGCACATAGACCAAGATGGGCCCAAGCATGATTGGCAGGTAAATCCACGTATCTCTACTTGCTTGCCCTACCATGCCAAAGAAAGTCCAAGCGGTACAATAGATTGCCAGGGCTAATGAATAAATGGCGGGATGAGAAGTCAGTGCTCTTGCTGTAGGCGAGTTCTTTTCTCCCCAACTTGCTAATGAAAACAGCAAAAAAAGGTACAAGACTGCAAGCGTTACCCAACCAAAAACCATAATCTTCCTTTAACTTAGTTTTAACAACCATGCTGATATTATAATCATTTCGACCATAGTCTACCTACGACCATGGTCTCATTTTGAATTTCACACCTCAGGTCTAGAGTAATAGCCGACCTCCTAGATGCTTGACTTTTGCTGCTTTGGTTCTGTCGTGTACAAAAGTTTCAATCGCAGCAATAACGTTAACAAAGCCGAGCGTTAGGGAATTGTAAAATCATAACAACTAGTTAACCTGACATGAGGGTGAAACAATGGCATTTAGAAACGAAGAGGACAAAAAGGCCTACTGGAGTGAAAACCTAGCGCTCCTAGCTAAGCTTTTAGTCGTTTGGTTCATCGTATCATTTGGTGCCGGCATACTGTTTGTCGATATCTTAAATGAAATTCAGTTTTTTGGCTTTAAATTAGGCTTCTGGTTTGCACAACAGGGCTCAATTTACGTATTTGTTGCATTGATCTTTGTCTATATGGCGAAGATGAACGCCATGGACAAACGCTACGGCGTAGATGAGGAGTAAATCATGGACGTTCAAACTTTAACATTTATTATCGTTGGTGCGTCGTTCGCGCTGTATATTGCAATTGCAATTTGGGCCCGCGCCGGGTCGACAAATGACTTTTATGTAGCAGGTGGCGGCGTACCGCCTGTTATGAACGGTATGGCTACGGCGGCAGACTGGATGTCGGCAGCATCGTTTATATCAATGGCGGGTCTTATCTCATTTATGGGGTACGACGGTGCGGTATACCTTATGGGCTGGACCGGCGGTTATGTTCTACTTGCGCTTTGTTTAGCACCTTACCTACGTAAGTTCGGTAAGTTTACTGTGCCTGACTTTATTGGCGATCGCTACTACTCACAAACCGCCCGTACGGTTGCGGTATTTTGTGCCATCTTCGTTTGCTTCACCTATGTAGCAGGCCAAATGCGTGGCGTAGGCGTGGTATTCAGCCGCTTCTTAGAAGTAGATATTGTGTCTGGCGTGGTTATCGGCATGGTCATTGTGTTCTTCTACACTGTGCTTGGCGGTATGAAAGGCATTACTTACACTCAGGTAGCGCAATATTGCGTAATGATCTTTGCCTATATCGTACCTGCGGTATTTATTTCGATGATGGTAACAGGACATATCCTGCCACAAACTGGTTTTGGGGCCACTTTAGCTGACGGTTCGGGGATGCATATGCTGCAGAAACTCGATAATTTATCCGTCGAACTCGGGTTCAATGAATATACGTCGGGAACGAAAAGTACCATCGATGTATTCTTTATCACCTTTGCACTAATGGTGGGTACTGCGGGTCTTCCACACGTTATTGTTCGCTTCTTCACTGTGCCTAAAGTTCACGATGCACGTAAATCAGCAGGCTATGCCTTAGCATTTATCGCTATTCTTTACACTACAGCACCGTCGTTAGCAGCGTTTGCTCGTGTGAATATGATTGAAACCATTAACGGCCCTGAAATGACGGGAACCAGCTATGAAGAAGCGCCGTCGTGGATTAAAAATTGGGAACAAACTGGCCTTATCTCATATGAAGATAAAAACGGTGATGGCAAGATGTTCTATTCGGGTGATGAGCGCAACGAAATGAAAGTTGACCGCGACATCATGGTATTGGCTAACCCTGAAATTGCTAATTTACCAGCGTGGGTAATTGCGCTTGTTGCGGCAGGTGGTGTGGCAGCAGCCCTTTCTACTTCAGCGGGCTTACTGTTGGTGATTTCCACCTCTGTATCACACGACTTACTGAAGCGGAACTTTATGCCTAATATTACAGATAAAGCCGAGCTGATGTATGCGCGACTCGCTGCTGGTGTTGCGATAGTGATAGCGGGTTACTTCGGTATTAATCCACCTGGATTTGTGGCGCAGGTGGTGGCATTTGCCTTCGGCTTGGCGGCATCCAGTTTCTTCCCTGCAATTATTATGGGTATCTTTAGCAAGCGCATGAACGATAAAGGTGCTATTGCTGGGATGATTTCAGGTATCGCGTTTACAGCGGCTTACATTATTTACTTTAAATTTGTAAATCCAGCAGCTAATACGCCTGATAACTGGTGGTTTGGTATCTCGCCTGAAGGCATTGGTACTTTAGGTATGATGGTGAACTTCATTGTGGCTTTCCTTGTGTTCAAAGCAACAGGTGAAGCGCCAGAAGAAGTTCAAGAGCTGGTTGAGAGCATTCGTTATCCTAAGGGAGCGGGTGAAGCATCAGCGCACTAAGTTAGTATTGCCTTAAGATAGGCTTTAGCAAAATAAAACCAATCTACTGGCGAAAGTGAGTAGGTTGGTTTTTTCTTTTTGTGAACTGGACAACTTCTATGACTGCAATGGCTAAACAAGTTGAAGGCTTTCTTAATACCTCAGCGCCTTTTGACTTGCTGGACAAAGAGCAAAAGCTGCAGCTTGTAAAACACACTGAGCTAATCTATTTGACCGCTGATAATGTGGATCAGGTTCTGAAAGATAAGGTCGCGCTGTTTCTTATTCAAAGTGGGCAGTTTTCTGTGAAAGATTCCGATGCTCCAACACGCCATTTGAGTGATGGGGACTATTTCGGTTATACGAATATAATGGAAAAGGGCAATTTTCCATTAAGCATAACGGTCGACAGCCCGGGGTTAGTCTATTGCTTTGATGCGTTAGCTGTCGAACCTTTACTAGAGATACCAGTAATACGGCACTTTTTTGATGGGCTTAGAAATAATGCACTTCAAAGTCACGCTATAGCAGATAGTAATTCAATGTGGCTTTACAAGGGACTTTTAGAGGTTATCGAAAAAGCCCCTGTTTCCGTTGATACTCAAACGCCCATTACGGTTGCTGCTCAGTTAATGACGTCGCAAAAAGTTTCTTCTTTGTTGGTTACGCAAGAAGAGAAGCTTATTGGCATTATTACTGATCGTGACTTAAGGTCGAGAGTAGTTGCGGCATCTTTAGACACTCATCTTCCGGTTAGCCAAATAATGACGGCTAATCCCTCCCAAATTATGGGAAACAGAACGCTTTTTGATGCATTAGCGCTAATGACAGAAAAAAATATTCATCATTTGCCTATTATCGAGCAACAAACGCAAGTGCCGCTTGGAATGGTAACGGCCAGCGATATTATTCGTCATCAGCGGGGAAACGTACTGTTCATCATTGGTGAACTAAGCAAAGCCGAGAACTTATATGAACTCACGCGCCTCTCGTGGCAACTGCCTCACTATTTCTCTGCCCACGCGAAAAAAGCGGGTGATTACGATATTGCTGGAAAAATACTGTCACAAGCAACCGATATTATGACCAGAAAGCTCATTGGCTTTTTCCAACAAGCTAACGGTAAAGCTCCCATGATGTTTGCGTGGTTGGTGTATGGCTCGCAAGCTAGAGAAGACCAAACAATGGGGTCAGATCAAGACAACGGTTTGCTTCTTGCGGAACGACCTACCGAAGCGCAATCCGCATATTTTTCAAACATGGCCCAGTACGTGTGCAACGGGTTAGCAAAGTGCGGTATTAAGCTGTGCGATGGCAATATTATGGCTAGTAACCCCAAGCTTAGGTTGTCACTGAATGAAGCTCTTGAAGAGGCGAAACAATGGGTAAAAGCGCCCACCAAAGATGCCATTATGCATTTTAATATTTTTCTTGATGTGCGATGTGCAGCGGGAGATGTAAGCTTATTCAAGCAGCTTCAAAAACAGCGTGCGCCTTTGATGCAGCAAAACATGTTTTTAGCAGCACTTGCCAGACATAGTAACGATATATCGGTGCCGCTTTCCATGTTTCAGAAGTTTGTTTATGAAAGGGGCAGAAAACAAAAAGACGTTATTGATCTTAAAGCCCGTGCCGTCGCTTTAATAAATAATATCGCCCGAATTTACGCTTTAGCCGATGGCGTAACTTTACCTAATACACTTGCACGTCTGGAAGCTCTGTCTGAACGCTCTCAACTATCAAAACGAGATGCAGTGAATCTTAGCGATATTTGGCTGTTCCTGAATCGTCTGCGCTGGCGTCATCAACTTGAAAACAAGGTTACTGATAATCGCGTTTCCATATCAAGCCTGTCATCAATTGAAAAACATCAGCTTAAAGCTGCTTTTAAAGCCATAGAACGAACGAATCAAGCTATGGTGATGAAGTTTTCCGGCGGCGTGAGTTAATCGACATGGTTCAACGGTGGATAAAGGTATGCGCACAGGCGCTCAATAGCAAAACGAAACTGAAAAAGCGTCTTCGCGAACTTAGCGTTTACAATACATCATTTACCGCAGTTGATTTAGAACTTACTTCGCTAAACCCTTCAGCAACGCAAATTACTTCTGTGGGTTATGTGAGTGGCAAGGGGGGGCGTATCGATTTATCGACGAGCGGTTATCATGTTATCAACACTACCGCAGACCTAGGACAAAGCCCTGTGATTCACGGTTTAACCCCTGACATCTTGCAAAAAGGTGAGAATTTGGAGAGGGCTCTTCATGCACTCACACCTTTATTACAACAACACATTCTTATCTTTCACAACGCTAGGCTGGACTTAATGGCATTAAATAGCGCATTTAAACAGTGCGCTGTACCAAAGTTGGAGGTGGTTTATATTGATACCCTTCAGCTTGCGCTATATCAGCTAAATAAGCAGCATCAGGTTTTACCAAGTAATAGTGCTACGCTAGGTGTGTGCCGTCAACGCTTAGATCTTCCAGCTTTCAATGAACACAATGCGCTAGATGATGCGTTAGCTACGCTTCAGCTTTTCCTAGCCCAGTTGACGGAATTAGGTGTAGAGAAAGAGGCTACGCTGGACTGTCTGCTTCACACCGGGGCGGTTGGGTGTATTCAGCTAGGTAGCAGCTAAAAACTTTTTATCGTTTGTGAAGAACTGGGGCTCTTTGCTTTTTTAGTAGGCGCAAGTGAAGGAGATACTAAGCGGTTACGCCCGGAAGTTTTAGCTGCATACAAGTTTTTATCTGCTTCCAGCATGACATAATCAATCGTTTTATCATCGCTGGCGGTTTTTATTGCTAAGCCAGCACTCAATGTTATACGCCCGTACTCAGACGAACTATGAAGAATGTTGAGATCGTAAACGGTTTGCAATAGACGTTCTGCTACTGCTTTAGCACCATCTACATCGGTATTTGGCAAGATCACCAAGAATTCCTCGCCACCAATTCTAACCAATTTGTCCATAGGCCGAAGGAGTGCGTCGTTTATCGTTTTACTGACCTTCCACAAGCAGCTGTCGCCATCTAAATGTCCATACATATCATTAAACAGTTTGAAGTGATCAACATCAAAGATAACTAGAGCCAAGGGAGTAGCGTTGCGCTCGCTGTCTCTTACAAGTCGGGGTAAAAAGTCATCCAAATAGTGCCTGTTGTAGGCTCCAGTCAGTTTGTCGATATAAATCAGCGTTTCTAAAAAATCGCTTCTAAGTTTGTGTTGAATATGTGACTTGACGCGATTGCGCAGCGTACAAGCATTCACAGGCTTTACTACAAAGTCCACACAACCCGATGCCCAACAGCGAGATTCTTCCTCTTCAGTGGAAGAAGACGTTACGAAAATGACTGGTATATGTTCGCAAGATGGCTTTTGTCGAAGTAGTGCTGTGGTTTCGTGCCCATCCATTTCTGGCATGGAGACGTCCATTAGGATTAAGTCTGGCTTATTGTGTTTGCAGTACTCAATGGCTTCTTTTCCTGAGCTCACAGAAAAACGCTCTACTATTTCATCGAGTAGTGTTTCTAAAATAAGTCTACTGCTAGCTTGATCGTCGACAATCAATACACTGCAATCAGCTAAAGACCGATCGCCGACTTGGTCAATGTACACTGGAGCTCCTAAACACATATGTGAGCGTTCAATTAGTAAGAATACGCCTGAATCTGGAAAAAAACATTAATCAAAAGTGTAATATTCAAGCGTTAGGTTCAGCATCATTGTTATCTGCTTCTCTATATAAAACTTTAAAGAGTAAAGCATTTTCAATAGTTAAAAGACTACTGTGCTGTATAAATATAGTACAGATTTAAGTGTTGCTAGCTAGAATAACAACTGAAGTAACGCAAGCCCATAAACACCAAGCGTACAAAGCGCACCTATCATATAAAAATAGCTTCTAGGGCTAGGGTTTTTTTCTGTGGCAACTGCATAGTATAGCGCCATATGAATGATACGACTTAGTGCGAAGGCCCAAACCAAGATAGCCAATAGGTCTGTTTGCGCACCAAGAAACATGCAAACTAGGGCGGGAAGCACAAATTGATGAATATTTTCAAGCGAGTTATGAAAGGTTCTGTGACTTCTAAATACAAAACTATCATGGCTTAATTCCTCGCTAACTTTACCGGGGATGTAGCGAGACTGTTTTCTATGCGCCACAGCGGCAACAATGTTTTGAACGAACACCGTAAAGCTAATCACTAATAGGCCAGCAATACTGTATGTGTAAACCGTAAACATATGAACTCCTTTTCTAGCCCAAAGGGCAAGGTTAATTATCTGAAGTTCTAATAGCACCGAGACTGATTTGTTTGTTCAACTCACGCGCTGGATAGTACTAGAACAATGAAAACAGTGTTTCATATGATTTTTTTACGGAGAAGTTATTGGGAGAGATCGGTGATAAGTTTAAAAAAAGCAAAGACTGACTACAGGCGATCTTTGCTTTTCTTTTTAGAGAAACATCTTATAGAGAGGCTTTTACATCGTCTGGAAGTAATACAGTATCAATAACATGAATAACACCGTTGCTGGTCATCACATCAGCCTTGATAACCTGAGCATCGTTTATCATGACTTTATTCATAGTAGTAGAGACCATAACTTTACTTCCTTCCACTGTAGTTGCATCAGAAAGCGCAGATACGTCTTTGGCCGTTACTTTGCCAGCTACAACATGATAGGTAAGAATTTTCACAAGTGTTTGTTTGTTTTCTGGCTTAAGCAGCATTTCAATCGTTCCATCAGGTAAAGCTGCAAATGCATCATCGGTTGGCGCGAAAACGGTAAATGGACCATCTCCTTTCAATGTAGTGACTAAATCAGCAGACTTTACGGCAGCAACCAATGTAGAAAACATGTTATTGCTTGCGGCTGTATCGACAATATCTTTTTGCTCACCTTCAGCATGGTGTCCCGCGAAAGCGCTTGCGCTCACTACAATTAAAAACAATGCACTGATTAATTTTTTCATACTATTTCCTTTAACATGTAAATTGGCTTTAAGTGAAATTCACTATCCTTCGTTTTGCCTACTACTAGGGGCCTGTTGAGCTTTGTTGTAAAGGAAAAGTCAACAGGCTTCCATGTAGCAACTAAAAGGTACTGAATCGAAAGTTGTTACGGCGCTATTTAATAATTTGATGATTAACTTTGTGTAATGCCATTAGAGAAACGATAACCATTAGTAAGAATGAGAAAACAGAAAAGTGAGTAAGCCCACTTTGATGTTCTTTTGCGATAAAAGTACAACAGCACAGCTTGTAAATAAAATGTAAAAAATGGTTGGGATGCTATAATTTTAAACTATCGAGTAACTAAAATAGGTGCCTTATATGAATACTCGACTAGTTTTAGTTTGGCTACTTTGTTGTTTTCTTAGTGCTTGCCAGTCTACTGACGAGCAAAATGTAGCATCGCCACCTACCTTATTAAACGACAACCTGTTTCCGTCATACCATTTGTTTCCCGTAGAGACCATCGACGAAATTTTTTACTTAGGTGAAGATGCCCAGTTTTTTGCTGAAAAAGCGGTACATAACAAAAGCACTTTGCAGAAAAATGTTAAAGGCTTAGTGAAAGCTATTTTTGACCATTCTGATTATGGCATGCTGTATCGAAATAGCGCGAATACGACAGCAGACACTACGTTTAACAACCGCGCGGCAAACTGTTTATCCCTCTCAATTATGACCTATGCACTTGCTGAACATGTGGGGCTAGACGCGACCTTCTATGAAGTAGATATTCCAGAGTATTGGACACGAAGAGAAGGGTATAGCCTGCTAAATGGGCATATTAATATGCGCGTCTCACTGCCCAGCGATAACCAGATTGCCTCGGTTGGAGGTTCATGGGCAGACGTAGACTTTGACCCGCAAATGCTACGCAACTACTTTCCCAGAAAGCCAGTGTCAAAAAATAAAATAGTGTCCATGTACTACAACAACAAAGGGGCAGATGCGTTGGTTGCGAATAGCTACACAAGGGCTTACAGCTATTTTCGTGCCGCTGCTACATTAACGCCTGAATTACAGCAAAGCTGGGTCAACCTTGGTGTGTTATACAGAATGGTTGACGCTTATGAGCAGGCTGAGATGACTTACAAGCACGCACTATCACTAGATGACGAAAACCTCACCGCATGGGAAAATTTATCTATTCTTTATACGCATCAAGATAGAAACGTAGAAGCAATGCAGATTGCGCAAATGGTTGAAGCAAAGCGTAAGAACAACCCTTTTTATCATTACATATTAGGGGAACAAGCTTTTGATGCTGGCAAGCTTAACGCCGCAATAGCGCATTATAGAAAAGGGCTCAAGCTTGATAATGCACGTCACGAGATATTATTCGGCATGGCCAAAGCGTATCACGAGTTAGGAGATGTTAGCGAAGCACAGCGTTATTTAGAAAGAGCCGTGAAGCATTCGCCAAACCTACAGGAAAAACAACGCTATTCTTCTAAATTAGCCACCTTGGCAAGCAACTAAAAAAAAGCCGCAGACTAGCTGCGGCAAAAGAATAACACTACAAAAGGAACTTAATTTATATAACGCCCAGCTCACGAAGGCGCTCTTGCAGGTATGACCCTGCAGTATGACGTTCTGAAAGAACAACATCTGGTCTTGGGTGTAAAAACAATGGCAACGAGATACGAGACTTCGTCATGTCAGTGCCATCTGGGTTTACAACCCTATGGGTAGTTGATGGGAAATATCCGCCTGATGCTTCTTGAAGCATGTCGCCAATATTCACAATCAGGTTCCCGAAATCACAAGGAACGTCAATCCAACTACCGTCTTTAGCTTGTACTTGCAATCCAGGCTCGTTGGCTGCCGGTAAGATAGTAATCAAATTAATATCTTCGTGAGCAGCAGCGCGAATCGCATCTACTTCTTCATCACCTTTTAGTGGTGGGTAGTGCAGTATACGTAGCAAGGTTTGATCAGAATCTTTGATCATGCCACCTAGCGGTTGACTGTACTTATCACTCACCTCAGAAGGAGAATGCTTTTCTATCCAACCCAACAGCTCTTTCGCTAATGTGTTTGCTTCCTCATAGTACTGAGAAATTTGTGGATGTAGCGCTTCTGGGCACTGACCCCACGGATAGAAGTGGTAATACTCTTTAATATCTTTTTTCGTAAAGCCTTTAGCTACCTCAGATACGCTCTGAGGGAAAAATCCGTCTTGTTTACCTTTGTTGTACAGGTAGTCGTTCTTCTCTTCACTGTCGAAGAAACCCTGCCAATTGTCGTAAATACCTTGAACTAATGACTGTTGGATAGGGTGATTTTTCAAAACACCGAACCCTGTCTCGCGAAGTGACTTCACGAATTCTTCTTGTGCGTTTTCCGCTTGGTAATCAACAGCAACTAATTGCATAACTTTATCCCGTATATTTTGACTGCGGCATTATAAAGGTAGACGGGCTACAGAAAAAAGTCGCAGAAATTGACATAAATCAACCCCGCGAGGAATTTGCGCGTAATTTACAGAAACCTGACCAGTTAGTCTAGTAAAATCTTGACCAACTGGTCCAAATTAATGAAATTTAACCAAGAGAGAGGTAAAAGCCCGCTAGCGCGGCACTCATTAAGTTAGATAACGTTGCAGCAATAACAGCTTTTAACCCCAGTCTCGCAATTTCTTTTCTGCGTGTTGGTGCCATAGCACCAATTCCACCCATCAAAATAGCGATAGAAGAGAAGTTTGCAAAACCACAAAGTGCAAAGGTGATAATGGCCTGAGATGCTTCAGATAGCTGCGATTGGTTTTCTAAGAAGTTAAGGTAAGCAACGAATTCGTTGACCACCATTTTCTGACCAATGAAGCTACCTGCAAGTTGTGCTTCCTCCCATGGTACGCCGATTGCCCATGCAAGAGGTTGAAGTACATAACCCAGGATCCCTTCAAACGTAACGTTTTCATAGCCAAATAGCCCTGCTGTCCAGCCAATAAGGCCGTTAAACATGGCAATTAACGCTATGAAAGCGAGTAGCATAGCGCCTACGTTTAACGCAAGCTGCATGCCTGACGCTGCGCCACTGGCAGCAGCATCAAATACATTAGCGTAGCCGGTATCTTCCGCGTCTACGTCGTGTAAGTCTTCATTTGGTTTACTGGTTTCAGGCAAGATAATTTTTGCCATTAGCAAACCACCTGGCGCAGCCATAAAGCTTGCTGCCAATAAGTATTTAAGGTCAACGCCCATTCCGGCATAACCAGCCATCACAGAGCCCGCAATTGACGCTAGCCCGCCTACCATAATGGCAAACAACTCAGAGCTCGTCATGTGTGGGATGAAAGGGCGAACTACCAAAGGCGCTTCGGTTTGACCGACAAAAATGTTGGCTGCAGATGACATGGATTCAGGGCGACTGGTACCCAGCGTCTTTTGTAAGAAGCCACCGATAACTTTAATAACAACTCCCATCACTTTAAGGTGATAGAGCACTGCGATAAGGGCTGAGAAAAAGACAATAACGGGAAGTACGTTAAAAGCGAAGATAAACGCAATAGACTTGTCGCCGATAGGGCCAAACAGAAAGTTTATGCCCTCTTGGCTGTAAGCAATAATATTAGCAACAAATTTGGTTGCACTTAACAATACTTCTTTACCTGTTTCAGAATACAGGACAAACGCGCCAACTGATGCTTGAATAGCAAATGCGCCACCAACGGTGCGCCAATTTATACTGCGTTTCGCCGATGATAACGCGAAAGCAATACCCAGAAGGACTGCAATGCCCAGTAAACCTACCATAGTAATGTTCCCTTAAAGAAGCGCTTGCTGAATGTGTGATTTAATCACATCTAATGCAATTTGGTTTTTGCCACCTTGCGTCACTACTACGTCGGCAGTGAAGCGGCTAGGTTCGATAAATTGATGATACATAGGCTTAACAGTTTCTTCGTACTGTTTTGCCACCGACTCAATGCTACGACCTCGTTCTTTCAGGTCTCGCATCATTCGGCGCATCAAACAAATATCAAGAGGAGTATCGATAAAGATTTTTACGTCGTACAGAGGTAATAAATCTGTACGTGCAAGCAACATAATACCTTCAAGTATGATCACCGGTGCGGGGTTTAAGCGCTCCGTTTCAGGTAAACGTGTGTGCGTTTTATAGCAGTAATGCGGATAGTCGATAGGTTGGCCATCACGCAATGCTTGCAAGTGCGCTTTCAATAACTCGTGTTCAAATGCGTTTGGATGATCGTAGTTATTCTTCTCACGCTGTTCCATGGGAAGGTGATCTTGGGCGCGATAGTAGTGATCTTCGCGCAGCACTTGAACAGGGCGGCCTTGAGCACTGAAGCCGTTAAACAAATTTTTTGTAAAAAGAGACTTCCCAGAGCCAGAAGCTCCAGAAATGGCAATAATTAGTGGCGATTGCATAGTACTATAAAGCTGGTTTTGTTGGTGCAAAGATACGCGTTTAGGCCTCGCGAATCAATGTTATATTCACAAGTTATTACTTTTGGGCGCGGTCTTTGCTAGAACTTTATTGTGTTTTCAAGGTATTGCGGGCTGTTTTTAAAACTCGCATAAAATACAAAAAAGTTCTCCAATTGGTCAGTTTTTAATTAATTACCAATAATTTCGATATCCTCTTCTTTTATCGGTGGCAATGCGTAAGAGTGTTGCTTTGAACGTGAACCCTCTCCTTGAGCCCGTGGTGGGTAATATGTTTCTTTCTCTTCGCTGAATGAAGAAAAAACTTCGTCAAGAGCGGCTCTTATTTCGCTTAACGTCTTATCAAGATTTGCGTTGAAATCTGGGCGCTTACGTTTGGTGTGGCCAAGTTCAATTAAGCGACCAAAACTTTTATTTGCAAGAACCAACAGTTCACTTGGCACATCTTTATGCGGGGGGAGTGGTACACCGGGATGTTCAATGCAATATTTCACCAGTGCAGTGTAAAAGCAAAGTGGTTTGTTTTGCAGTATAACGACCTTATCGTCGACACCGTTTGAAATTGTTTTTTCCTGGAGATTAATTATCAGCTTCGGTGAAGGAGGAATCACTTCTTCTAGCGACGTTGGTTTCTTTTTAACCTTATTTGAGACACTGAAAATAGGGGTCAATAGCAGTGACGACAGCAGTGCAGTCCAGCTAAAAGAGAGCGCACTTAGCGTTCCAACTGCTCGAATTTCTGCGGTAATCGTTTGTTCTGCGTTCTTGAAATTAGCATCAATAATAGAGCTGTAAGATGTGAAATCTTCTTTATCGACTCCGATAGTCTGAATACTCTTTACAAGGACAGGATAACCTCCATCTTTGAGCGCCTTATTGAGTTTTTCTAGATACCTAATAATTGCGAATTGATTCACGGGTGTATTTAGTGTGCTGTTTCCTACGTCAAGAAAGGCGCTATCTAAGCTTATTCTTCGTTCAACCTTATCGACTGCTTCATGAATTGAAGATTGATAAGACCAGTATTGTGCAACGAGAGCCACACACTGTATGCACGCAAAAAGTGCAAAGAAGATAAAAAAGATAAAAGGTTTAGGCTTCCAGTTGAGAGGTTTATTACTCATCAGTTACAGCCTTCTTCAAGTGTAATCGTTTTGTAATAAGGCCTTGGGTGTGACATAGCTATCTCGTTTACAACGGTTTGCATGGCGCAGAATAGATCCGTGTTTTGCGTCAGCATTTTTAAGTACCACTGCATGCCGCTGACATCCTCTTGAAGGGGCGTTGCATAGTTTTTGGAAAAGTTCTCACTATCTTCTTCAGCCCAATAGGACGAAATTATATCGATTTCTCCGGCGAGTAATGCTCGCCTTAATTCTTGATGAGAACTGTAATAAACAATGTTTACGTTGTTGTCACTTAATCCAATGCTTTGTATCACGGTTTTCGGCACAATGTGACCAGAACGGCTGCTTGGATAATCTAAAAGTCCAATGCTTTTTCCCAGCAAATACTCTTTTGAAAGTTGTGGTCGCTCTCTTAAGGCTATAAAAAACGCTGAATAATCTGGATGGGAAGCTATTTTCGTTAATCCATATATTTGATCTGCGCCAAACGCATCAACTACATTGCTCTTGACCAGCGCTAGATTAACTACACCGTGGTTAATATAACGGAAAGTGTCATAGTCGCTTTGACCGATAGTTACCTTGACCTCGCCATATTGACGCTTGATGATTTTATCATCACACAAACGCTCGCTAGCCATTTCTGCGATTCTGCCATCGGTAACATAAACAGAAAAAACATCATTGTTACCCTCAAGACCAGTCTTGCAGGTTATGTAATGACCAGTTTGTGGCGCGATATCACCATACGATGCAGAATTTAGAAAATAGTTTATCGAACCGCAAATAACAGCGGTCAGAATTAAAATTATCCATTTTCCTGAAGCAACAATTCTGAAATTAGTCAAAAAAACGACCGAATGAATTAACGATTTATAAAGTGATTTCATCAGTTAAGGTTATTTATTGCAATAGGTAAGTTTATTTAAATGCGTTAATATATTGAAATTTAATGGTTTTTTATAGGTAAACCTGATTTTTATTAAACGCTGTTTATTAGTTGCCCGTCTGTCAAGAATAGGTCCAACAAATCGAAGCGGGTCGCCAATAATAATAACAAGTAAATTAACTTGACCATGTGGTCAAGAAAAAAATTGCAAACTCAGTATTCTCGTACGATTGCTGTTAAATAAAAATGTAAAAGTGTAATAAAAATGACATGAACCTTGACGACAATTCATCGGGTTCCGGTTAATAACCAGACAAAATGTACAATGTATATGCAGTTTTTAGCCGAAAAAAGAATTTTAAACAAAAAGGGAAACACACACATGAGCTCATCAGCTAAATTCAGTCGCATTGCGGCTGCGGTTGCGCTGTCAATCGGTTTGTCTACCACTGCAATGGCGCAAGAAACGTCATCTGCAATGGAAGGCCGCAT
Source organism: Alteromonas sp. ABH4_453 (assembly GCF_056160665.1). NCBI lineage: Bacteria > Pseudomonadati > Pseudomonadota > Gammaproteobacteria > Alteromonadales > Alteromonadaceae > Alteromonas > Alteromonas sp. ABH4_453. Next base: position 60,553 of record NZ_JBSWXP010000010.1, read on the forward strand.
CCTTACCCCTACAGGTGCACCTGCTGCGGGAACATCTGTTACTGTTATTCACGAACCTACTGGTACAGCCCGTGAAGTGGTTGTTGGTGCAAACGGTACATTTAACCTTCGTGGACTTCGCGTAGGTGGGCCTTATAGAGTCGTTATCGATTCTGATGAGTACCAAGATACGACTATCGATAGCGTATTCCTAGAACTAGGTAACCCATTTGGTGTAAACCTTACGCTAGAAGATGCAAGCGATATCGAAGTTATCTCTGTAAGCGGTAGTGCATTAACAGCTACAGCGTTTGGTGCGACCGGCCCACAAACAGTATTCAACCTTGAAGCGCTAGAAAATACGCCTGCTATTAACCGTAGCATCGGTGATATTGTGCGTGTTGACCCTCGTGTTTTCGTTGATGAAAGCTTCAACGACTCAATTAGTTGTGGCGGTGCAAGCCCGCGTAACAACAGCTTGACCCTAGATGGTATTCGCATGAATGACAACTTCGGTCTAAACAGCAACGGCTTCCCAACTGAGCGTATGCCTTTCTCTTACGACGCTATTCAACAAGTAGCGGTTGAGCTTGCTCCTTTCGACGTAGAATACGGCGGCTTCACTGCGTGTAACATCAACGCGGTAACCAAATCAGGTACAAACGAAGTTCACGGTGGTGTTTTCTATGACTTTACGTCTGACTCTTACCGCGGCGACGAAGTTGACAGCGTAGAGCGTGACAACGGCAACTACACTGAAAAACGTTACGGCTTCAACGTTGGCCTTCCACTAATTAAAGATAGTCTTTTCCTTTTTGCTGCTTACGAGAAGCTTGAAGGCGTTCAGCTATATGATTACAACGCGCTTGGCGGCCGTGTAACTCAAGATGATATCGACCAAGTAACTGAAATTGCGCAACGCGTTTACGGTTACGATGTTGGCGGTACACCAGGTTCTGCGCCAGTTGAAGATGAAAAAATTCTTATTAAACTAGACTGGAACATTAATGCAGATCACCGTGCTTCATTAGTTTACAACTGGAACGATGGTTTCAGCGTAAGCCAATCTGATGGTGGTTCATCTAACCTTTCTCTTAGCAATCACTTCTACGAGCGCGGCGCTGAGCTAACTACGATTGTTGGTTCACTCTACTCAAACTGGACTGACGATTTCTCGACAGAACTTCGTATTGGTCACACTGACCTAGATAATCGCCAGCAATCACTTGATGCTGCTTCTGGCTTTGCAGAAGCGCAGATTTCTACTGAAGGTAACGGCCGTATTTACATCGGTCCTGATGATTCTCGTCAGTCTAATGACCTTAACTACGAAGTGTTTAACTTCAAGCTTGCGGGTACTTATTTTTGGGGCGACCACGAAATTACAGCCGGTGTTGAATACGAAGAAACTGATGTATTTAACCTGTTTATGCAGCACACCGTAGGTGAATACCGTTTCGACAGCATTGCTGATTTTGAAGCAGGCCTAGTTGACCGTATTTACTACAACAACTCAGCGGGTACAAATAACCCAGCTGATGCAGGTGCTTCTTTTGCATTCGACGTGACCACGTTCTACGTACAAGACGAGTTCTATCTGACTGACGACCTAAAAATTATGGCTGGTCTTCGTTACGATACATACGGTTCTGACGACACACCTCGTTTGAATGAAAACTTTACTGAGCGTTACGGTTTTGCAAACACGGCAAATGTAGACGGTATCGACCTTCTTCAACCGCGTTTCGGTTTTACTTACACAGTTAACGAAAGCCTAGAGCTACGCGGTGGTTTAGGTCTTTACTCTGGTGGTAACCCTAACGTTTGGATCTCAAATGCTTACTCTAACGACGGTGTGACGAACATTGGTACTCGTGAAGGTCAAATCGATGGCTTCGTAAGTGGCACTACTTCATTGTTTGACCTAGCGCTAACTGGTCAAGGTCGTCCGATTTACGACGTACCACAAGAGCTATTTGACGTAGTAGCGAACACTAGCCTAACAGATGGTGACGGTAACACTAACGCAACTGACCCAGACTTTGAAATTCCGTCTGAGTGGAAATACGCGCTAGGCTTCACCTACGTAACTGAAAACGACTACCTAATTAACGCTGATATGATCTATACCGATCGCCAAGACTCAGCGATTGTTAGAGACGCTAACATCGTTTACTCAGGTCAAAATCGTTTTGACGGTCGTCCAATTTACGAGCGCATTGACGCGGACCGTAACGAAACGTCTGACTTTATCCTTGGTAACGTAGATTCAAGTGACGACGGTAGTTCGCTTGTACTTTCAATCGGCGTAAGCAAAGAGTGGGATAATGGTTTCGATATGGGCGCTTCATACGCTTATGTTGATGCTGAAGATGCTAACCCAATGACAAGCGCAGTTGCATTCTCGAACTACGCGAACTTTGCAACTAGCGATCCTAACAATCCATCTGCAGCAACGTCTGACTACGCTGTTGGCAACCGTTTTAACTTCTCTCTAGGCTACACTGCTGAGTTCTTTGACGGTTATGCAACGCGTTTCAACTTGTTTGCAACGGCTAACGAAGGTAAGCCTTTCTCTTACGTTCATAGCAACAACTCAGCATTCCCATGGGATGGTGTATTTGCTCGTCAGCTTATTTATATCCCTGAAGTAAATGATGCGAATGTTGTATTTGTTGATCAAACTAACCGTGATGGTGACGTGCTACAAACTGCAGAAGAAGCAGAAAGACTGTTTAACCGTTGGGTTGAGAACAACGGCTTCGAACGTGGCGAGATCCTTGAGCGTAACAGTGAAACTGCTGACTGGTGGTTTAAAGCTGACTTACGTGTTTCTCAAGAGCTTCCTGGCTTCTATGAAGGTCATACAGCAAGCGCGTTCTTCGTAATTGAAAACTTGACTAACTTGATCAACGACCAGTGGGGCGATTTCCGTCAGGGTAGCTTCGGTGGTGATGAAGTTCTTGATGCTAGTTTCAATGACGCAGGTCAATATGAGTACAGCGCCGTTTCTATTCCAGAGCAAAGCGTATCTCGCGGTCCATCTCTTTGGGAAATCCGCGTAGGTGTTAACTACCGCTTCTAAGAAGTAGTAAACACGAACTACAAGTTGTAGTGTTAGGTGCCACTCTCCTTAACAGGAAGTGGCACTTTTTTATGCCTGCAATTTATCTCACACATCTGTTACTTACCGCGCATAGCCTTTGTTTATGATCTAAGTCCCTCCACTACACGAATTAACCGACGAGAGAATTTTTTAAATGCTCGCAAGGAGGGCTTATGACAAAACGTATGCTAATGGTAATGACGTCTCATGAAATTATGGGTGATACGGGTAAGAAAACAGGCATGTGGTTAGAAGAGTTCGCAGCGCCATATTACGCATTTAAAGATCAAGACTATACGATTACCCTTGCGTCGCCAATGGGAGGCCAAGTACCTATCGACCCAAATAGCCTTGCAGATGATGCGATGACAGACGACGCAATAAGATATACAAAAGATGAACTGGCGCGAAGTGCAATGGCGTCGACTATACCGCTTGAAGATGTGCGTGCAGATGAGTTTGACGCAGTATTCTACCCAGGTGGTCATGGTCCTTTGTGGGATCTGTCAGATAATGCCCACTCAATTAAACTCATAGAAGACACAATCGCGGCAAATAAACCTGTTGGCGCAGTCTGCCATGCTCCAATCGTGCTTAAGGACGTTAAAACTTCAGATGGCAAGTACTTAGTTGATGGTAAGCAGGTAACTGGATTTTCAAACAGCGAAGAAGCGGCAATGGAACTTACCGATGTTGTCCCATACCTAGTTGAAGACGAACTAGTGAAAAAGGGCGGTAAATATGAAAGTGCAGATGACTTCGCCGTAAAAGTGTGTACTGATGGTCTACTGGTGACAGGACAGAACCCACCGTCATCACGCCCAGCTGCAGATGCCCTAATTAAGCTTTTATCTTAGGAAAGTCTTAGTTTATAAACTATTTCGAAACCGCATCTTGTATGCGGTTTCTTGTTTTCGGTTACCGAGTCTTTAACGAACTAGTTAGACATTTTCGAATAAATCTTCAACGCGTTGTCTTAGCTCTTCAATTCTTGTCACATCAGCTGGCGCTATAAAAATGGTGTCGTCGCCTGCAATAGTACCTAATACGCCATCTTTCTTGCTTAACGAATCTAATAAACGGGCGATAAGTTGAGCTGCACCTGGACTGGTTCTGATAATAACCATCACATTATTGTGGACAATGTCTAACACAAGTTGTTTCAGGGGGCTCTTGGCGGTTGGCATGCCTAGTTCTGGGGGCAAACAGTACACCATGTCGCCCCTGGCATTACGAGTCCTTACTGCACCGAACTTGCTTAGCATTCTAGAGATTTTAGATTGACTGATATTGTCAAAACCTTGAGCTTTTAAAGCATCTACTATCTCGCCTTGTGAACCATAACTTTCCGCTTTAAGAATCTCTTTAAAAGCCTTGATGAGTTGCTCTTGTTTTGCGTTTGCCATTAGCGCTCTTTTCTTTTCTGAGGGTTATCGTTAGGAATTATATTTAGTATGCGTATATTGTGCCGCACAGGTAGACTTTGCGCAATTTCTTTGCATAATCATTCATGATAATGAATATCGAACAAAAATCGCCATAAATAACGTTAATAAGACGATCCGGTGATTGAGTTTTCCCCCGCGTTGCATTAGTGTGACGTTCCGTTTAAATACGTGAAGTAATCCCATAGGAGAAATGGTATGAAAGTAGCCGTGTTAGGTGCTGCCGGTGGTATTGGTCAGGCGCTGTCTTTGTTGTTGAAAACACAATTGCCAGCAGGTTCAGATTTAGCGCTTTACGACGTGGCGCCAGTTGTTCCTGGTGTTGCCGTTGATTTGAGCCACATCCCCACTGCGGTAAAAGTAACCGGTCACGGTAAAGATGACCTAGCTGATGCACTAACTGGAGCAGACGTAGTTCTTATTCCAGCAGGTATGCCTCGTAAGCCAGGTATGGATCGTTCAGATCTGTTCAACATCAACGCCGGCATTGTTAAAAACCTAATCGAAGGTGTAGCTGATAACTGCCCGAACGCGTGTGTTGGTATCATCACTAACCCAGTTAACACTACTGTAGCTATTGCAGCTGAAACGCTTAAAGCTAAAGGCGTTTACGACAAGAATAAGCTTTTCGGTGTAACAACGCTTGACGTTATCCGTGCTGAAACTTTCGTTGCTGAACTTAAAGGCGTAGACGTATCTTCTGTGCACGTACCGGTAATCGGTGGTCACTCTGGTACAACTATCCTTCCTCTTCTTTCACAAGTTGAAGGTGTAGATTTCACAGACGAAGAAGTTGCTAGCCTTACAACTCGTATCCAGAATGCGGGTACTGAAGTTGTTGAAGCTAAAGCGGGCGGCGGTTCTGCAACCCTATCAATGGGTCAAGCAGCGGCACGCTTCTGTCTATCTCTAGTTGCAGCAATGCAGGGTGAGAACGTTGTTGAGTACACTTATGTACAAACTGACGACAGCGACGACGCAGCATTCTTCGCACACCCAGTTCGCCTTGGCGCAAACGGTGTTGAAGAAATCTTGCCATACGGCGAGCTAAGCGCATTTGAAGAAAAAGCGAAAAACGACATGCTTGAAGGCCTACGTGGCGACATCAAGCTAGGTGTTGACTTCGTAAACGGCTAATTAGTGAGTGTCATTGGCAGGCCTTTGAACGTAGGCACGCCGTGAATACTTCCCTGTAGGCTTCGCCACCGCTTCCCTGCGGTGGAGAGCCTACTTATCAAAGCCCCACCAATTCAAAACTCCCCAATAGCCTCATCACTTTAGATTTGTAGAAAGTGCAGTCTGTTACGCCCTTACGTATCCAGCCTTTTTGTTGCGTGTTTGTAGGCTTCGCCACGGCATCCTTGGCACAGGAAAGCCTACTTATCAAAGCCCCGCCAACTCCAAACATCCCTGTAGCCTAATTACTGAAGATTTTTATAAAAGGACAGTCTGTTACGTCCTTACGTATCCAGCCTTTTTTGTTGCGTCTTCGTAGGCTTCGCCACGGCATCCTTGGCACAGGAAAGCCTACTTATCAAATCCCCGCCAACTCAAAACACCTCTATAGCCTAATCACTCAAGTAGTAATAAAGCGCAGTCTGTTACGACCTTACGTATCCAGCCTTTTTTGTTGCATCTTTGTAGGCTTCGCCGCTGCTTCCTTGGCACAGGAGCTTATAAGCTCTTCGAGTTATTTAATGACAGTCGGTGGTAAGTAAATAGTAAACTCATTGATGGGTTCTATTAGAACGCTGTAAGGCGAGTGTTGCTCTGACTCTTTCACAATGTCGAGATCAGATAAAAGTTTGAAACTTGCAGATACAAGTCTAGCGGGCTTGACTACTAATTCTTTATGCCAGACTCGGTAAGTCCCCAGTTTTTTATCTCTTCGATAATAAAAGCCAGCGAGAGGGTGGGTTAAATAAACTAAAGCAGATTCTGTGTCGGGAAAGCCGGGAAAACTAAGTTTGTCAGTCTTATCTTGCACTAATTCTACCGACGCAGGGGCCCAATCAGACTCGGTGTTCATTCGATACTTGTTATAGAGACCGCTCTCTTTGTCTCGCTCACAATCAAAACGAACCCTTCCCGAATGCCACGGTAAGTTCCAAACGTATCGAGGAACGGCTAGCGTCCACGAATCGAGTGTTGTTCCAAGAAACCAGACACAACGTTCTCCTGTTTCTTTATCGATGATGTAGATACGATAATTGGTTTGCCCCATTGTAAATTTAGGGAAGGGGAACACGGCGGAAGTGAAATCAACGTCAATAAAAGGTACCACGGATATAAGCCCAAGTTCTTGACCATTTATTTCAATAGTGTCGAGTTGAAACCTCTCGGGGAAAATTCCTTCAAAACGTTTGGCTGGTACTGCATAAGTAATAATTGCAAAATGCTCTAAACTGCATAGCACGTCAATTCCACTCGGTTTAGGTCTATCGATCAAATAGTCTTTTAGCTTCCTTGATTCTTGCACAATACTTCCTTGGTTTAATAGATAGATACAAGTTGAAAAAGAAGAGTAACGCTTACTTTCATTTACAAGCAGAAACCTGATTCGCTGCTTGCAATTTAATACAATGCACAACGACAAATTTTGTTACTAATCAGGTTCGTATTTTGTTGAGTCGTATACGTTTTCGTTATTTACTATCTACATTCTGACTGTTTTTTATTTGAATTCAACAAGGACGTGTTATGAGTTTTTTAAAATGCACTATTTTACTTTCCATCGCACTTTTAACCTTATGCATTAACGCCAATACTATTGCGGCTACAAGCAATACTGTGCCATTGGCAGGTACTGCATTTGCTAAACTGCCAAAAGCACTAACTCTTAAAGGCGACGCTTTGCCTTTCGAAAACTATCAACAATGGCTTGCGCATGCGCAAAGTAACAATCAAAAAATAGCTTTTGTCGACCGCTGGCAGAAGCGTGTTAATCCCAAAGCGTTTAATACTCTCATCAAACAAACAAGCGCTCAGTGGATTGAATACGAATCTGATGGTTTGAAGATTTCAGGTGTAATGGTGGCGCCTAAAAACGCTGGCAACAAAAAGCTTCCGGTTATTATTTATAATCGCGGCGGTAATAATAAACATAATGTCAGCCGAATTACGGTAGTAGACCGACTTCTTCCGCTTGCCGCAAAAGGTTACATCGTACTTGCCAGTAATTATCGAGGCTCGCGCTTTAGTGAGGGTGAAGATGAGTTTGGTGGAAAAGATGTAAACGATGTGCTTGCTCTTATCGACATTGCTAAGCAGTTGCCAGCTGCCGATGCCTCAAAAATTGCGCTGTATGGTGTTAGCAGAGGCGGCATGATGACATGGCAAGCCTTGCGTCAGTTGAAGGCGTCGGATGATATAAAAACGGCCATAGTGGTAGCAGGTCCTACCGATTTACATTTTATGATTAATCGCAGAGCTGGTATGAAAGCACTCCTGCATCGCATGATCCCTGACATTGAAAATAATCAAGAGAGAGCTCTGAATGCACGTTCTGCTGTGAAGTGGGTAGATGAACTTAACACTAAAGTTCCGATTTTACTTATACACGGCGATGCTGATGTTCGTGTTGATGTTTCGCATACAAATATGGCAGCTGAAGCGCTCAGTGAAAATCAACATCCGCATAAAGTGGTTATTTATGAAAATGGGGATCATGGACTTTCGTTCTACCAAAAAGAAATGAAAACTGAAATTAACAGTTGGCTTTCTAGCCATATGTAAGCTTTAAAGCTTTGCTCTGAGGATGTAAACACAAGCGTCAGCAACGTGTATTAAATACAAAAAAGCCCGCTACGTACTACGAGGCGGGCTTTTGTTTTTCACAAATTTAGCGAGTTAACCCGTGTTACGCATACCAATAGCAATACCGGCGATGGTTACCATCATGGCGCGCTCTAGGCTGGTGTTTTGTGACTCGTCACCTGCTTTACGAATACGATCTAAAAGCTCAATTTGAAGATAGTGTAGAGGCTGAAGATAGCCTGCACGGATCTCCATCGACTCTTTACCCTGCGGATCGTTTTTCATAATGTCGTCATCACCAGTAATGGCGAGTAGCGATGAAATGCTCTCTTTAAGCTCTTTACGCAGCGCTTCACCAAAGTGCTTAAGCTCGCTTGGCACTAGGCGCTCATCATACGCTTCGCTAATGCGTGGGTCGGCTTTGTGGAACACCATGTCTAGCATAGACAAACGTGAACGATAGAATGGCCATTCGCTAAACATCTCGTTAACCACTTTTTCGTTCTCAGGTGTTTTCACACTATCAATAGCGCGCATAACACCTAACCAGCTTGGTAGCACCAAACGGGTTTGTGCCCAAGCGAATATCCATGGGATAGCACGTAAGCTTTCTATACCACCTTGTGGCTTACGCTTAGCAGGACGGCTACCGAGCGGCAGTTTACCTAGCTCTTGCTCCGGCGTAGCAACTCGGAAATATGGAACGAACTCTTCGTCGTGACGCACAGTGGCGCGATAGTTATCACGGCCTTGTGCTGCCATTGCAGTAATGAGTTCGCGCCATTCTTCTTTTGGTGCCGGAGGTGGGAACAACATGGCTTCTATAATAGCGCTCGCATAAATACCTAAGCTACGCTTGGCCAGAGTTGGCATACCGAACTTATAGCGAATAGTTTCGCCCTGTTCTGTTACGCGGAACCCGCCTTCTAGTGAGCCAGGAGGTTGTGAGTAAATAGCAGCGTGTGCTGGCAATCCACCACGACCAATTGTACCGCCACGGCCGTGGAATAGGGTTAGGCTTACGTCGAATTCTTCTGCAATGGCTACCAGTGCTTCTTGCGACTGATACTGTGCCCAGCCAGCTGCTAATGCGCCTGCATCTTTTGCTGAGTCAGAATAACCAATCATCACAAACTGACGACCTTTCACGTAACCGCGATACCAGTCGATAGACAGAAGTTTGCGCATTACGTCAGGCGAGTTGTTCAAATCGTCTAGCGTTTCAAATAGTGGTGCTACCGGCATTGGCCAATCTACACCGCTTTCTTGAAGAAGCAGCTGAACCGCCATAACATCTGATGGCTCACTCGCCATAGAGATAATGTAGATACCAAATCCATGCTTGCTGTGCTTTGCAATGACCTTACAGGTATCCAGAACTTCTTTTACATCGTCAGATGCGTCCCATTGTGCTGGGAATAGCGGACGTTTTGAGCCAAGCTCGCGCAATAAGAATGCTTGCTTGTCGGCTTCGCTCCACTGTGCGTAATCGCCTAAACCTAAATAGCGAGTAAGTTCGCTAAATACGTCTGCGTGACGCTCTGAATCTTGGCGTACATCAAGGCGTAGAAGGTGAATACCAAATACGCGAGCACGACGAATGGTGTCTAGTAGTAGGCCATTAGCAACAACTTGCATACCGCAGTCTAATAGTGACTGATAGCAAAGCATCAACGGCTCGATAAGCTCATCATCGCTTTCTATCCAGTTAGACGTGTCTGGGTTTTTACCTGCAAGATAGTCGGCAATGCCGTCACGAGTAGCAATAAACTTATTAACCAACGGGCGAAGTAGGGCGCGGTACGGTTCGTTTGCATCGCCTACTTGTGCACGTAGTTCTTCGTTGCAATCGTACATCGAAAGTTCTACCTGCAAACGATCAAGGTCGATAGCGAAAAGCTTAGCCGCGCGTTTTCTTGCCAGCAGCAATACTTGCTCAGTTACTTTCGAAGTAACAAACGGGTTACCGTCTCTGTCTCCACCCATCCAAGAGCTAAATTGTACTGGTGACGAGTCTAGCGGTAGCGATACGTCGTAGTCTTCATTTAAGCGACCATCAAGCTCGCGCATGAAGTCAGGTACCGCTTCCCACAATGAGTTCTCAATAACGGAGAAGCCCCAACGCGCTTCATCAACAGGCGTAGGGCGCACTGAACGAATTTCTTCAGTGTGCCAAGCTTGCGCAATAAGATCAGCAATGCGGGTTTCGATTTTTTTACGCTCAACATCACTTAGTGAAGCTTGATGCACTGCTTGAAGGCAATCCGCTAGCTCTTTATGTTTATGAATAAGTGTACGGCGCGTAACCTCAGTAGGGTGCGCAGTTAATACAAGGTCAATGTTCAGCTTTGCTACAGCATCTTGTACTTTGTCAGCAGTTAGTTCTGCTTTATCTAGGTGTTTAAACAGAGCATCAATCGATGCATCGACATTCATTGCTGCGTTGTATTCTTGCTCGGCAATATTGCCTAGGTTCAAGAATTGTGCGAAGGCACGACCAACAGTAAGCAAATCGCTGTCAGACATTGTTTTGAAAGTTTCTTTCAGTTCTTCGCTACAGGTAGCGTCTCCCTGATAAGAGGCTCGGCCGCCTTTACGAATCTTTTCAATACGGTCTAGCCATTCCTGACCTAATTGATTTTTGATTGTTTCACCAAGGGTTTTACCAAGGTATCGAACGGTATCTTTCAGTTCAGCATCGTAGTGTGTTTGCATGCTATCCTCCTAAATATATGGGCTAACCATACTGTGTCCTTCGCGACTTGTCTAACCACTTTCGGTTATAATTTACAACATTTTGATACTTTTGCACCCTAGTTAACATTGCTCAAAGCAAGATATTTTGTGGTGTGATACACTCTAGCACCGGAAAATGCAGAAACATTCTCGCAATATGCGTTTTGTTTGAAATTTGTACTGCATTTGTAATTTAATTTCAGGAGTTCTTGTGACTGATACATTCAATACAGTAGAAACCCAAGCAAGTTACGGCATTGGTTTTCAAATGGGTCAACAACTACAATCAAATCCGTTTGACGGACTAGCGATTGACGCTGTTGTAGCTGGCCTTAAAGACGCCTTCGCAGGTCAAGCACCTCAGGTTGATAACGACACTCTACGTGATGCGTTTGGCGAAATTCACAAGCGTATGCAAGCTGCTAAAGAAGAAGCAAGCAAAGCGGTTATTGAAGAAGGCACAAAGTACCTTGAAGAAAACGCGAAGCGTGACGAAGTAACCGTAACTGAATCTGGTCTTCAATACGAAGTTGTTACTGAAGGTGACGGCGAGACACCAGATGCTTCTAGCACAGTACGTGTTCACTACCATGGTACGCTTATAAACGGTACTACGTTTGATAGCTCTTACGAGCGTGGTCAGCCAGCTGAATTCCCAGTAGGCGGCGTAATCAAAGGTTGGACTGAAGCACTTCAACTTATGAAAGCAGGTTCAAAGTATCGTCTATACGTACCACACGACCTAGCTTACGGTGAGCAAGGTGCTGGCGCAGCTATTGCACCTTACAGCACCCTAATCTTTGACGTAGAACTTCTTGACGTTCTAGGTTAATGATTTCTTCACAGGAGTGCCCAGTGGTGCTCCTGTGAATACCAGTACTTTTCTTTGTTTAATCTTGTATCCCTTTCTATCTTCTAGCCTATTCCTTTTACTTTTCTAACGCTTAGTTAGTAAACGAACAGCACACTAATAATCTGAATGCGCTTAAGTGTCGCTTGTTTAAATCTAAATATGTGATGCTACTATGTTTTGTTGGTGAGAATGCATGTATGCGATATGCTGGCAAAAGCGTTTTATGGTTAGCAGGCTTCCATCTGCTCCGAGTTGTTATCAGTGGCTTCGGCATTACAATAGCCCCACGCTCAAATAAGGAAAATTATTATGGTTATCAAGCCTAAAGTGAGAGGCTTCATTTGTACAAACGCGCACCCTGTTGGCTGTGCAACGGCGGTTGACGAACAAATTGCTTATGTAGAAGCAAAAGGCGACTTAGGCGAAGGCCCTAAAAATGTACTGGTTATTGGTAGTTCTACAGGCTACGGCTTGGCTTCACGCATCACATCTGCCTTTGGTTATGGCGCGAAAACACTAGGTGTTTGCTTTGAAAAAGCGCCAACGGAACGCAAAACGGGTACAGCAGGTTGGTACAACACTGCAGCATTCCACGAAAAAGCCAAAGCAAAAGGCTTGTATGCAGACACCATCAATGGCGATGCGTTTTCCGATGAAATCAAAAATGAAACCATCGAAAAAATCAAAGCTGAAATGGGTAAGGTTGACTTGGTTATTTATAGCCTTGCGTCTCCGCGCAGAACCGACCCAGAAACCGGTGTGACCTACAAGTCGACACTTAAGCCAGTAGGCGAGGCATACACCACAAAAACTTACGACACAGATAAAGATAAAGTGCATGAAGTGGCGCTAGAGCCTGCCAACGACGACGAGATCCTTAACACCATCAAAGTGATGGGCGGCGAAGATTGGGAGCGTTGGATGGACTTTTTGCGTGAAGCCGATGTGCTTGCAGAAGGCTGTAAAACCACCGCATATACCTATATCGGGAAAGAGCTTACGTGGCCTATCTACGGTCAAGCAACTATCGGTAAGGCAAAAGAAGACCTAGATCGCGCTGCTGCTGCTATTGTTGGTAAAAACAGTGACTTGCTTGTACAAGCAAACGTAAGTTCACTAAAAGCACTGGTAACGCAGGCAAGTTCTGCCATTCCTGTAATGCCTCTGTATATCTCACTTATTTACAAAGTGATGAAAGAAGAGGGGACACACGAAGGGTGTATTGAACAAATTCATGGTTTATTCACACAATGCCTGTTTGGAAATACTCCTACGTTAGATGAAGCAAATCGCTTTCGTATGGACGGCAAGGAAACTAACGATGCAACCCAAGCGAAAATTAAGGCGCTATGGGATCAAGTGACACAAGAGAACTTTCATGACTTAAGTGACTACAAAGGTTACCACCATGAATTCCTAAAGCTGTTTGGTTTTGACATTTCAAGCGTTGATTACGACAGTGAAGTTGACCCATTGGTTAAGTGGTAAAACCTAAACTTACCATTAATTAACTTAATGCAATTTGTGCAAAAGCCGTCTGATTTGACGGCTTTTTTGTACCTAATTACAAGCCGGTGTAGGGTGTCATCAAAAAAAATGTAAATAAATAAGACCAAAGGTTTACATTAAATTGTAGAAAAATTTGCCTTTATCTTGAAATTGCGTGGCACAAACGTATGGGTTAATGCTAAAATCCCGAAATTAAGTAGGGGCCTTTTCTGCCTCTACCAAAACAGCAGTGGCGATTGCAGCAACACAACAACAATAATAAGTGTAAATTTCGGCTGGTGGTCTATAAAGAAAGGGCGAACAAAGCGTCCGCAAAAGGAATTATGCGTTACGGCTTCATAACAGGCTGACCGTAGCAAATGCAGCAAGTTCCATCAATCAACAACGAAAAGGTGTTTTACACCTGTTAATAGTGCGCTTTTGCATGCTGACAGGCAGGTTTTCTGCGGTCATGCAAAAGGGTATTTCTATTAGAGTAGTGCGATTACATATGATAAAAATCAAGAAAGGTCTCGACCTCCCAATTGAGGGAGCGCCAAAGCAGGAGATTGCTGATGCATCTGCTGCAACGCGCGTTGCCATTCTGGGAGAAGAATATGTGGGTATGCGCCCTACCATGCACGTCCAAGTTGGCGATGTAGTGAAGAAAGGTCAGGTTCTTTTTGAAGATAAAAAGAATCCTGGCGTTAAATTCACTGCGCCAGCAGCGGGTGAAGTGGTAGAGGTTAACCGTGGTGCAAAACGTGTTCTTCAGTCTGTAGTTATCAAAGTGAACGGCAGCGATGCTGTGACATTTGATAAAATTGCAGCTGACCAGATCGCGAGCGCAACACGCGAGCAACTTCAGTCAATCCTTGTAGAGTCAGGCATGTGGACAGCGTTCCGTACACGTCCATTTAGCAAATCTCCTAAGCTAGACTCTGTTCCAAGTTCAATTTTCGTTACAGCAATGGATACTAATCCACTGGCAGCAGATCCTGCTGTGATTATTGCTGAGCGCCAAGACGATTTCGTAAATGGTCTTAAAGCATTAACGCAATTGAGCGGTGGCAAGACTTACGTTTGTAAAGCGGCAGGTGCATCTGTTGCTACTGGCGATGCGGCAGTTGATGTTGAAGAATTTGGCGGTCCTCACCCTGCGGGCCTACCGGGTACTCACATCCACTTCCTTGATTCAGCCGGCATGAACAAAACGGTTTGGCACATCAACTACCAAGACGTTATGGCAATTGGTGCATTGCTGACCTCTGGCGAGCTAGATAACCGTCGTGTTATTTCACTTGCGGGTCCTGCAGCAACTAACCCACGCCTAGTGCGCACCGTAATGGGCGCAGACTTGACCGAGCTAACTGCGAACGAGCAAGTAGACGGTGAAGTACGTGTTATCTCTGGTTCTGTACTTAGCGGTACGACAGCGATGGGCGTTCACGGCTTCCTTGGTCGTTTCCACACCCAAGTTTCACTACTAAAAGAAGGTCGCGAGAAGAAATTGTTCGGTTGGATCCTACCTGGTTCAAACCAACACTCAGTGACTCGTGCTTACTTAGGTCACCTAAGTGGCAGCAAGAAATTTGATATGACAACAACTACCAATGGTTCTGAACGTTCTATGGTTCCAATTGGTAATTACGAACGCGTTATGCCCCTAGATATCATTCCTACGCTTCTGCTTAGGGACCTGATTTCTGGTGATACTGACGGTGCTCAGACGTTGGGTTGCTTAGAGTTGGACGAAGAAGATTTGGCATTGTGTACTTATGTATGCCCTGGCAAATACAACTACGCTCCTATCTTACGCGACTGTTTGACCACGATAGAGAAAGAGGGTTAAGTCATGGGTTTAAAAGCGTATTTAGAAAAGATCGAACCAAACTTCGAACCAGGTGGTAAGCATGAAAAGTGGTATGCGCTTTACGAAGCTGCGGCGACCATTTTCTACACCCCAGGTAAAGTAAATAAAGCTAACACGCACGTGCGTGACAGCATTGACCTTAAGCGCATCATGATCATGGTATGGATGGCAACATTCCCAGCTATGTTCTTCGGTATGTATAACATTGGTTTCCAAGCGCAAGAAGCTATTGCTGCTGGCGCAGGAACACTACCTGATACGTGGCAAGCAGGTCTATTCGCTGCCCTTGGCGGTGACTTGGCAAATGCGGGTACACTAGGTCTATTCTTCTATGGCGCATGTTTCTGGCTGCCAATCTACGCGGTAACGTTCGCGGTAGGTGGTTTCTGGGAAGTATTGTTCGCGTCTGTGCGCAAGCACGAAGTTAACGAAGGTTTCTTCGTTACATCGGTACTGTTCGCACTAACACTTCCAGCTACTATTCCTCTATGGCAAGTTGCACTAGGTATTACCTTCGGTGTTGTAATTGCTAAAGAAGTATTCGGTGGTACAGGTCGTAACTTCCTTAACCCAGCATTGTCTGGTCGTGCATTCCTTTACTTTGCGTATCCTGCGCAAATTTCAGGTGACCAAGTATGGGTAGCGGCAGATGGTTATTCTGGTGCAACGTCTCTAAGCCAAGCGGCTTCTGGCAACCTTGATTACGCGAACATGGACCAGTGGATGAACAGCTTCATCGGTACTATCTCAGGTTCAGCGGGTGAGGTGTCTACCCTTGCTATTATTCTTGGTGGCTTGTTCATCATGTACATGCGTATAGCAAGCTGGCGCATTGTTGCTGGTGTAGCAATTGGTGTGGCGTTCTTCGCAACCTTGCTAAACCTAATCGGCAGCGATACTAACCCTATGTTTGCAATGCCTGCACATTGGCACTTTGTTGTTGGTGGTCTTGCTTTTGGTATGTTCTTTATGGCGACAGACCCAGTTTCTGCGTCGTTCACAAACCAAGGTAAGTGGGCTTACGGTATCTTCATTGGTTTCATGACGGTACTAATCCGCGTCCTAAACCCAGCCTTCCCTGAAGGTGTAATGCTAGCAATTCTATTTGCTAACTTGTGGGCGCCACTGTTCGACTATTTCGTCGCACAAAGCAATATCAAGCGGAGGGTAGCACGTGTCGGCTAAGAAAGAATCTTTAGGCAAAACGGTAGGTATTGTTGTTGCCGTATGTTTAGTTTGTTCAATTGTTGTGTCTGGCGCGGCTGTTGGCCTTCGCTCTCTACAACAAACAAACGCAGCTCTAGATAAAAAGAGCAACATTCTTAATGCTGCAGGCCTTTATGAAATGGGCATGAGCAATAGCGCAATTGAAAGCACGTACAGCGAGCGAGTAGAGCAGCGTTTTGTTAATCTTGACGAAGGTACTTTCGTAGAAGCGCCTAAGCCAGATTACGATATGTATAAAGCAGCCAAAGAAACTGAGTACAGCACTAAGGTAACTAACAGCAATGTTGGTTTCCAACGCCGCCCTAACGTGGCAAGTGTTTACTTAGTTCGCGACGATGCAGGTGATGTTTCTCGTATCATCCTTCCTGTACACGGAAGCGGCCTTTGGGATCTTATGTACGGTTTCTTAGCGGTAGACGCAGACGGCCAAACGGTTCGCGAGCTTATTTACTATCAGCAAAAAGAAACGCCAGGACTAGGTGGTGAAGTGCAAAACCCTGCTTGGCAGGACAAATGGGACGGCAAAGAGCTTTACGAGAATGGCGAAGTTGCTATTCGCGTAGTGAAAAATGCTAACCCTAGCAATCCTCACACTATCGATGCGCTTTCAGGTGCAACCCTAACCAGCAACGGTGTTGAAAACACAATTCGTTACTGGGTAGGCGAGCAAGGCTTCGGCCAGTTCCTGAAGAACCAAGCATGGCGTTCATAAGGGAAGTCTCATGGCAGATACTAAAGAAATGAAAAAGGCCCTCTTTGGGCCAATCCTGGACAACAACCCGATCGCCCTACAGGTATTGGGTATCTGTTCAGCACTGGCAATTACCACTAAGCTGGAAACAGCATTGGTAATGTCGCTAGCGCTTACTAGCGTTGTAGCGTTCTCAAACTTGTTTATTTCACTAATTCGTAACCAGATCCCATCTAGCGTTCGAATTATTATCCAGATGACCATTATTGCGTCGTTGGTAATCGTTGTTGACCAAATTCTGAAAGCGTATTCGTATGAGATATCGAAGCAGCTGTCGGTATTCGTTGGTCTAATTATTACAAACTGTATCGTAATGGGTCGTGCTGAAGCCTACGCCATGAAGAGCCCACCTCTGATGAGCTTCCTTGATGGTATCGGTAACGGCTTGGGTTACTCTTTCATCCTAGTTGTAATTGGTACAATTAAAGAGCTATTTGGTTTCGGTACTATTTTAGGTTTCGAAATCCTTCCACTGGTTCAAAACGGTGGCTGGTATCAAGGTAATGGTTTATTAATCCTACCATTCAGCTCATTCTTCTTAATCGGCGGTATGATTTGGGTTATCCGTACTATCCGTCCTGAGCAAGTAGAGCCTAAGGAGTAAGTCATGGAACATTATTTGTCGTTATTTGTTCGCTCAATCTTTGTTGAGAACATGGCGTTATCACTTTTCTTAGGAATGTGTACCTTCCTTGCGGTATCTAAGAAAGTTAAAACTGCTATGGGTCTTGGTGTTGCCGTTATCGTGGTGCTAGGTATCTCTGTACCGGTTAACCAAGTTATTTATGTAAACATTCTTGCTCCAGGCGCATTAGCATGGGCAGGTTTCCCAGAAGCTGACTTAAGCTTCCTTAACTTCTTGACGTTTATCGGTGTTATCGCGGCATTGGTACAGATCCTAGAGATGAGCTTAGATAAGTTCTTCCCTGCGCTATATAACGCACTAGGTATCTTTCTCCCGCTTATTACCGTTAACTGTGCAATTTTCGGCGGTGTGGCATTTGCGGTACAACGTGAATACAACTTGACTGAAAGTGTTGTTTACGGCGTAGGAAGTGGTATTGGCTGGGCAATTGCAATCGTGTTGCTTGCGGCAGTACGTGAAAAGCTTAAGTATGCTGATATGCCTGATGGTGTTCGTGGTCTAGGTTCTGTATTTATGATCGCTGGCCTAATGGCACTAGGCTTCCAGTCATTCACTGGTATTCAGCTGTAATAGAGCTCGGGAGCATATAAATGAATAATGTAGAAATATATCTAGGCGTTGGCATGTTCATTGCCATCGTTCTAGCGCTGGTATTTATTATCATGTTTGCCAAGTCTAAATTGGTACCAAGTGGTGATGTAACTATCACTATCAATGGTGACCCAGACAAGGCAATCAAAACTGCACCGGGTGGCAAACTTCTTGGTGCACTAGCTGACGCAGGTTACTTCGTATCATCTGCGTGTGGTGGCGGTGGCTCATGTGGTCAGTGTCGTGTAGATGTACACTCAGGTGGTGGTGAAATCCTTCCAACTGAACTAGACCACATCACTAAAGGTGAAGCGCGCGAAGGCTGCCGTCTTTCATGTCAGGTTGCTATCAAGCAAGACATGGAAATTGAGCTGGAAGAGTCGGTATTTGGTGTTAAGAAGTGGGATTGTGAAGTTATCTCTAACGATAACAAAGCAACCTTCATCAAAGAACTTAAGCTTAAAATTCCTAACGGTGAAAGCGTACCTTTCCGTGCAGGTGGTTATATTCAGATTGAAGCGCCAGCGCACCACGTTAAGTACAAAGAGTTCGATATTCCTGAAGAATACCGCGGTGACTGGGAGCGTTTTGGCTTCTTCGACATTGAGTCTAAAGTAGACGAAGAGACTATTCGTGCTTACTCAATGGCGAACTACCCAGAAGAAGAAGGCATTATTATGTTGAACGTGCGTATCGCTACGCCGCCACCTAATAACCTAAGCCTACCTGCGGGTAAAATGTCATCGTACATTTGGAGCCTGAAAGAAGGTGACAAAGCGACTATCTCTGGTCCGTTCGGTGAATTCTTCGCGAAAGAAACTGAAAATGAAATGGTATTCGTAGGTGGTGGTGCAGGTATGGCCCCAATGCGTTCTCACATCTTCGATCAGCTTCGTCGCCTTAAGTCTAAGCGTAAGATGAGCTTCTGGTACGGTGCACGTTCACTTCGTGAAATGTTCTATACAGAAGACTTCGACGAGCTAGCAGCAGAAAACGATAACTTTGAGTGGCATGTAGCACTTTCTGATCCTCAGCCAGAGGACAACTGGGAAGGTTACACTGGGTTTATCCACCAAGTACTTCTTGAGAACTACTTGAAAGATCACCCTGCACCAGAAGACTGTGAGTTCTACATGTGTGGACCACCTATGATGAACGCGGCCGTAATCAACATGCTTAAAGATTTAGGTGTTGAGGACGAAAACATCATGCTAGATGACTTCGGTGGCTAAGGAGTTGATTTAAGAGCTACTCGCTTAAAAAATCAAGCATATTAAAAGGGGCGTAAGCCCCTTTTTCGTTGAAGCAAAACGCAGAATGCACATAATAGCGATTGAATAATGTGCATATTAGCTAAGGACAACATCGTGATTCGATTTGCTATTCGAATTTTCCTCGCCTTTGTTGCGGTAGGTATTCTACTTCTCGCAAGCTGTAGCGACGAAAAAACGCCTGTAGTACACCTGCAAGGGCAGACAATGGGCACAACCTACAACGTTAAGTACCTTGTAGCTGAAACGCCGGTAGAAGGCTTACAAGCTGAAATAGATGCCCGTCTTGTTGAGGTTAACAAGATGATGTCTACTTACGACCCAACGTCAGAACTATCAAGGTTCAATCAATATCGCTACACCGACAATTTCGCCGTATCGCCAGATACGCTAACCGTAGTAAACGAGGCGTTACGCTTGGCAAATCTTAGTGGTGGTGTGCTTGATGTTACCGTTGGTCCATTGGTTAATTTGTGGGGGTTTGGCCCAACAAAGCGCCCTGAAAAAGTGCCGAGCCAGGCAGACATCGACGAGATTCGAGAGTATGTAGGATATAAGAAGCTACTAACCACGCCGACGGGCTTAAAGAAAAGCCATCCCATGCTTTACGTCGATTTATCTACTATTGCCAAAGGTTTTGGCGTTGATGAAGTGGCAGAGATCCTTGAAAAGCACGGTATTGAAAACTACCTTGTGGAAATAGGCGGTGAAATGCGCGTTAAAGGAGAACGTGGCGACGGCAGCGAATGGCTGATAGCCATTGAAAAGCCAGTTACCACTGAACGTGCTGTTCAAAAAGTTGTCTCAATAGGTGAAAATGCGGTTGCTACATCGGGTGACTATCGTAACTATTACGAAGAAGACGGCGTCCGTTATTCACACCTAATCGACCCGACTACGGGTAAACCTATTTCGCATAATTTGGTATCGGTAACCGTAGTTCACCCTTCATCTATGACGTCAGACGGTTTGGCTACGGCGTTTAATGTAATGGGATGGGAACAAGCGATAGCGGTTGCTGAGCAAGAACAACTCGCTGTATTCCTCATTCGTCGCACAGATGACGGATTTGAAGAGTACGCGTCGCCAGAATTTGATAAACTGGTCACAGTTCATAATTAGGGGGTAGCAATGTCTACATTCATTCTTGCTTTTGGTTTCTTTCTAACAATGGTACTAGCTATGGCCGTGGGCTACCTATTTCAGAAAAAATCAATCTCTGGAAGCTGCGGTGGCTTAGGCGCACTGGGTATTGAAAAAGCCTGTGACTGTCCAGAACCGTGTGATCGTAAAAAGTCGCGCATGGAAAAAGAAGAAGCCCGCCAGAAAAAGTTAAACGAGTGGAAACAAAATCAAATTTTGTAATGCTTATCACACCGTTGACTTAATATTTAAAAGCGCTGTTAGAGTAAATCGACAGCGCTTTTTTGTTTTTTATCACAGCCTTCAAATATAAGTGCGAGCCATTACTTCGATTTAGAAGCCATGATTAGATAGTGTAATTCAGCACTATTAATAATATACTGTCTTTTTGTACAGTTTTACGTTGATAGCTATATAGCAAAGGCAGGTAATGCGAAAAATTATCCACGTCGACATGGATTGTTTTTACGCCGCAGTTGAAATGCGCGACAACCCAGCTTTGCGCAATATACCCATCGCTATTGGCGGCAGTGCCGACCGTCGCGGTGTTATCTCTACCTGTAATTATCCCGCCCGGAAATTTGGTGTGCGCTCGGCTATGGCAACAGCCTATGCTTTAAAGTTATGTCCCAATCTCACGCTAGTAAAAGGGCGCATGGATGTTTACGCTGCCGAGTCGCAAAAAATACGTAAGATATTTGCTGACTATACCGACCTCATTGAGCCTTTATCATTAGATGAAGCCTACCTAGACGTGACTAACAGTGAATTTTGCGGTGGCAGCGCCACGTTAATTGCCGAAGAAATACGCGAGCGCATTAAAAATGAACTTGGGCTTACAGCTTCAGCAGGTGTTGCGCCTTGTAAGTTTGTGGCTAAAGTAGCGAGCGATGAAAATAAGCCCGATGGAATTTGTGTTATTACTCCTGACAAGCTCGATGAGTTTGTACGCGAAATGCCACTAAAAAAAATACCGGGCGTAGGCAAAGTCACCATGCAAAAGCTGCAGCGTATGGGGCTTAATACCTGCGACGATGTTCGCCAATACCCTTTTGAGCGCATTCAAAAAGAGCTGGGTAAATTTGGCAGTGTGCTGTGGGAGCGTGCTCACGGTATTGATGAGCGTGAACTATCCGTATCTCGTGAGCGAAAGTCTATCGGCGTAGAGCGCACGCTAAGCGAAGACATTCACACCTTCGAGCAATGCATAGATTTTTTGCCACATTTATTTGAAAAGCTTCAAGAGCGAATGGAAAATCACAAGAAGCGTACGGGTAAGCCGGTACGTATTCGCACGCAGGGCGTTAAGCTTAAGTTTAACGACTTCCAACTAACTACGGTAGAGCACCGCTGTGCCACGCTTGATGAAGCGTACTTTCACACATTGATGCAGGAAGCTTTTGAACGGGCAACAGGGCGAGGTATCCGTCTTGTGGGTGTGCACATAGGGCTTGCGGCCGACCAATCGACTCAGCAATTGGTTTTGCCTTTTGAACAGATTTAGATAAAGGTATCATACATTTTTTAATGCTCGTGCGCTGCAGCCGCAATGTAGTCGCTTGTTATCCTCAGTGCGGTGAAGTTGTCATTCATACCGATGATGCTATCTTGCGTTGTGAAAACACAAGCTAGTGATTTGGTAGCCAAGGCATTTTATCTGTGGCACTCAAACAAAGCAGCCAACTACTGCTATTTTATTACTCTTTTGATGAAGAACATTATGAACTCAAATCAACTTAAAACCCCAGGTCGCTATAAGCACTACAAAGGTAATTTATACGATGTTTACGAAGTAGCCACCCACTCAGAAGACGAAAGTAAATTAGTGGTATATCGGCCGTGCTATGGAGAAAAGGCGTTATGGGTTCGCCCTTTGGATATGTTTGTTGAGTCAGTGGATAAAGACGGAGAGACACTCCCTCGTTTTGCTTATGTGGGAGATATACCTAATGACGAAAAAATGATCTAATTTTGAAATTAGGTCATAGTGTAGAAGGTCTTATTTAAGAATAATAATACGTCCATTACACAAGGAATAACTCATGCTCTCTGCTATTCGTTCACGATCACTCATATTAGCGGCATTGGTGGCCATATCTCCTTTGAATCAAGCTTTCGCCCAAGATAGGTTCGCTGATGTTGAAGTAAAAGCCACTGAAGTAAGAGGGGCTGTACATATGCTTACTGGTATGGGGGGGAATATTGGTGTTTCTGCTGGCGAAGATGGCGTACTTATTATTGATGATCAATTCGCTCCTTTGGCTGAAAAAATTGCAGCTGCACTAGGTGAGCTGGGTAGCGACAAGCCTAAATATGTAATCAATACGCACTACCACGGTGATCACACGGGCTCTAATGCGTTTTTCCATAGTCACAAGGGGGCAACCATTTTTGCGCACGAGAATGTTCGTATACGTCTTGCTGATGATGAAAAAGTAAAACCTGAAACACTGCCAACAGTAACCTATGATGATGGCATCAAAATTTACTTCAACAGTGAAACGGTTCACGTGATGCACTTGCCGGTTGGACATACTGATGGCGATAGCGTTGTGTGGTTTGAGCAGCCCGACGTATTGCACACTGGCGATTTATTCTTTAACGGCATGTTTCCTTATATTGACCAAGGCGCGGGCGGTAACGTTGAGGGTTATATGGAATCTGTGCAGCACTTACTTAACAAAATTGATGACGATACGGTTGTTATTCCTGGTCATGGTAAATTGAGTAACAAGAAGGAATACACCAGCTTTTTGAAGATGATTAGAGAAACGTTTAGCTACGTTAAATCACTTAAGCAAGACGGCAAAACCCTTGATGAAGTGAAAGCGATGGGTTTAGATGAAAAATGGGCCGATTGGAGCTGGAACTTTATCAATGAAGATAAGTGGATAACTGCACTTTACAACGACGCTTAGTAAAGTCAAAAAGCATGAAAAAAGTGGCGCAGGCCGCTTTTTTTACATTTATTTCACACTTAACTTTACAAGGGTAAACGTTTACCTATAATGGGTTGCCAAATTGTGAAGGAGAGGACGTGTGTTGAAAAATAAAAAAATTAGTACGTTACCTTGGAAAGTAACCCTGCTTTTTGTTGTGTTTCTAGGCGTATTCTCTCATCACCTTCACTGCGACGAAATTCAAGCGCCTTGGGAAGACCCAACAATTGTCCATGAGAATCGTCTTCCAGCACGGTCACACTTTTTTTCTTTTTTTCAAGATCCGAATAAATTCGTCTACACCCCATGGGACAGCCAAAATTACTTGAACTTAAATGGAGACTGGCAATTTCAATTGTCTTCGTCGCCGTTTACCGGTTCCACGCGTTTTTACGAAAACGACGCCTCAACAGAAGACTGGGGTACGATACAGGTACCTGGAAATTGGTCTTTAAACGGTTACGGCGAGCCCAATTACGTTAATATGCGCGCTGATTTTGCACCTGATGAAAATCCGCTGACGGTTAATAAGATCCCTCGTGATACCAATACAACAGGGCGATATAAACGTGTTTTTAATGTGTCTAAAGAATGGAATGGAAAAACAGTTATTGCCTATTTAGGCGCTGTAAAGTCAGCGTTTAAACTGTGGGTGAATGGGCACTACGTTGGATACTCTCAAGACAGTAAAACTGCAGCTGAGTTTGATATTTCAGAATTTATAGTGCCCGGCAAGCAGAACTCTATGGCTATTGAAGTGTATAGATGGTCGGATGGAAGTTATTTAGAGTTACAGGATATGTGGCGGCTAAATGGTATTGAACGAGATGTTTATCTCTATGCGACCCCTCGCACACGCATTCAAGATATCAAGTTAAACACCACGACCACTGCAGATTATCAAAATGGGTTATTTGGAGCAGAGGTTTCGATTGTAGGAAATCAAGCCAGTAATAGCGTGGTTGATTTCACCGTTTATGATGAAAACGGAGGTGTGGTTTTGAGTGATAGCCAGTCAACTCGCATCCAAGAAAATACGTCCGTAGCTATCGTTCAGTCGACGGTTGTAAAAGGGGTACAGTTTTGGAGCCATGAATCTCCCACACTTTACTCGGTCAGGTTAAGGCTGCTAAACAGAGAGGAAGAGGTAACACAGGTCGTCTGGCTTCGAGCAGGCTTTAGGACGAGTGAGTTGAAGGAAGGTAACGTCCTGATTAATGGCAAACCTGTGTTGTTTAAAGGTGTAAATCGTCATGAACATGATCCGCTTACTGGCCACGTTATTTCAGAAGCGTCGATGCGAAAAGACCTTACACTAATGAAGTCGCTCAATATAAATGCGGTGCGCAACTCACATTATCCGAACCATCCCCTATGGTATGCGTTAGCTGATGAGTATGGAATGTATCTTGTTGACGAAGCGAACATTGAGTCACACGGTGTAGGGGCCGCGAATCAAGGCCACAGCTATAATGCTGAAAATCACATGGTCAACATGCCTCAGTGGCGAAACGCATATGTAGATCGTATCCGCAATATGTATGAGGCGAGTAAGAACCATGCTTCTGTCGTGATGTTGTCTCCTGGCAACGAAAGTGGAGATGGCGACAATACTGAATATCTATATCACTGGCTCAAAGAACGAACATCGCTGCCTATTATGTTTGAGCAAGCGCAGCTTCGTCCTCATACCGATATTTACGCTCAAATGTATGCTTCGCTAGATCTCATGCAAAGCTTTGTTGAGTTAGGCAGTGACCGGCCTATGATACTGTGTGAATATCAGCACGCTATGGGAAATTCGGTTGGGAATTTAAAAGAGTACTGGGATCTCATTTATAAACATGAAGCGTTACAAGGCGGGTTCATTTGGGACTGGGTAGACCAAACGATAACCACCACAACAAATGAAGGGATCGAGTATCAAGGTTATGGAGGTGACTTTGAGCAAGCAGGTCAATATCACGATGGTAACTTTTCTGCAAATGGTCTTCTTACCGCTAATCGAGAATTGCATCCTCATGCCTATGAGGTGCAACACGTTTATCAAAATATATTTGCAGAGTGGGATTCTCCCCGTGCTGACAGAGTTCTTATCAGAAATGGTCGTTACTTTACCGGTCTCGACGATGTCGCTCTAAGATGGGAAAGGCTTGAGCAGGGACAGGTGCTTCAAAGTGGAATAGTTGAATCGCTCTCAATACCACCAGGCGAAAGCGCGACAATAACCATCCCTAATATCTCAAAGATGAAAAACGAGAATCTTTATCATACTAACCTGTACTTTGTTAAGAAATCAGATTCACTTAGCCATAAAAAAGGGGATGTGATTGCAAAAATACAGCTCTTGCAACCATTTAAAAATAACGAAAAAGAGATTGTTAAGTCACAAGGCAGTATTGACGAGAGAGGTGATGCACTGATACTTCGCTTTGAAGATAGCGAGTACACGGTGAGCAAAAATACGGGGTGGCTTACTTCAGTACAAAAGAAAGAAAAAGAAGTATTAAAGACGCCAATGATTCCCTGGTTCTGGCGAGCGCCAACCGACAATGACTTCGGAGAGGGCTTTCCGCAAAAAAGCAAGGTCTGGATAGATGTTGCTAAACATGCTGAATTAATTTCTATAACTGAAAAAGAAGAAAACGGAGCAATAAGTGTTGTAACAAAACACCGTTTTCCTACCGTACAAAGTGAATATCACACAACATACACCTTGACGGATAAGGGTAATATTTTGATTGATGTTTGGTTTCTTGCCGCGCCAAACCAATATTACTCTGCGCTCCCTAGAATTGGTTATCGCCTTCAGCTAGCCGATAGTTATGAAAGTGCGTCATGGTTTGGCCGTGGTCCACACGAAAATTACTGGGATCGCAAAAACTCTGCCTTTTTTGGACAATACTCAATGTCTATTGCTGATTTAAGTCATGACTATGTGAGGCCTCAAGAAAACGGACACAGAGCGGATGTTTACGAAGTAAGTTTCTTTGAGAGAAGTAATGCAGAGACACCGTCTATTACATTCAAAGGCAAGCCATTGATAGGCTTTAATGCGCAATACACAGATTGGCTGGATTACGACACAACTGAAAAAACCGGACTTCATCCTCATGAAATCCCGGTTAAGCAGAATGCTTTTATTAATATTGACTTTAAGCAGCGTGGTGTTGCGGGTACAGACTCATGGATGACTCCGCCACTGTTTAAATACACGCTGCCATGGAGAGACTATCACTATCAGTTCGAGATAGCGCTTAATTGATAAAGGTCTGAATATACAGTTTTTCGACTTTGTCTCGAGCCCACGGCGTTTTTCTGAGGAACTTGAGTGAGGATTTAATGGATGGATCATTATTAAAGCAGTTCACTCTTATACGGTAATACAACCCGTCCCAACCGTATTGTTCATGAAGTCGTGTCACGATTTTCTCAAGCGTTAAGCCGTGTAGGGGATTATTGGGTTGTTGATTCATAACGTGCTGCAGTTTTTGATTTATCCTTCCTACTAGTTTACCACGAACACTGGGGGCAGAGTTATTACTCTACCCCCACTTTGCTAAAAGGTGCTACGCAGGCTTTAGCCCGTCTAAAATAATGCGCTGAATGTTGCTTAGCGTGCTTTCAAAGAAAACGGGATCGCTTAAATCTTTACCTGTTACGGCTTTGATTTGCACGCTGAAATCTGCGTAGTGCTGCGTAATAGCCCAAATGCTAAAAATTAGGTGTATGGGGTCGACAGGTTTTAGCTTTCCGACCTTAATCCACTCATTAATGACGGCACTTTTTGTGTCCAGCAATGTTTTAAGCGGCGTTTCCAATTCCTTTATTAAAAGTGGCGCACCTTGCACTACTTCCATACAAAAAAGCTTAGATTCGGCAGGATTGTCCCGTGACATTTCAAGTTTTACTTTAATGTATTCATTTAAGGTGGCTATGGGCTCTTGTTCTGCAGAAAAGCTCTGTAGCGGCGTTAGCCATACATCTAATAGGTGAGTGATTACCGATAAGTAAAGGCCATCTTTGCTTTTAAAGTAATACAGTAAATTACTCTTTGATACATTCGCTAATTCCGATACTTGTTCTACGGTTGTGCCGCTTACACCGTTTTTTGAAAACAGAGAAAGGGCAGCATCCATAATGCGGGTACGCTTTTCTTGAAGCGCCTTTTCTCTTCTTTTCTGGGTTGTAGGGCTAAAAGCTCTTGCTGTTTTTGTACTTAATTGGTCTTCAGATTTACTCACTACTCAATTCTTCTTAACCGGATTTCTGCAATCTGGCGCATAGTTTACGCGCAGTTTTCTAACCTATAAACCCATTTGCACAAATATGCACCAATTAAGTTCAGTTGCACTGGACTGGGTATTCCAAATTGAACCGAGAGGTCTAACTTGAAAGCTTGTGATATTTAAGTTATTGAAAATAATATATTAAATAAATTGGCCTGCTTTATGCTGTTCATTATGTATACCGCCACTTCAATGTTTTGAATTCGGCAACCTTAAAAAAAGCGGGGTTAACCGCTTAAAACGCATACAAGCAGAGGGAACAACATGGATATAGGTGTATTTATTCCGATTGGTAACAACGGCTGGCTAATTTCGAAAAATTCGCCTCAGTTCAAACCATCATTCGATCTCAACAAAGAGATTGTAATGAAGGCAGAAAAGTACGATATGGACTTCGCGCTCTCTATGATCAAGTTGCGCGGTTTTGGCGGTGAAACTGAATTTTGGGACTACAACCTAGAGTCGTTTACGTTAATGGCTGGTCTTGCCGCCGTTACCTCAAAAATTCAGCTATATGCCACAGCTGCCACGTTAGTCTTGCCGCCTGCGATCATGGCGCGCATGGCAAGTACTATCGATTCTATTTCCAACGGTCGCTTTGGCGTAAACCTAGTGACTGGCTGGCAACGCCCTGAATACTCACAAATGGGCATGTGGCCGGGCGATGAATTTTTCGGTAACCGCTACGAGTATTTAGATGAGTACATCAAAGTAGTGAAAGAGCTGTGGGAAACCGGAAAAAGCGACTTTAAAGGTGAGCATTTCCAAATGGATGACTGCCGTATGCTACCTAAACCACAGCGAAAAATTCCACTTATCTGTGCGGGCCAAAGTGCGGCTGGTATGGATTTCTCGGCTCGTCATGCCGACTATAACTTCTGTTTTGGCAAAGGTGTGAATACACCTACTGCATTTGCTCCTACCGCAGCGCGCTTAACCGAAGCGGCTGAAAAGCACGGTCGCAGCGTGGGTTCTGCTGTACTTATCATGGTTATTGCCGATGAAACCGACGAAGCCGCCATGGCTAAATGGGAAAGCTATAAAGATGGCAAGGATCAGTCAGCGTTAGATTGGATGGCAACGCAGGGCGCGGCCGACAAAAAGTCAGGCAAAGACACCAACATTCGCGACATGACCAACCCAACCTCAGCGGTAAATCTGAACATGGGCACGCTGGTTGGCTCTTATGAATCGGTGGCTTCTATGCTCGATGAAATAGCGACGGTTCCAGGCTGTGAAGGTGTATTGCTAACCTTTGATGACTTCCTTAAAGGTATGGATGATTTCGGCACTAAAATTCAGCCGTTAATGAAATCCCGTCAGCACTTGCTTAGCACATCGGGAGCTGCCTAATGTCTGCCGGTGACGTATTTGAAGTGTCAGGGTGCTTTCAAGCACGCCAAACAGGGCAGCCCGTACTGCCTGCTAAACCTGAACCCTTAACCTTAAACCCTGCTGAAACTGCCGTGATAGTTGTGGATTTGCAGAACGCTTATGCTAGTAAAAACGGTTACTTAGACAAAGCGGGTTTTGACGTCTCTACTACTGCGCCTGTTATTGAAAATACCGTCAAGGTGCTTGATACCGCTCGTGCTGCAGGCATGCCGGTGGTGTTCTTACAAAATGGTTGGGATGCGGATTATAAAGAGGCTGGCGGCCCAGGTTCGCCGAATTGGTATAAATCTAATGCCCTTAAAACTATGCGCAATCAGCCAGAGTTAAAGGGCAGTTTGCTAGCCAAAGGAACCTGGGACTACGCACTTGTCGACGCACTAAAGCCTCAAACAGGCGATATCGTTATCCCTAAAACCCGTTATAGCGGCTTTTACAACACCAATTTAGACAGCATGCTGCGCGCCCGCGGTATTCGCAACTTAGTGTTCACCGGTATTGCCACTAACGTGTGTGTGGAGTCTACGCTGCGCGATGGCTTTCACTTGGAATATTTTGGCGTGGTATTGGCTGATGCTGCATATCAAGCTGGTCCGCCCGATATTCACGAAGCGTCACTTTTCAATATACAAACGTTTTTCGGTTGGGTGTCTACCACCGCGCAATTTTGTGAGGTGTTTAAGTCTTCTTAGTTTCCAAAGCCCAGACGTTAGCGCGCTGCACTTGGAGCAAAAAAACATTTAGCTTCAACCCAAAGCCGTTATTCAAAAGTGGGAAAGAAAGCTTAAAAAGCGAAAAACCAATAACCGTAAAAAAAAGGCAAGCAGTAACGCCTTAATAAAACGAATTAGCTAAAGCACTACAAAGAACACTGTGTAAAAAGCGCAAAGAAGAATAGGAATTTAATTATGCCAAAGAAAGCCATTATTCCAGCAGGTACGTCAACGCCAATCGCCCCTTTTGTTCCAGGCTCTATGGCGGACAATATTTTATATGTGTCAGGCACTTTGCCGTTTGATGAAAACAATGACGTAGTGCATGTAGGTGATGCTGAAGCACAAACTCGACACGTTTTAGAAACCATAAAAAGCGTTATTGAAGAAGCGGGCGGTACTATGGATGACGTCACCTTCAACTCAATTTTTATTACCGATTGGGACGATTACGCCGCGGTAAACAAGGTATACGCCGAATACTTCCCGGGTGAAAAGCCAGCCCGTTATTGCATTAAGGTTGGGCTAGTAAAGCCTGAAGCCTTAATTGAAATCGCCTCTACAGCGCACATTGGGTAAGCGGTTATGTTTGGACTTCCTATTAACTGTGCCCATTGGTTTTATGTAGGTGAGCTTTATGCCTTCTAACGTGCAGACAAGCGAAGTTGATACGCACAAGGGAATGCATTACGACATGCACTACGAACTTCACGGATTGACATCGCCCGACGCGCCAACGGTTGTTTTCAGTTCAGGGCTAGGCGGGGCAGCTAAGTTTTGGCAGCCCCAACTGGCTGACTTTACTCAAGACTACAGAGTGATCACTTACGACCAGCTAGGAACCAACAAAAGTGTGGGTGACTTGCCAGCGAACTACCGTATTTCTGATATGGCAAATGAACTCGCTGCACTACTGAAAAAACTGGAAGTGCAGCAATGTCATTTTGTTGGGCATGCACTTGGTGGGCTGGTGGGCTTAGAACTAGGGTTAACTCAGCCCAACCTACTGCAAAGCCTAGTGCTAGTAAATGCATGGAGTAGCCCCAATCCACACACGCTACGTTGCTTTAATATACGTAAAGCGTTACTCGCTGCGGATAGAAAAGACATGTACCTACAGCTGCAAGCACTGTTGCTATTTCCACCTGATTGGATAGCCGCTAATGCACATCATTTAGACGATGAAGAGGCGCATCTACTTAATCATTTTCCCGATGTAGATAACTTGCTAGCTCGTATCGGCGCGCTAAGTGCGTTCAATATCGATGACAAGCTAGCAACTATCACTACACCAACGTTAGCGCTTGCCAACAAAGACGACACCTTGGTGCCGTGGCAGCGTTCAAAAATACTAGCTGATGCCATGCCTAACGCAGAGTTATCGGTAATGGAATATGGCGGTCATGCATCAAGCATTACGGTGCCTGAGGCATTTAATAAATTGGTGTTGGGATACTTAGCGCGCATAGCTTAATTGTTCACACGTAAGTGCCTCAGAACAAAGCGCTCAAAACAATACCTAGTCGGCTAAGACGCTGTCTAGCAATTTGAAAACTGGAAAGATATAGAAATGACGGTATCAGAGAAAACTGAATATGAAACAAAAGGCCCTATTACTGATAGCGGTCTAGCCCAGCTTTTTAGCGGTGCACACACGCACACTACATGGCTTGATAAAAAAATAGATGAAGCGGTGCTAAAGCAGCTTTATGACTTGGTGAAGGTAGGTTCGACATCAGCAAATTGCAGCCCGGCGAGATTTGTTTTTATTACCTCAGATGAAGGGCGAGAAAAACTTAAGCCTTGTCTTTCAAGCGGTAATGTAGAGCAAACCATGACCGCACCTTGTACGGTTATCGTCGCTTACGATGAAGAATTCTATGAAGAATTACCTACGCTATTTCCTTATGCGGATGCGAAAAGCTGGTTTATTTCAAGCCCTGAAGCCGCCTATGAAACCGCGATGCGAAACAGTTCAATGCAGGGGGCTTATCTCATTAGCGCTGCGCGCGCACTCGGTCTTGATGCCGGTGCCATGTCTGGCTTTAACCCCAAATTACTCAACGAAACATTCTTTTCCGATAGCACGTGGAAGGTGAACTTCTTACTTAACATTGGCTATGGCGATGGAAAGAAAGTGCACAAACGTTTGCCTCGCTTAAGTTTCGAGCAAGCTTGTCAAATATTGTAACGCCAACACAAAGGATATTTGTATGACTATTACAGCAATAAAAAACGCAGTAACAGAAGTGCTTCCCCCTGTTACGCCTGAGCAATACCGTGAAGGCATGTCTAGCTTAGCGGCAGCGGTAAACGTCGTTACAACCACTGGCCCAGAAGGGCGCGCTGGCTTTACAGCAACTGCGGTGTGCAGCGTAAGCGACAGCCCAGCAACCTTACTGGTGTGTTTAAACCGCAATGCTTCTGTACACAAAGTATTTAAAAACAGCACGCATCTGGTTATTAACACGCTAACTTCACAGCATCAGTCAATTTCAAACACCTTTGGTGGTAAAGCGCCTATGAATGAACGCTTCGAAATTGGCGAATGGGGCGAGTCAGCAACTGGCTGCCCTCAACTACTCAATGCCGCAGTCAGTTTTGATTGCGTAATCACAGATGTAAAAAGTGTTGCTACACACGATGTGCTTTTTTGCCAGGTAGTAGACATTAAACAAGACCAAGATGCCGACGCACTTTTATATTACCAGCGCGGCTATCACAGCGCGTGCAAAGACGCATAACTGAAGGATTAGATACCCAATGAAAGTAGTAGGCCACTTTATAAACGGTGAAACCTGTACCCCAAAAGGGCGTATGCAAGATGTTTATAACCCAGCAACGGGCGAAGCAGAGAAGCTGGTTTTGCTGGCATCGAAGGCTACCGTAAACGAAGCCATTGTTAACGCACAGCAAGCTTTCCCACAATGGCGAAACACTCCGGTGAGCAAGCGGGCTCGCGTTATGTTTAAGTTCAAAAGCTTACTTGAAGAGCACGCAGATGAAATTATCGCGCTAATTGGCTCGGAGCACGGGAAAATAAGCCACGACGCGGCGGGCGAACTGCAACGTGGTATCGAGAACGTAGAGTTTGCCTGTGGCGCGCCGCAGTTGCTTAAAGGTGAACACAGTAAAAATGTTGGGCCAAGCATAGACTCTTGGAGCGAGTTTCAGCCCCTTGGTGTAGTTGCAGGGATTACCCCATTTAACTTTCCGGCTATGGTGCCGCTTTGGATGTTTCCGCTCGCCATTGTATGCGGTAACACCTTTGTTTTAAAACCATCAGAGCGAGATCCAAGCTGCGCTATTTTCTTAGCAAAGTTACTGAAAGAAGCAGGGTTACCCGACGGTGTTTTCAATGTGATAAATGGCGATAAAGAAGCGGTTGATCAGATACTCGATGACGAGCGCATTAAAGCAGTAAGTTTTGTAGGCTCAACGCCTATCGCCGAATACATCTATTCAAAAGCCAATGCTAGTGGCAAGCGCTGCCAAGCACTAGGCGGGGCTAAAAACCACGCCATTGTTATGCCTGACGCCGACGTTGATAACGCGGTAAATCAACTGTTAGGCGCAGCCTTTGGTTCATCGGGCGAGCGCTGCATGGCATTGTCTGTGGTGGTTGCCGTGGGCGACAAGATAGCCGATGAGATTGTAGATAAGATGCAGTCGGCGATGAAAGGTTTGAAAGTGGGGACATTTGACGATGCGTCTAATGATTTTGGCCCGCTTATTACTCAGCAGCACAAAGAGAAAGTAGAAGGGTTCATAACAAGTGCAGCTGAGCAAGGCGCCAACGTTGTCGTTGACGGGCGAAGTCCCACAGTCGAGGGATATGAAACTGGCTTTTTCTTAGGTGCAACGCTTATCGATAAAGTCACGGCTGAAATGACAAGTTATAAGGCCGAAATTTTTGGCCCGGTATTACAGGTAATGCGCGTTGAAAGTATGGATCAAGCCATGCAGCTTATTGACGAGCATGAATACGGCAACGGCACCTGCATTTTCACCCGCGACGGTGAAGCTGCGCGTTATTTCTCCGACAATATTCAGGTGGGCATGGTAGGCATAAACGTACCGCTGCCTGTACCTGTTTCTTATCACAGTTTTGGTGGTTGGAAGCGCTCACTGTTTGGCGACCTTCACGCATATGGGCCAGACGGCGTGCGTTTTTATACCAAGCGCAAAACTATTACCCAACGTTGGCCTTCAAGTGGAGTTAGAGAAGGAGTCAGCTTTTCATTTCCTAGTTAACTAACAAGTTAATAAACACTTACACGCTACCAGTGTATTAATGCCTTTAGATAAAACGGCCAATGTTCACTGGCGGTAGGTATAAAAAGCTACGCCATTAATTATAACAATTTAAACTCGCAAACCTTTGACAGTACCTCTCCAGTCCTGTCTTAGGTTTGCACTTAAGTGGCAATCGATAAGCAGTTCACGTCGACAGTTACTCTTATAAAAATATCGGGACAACACCGCCGCAAGGCTTGTTAAAAGAACTATAAACGAGAGTAAAACATGCATACGTTAAACACACACAAGCGTCTGCTGGCGTTAACCGTAGCTATGGCGTTAAGTGCGCCAGCGGCCTTTGCTGCAGAAAATGTTTGGGAAAGTATTGAGGTTACCGCGCAAAAGCGCAACGAGAATATAAGCGATGTGGGTATCGCAATCACCGCCTTTTCAGGGGAGCAGTTAGAGGCGCTAGGTCTTGAAAGCAGTACCGAGCTTATTGCCTTTACCCCAGGCGTGTCGTTAGCCGGGGACATTGGCGGCCAACGCGCCATTTTCAATATTCGAGGCGTGGTGCAAAACGACTACGCCGATTTGGCTGAAGCGCCGGTGGCGGTCTATGTGGACGGCGGATATTTAGCAAGTACCCAAGCACAAACCTTTGGCTTATTCGATGTGGCTCGCATCGAAATTTTAAAAGGCCCTCAGGGAACATTATTTGGCAGAAACGCCACGGGCGGGCTGGTAAATACTATTACCGAAAAACCTACCGCCAACACCGAGGGCTATGCAGAGTTTACCGCAGCCCGTTTCGAACAATATCGTTTTGAAGGGGCAATATCCGGGGAAATAGC
This sequence comes from Alteromonas sp. ABH4_453, assembly GCF_056160665.1. Taxonomy (NCBI): domain Bacteria; kingdom Pseudomonadati; phylum Pseudomonadota; class Gammaproteobacteria; order Alteromonadales; family Alteromonadaceae; genus Alteromonas; species Alteromonas sp. ABH4_453. The sequence continues at coordinate 95,844 of NZ_JBSWXP010000010.1, forward strand.
AGACGGCATTTATGGCCGATTTTCTGGGTTTACCAATCAGCAAGGTGAAATACTCGAGAATATTTATGAAGACGGTGCAGCACCCGATACGCGCTTGGGTTCAGTAGGCGGTGGTGAAGACGGCTACAACGACGATACTAAGGCGTTTCGTGCTCAGCTGATGTTTGATATTGGCGAGGAAGGCTCGTTACTTCTAAGCGGTAACTGGTCTGATACCACCAAAAGTGAAGGCCCGTATCAGGTGGTGAATACCACAGAAGTAAAAGATGCCGCGGGCAATGTGATAGATGTAATTTTCGCAGCCGACGATCCTCTAGGATGTGACACTATTCAGGCAGGCGTGTGCGTGGACGGTAACTTCAATGGTGACCCGTTTCGCCCTGTGCAAGGTGGTGACTTTAACGGTAACTTTGACCCTGACGGTTCGGGCAATAAGGTAAATAAAGACTTTGCCTTTGACGATCAAAACAAAATTAAGTCAAAAGGCTTAGCGGCGACACTAGACTATGCCTTCGAAGAGTTCGATTTCTTTGCGATGTCAGACTATAAAGAATTCAAACGTACGGTTGGTCTTGATTCTGACCAAACGGCGTCTCCTGAACTTATCTTCCAGTCAAATAGCACCATCGAACAGTTTAGCCAAGAGTTTCGTTTTTCAGGTGAAACTGCAGACTTAAAGTGGGTAGGGGGGCTTTATTACCTTTCTATCGACACAGATTATAGTCAAGGCCTAGCAGGTTCGCCCACAACCTTCTTCTTAGGTGGTGAAGAAAACAATACCTTAGTGGCGCTTGAAACCGAGTCATACTCTGCATTCGGGCAACTTGACTACAGCTTAACGGATGATTTGGTATTAGTAGGCGGGCTTCGCTACACCCGAGAGAGCAAAGATTTCATCGGTAACGTGTATCAGAATGAAAATACCGATGACCGAGTGATTGAGATTGACACCAGTACGTCTTCTTTGGAAATACTTTCGCAAAGTAACGATCAAAACTTATGGTCGGCAAAGCTACAGTTGGAATACAGCATTGGCAATAGTTTGTACTACGCGGGAATTAATCGTGGCGTAAAAGCGGGGAGTTTTAATGCGCCCTTATTCGGAGGGTTCAGCTTTTATGAACCTGAAGAGCTAACTTCCTATGAGGCAGGTTTGAAGCACAGCTTTATGCAGGGAAGCGGCGTGTTTAATGCCAACGTCTTTTACTATGACTACAACGATTACCAGTCTTTTTCGTGGGTAAATAATGCCGGTGTGGTGACGAATGAAGAGGCTTCGTTTAGTGGGGTAGAGCTTGAGGTATTTTTAACGCCGACAGATAGTTTAGACGTAATGGTTAACTTCTCGTATACCGATGCTGTGGTTGAAGACTTAGAAGTGGCTTCAGGTTACTTTGCCGATACTACGCCGCCATTTACCCCCGAATATCAGGCGTCCGCCATGCTTCGCTATAACTGGGGTGCCTTTAACGGCAATATGGCAGCGCAATTGTCAGCTAGCTATCAATCAGAAACCTTTCACAACGCGCGTAATTTTACCGCTCATCAAATTGATAGCTACGCCACTGCCGACACGCGTTTAACCTGGGTTGACGCTGAGGATAAATGGAGTCTAGCTGCCTATGTAGATAACCTGTTTGACTCTGACCATGAACTGATTGGCTTTGACGTGACGGGCTTTTATGGGACCAGCCAAATTTCCTATGCGAAGCCTAGGACATATGGCGTGACAGTAAGGCGTAATTTTTAATTTGAGTAGAAATGCGCTTTATTCCTATTGAATAAAGCGCATTACTAGCTCCAAAAAATACGCGTGGCTAGCCGAGATACTAAAAAGTACAAAACGGTATGTAGGTATTGTTTTATCAAAGCACGCGAAACGGCAGTGTTTTTGCTTTTCTTTTAGTCTGCCAGGCAAAGACGCTGCATGTAATAAGCTAAACGTAAGTAAAAGACTTCGCGAAGAGCGACTTTTTATCAATAAGCAACGTTTGTTAGATGTCACTATGCGCACTACAAACTCAACAAGGAAAGAGATCGTGGATAACACCAACAATCAACCCATGACAAAACCTTCCCATTACGATGGCGATTTATGGAACGAAGATTTAGCGCCAACCAGTAAAGCAACAAGAACCTGGGGGTGGAAAGATTATGCGGCATTATGGGTCGCTATGGTGGTGTGTGTACCTACATACCTCTTATCTGCCGGCCTAGTGTCTGAAGGCATGAATTGGTACCAGGCGGTGATTACCGTGCTGTTAGGCAACGTTATTGTACTGGTACCAATGATGTTAATTGGTCATGCGGGCGCTAAATACGGCTTACCTTTTCCTGTGTTACTGCGTAGCGCGTTTGGCACCAAAGGCGCGAAGATTCCTGCTCTGGCTCGCGGTCTTGTAGCCTGCGGGTGGTTTGGAATCAATACATGGGTGGGTGGCAGCGCGATATACGTTATTTTAAATAGCGTGAGCGGCGACGCTTTTGTGGGGCAGGCGCTGCCATTTTTAGGTATAGATATTACCCAAACTCTGTGCTTCTTTGCTTTTTGGGCAATGCACTTAGTTTTTATTAAACACGGTACTGAATCTATTCGCTGGCTTGAAACTTTTGCTGCACCATTTTTGATCTTAATGGGCTTAGCGCTTCTTGCTTGGGCATACATCAATGCCGGTGGATTTGGCGCTATGTTATCTACGCCATCGCAGTTTGTGGAAGGTGGAGCTAAAGAAGGCCAATTTTGGTCTGCTTTCTTCGCAGGCCTTACATCTATGGTGGGCTTTTGGGCAACCATGGCATTAAACATCCCCGATTTCACCCGTTTCGCTAAATCTCAAAAAGATCAAATGCTAGGGCAAGCTATTGGCTTGCCGTTACCTATGGCGTTGTTTGCCTTCATCGGTGTAGTGGTTACCTCTGCAACTGTAACCATTTACGGAGAAGCCATTTGGGACCCAGTGGCGCTTGCTGGCAGAATGGGCGGCATGGGCGTGGTCTTTGCACTGGCTGCCTTAGCGCTTGCTACTTTAACTACAAACTTAGCCGCCAACATGGTTGCTCCGGCGTATGGCTTTTCGAACATGGCGCCTTCAAAAATTAGCTTTAGAATGGGCGGCTATATTACCGCGGGGATAGGTGTGGCTATTTTCCCTTGGAAGCTGCTTGAAACCGCGGGTGGTTATTTATTTACATGGCTTACGGGATATTCAGCACTTCTCGGCCCAATCGCAGGTATTCTAATTGCCGACTATTTCATTTTAAGAAAATCGACGTTAAACATCGATGCGCTGTTTCAACACTCTGGCGAATACGGTGCGAACAACGGTTGGAACATGGCGGGAGTAGCTGCACTAGTTATTGGAATTTTGCCTAATATACCCGGTTTTATGCACGCGGCAGGGTTTGTAGACAGTGTACCCGCCATATTCGATACCCTTTACGCCTACGCGTGGTTCGTGGGGCTAATTATCGCCAGTATCGTTTACCTAACGCTGTCCAACAGAGTACCAATTACCATGCAGGCAAGAAGCGCCTCTTAGCTATGGGGTCAGAGTACTTTTCCATGAAATGTACTCTGACCCCACTGCTTCTATTTTCGCTTCATGTTTTCAAAAAGCGAAGGCTCCCATGGTCTCATTGCCATTAGTAAACCTACATGCTGGCGCTCTTCTATCGGTAAATCATTATCTTCACTGCTGAGCTTAGCTGCTTCTTGCCTAAGCTGCTCTAAGCGCCGCTGAATAATAGAAACCGAGGTTTGTGAGTAGCGACCTCGTAAGTAAAAGCGAAACATCCATGGTTCGTTTTTCTTTGGGTCCATAAACTTCACCATAACTTCCTGTTCCATAAATTTTTCTAGCGGGCCGCCAGGGATCCACCTAAAGTCTTGGGCAATAAGCAGCTTATAGCGGTTGTTCGGCAGTAGTTCGATAAGCCTAAGCTTGTCGAGGGTAGTCATTAGCTTAATGCCTTCAACTTCATCAATATCGTAATGTTCAATGAGTTCTGAAAAGCGCCAGCCGTCTCTTACACACACTGCGGCAAGCAGTAACTTAGGGTTAGCAAGCAGCTCCATTTCTTGTTGTTCAGACAGCTGCGAAATTTTCTCCTGCTGTTTTTGTGAAAGGCTAAATAAATCGCTTAATGACAAATTTAAGCATTCACAAATCTGCTCTAACTTATCAAGGCTGAATGCCTGCAACGAAAAGTTACGCTTTACACTTGCTTCGCTAACATCAAGCGCTTCTGCAAGCTGCTTATAGGTAAGTCGCTGTTCCCGTAAGCATTGTTTCAAGGTGTCGTACACAAGGCTGATTTGGCTCACGGTATTACTTTTTTATACTTGTGGTGTAATTTAATACTACATTAATCATTTTGGTTTACGAAATTTATTCTTGGCTCTAGTGTGGAAAGTGTTCAGACACATCTTGTCTTAACAAACTAGGAGCAAGTGATATGAAAAATACACGTTCAACATTGATGTTAACTGCACTATTAAGTAGTGCGCTTCTTACCCATTCTGCAATGGCAGATGATTCTTTTTATCATAGCGGCAAAGCCAGTAAGCACAGTGCATTAGCTGCCTCTGAAGGCTTGGCGACAACCGCTTCGGTAGCAAGTGCAGTCGTGGCAGTACCTGTGGTATTGACCGGGAGTGTGGTTGTAGCCGGAAGCGCGGTGGTAGAAAGCGCCGTGAATGCAAGTGCTCGCAACCTTCATCAGGCTAGCCATCAGTCTTCAGTGGCGGATAACCAACCTTTGGTGATAACCGAAACCATTATTACCGCTGATCCAGCTCCAAACCAAGTGGTTAGTACTAAGACCAAAGTGATCACGACCACAACTAATACTAAGCGGTAGGTTAGACATGAAAGCCTACATAACTTCAATCGGGTTTACACTTGTACTATTGATGTCTGGTATTCATGACGTATACGCGGGTAGTCAGCAGCACGGTAAGCCTACTTTTACGCCAGAAGCGATCGCTACTTTTTCAAAGAATGTGGAAAAGTATGCGGCAGTTGAAGGGGCCCGGGCATTTATTATTGCCAGACGTGGCAGACCTATTGAGGATATGCCGAAAGGCATACGCTTTACTCATACCGCTATTGCTATTTACTCAAGTATCCAGCTAAGCAATGGCGATACGGCTAAGGGCTATGCCATACACAATTTATATCAAGACGCAGAAAAGCAGGGCAAAAGTCATTTGATTACCGACTATCCTGTAGATTTCTTCTGGGGCGCGTATGCGCTAGAGGCAGGAATAATAATTCCTTCAGTAGAGGTACAGCAAGCGTTAGTGAATCTATATCGCGATGACAAAGCTAAGCTGCTTCACAATTCTCGCTATTCCGTAGTGGCAAACCCGTTTAATAGTGAACGTCAAAACTGCACGGAATACACCCTTGATGTTTTAAACGCAGCAATTTATTCAACCACTGATATTGCGCAGCTAAAGGTAAATGCTAAGGCCCATTTTGTGCCACAAAAAGTAAATATGAGCCGCGCGAAACTTGGCTTAGCAAGTATGTTCAGCGATGGCGTAACTTTGTCAGATCACGGTCGCAAAGTAGAAACCACCACCTTCGGAAGTCTTGCTCGCTATATGCAAAAGTACGATTTAACAAACAAGGCCGTTACGTTTACCCACACGGGTCAAATAGAGAATATTTAGGAGTTTTACTATGCTAAACATGAATAAACCCACTAAAGCGTTTCGAATCGCATCGCTAGCAGCACTAATTGTAGGCGTAGGTGCGTATTTCATAGGCTTGTACAACGCGCCTATGGCCCTTAATGAAAAAGGTTATTACTTCACTATTATGTTATTTGGCTTGTTTTCTGTAGTGAGCTTACAAAAAACGGTACGCGATAAAATGGAAGGTGTGCCAGCGACCAAAGCATACTTCCTTGCATCAGCTGTAGCTACTGCATCAGCCATCGTATTGTTGGTAATTGGCTTATTAAATGCTGAGCTTTTATTAAGTGAAAAAGGCTTCTTCGGCATGGCCTTCACTCTAAGCCTCTTTGCCGCTATTACGGTGCAGAAGAACGTTCGTGATAGCCAAACTGCAGATGAGTCACGCAACACAAAAAGCGATACTCAAAGCAGCGCTACTGAGCACGAAGACTCTCCCAAAGTGAAAGCCGCTTAAAAAATGGGGCCAGAGTACATTAAATTAATGGGGTCGGGGTCTGAGGTATCCCCACAAATAATTTAACGATATCAGTGAGATAAAAAAGATATGAACATTCATGACGTTTGGTGATCATATCAATCGCCAAACTTCACCGAGGTCAAACAGTCATGAATGCCCTATCTATTGTGAACAAAGTCGTTACGCTTGTCAGCTACAATATGCATAAAACGCGTCTAAATGCGGTCACGGCGTGCATCAAAAGTCTACTTAATGGAAGCGCTGCAACCGTAACCAGCATAGGTCGAGGAATTAGCACTAAAGCCTATGAAAAACATCGAATTAAACGTGCTGGAAGCTTGCTCTCAAACCCGCATTTATTAGGTGAAACACCGTTTATCTATGCATCTATTTGCCAACTATTTTGCAGCAGCACATCACGCCCTGTTATCTCAATCGACTGGTAAGATTTAGACGACCATAAAGCGCACTTCCTTTTGCGCGCGGCTTTAATTATGTCATAAGACATGCGTTAGCCCAGCGTTGTTGACCTTTCCGTGTTTCTTTAAATTCATCTTCAATCTATTAGTTCTTATCCATTCCCAACACATTTGAGTGAAACCTATTGAGGCTTCAAACTCTTACTACCCAGGTCAGTTACGTTTTGTAGGTCATCATTGATTTGAAATCATATGTGATCTTTTTGATGCTCTGAGAATTACCAAATAGATGTTTCACTAGGGTAGAAAAAGCTGTTGAATTTGCACTGTTCTCCTTACATGGAGTTTATTTTGAACTAGAGAAGGTAATAAATGACTGATCTTCAGCAAAACAAGAAGGTAGTGAAAGATTTTATAGAGCTAGTATTTAATCAACATCGAGTGGATGAAGGGGCCGAAAGATGTCTCGGAGATTACTATATACAGCATAATCCAAATGTTAAAGACGGATTACACGCTTTTATAGAGAATTTTAAGGAAACCTTTTCCACATATCCAGAGTCCCATTTCGAGATTAAACGAATGCTGAGCGAGGGGGATTTAGTGAGTGTTCATGCACACTGGGTATTCACTCCAGGAGAGAGAGGACATGCGGTCATGGATATTTTTCGTCTAGAAAACGGAAAAATCGTTGAACATTGGGACGTAATTCAAGATGTGCCAGAGCAATTAGCACATAGCAACACCATGTTTTAACAAACAAAAGCAGCTTAAATTGTGGCGCCACGTTATATTCCCAAATCGCTCGCTTTTTTCTATGATTTCAAAGACAGAGCGTCCATGCGCAAGCTTAACGTACTTATCTACAAATACTTCCGACTCGAAGCTAAACGCCTTTTTCAACACCAATGTCGAATTGATTCAATTCGAGAGGTTGCGTATTCTCGACGTACTTAATGAAACAACTGCTAAAGGTAATAAACGCTGTGTGTGAACTTTTAGGCATGAGTGCGAACACTCCTACTGACCTATGTTTTAGCTTTACCGGGTTAACACGTCGTGGTGGTGAAACCGGGCCGCATAAGGACGGCTGGGGCGTTGCCTTTTACGAAGGTAAGGGCGTGCGTATGTTTCACGATCCCGAGCCTTGCGCCACATCACCCATCGCTGATTTTGTTTCGAAGTTGCCTATAAAAAGCAAGAATGCGATTTGCCATATTCGTCAGGCTAATGTGGGTAACATTAACTTAGCTAACACGCATCCCTTTACTCGCGAACTGTGGGGGCGCTATTGGGTGTTTGCACATAATGGGCAATTACCCAACTTCTCACGTCGAGCAGGTATTTATGAAGCGGTAGGGGATACAGATAGCGAAGAGCTTTTCTGCGATATTATGAATAACGTTAGGCAAAACCTTCCACGAGACGCTATGCCTGAGCAGTTAGCTGAAACGTTAGTTTCACTTGCAAAGGAGTACGCTCAGCAAGGTGTATTCAATTGCTTGCTGAGCAATGGCGACTGGTTATTTACGTTCTGTAGTACAAAGTTAGCTAGCATTACCCGCAGAGCACCTTTTGGCCCCGCTTGTTTGAGTGATGTAGAGGTGGAAATTGATTTTGCAGCTGAAACCACGCCAAAAGATGTAGTGAGCATTATTGCTACTGAACCGCTAACCAACGATGAACAGTGGGATATCTACGAACGGGGTGAGTGGAAGCTATGGCAGGAAGGCGAAGTCATAGCCTCGGGTAAAGTAGATGTCCCTGAACACAAAAAAGAAGCCGAGATGGTAGCGCCCGACCCGTCACTTCACGACTAATCACGAATTGTGGGGTCAGAGTAACTTTACCGGCCCCGCACTTTAAAAGCCGGCGCTTGGTTGGTAAGCCGCTCAATAATGTACTCTGACCCCAAAACTCGGGTTATCCCAATACTTGGGTGATGGCTTGTTTCACTACTTGGTAGCGGGCGGGTAGAGCGCTGTGGGGTGTTTGAACACTGTATAAGGGCTCGGTTACCTCGTTTTTTGCTTCGTAAACAGTAAGTTTGTCGGCAAATGATACAAATTCTAGCGTGCTGGTGGGTAGCACGGTGTAACCTAATCCTTCGCTTACCGGCAGTAGAATTTGCGAAAGTTGATTGATATAGCCGGCGTGTGGCAGCTTATTTGGATTAATCTTGACTAATTCAGGCTCTCCGCAATCGTTAAAGTAGCGCTGTAAGTAGTGCATGGCGTCAGGGTGATTTATAAGTCCTAAATGGTTGATGACGCCTTTTAATGTAGCAGCATCAAATGTTTCAGGCAGACTACGCGGTAGAATAAGCCCCAACGCTTCCTCGCCTAAGTACTCGCTGTGTATATCTTCACTCTCTGGCTGGTTAGTCACAATGCCAAGCTCAAGCGTATTGTTCGCTATGCCTGACAAAATTGTGCGTCGAGGCGCAACTTCGACGTGAATGTTAAGCGTGTTATGCTGCTTTTGTAGTGCCAACAAGGCAGGGTAAATACGCTGTGCGATAGCGCCTGAACAGGCCACTACACACTTTCCTTCAAATGGCGCGTCAAACTTTAAGCTGGCAATAAAATCTTGCTCTTTTATCTGTTGCTCTTTGGCGTATTGATAAACCCGCTGACCCTGCTCTGTAAGCTGAATCCCTTTGCCTAAACGAACCACCAATTCGCACTGACATACTTCTTCTAGTTTTTTCAGGTGCTGGCTTACCCCGGGCTGCGTCATAAATCGCTGCTCAGCGGTACGAGTGAAATTTCCCGTTTCTACTAGAGTAATAAAGGTGTCTAGCCAAATAGGGTTAATCATTTTGGTATAACCTAAATTTATCAAATTGAGAAAATATCATAATTTCAAGTTTTCTCATTGTCTAGCTACTATGTATCCATATTCACTTAAGCGCTATTTTCGATTAGCTAATTTTTCGAGGCTTCGGGTAGCTATTGTAAGAAACGCTATCTAACTAAACCCTGAAATAGGCAATGTTGTAGACGCTTAAGCCATTTTGATAACTTGCACTACAAAGGAGTAAGTGATGTCTGAAGCAGTAAAAACACCGTATCCACGTACGTTTTCTCATATAGGTATTTCAGTACCTGACTTAGAAGCTGCTGTGAAGTTTTATACCGAAGTACTTGGCTGGTATCTCATCATGAAGCCAACCGAAATTGTTGAAGATGACTCGGCCATTGGTGAAATGTGTACCGACGTATTCGGTGCAGGGTGGGGAAAATTCCGCATTGCGCACCTTTCAACAGGTGACCGTGTAGGCGTTGAAATTTTCGAATTCAACAACCAAGAAAACCCAGAAAACAACTTTGAATATTGGAAAACCGGTATCTTCCACTTCTGTGTTCAAGATCCAGACGTTGAAGGCTTAGCAGAAAAGATTGTTGCCGCTGGTGGTAAGAAGCGAATGAAGGCGCCGCGTTATTACTATCCTGGTGAAAAGCCTTACCGCATGATTTACATGGAAGACCCGTTTGGCAACATCCTTGAAATTTATAGCCACAGCTATGAGTTGCATTATGCAAGCGGTGCTTACGAGTAAGCGTTAGTGACTAACGCTAATTAGGTATTGCTTCAAGCAAATACATAACAGGCTTTAAGCACGCAAAAGGCGAGGGCGAAACAAGCAAGAGCTTGTTCAACGCACCTCGCCTTTTTTGTTCTTTAACTGCTGTTGAAACGTGAGATTTTATCCGAACTGACCTGATACATAAGGGTTGGATGCCTTTTCTGTGGCTACCGTTGTAGTAGGGCCATGTCCAGGGTAAATCGTCATATCATCAGGTAACACCATAATTTTTTGCTTAATAGAGTCGATAAGCTGCTGATGATTTCCCTGCGGAAAATCAGTTCTGCCAATAGAGCCTGCAAATATGACATCCCCCACAATAACTCGATTGCTCGAACGCTCTACCAACACCACATGACCAGGTGTATGACCGGGGCAATGCAGCACTTCTAACGTTAAATTGCCTACTGAAATGGTGTCGTTGTCATTTAACCACTCATTGGGGGCAAAAGGCTGCGCGGGTGGAAAGCCAAACATCTGGCTTTGCTGCATAAGTGCATCTAACCAGAATTTGTCGCCTATGTGAGGTCCAATAATAGGCACACCGTAGTGCTCGGCAACGGCGACTGTGCCGCCAACGTGATCGAGGTGGCCGTGAGTCAGTATGATTTTTTCTATACTCACGCTCTTACTTGACGCCGCAGCAATGAGCTTTTCAATATCACCGCCAGGGTCCACAAACGCACCTTTGTTAGTAGCTGGGTCCCAAATTAACGAGCAGTTTTGGGCAAAGGGCGTGACGGGTATAACTTGAATTTCCACTGTTTAACCTTTTGATTTTTTGTTGCTTAGAGCGAGATGAAAAAGCGCAAAATAAAGCAGTGCGCCAACCGCTAATTCACCTAATAAAAATAGCCATGCGTTCGTTGACGATTGTGCAATAGACCATGCACAAACCGTTAATGCAGCAAAGGGTATCAAACGTTTCAAAGGGTTTATAGCATTAGCCTGTGAGTCTGTAGTAAGGTCAGAGTTTCGCCCATGTTCATCTTGTAGCGACCCGTTTTGCAAAGAGCACCCTTGTGAACTCTCCCCCTGTGAAGAACCCCTTTTTAAATAAGCCCTCTGCGCTTTTATTAACACCACTACACACATTGCATATACTACTAGCCGCGCCAGCACACTTGAAATTGCCAGCCATACAAAACTGCCGGTAAGCGCCATGGTACCGGCAAAAATCCCCAATATCGTTATGGAAACGGCTGGAGTTGCAAAGGTCGAGTGAATCTCTCCTAGCTTATCACCTAGTCTACCTGGAATAAGCGACTGCCGCGCCATAGAGAACGTAAGTCGAGAGGTAGATATCATATTCGCCAACAAATTACCGGCAACCGACACCACGGCAGTTAGCGTCATTATAAGCGCCCCGGTTTCGCCAAATATCAGATTGGCGAGTGCGATAAGCGGTGCGCTATCCGGCTTTACAGGCCCTACTGTGTGCCAATAAAGCCACTGTACGCAAAAGTAGAATATGGCAATGCCTGAAACCGTAAGCATCAACGCTCGAGGAATGGTCTTTTTCGGTGAATTAGTCTCGCCGCTGGTCACCACTACCGTTTCAAAACCAATAAAAGCGTAAAGCGTAAGCAGGGCACCGGCCGATATGGTGTCAAATGCAGGCACAACGGCTTCCGAAGAGCTTGTTAACGCAGTAGAAAAGTCGAGTTGCCAGTAGCCAACCGCAATAAGCGCCACAAAGGGAAGCAGTTTTAGCACTGAGATAGTATCAAGCGAACGCATGGCGGCCTTAAGACCAACAACATTCACCACAATTAATGCTGTAGAAAGCGAGATAATCGCGAATGACTTGCCTGTTCCTTCATTAAGTTCGGGCCACACATAGCCGGCGTACAGCAATAACACGTGCGTGTTGGCGGCAATCGCGGTTGCGCGAGCTAAATAGTAAATAAAGCCAGTTTGAAACGCCGCTGCGTCTCCGAAGCCTTTCTGGGCGTACACCACAGGTCCACCGGTTTCGTGGTACAGCGCCGCTAGCTGCCCAAAACACCACACAATGGCCAGCATTAGCGCGCCAAAAATCAAAAAGATGTAGGGGCTGAAAGCACCAAGCTCTGCGGCCATTTTAGCGGGCAGTGCAAAAATGCCTGCCCCAATAAGACCATTTAATACCAAAAGGGCAGCGCCAATGCCGCCAATCCCTTTGGTTAACAGGCTTTTGTTTTCGCTACTCATTTAGAAAAAACTTCTTCTCCAGCCACATAGGTGGCGTGTACTTCGGTTTTCCAAATGTCTTTGGCGTCTATGCTGAAAATATCTTGGTCTACCAAAATGAAATCAGCCCACTTGCCTGGGGTTAACGTACCTAAAGTATCTTCCATATGCCCTGCATAGGCAGCATCTAGCGTAAAGCCTTTGAAGGCTTGTTCAATGGTTAGTGCCTCGTGAGCATACCAGCCTTTTACTGGTTGATTATTTCTGTCTTGACGCGTTACCGCAGCGTGAAGACCGTAAAACGGGTTAGCAAGCTCTACAGGAAAATCTGAACCTAAGGGTAGGGCAATTCCTGAATCAAGTAGCGTTTTCCATGCGTAAGCGCCTTTCATTCGGTCTTTGCCAATACGATCTTCCGCCATGTTTTTATCGCTGGTAGCATGCGTTGGCTGCATGGAAGGAAGAACTTTCAGCGACGCAAAACGGGCTAGGTCGTCAGGAGCAATAACTTGCGCGTGCTCTATGCGGTTGCGCAACTCGCTGCCGCCAATATTTTTAAACGTAGTTTCAAACTCGTTTAGCGCAACATGATTAGCTTTATCGCCAATAGCGTGATAGTTAAGCTGGAAGCCCGCACCAATAACCGTGGTGAAAAGCTGTGTCATATCTTCTGGCTGAGTTAACAGTAATCCATGTTGACGGGGCGCATCTGAGTAAGGTTCGAGTAATGCTGCACCCCGACTACCTAGGGCACCATCGCCATAGGCTTTCACTGAACGAATATACAAAAAGTCGTCTTCATCACGAATTGCACCGTTGCTCAACATTGTTGAAAGTTCAGGGTCAGTCGCGCTCACCATTGCATAAATACGTACAGGTAAATCGCCTTCTACCGCTTCTTTTAAATAGAAGTCGTAAACGTCTCTGCCCACACCAGCATCGTGCATTGACGTAATGCCATTTGCTAGTAAGTGCTCACCTGCGGCATTCAATTGCTGCTCGTATATCGCGTTACTGGCTGTTGGTAAGTGTTCTTCGATTAACAGCGATGCGTTATCAATAAATACGCCTGTAGGATTGCCGTTGGCGTCTTTGATAATTTCACCGCCGACAGGCGCCTGGGTGTCCTTTGTGATGCCAGCTAACTCCATGGCTTTTGTGTTAACCCATGCCGCATGACCGTCTACGCGAGTAAGCATTACAGGTTTATCAGAAACAACTTTGTCCAAATCCGCAGCGGTTGGAAAGGCTCGGTCAGACCATAACTCTTGGTTCCATCCCCGCCCGGTGATCCAAGATTGTTGTCCGTTTGCAAAGGCGTATTCGGCAACCATTTTAGCTGCGTCTTGGGCACTTTTACTTTCTCGCAAGTCTACTTCTAGTAAGTTTGCTCCTAAGCCGAGAAGGTGGCCATGAGCGTCGATAAGACCAGGCAGCATAACTTTGCCTTTGCCGTCTATGGTGTCATCAACAGAGGTTTTACCTTTATCTACGTCTAGTGCAACGACCTTACCTTCGTCCAAAAGAAGATTTTTAAAAGTTTTGAGTTCACCCTTTTCATTTAAGGTGTAGCCTTTTACGTTCTCAACAAGCGTTGCAGCATCCACTGTAAGCGTGGTGGTCATAGCGCCTAACGTTGCCGCTGTTGCAAACGTTGTGGTTAGCAATTTTGAAAGCGAGTGCTTTTTAAATGTCAGTGCCGACAATGTAGAGTTCATAGTGAGTTTCTGCCTTTTTAATTTCTATTTTATTCTTTGTTTTTTTAGTTTTTATACCGAGCTGCTAGAGTTTCAATAGCTGCGCACTAATGCAATGCTAAGCCTCAACACGCTCGTTGTCTTCAAATTCGTCTGCGTCATCAAGGTCAAGAATGGGAGGCTGCAGCAAAAAATCTCTCTCCCAAATCTTAGCCATACTCGACTGACTAATGTTGCCACCACTCAATATAACAAGAGCGGTTTGCCCAGGTGGAGTGTTGGCAGCCCAAGCAGCTACTGCCGCCATGGTCATCGCGCACGTGGGCTCTATATGAAGCTTCAATAAATGATGTAGCCATTGGGTCCAATAAGCAATTTGCAGCTCATCCACTTCGTAGAAATCATCTATTTCTTGCAGTATAGGAAACGTTACATCACCAACAGAAGGCGTGGCTGCGCCGTCTGCTAAGGTGTCAGGAGTATGTTGCAACGACACTATCTCACCCGCCTGTAGAGACATAGACGCATCATTCGCTTCTGCGGGCTCAGCGCCAATGACCAATGCATTTGGCTGTAGTACACTAGTTGCCAGTAATGCGCCCGACAATAACCCTCCGCCACCACACGGCGCAAAGACAGCATCCACTTCACCTATCTCGTTAAGCGCTTCTAACGTTGCCGTGCCTTGTCCTGCCACAATATCTTTGTGGTTAAACGGCGGTATCCAGACCGTGTCTGGTGCTTTTGACGCTTGCTCGACAGCCGCATCTGCTTCTGGACGGGTAGGGAATAGTTTTAATTCAGCACCATAGCTTTGCGTAGCGGCAGCTTTAATTGGCGAAATGGTTTCACTTGCAAAAATAGTGGCCTTAATACCAAAGTGAGACGTTGCATAGGCTACTGCCTGAGCATGATTTCCAGAACTATTGGCGACCACATGCTTCGGTAAACGACCTTCCTCTTTCAACCGGGCTAAAAAATTCATAGCGCCGCGAATTTTGAATGCCCCAATGGTCTGTAAGCACTCCGCTTTAAACAGAATGCGGTTGCCCATCCATTTGTTGAGCAACGAAGATTCAACAATTGGCGTTTTCTTTACGTCGCCTTTTATACGTTTATAGGCTTGTTTAATGTCTTCGAAGTTTGGGGAAATACTCATTAAGTAACGCTCTTTTCATTTTGGTTTTTTTATGGGGTAGCGCCGACAATGGCCTTTAGGCACTAAAAGGAAATCGGAAGCCTTACAGTGCCAGATACTATTAGATAACGCCAGAGCCGATACCACATAAGACAATTCATATTTATTTCATAATTCTACTTTAGTATGCCGGCGCTAGTTACCGGAGATAGGCACATGTTAAGCAAACTCAACCATCGTATTTACGCCTTACCAACGGTTTTGTTTCTTTTTCTCACTTTACTTTTTGTTTCTGCGGGCGCTTTTATTCAAAACGATGAGCGTGCAGCTCGTATTTCTAAGGCCCAGTCAGTAGCAGAGCAGGTAAAGATAAGTTTAGAGGTGTTCTCGAGTGAACGCATTCAAGCGCTGCATAACCTTATGCAAAACTGGCCCACCTTTGAGCCAAACCAAGTAGACTGGTTTAACGCGCAGGCTTTGTCATTGATGGGCATGCAGCGTGGTTTTTCATCGCTGGTGTTTGTTGATGCTGATGGGAAGATAGCGTGGGTGGCAACGCCATCTTCCGGCATTAAAACCCGCATAGACAACAGCTTAGTTGGTAAGCCTATGGAAGCGTTAGGCTTGAACATATCGCGTTTTTCTGAGGACTTGGAAAGCACGCTTTTGTATTCAGATACCGCTAAACACCACTTTATCATTATGGGTAGATCGATAAGCCCTCAGGAGCCTGAGCATGGCTTTCTAGTGGCGAGTTTTGATATACAAACTATTCTAGGCGTGATGTTAGGCGAGTTAGTGGGGCCGCAGTTTAATTTTCAGCTCAAAGCCGACAATCAAACCTTATTTCAAAGCGGAGAATTAGTACAAGATGGCACTATTGTGCCGCTTGCACCGTTTACATTTCTAGATCGGGACTTCCTTCTTACCATGCAGTCCCAGCTTAGCCCTTACAACGCAGGGCTTTTGATTATGCTAACGGGCTTATTAATGTCAGCGTTGGTTAGCTATGTACTGCACAAGCAGCTCAAAGGAGCGGTTAATCTATCCGCTAGCCATCAACGTTATCTTACCGCTAGCGAAGCATCTCTTGACGCGCTACTTATCTATCAACCAATAGATGATGACTTTTCTTTAGTTGAAGCAAACTCATATAGCCGCTATCTATTTCGCGGTGCTTGTGATGTATTACGGTCTATGAGCTTAGCCGAGCAAACGCGCTATTTAGGCTTAAGTGATGAATTTAAGAATGCTAAAAACGTGTCTGAACACGGTGTACCTTATGAAGCCCACCTTGCCATTCACAGCGACAAGATTGCGCCACAATGGATAAAAGTTCAGGTGGTAAAAGCAGGTGATAATATAGCGGTCACCGTAAGAGATGTGACCGAACGTTTTCGCGCCCAGCACGATTTAAAGCGTAGCGAAGAAAAGTATCGTCGCTTAGTTGATGGCATGCACCGTCACTTTGTTTACACCAAAACTGTCGAGCATAACTTTATGTATGTGAGCGCGGGTATTGAAAAAATTTTAGGGTTTAGCGCCGAAGACTTCTGTGCGAACGAGTCGAAATACGTACGCCAAGTACCTGACGAGACCTTCGAAATACGCCAAACCATTGCCCGCGGCGAAAAGCCCGAGCCTTATGTTGTGCATTATCAAGGCAAAGTAGGGGAGCCGTTAGCGATTGAATTTTCAGATACCCCCATCGTTGACGAACAAGGATTGTTGGTTGCGGTTGAAGGCATAGCACGCGATGTGACGAAAGAGCTAGCGCTACAGGAAGAAGTGTATTTTCAAGCCAACCATGACCAGTTAACCGGGTTGTTTAATCGCTACGCATTTGATGAAAAATTGCGAGAGATACTTGATGAAACGCACAAAGAAGCTGTTCAACACAGTAGTCGAGAGGCGTTAAACCAAGTTGGTTTTGAAAACGTGGCTGACATTCATTTGCCCCGCGCTTACCACAAACAAAGCGTGATGTGCTTTATCGATATGGATCGATTTAAATTAGTAAATGACAGCTGTGGTCACCCAGCCGGCGACAAGCTGCTTAAGGAGATTTCGACCATATTTAGGCAGTATGTCAATGGACACGACCTGCTCGCCCGAATAGGTGGCGACGAGTTCTGCATTATATTTCGCAATCAAAGTTTGGATGAGGTAACAAACCGCCTAGACAAGCTATTGGTAGCGATTTCCAATTACCGTTTTGTCTATGACGACAAGTTGTTCTTTGTGGGGGCAAGCATTGGCGTTATCGAAATAAACGAGAGCACACAAAGCGCGGAAGCGTTAATTAAAGCTGCTGACAATGCTTGTTACAAAGCCAAGCATCTAGGCCGAAACCGTTACTTTGTATTCCATGATAACGACTCGCAAATGGCCATTGACGACAGCGAAAATCAGGTTCTACATGCTTTGCACTACGCGTTACAAAACGATGGTTTTGAGTTGTATAGCCAAGCTATTATGCCACTTACCGTGCCGAGCCAAGAACAGGCCTCCCAATTACAGCATTACGAAATTCTGCTGCGTCTAAACGCCAAAGACAGCGGCCTTATCAGTCCGGGATTATTTATCCCGTTAGCTGAGCGCCACGGATTAATGAACAAAGTGGATATGTGGGTGGTAGATAACACCCTTAAAACCCTTGAAAGTAACCCAGCGCATATTGATAACGTTGGCAAAGTGGCCATTAACTTATCGGGTATTACATTGGGCGATGAAATGGCGCTTCACAACATTACCAAGCGCATGCAAAGTACCTCTGTACCTGCAGAGAAAATTTGTTTTGAGATTACAGAAACAACGGCGGTAACTAATTTAAGTGCCGCTAAACACTTTATATCCACGCTGCGCGATTTAGGTTGTAGCTTTGCCTTAGATGATTTTGGTGCAGGTATGTCGTCGTTTACTTACCTTAAGCACCTTGACGTAGATTACGTGAAGATTGACGGCTCCTTTGTGCGAAACATTGTTCACGATCCAATTGATCATGCTACAGTTACTGCAATTAATAATATTGCGCACAGTATGGGTAAACAAACGGTAGCTGAGTTTGTGGTCGATAACGCGACCGCAGAGGTCTTACGAGAGCTTAAAGTCGACTATGGTCAAGGCTTTGCTTTAGATAAACCCAAGCCACTGGCGCATAGAGTTCAATGGCGAGTTAAACTTGCCTCTGCCTAAAGGAAATGATTATGGGTTTATTTGATACCATCATGGGTAATGCAAGCGAGACTAGCGCTTCAGATGTTCAAGAAGAGCTTACGCCTATACTTGCTGCTAACGAAACGGTTACCTCTGCGTTTAAATTAGTGCGCGATTTGAGCGTATTCACAAACAAGCGCCTAATCCTTATTGATAAGCAAGGCCTGACCGGGCGCAAAGTGAACTATCATTCAATACCTTATAAATCTATTACGCAGTTTATCGTTGAGACGGCAGGGCATTTTGATACTGACGCCGAGCTTAAAATTTGGCTGTCGGGCAAAGCCGATCCTATTGAAATTGAATTAAGTGCGTCCTCTGCCCAGGCGGTACAGCAAAACCTAGCAACTCAGATGTTTAGCTAGTTTCTATAGTTGTAAAATTTGATTGATGTTTTGAAGTAGCAAGTGAAGAAAGTCTAATCACCCTACAAGTGCAGCAAAACACTACAAAGCAAACATGTACAAAATAAGCGTTAATTAAATCGACGAAACAAAAAAGCGATGCCTTCATAAGCATCGCTTTTTGCTTTTTGCTACTTTCCAGGGCTTGTTGAGCTTGGATGTACAGTAGAGATCAACAGTCCCAGGCTCTAACCGTATTAGTCTTTCAAGTTACGGTTAAAGAAATTAGTAATCGTTCTGTATAAATGAATGCCCGTTTGCTTACCACGGATACTGTGCTTCTTGCCCGGGTAATCCATAGTTTCAAATGGAATTGCCAAGTCTTGAAGATGCTTGTATAGCATAGTCGAGTGGGTAAACAGTACGTTGTCATCTGCCATGCCATGGTAAATCAAAAGGTCGCCTTTAAGATCTTTTGCGTAAGGGAATACTGAAGACGCAGTGTAAGCATCATCATCTGTATTTGGGTTGCCCATGTAGCGTTCAGTGTAGTGGGTATCGTATAAGCGCCAGTCAGTTACCGGCGCACCTGACACACCCGCTGCGAAGTAATCGCCCGCTTTGAACATGGTCATCAGCGTCATGTAGCCGCCATAGCTGTGGCCATGAACTCCAATACGCTCAGCATCAACGAAAGGTAGTGTGCGTAAGAACTCTACGCCTGCAACTTGATCGTCTACTTCAATAAAGCCCATTTTTTTATAAATAGGATCTTCAAAACCTTTACCGCGATAATTAGAGCCGCGGTTATCTAGCGTAAATACCACATAGCCTTGATCAACCCAGTGTTGGAATAGCAAGCCACGGTTACCCGCCCAGCTGTTTGTTACCACTTGTGCGTGCGGGCCGCCGTAAAGGTAAACAATAACAGGGTGCTTCTGTTTAGGGTTTTGCTTGGCACTGTCAGGCGTGTAAATTCGATACTTAAGGGTTGCGCCATCCTTTGTGGTGATGTCACCAAACTCAGGTGCCGTCCAGCTATCCATGTAAGCGTGTAGCGGATGGCCTTCTTCAACCTTGTTCTCTTCAAGCCAGGTAATTCGCTCGCCGGTGGCACTATTTAGGCTAACTTGTGCAGGAGAGTTAATGGTTGAGAAACGGTCGATAAAGATAGAGGCATCTTTACTGAATGCCGCGCTGTGATATGCCCCAAGTTCAGTGATACGCGAAATCTCGCCGCCCTCTAAAGGCACGCTGTAAACATGGCTTTCTAGTGGGGTGTCTTTGCGGCCAGAGAAGTACAAACGGTTGTTCGCTGTATCTATAGCTTCAACACTGTCAACAACCCAGTCACCTTTGGTTAATTGCTTAACCAGTTTGCCAGTGTTGTCGAATAGGTAAAGGTGTTTAAAACCGTCGCGCTCTGACGCCCAAATAAATTGGCCTTTGTCTTTTAGGAAGTAAAGGTCGTTGTGCAGGTTTACCCACGTGTTGCTTGATTCTGTAAGCAGTACGTTTTCTTTTTTGCTGTTAAGGTCAAACGCGCGCAGCTCTAGGGTTTGCTGATCACGTGTTTGCCACTGGTAGGTAAAGGTAGTGCTATTTGGCATCCACTTGCCTCGTGCAAAATAAATGTCTTTATCTTTACCTAAATCAACCCAAGTGCGATCCCCTGAGTCGATGTCTTGAATAGCCAGTTCTACCAATACGTTTGGTGTGCCCGCCTTAGGGTATTTTTGTTCGATAAGCTTGATATCATCAGCATAAATTTCAGAGCGGGTGATCACATCTACCGGGCTTTCATCCACCTTGGTAAAGGCAATCTTGGTCTCATCTGGTGACCACCAATATCCAGTCATGCGGCCCATTTCTTCTTGGGCAACAAACTCAGCCATACCAAATTTTATGTTGCCGCCGCCTTCTTTGGTAATCGCTGTCTCTTTACCTGACTCAATGTGTTTCACATAAAGGTTCTGGTCGCGAATAAATGAGATGTAGTTACCTTTTGGTGATAATTTAATATCAGTTTCAAAAGCGTCAGTATCTAAAAGTTGCTTCGCCCCTTTTTCGCCCAGCTTGTGATAAAACACATCGCCACCTAATGGGAAAAGTAATGCTTTACCATCGTCCGACCACTGGTAGCTTACAATACCGCTGCCAGATAAACGCATACGTTCCCGTCGCGCTTTTTCTTCATCAGAAAGCACTTCTTCGCCGCTTTGTAGGTCGTTTGAGTCGAAAAGCATGCGAGTTTGACCGCTTTCAATATGGTATTCCCATAAATCTAGGCGTTCGTAGTCAGTTTGCTTACCTTTTAAGAAGGTGACACGTTGACCGTCTGGGGATACTTTCAATGAACGTGGCGCATTGCCATCAAGTGAAGGAGAGGAGAAAATGCGCTCAATAGTGAGCGTTTCAGCGTTTAAAGCAGTAGAGAGCATAGCGGCTCCAATTAAAAGGGCTTTTTTCATTTTTATCTGCATATTTGACTGTCGAAGGTTTGATTGTAGTTATATCAATTTATGATACAAGGTGCGACGTATGAAATCCGCAATGGTGCTAGGAGCGACAGGTTTAGTAGGACGAATGCTTGTAAATATGCTGTTACAGGACAGACGGTACAATGAAGTAACCTGCTTAGTCAGAAAACCGCTTTCCTCTAGCATGTTTAACGACCCACACAATAGGCTCAAGCCTGTGGTTATCGACTTTGACAACCTGCAAGACTACCAAGGTTACTTCAGCGTAAACCATGTGTACTGCTGCCTAGGGACCACGCTTAAAAAAGCGGGGTCTAAACAAGCCTTTCGCCGTGTGGATTTTGAGTTTGTGCACGTCGCTGCCCAGCTTACTCGTGCTCAACGCGCAGACAGCTTTGTATGGATATCTTCGGTTGGCGCTGATGCTAAAAGCAGTAACTTTTATTTGCGGGTGAAAGGAGAATTAGAGAACGCCATTATGCGCATGCCGCAACTACCCCATGCCTCGGCAGTTCGACCTTCGTTGTTGTTAGGAGATAGAGGGGAATCACGAACTTTAGAAGATATTGCGCAGAAGACTGCGCCTATCTGGCAAAGCATAATGAAAGGGCCGTTAAAGAAATACCGCCCCGTTCATGCTATTGATGTTGCCAGAAATATGATGTCGCTGCAGCGTTGGTAATAAATAAAGTCATTAAGTCGTGACAATATATGTCACCAGCTTAACGTGAAGCTCAACCCAACTTGGTATAGAATGCGCGCCATTTAATGCTTTGGGTAATACGACTCCCTTATGTTCCGCTGTAAACAATTCACCGTGGCGCAGGATAAATGCGCCATGAAAGTGAACACCGACAGCCTGATTTTAGGCAGTTGGGCGCAGCTTCGCGCAAAAATCGGCCATGCTCCACGTATTTTGGATATTGGAACCGGCAGTGGCATTTTAGCACTGATGATGGCCCAAAAAACTGAGGGTTGTTACTCGCAAAGCGATGCTAACGGGAAGGTTTATAGTGATGGCGCTGATAGTCAAAAGTTTGAGAAAGCGTGTGCGACTTGTTCAGCTCCATCACCCCAAAGCCCGTTAGACAATAACGCTGCTCAAGTAGATGCGATTGAAATAGATGAGCAAGCCGCAGCACAAGCCTCTGCTAACTTTAAAATTGCAAAATGGGCTGAGCAGATGTTTGTTTACTGCTGTGATGTAAGTGGCTATACCTCGCCTCACTTGTATGACTTAGTGATATCTAACCCCCCGTATTTTGACTCGCCAGCTAAGCTTTCTAATGCGTACAGCAAGCAAAGCGAATCTCGCTCGGTGGCAAGGCAAACGTCTTCATTGGGCCCAGATGAACTTTTTAGTGCAAGCAGTAAATTGTTAGCAGATCAAGGGCAAATGTACTGCGTGTACCCAGCGTCGATGGAAGCCGAAGTTATCGAAACGGCGACAGGTTATGGCCTATCGTTGGAAGATATTCTTTATGTAAAGCATACGTCTAACAAAGCGCCTTACCTTTGCGCATTCCACTTTAAAAAAGTATTGAAGCGTGCAAGCGATAGTCTGGCAAACGTTACAGCAAATCGAGACTGTCTGAGTGCGAGGATAATAAGTACAAATAAAAGTGAGTTGATAATTAGAGATCGAGAGGGCGAATATACCAATCAATACAAAGCCCTTTGTCAGCCTTTTTACCTTAAATTTTAAATGAGCTTATATAAATGAACATAATCGCAGAAGGCTTTGGCGCAATAGCCGTGGTTTTAAATTTTATTGGTTATCGCCAAACGAACGTAGATAAATATTTGCTCATTTCTGCCTTTGCCTTAAGCGCACTTAGCGTGCACTTTTTTATGCTAGATGCTATGGCCGCAGGCATCGGTACTCTACTTGCCAGCGTACGTAATTTCGTTGCCATTAAACATAGAAGTAATATCATTTTATTCTTCTTTGTTGCGGTGAATTTAGGCTTTCTGGCTTATGAATGGTTTGTACTAGATCACAGCTGGATCATTTTCATTGCCTATGCGTCGTCACTTATTTTCACAGTGGGTTCGCTGGTTATTCGCAACACACATACTATTAGAAAAGTCTTTCTTCTAGCTGAAACTTTGGGGCTGCTGTACGCCATTTCTGTAGGAAGTATTTTCGGCACGGTATTCAACGTAAGCAATTTGATCAGTATTTTAAGCAAGCTGCGCAAACCCTAGTTAAAACCTTCAATACCTTTATCTAATCAATTAGTCTAATTCTTCTCTCTTTTTGCTCAAAAAAAGACCGGTTTTCGGTGGTTGGAATTCCTGGAAATATTTAACCAATCGGTCAATAAATATCATGTCAAATCTCTGCACGCCTTATTTTTAAAGGGGTATACCAAAGTTCAATGGGCTAAAGTTCAATATCTTTATCCAAATATAAGCGTATCATTTCTAATCAGTAAGTATGGTTTTCAGCAATTTTTCCTCTGAATATGTGGAGGTAAACTCAACGTGTAGTAATGAGGGGAGTATGCGCAGTGAAATTAGTGGAAAATACACAACTATCTAATCAGTCTGACTTGCTTGAGCAATCGTTTCAAAGTGCGATAGACAAAGGCACTGCGGTTAACGTATTTGAGCGCGCGAGGCATTTTCGCAATGCTGTTTCGGCAAGTGAGCAACCTCGTCTAGTTGAGACTCGAACTAATTTAGAAACAGAAAACCTGTGGAAGAAACGTCTCAACTTGTTACTTGATGCAGAGAATAAACTTATTAAAGTTATACGCTTACGTAAAATTACTGGTATATTTACGGTATTGAGCATGGCTATGTTTTTATTTTCCCTGTATTTAGCACCGTCCATGTCGCCAGTCGTTTTCTATGTTCTAAGTGCGGTCGC
Source organism: Alteromonas sp. ABH4_453 (assembly GCF_056160665.1). Classification (NCBI taxonomy): domain Bacteria; kingdom Pseudomonadati; phylum Pseudomonadota; class Gammaproteobacteria; order Alteromonadales; family Alteromonadaceae; genus Alteromonas; species Alteromonas sp. ABH4_453. The sequence goes on from NZ_JBSWXP010000010.1 coordinate 119,935, forward strand.
CGCTTTCGGAGTTGCGACGTACCCAGCGTGGTTCTTAGTATCCAAGAGCGACAGAAAGCGCAGAGATCACATCTCAAGTTTGTTTTACAAGAGCAATCATGAGGTAGAGGTCGCAGACGGAAAGATGACGTTAATCAACAGGGCGAACTATGCAAGTGTAACGCACATACACATACTGGATCGCAACGTTGGATCATTCGCAAACACATAAACATCACTACACGTCACACCTTACTGCTGTTCTACTAGTAGCGTCGCTCTTTCTTGGGGCGCTACTTTTGGCTCCGATGGATGCACTCGGGCAACTCCTCGCTTCCATTACTATTCTTATTTTCATATCGCTTTGCAGTAAAGAAGCCAGGCATTCTCAAAAATACCAGAACTTATTCAGAGTGCTTGCGCTCGTTCTCGCAATAGCACTTAGCGTGAGGTATTTATTATGGCGTGGTATTTACACGCTAACTTACTCTGATGTGCTTTCTATGATTGCAGTTTGGCTATTGTTTGGCGCAGAAATTTACGCTGGGATAACTTCCGTATTGGGCGCCATAGTGAATGCTTTTCCTTTAAGCCGTCCTCTTCTGACATTAGAAGGTAAAGACAAGTCTACACTGCCGAGCGTTGACGTAATGATCCCAAGTTATAACGAAGATGAAGAGATACTAGAGGTCACAATTCGTGCCGCACAAATGCTGGATTATCCAAAGGATAAGCTTTACATCCACTTGCTTGACGACGGCGGAACAGATCAAAAAATCAATGCAGATAATCCGGTTTCAGCGGCCTCAGCAAAGCAGCGAAGGCAGGACCTGCAGGCGCTTTGTTCGCGCCTTGGTGTCACGTATCACACGCGTGAAAAAAATGAATTCGCCAAGGCGGGTAATGTTAATAGCGCAATACAAAACACTACGGGTGATTTAATTGTAATTCTTGACGCAGATCATGTACCCACTTCAGATTTTCTAGATAGAACTGTCCCTTGGATGCTTAAAAATGAAAAAGTATTCTTAGTTCAAACCCCTCATTTTATGGCTAATCCCGATCCGGTAGAACGAAACTATTTCTCGGCATTTACCCGTATGCCGTCTGAAAATGACATGTTCTATGGCACCATCCAAAAGGGGCTAGACTATTGGGGAAGCTCATTCTTTTGCGGTTCAGCTGCTTTAATGCGAAGGAAGCATCTGGACTTGGTGGGTGGGATCTCGGGTGATTCTATTACAGAGGATGCAGAAACTGCGCTTGATTTGCACAAAATGGGCTATGAATCAGTATATGTTGATCGGCCAATGGTTAGCGGACTCGCCCCTGAAACATTTGATGCATTTATTCAGCAACGTATGCGTTGGGCGCAGGGCATGACGCAAATTTTATTACTAAAAAAACCATTCAAAGCAGAAGGTTTGAAATGGTACCAGCGGGTGGGTTACATGAGTTCAATCATGTTTTGGCTGTTTCCTTTCGCCCGTATTATTTTCTTGCTAATGCCGCTAGCATACTTGGTTTTTGGGCTTCAGGTGTATCATGCGTCATTACTTGAAATTTTTGCCTTCACCATACCCCACGTTGTCGCTACCTACATGATATCAACCATGCTTTTTGGTCGAACGCGATGGCCGCTGGTCTCAGAATTATATGAAATATTACAATGTGCTTTTACGTTGAATGCTTTGGTAAAAGTCTTCCTAAAACCTCGCGCTCCTTCTTTTGTTGTAACGCCCAAAGGAGAAAGCCTGGAAAAGACATTTGTGTCGCCACTTTCGACCGTATTTTATTGGCTTATTCTGGTCATCACTTTCGCACTAGGTACTGGTATTTATAAATTTATCACTGAGCCGATCACCCGAGAATTAACCGTGGTGGTAATGCTTTGGAACGCGTTCAATTTAATATTACTGCTGTCTGTACTCAGCGTATTATTAGAAAGAAAACAAGTGCGTAGCCAGGCACGCTTGCCCGCTACTAATAGCGTGGTTATCAAGAGTAAGAACGGTCAAGGATGGGTGGGTGATTTAGTAGACATGTCACTTGGAGGGGCTCGACTTCGATTAAAGGGAGAAGGCGCTTACGTGCCCGAGGGCGCGATATTAACTTCATGGAGCCATGCACTAAGTAGAAACGTACATATCCCTATAAATGTGCTGCATTACGATAGTAAGTCGAAAATGCTCCGTGTACGCTTTATGCCTCAAACCGAAGAACAAGAAAACGAAGTCGTCGCTTATTCACTGTGTGATAGTCTGCGCTGGATGTCGTTTCAACGAAGAAGAACAAGGGCTATCTCATACTGGTTCGGCGCAAAACATGTGTTGAAAGTTGGGTTAAAGCCTGTTTTATTGCATATGCTTGTATTAATGGGGAAATTCGCTATGAAATTAGGCTTGCTTGTTAAACTGGCAAAGGAAAAACAATGATAAAAAAATACCTTATGTTTATCGTATGCTTTTGCATGTCTTTTGCCCTAGCGGCGCAAACCAACACGTACCGATTAACCGACTTCTTTGGCGGTGAAAGTACCGTGCGCTTACAGGGAAAATCTGCCTCTACTGATATTCCAATTCCCCTTAGTTCAGTAACTGATGTGGACAGCGCGTTACTTACATTAGAAGTGGTCAGTTCGCAGGCGTTAATTAAAAAGCGTTCTCAGCTGTATGTGAGATTCAATAATGCGACCATTGGACAGATTGCGTTCGATCCAGACAGACCTTCTCTTGTCTCTGAAATTGCGATCCCTACTTCATTGTGGCGAGCCGGGTTTAACTCTCTGACACTAGCGGTAAGTCAGCACTATGCCGAGCAATGTGTTGACGGCAGTGCGCCTGAATTGTGGAGCGAAATTAATGCGTACAACTCCACGCTAAAAATTGCGACGTCGGTGAATGAAAAGCGCTTCACGTTAGATGAGCTGAGCGGGTTCTTTAATCCAGGAATCGGCGGGCAGCGAAACGTTCAGCTATACACAGCGCGTGAAGCTGATGCTCAAATTAAATATCAGACGCTTCCCATTGTTGCGCAAGCGCTGTCTCTGAGGAATCAATATCAACCGCTTATTATCGAGCACGATAGCTTTGATGATGGTTACGTTTTGCCACAGCTAGAAGACACAGAAAATAGCTTTTGGAACGACCAAAATGTTGCTCGTTACGAGCGAGCTGCGTGGTATTTGAAAGCCAAGCAAAAGCAGCCTGTTCATATTCTAGTTGGTACAGTCGACGCGTTATCACCTGTGTTATCTGACGAAGTGATTAACGACATAGATGGCGCGTTTTTAAAAGCACAGCGCACGCCAGCGTTTGTTAAGGACAGTAAGGTTATTGTACCAGCTAGCTACCGCCTTATTGTCAGCGGTACTACGCAAGATGAAGTACTTGAGGCAGCGAAAGCCTTGGCGGTAATGGACGATGCGATTAACCCTATTTCACAAGTCACCGTACTTTCACAGTCACAAATGCAGGCGGAAACGCTGCAGCGTCATCGCATTCTGAACCCTGACAATCACTACACATTCCAAGACTTTGGTGTGGCGACCACTCAGTTTAGGGATGAGGGGAACTTCACCAAACGGGTGTCATTCAGATTGCCTGCAGATTTTTATGTACCTGAAAACGCGAGCGTTAGCTTGCTCTTAGATTTTGGATATGGCGCAGGTTTTGGGCCAGGTTCGGTTATGAATGTAAGCGTGAATGACGAACTTGTACACGGTTTGTCTCTTAATAATATTAACGGACAATCCTACCGAGACTATCAGCTAAGAATACCTGCACGGTTCTTCAAAGGCGGGACGAATAATTTAGACTTTGCGGTAACCATGAGAGCGCCACTGGCAGGCGTGCCTTGTGATGATATTCCTGGTTCCCACCTCGTGTTCCAGCTTGATGATTCTTCGGCTATAAAGCTACCTGATGCAGGAAACGTGGCAGTTCAACCTAATCTCGTCTTGCTTTCAGAAACGGCTTACCCGTTTGCGCGCTTTAAGTCAGCACCATCGTCATCCATTGCTATTCCGTCAGATGACTACTTAGATACAGCGTTAACCCTTTCAGCGAAATTAGCGCAAGTAGCTCAAGTGCCTTTATTAAACGTGAAAATAGCAACTGGAAACGACATTACAACCGAAGGTTCTGTGATTGTTCTAGGTACCCCTGAAAGCTTAACGAATATTGAGCAGTCTGAATTCAGTACGGCCATTGAGGCAACGAAACGCTGGTCTTATCGGTTACAGAATAATTTGTACAATCGCGTAAGAAACCTGACGGACGATCAGTCTTTCAAGGAAATGCGCATAGACGGTCATACCATCCAAGAAAGCGACTTAGGTGAGCAAGCTGTACTTACTGCACAGGCACACCCTGTTTCATCACAAACCGATACTTTATTCATTGTTGCAGCGCAGACCCCGGAACTTCTTCAAGCTAGAATCGAGGATCTGGTTAGTTTGTCGATGTGGGGGCAGATGGCAGGGGATTTCTTCGCATGGAAAGATGGCCTTTCGCCATCACTCATCATGCAGGTAAGCGATAAATATGAAGTGGGTGAAGCCGACGACAGCTGGCTGCATTTACGACTGTGGCTGTCTAACAACCCGTGGTATTGGCTAATAGGCTTTGTATTCTTCGTATTTGTTGTCAGTCTGATTGTTTACCTGTTGCTCAAACGCAGAAATAAACAAGTACAAGACTCATGGTAATTCTGCATTACGCAACAAAAGCGACGTTAGTGATAGGTTTTTTGTTCCTGTTGGCGTCGTGCTCTACCAAGGAAGATAGCGAATTCAAGTCTCAGTACATAGCGTATAAGGCATTGTTTGTTGACGGCGGGCGCGTGGTAGACACAGGAAATGATGATGTGTCTCACAGCGAAGGGCAAGGATACGGTATGCTCTTTGCCGTCGCCGCCAACGACAAAGACACCTTCGATGCATTATGGCTCTGGACTCAACGTACGCTCATGCGCGAGGACGGGCTATTTAGCTGGCGCTACCGTCCTTGTGTGGATAATTCATCTTCTTGTATCGATGACCCTAATAATGCCTCTGATGGTGAGATTCTTATTGCCTGGGCATTATTGCGTGCAAGTGAAAAATGGGGTGTTGGTACGTATGAGGAGGACGCCAGAAATATCGTACGTGCTGTAGAGCAGAAACTTTTGGTGGTAAATAGTAACAGTGTAGTGCTCTTGCCAGGGGAATACGGATTTGCCTCTGACCAATCAGGAAATACCAGCCTTCAGCTAAATCTGTCCTATTGGGTTTTTCCTGCCATAACCGACCTGTCTTCGCTGTCGGCTACGCCAGAACGCTGGGAAAGCCTGTTCGAATCGGGCTTGATCTTGCTGTCGAACATGCAGTTTTCTACCTATCAATTGCCCAGTGATTGGGTGCGTTTCACCCCTAATAGTGCTGAGTCCGATAACAGTAAGATTGGTACGTTAAGTTTAGATAATGTGATATCGCCTGAGTTTGGTTTTAATGCGATCCGTATACCGCTTCAGCTAGCATGGTCGCCACGTTTTCGCAAAAACGCTAGGTTAACTGAGAAGCTACTTTCTCCCTACTATGCATGGTGGGCGATAACGCCTACGCCAGCTACCATCAACCTGTTAAACGAGGAAACAGCCGAGTACGAAATGTCTAAGGGAATGCGCTCAGTGCAGATGGCCGTAAACAGTTTGATGAAATCAGAAGAAAAGCAAAGGCCAGAGTGGCCTGAGATCAATCGAAACATGGATTATTACTCGGCAAGTTTAACGCTGCTTTCTATGCTAGCAGTTTTGGATAACGCATCGTGAAAACTCGGTTTACTCGCACGTCTTTGTATCTGGCACTAGGCGCTATGACCACGTCACTTTTATCGGTGCAGGCATACGGACAAGCTAAAACAACGTACAAAGAAAAAGATCTGGGTATATTACCTACACAGCAAGAACAGCCAGATTTAACAGGGCTTTGGTACCATATTAATGACCGACAGATTCAGCAAGCCAATGAAGAGTTTACGCGCTTAAAAGCTCGTTACCCTGCGTGGCAGGTACCACAAGAAGTCGAAACCGAACTAAACAGAATAAACGGCCGCTTAAAAGGTACTATCAAGCCTGTAGTTTCAGCGCCAAGAGAATCGCTTCAGGCTTTAAAAAAGCAGCCAGATAAGCCCGCTTCTAAAACCCTCCCGCTCGAACAATTTGCTCAGTTAACGCCGAAAGCCAGAGCAAATACGCCGAAGCAAAAAGTAGAAACGCTTATTGCATTGAGCAATCAAATTAAGCGTACTGATTTTTACTTGCTTATGGGGTGGACCGCCATTGATAAAGGCATGTTAGAAATGGCAACGCAGCAGTTCTCTCAGGCCCAACAATCGGCAGTTCGGGATATCGATAAACAATCCGCTCAACAAGGCCTTAACAGTGTCACTGGTATTAAGCTGCAGCAGGCATTGTCTTTGCGCGATACGACAACGCTGGAGCAATTTCTCAAATCTGATAACAGCGGCTACGTAAAAGAAGTGCTGCAGGGCGCGGCATGGCAACAATTCGACTTGAAAAATTACGACTTTGCCGCCGCGCTATTTAGTTTGGTGAACGATAACGAAGGCAGGTATTTGTCACTTAGCGCGCAAAGCAGCGACACGGCCAAGCAAAGCGCGTTCGACCTAGCATGTAGTGTCAATACCGAAATTTTCATTCGACGCTGTGCTGATGGTCTGGCTAGCCGACAGGCTCAGTTTTACGATACACGGCGCTACAAGCAAAGTATTGAGTCAGGAGAATCACTTGCCCGTTTGAGACCGTTAAGTGTAGATGAGCAAGCACTAATTGGGTGGGCTGCTAAAGAGATACAAGACACCACAACCGCCACCGCAGCGTTCGAGCGAGTGTTAGCGAAGACGCCAACCGATACGGTAATTGCCAATGAATTGGTTACAATTAATCAAAACGACGAAGCCACACTGAACCGATTGGCGCTGAGATATAGTGCGGTAAAAAGCATATTGCAAGAACGCACCACACGTAATGCCTGGCCCAGAAAACAGTTTTGGCTAGCTTATCAAAATCGCGATGTGCGGGGAGTTACAGCACAAACTAAAGATGGCCTAAGTGCAGTCTACGGTATTAATACTCGCAGTCGAAGCGGGGAGGAGGGACTCGGTAATTTCGATGTTCTCTCGCAATATATTGGTATTGGCAGCGGTTATGAAAACTGGCTGTGGCAAGTATCGCTCGACTATAAGCAATTCTACAGTGGTCGCCCTCAAGTTGGTGACTGGTTTGGTAACGATCAATTGAGTGAAGCATTTTCGGGAATAAGCGGCTTTGAAGATAAGGGGCTTCGCGCCGAAGCGCATTATCAGGCACCTGATTTCAATTTTTATGCAAACCTTGAATATGCCATGTTCGATCAACCCGTTGGCGCTAAAGTAACCGGGCAGATATCTGCAACCAAATTTCTTACCAGTACAACGGTAGCTGCAACCTTGTTTAGAAAGGCAAAAGAAGACAGCTTATTAAGCCAAACCGGAACCTTCAATGCTGATCACGCTAAACCTTGGGGCTATGTGATAGAAAGTGGCATAAGAGGGTTAGTAGCGCATACAGTGGCCGATAACTGGTCTGTTGCAGGTACTGCCCAGGTTAGTCGCTTAGACGGCGAGCAGGTTGCCGATAATAGCGCGCTCTCTCTACGGGGGGATGTCAGTTACGATATTGCTACCATGATATCTCCCAAGCTTGATTATTGGCGTGTCGGGCCATTCTTTAGCTATACAAGCTACGATAAAAATCTAAGCGGCTTTACCGTTGGCAATGGTGGCTACTTTAGCCCAAGCCAGTTCATTAGTATTGGCGGCTATTCAGAGCTATTGACGCTTGAAGCACTAAACTGGCAAGTTAAACTGCGAAGCTCACTTGCGCTATCACGTGTTGAACAAGACGATGATCTGCGCTTTCCGATTGGAGGTGCATTTCCTACGGCAGACGAGAATGCGACCCTTGGTGAAAGCTCAGATACAGGCTTAAGCGGTAACTTTATGGCTGAAGGGCAGTATCGTATTGATCACAACTGGATTGTGGCAGGGTATATTGGAAAAGCCTTTGCGGTTGAGTATCGAGCGTTTGAAGCGGGTATTCAAATAAGGTGGCGAGAAGGGCAAGGCGGCGGCGTAACCAGCGATGAACTCTTGCTGTCTTCGCCAAGATCAAGCGGCTTTGCACTATAAAGCCGCTTTTATTTGAAGATTTACTAACTTTGTAAGCGTTAGTTCGCTTTTCTACGTCTTGCTAGCATGAAACATCCAGCGCCAAATAAAAGGGCGATTGAGGCGGGTTCATTTACGTTAATGGCACCAAATTGATAGTTGTTTATTTGGCCTGTTGGCGCAACGTAGGTTTCGCCATCGTCATTAATCAGTTCCTTGAACGGCGTTTCCAAACGATTAGCAATCACATTGCCATCTACGTGACCATTATAAAAACTTAGCTCTGCATATGGCGCTAATACACTACCTTTTACGCCTACACTGTGCAGGGTGAGATCTTTAGCATCAACGAAGTTAAACAAGATGTTGTTGGTATAAAGGCCATCATGACGTTGACCTTCATTGTTGTCATTATCTCTATACTGGCCATTTTCTCTGAAATATTCATTTTCCTGCGTAAACGCTGTATTAAAGAAGCCAGTGTTAAATAACTCAACTGATTTACCGTACACATTGATGATGTTGTAGCTGGTGGTTGAGAAATCGTAAACAATGCCTTTATCAGCAGCACTGAACCAACTAGCGTCAATATTGTAGATATTGATATCATCAGAGCCAGAGAAGGTGATGGTATTTAATACATCTTTGCTAGCGTCGGTACAAGCAACAGCTTGATCCGAATCGTTAGCGTCAGTGCACGACAATGTTGTTGTGCCATTCAGTGTCATTGAAGCAAACTTCTGAGACTGCGCTGTTACTTCGGCAGCAATAGCATTAAATTCAATATTGTTAACTTCAGCCTTACTCACTCTGCCTTGTTCAACAGATGTTGCTGTCGAACCGTTAATAGCGGTGTAATTGTTAGCGTCGTTAAGCGTTATGGCACCGTTAACCTCGCTGCTATCAAGTTCAACACTAGACTCAGCAAATACGTTTCCGCTTTCAACTTGGGAGCCGTATACGGCAGGGTTACTCACACTGTCGTAAACACTATTGGGCCCGCCAAGTTTCACAGTATTGGCGTGCACATCACCTGATACAACGTTTGAGTTACCTAGCTTGACATCACCTTTTGATGAGATACCGCCAGATTTCACCGTCGAATTGATGAGATTTACAGTCTGCTCGGCGTTAACCGCTTTATCGAATGAAAGTTCAGAGCCAAACACCATACCTGACACGGTAGTTGAACCACCGTGAACATCACCGCGCGTGAAATGAAGGTTACCGCCTACGGCAAGCGCAGACTCTGACATATCTGGTGATAACAACAAGCCAACATTGAAATCAGTTACGTCCATCTTACCGCCTACCGCTAACCTTCCTTCAACATCGGACGATTTGCCGGTAAAGCTGTCGAAAATGAATGCGTTATATTCAAACGCTTCACTTAATTCAATTTTGGCGGCAGACACCTGTGGTGCTGTCATCACTGCTGCAAGTACAGCGGTGTAGATTAATTTCTTGTGCATAATGGCTCCAGTGACATCCGAATCTGGAACCGAGCTTCAACATGGATTTTCCAGACACACCGAATACTACGATCTGAACAAAATTCATGCGATAGCACAAGAGATACTTTGGTATAAGGTCTTATACGAAAAAAGCCACCCGAAGGTGGCTTTTACTTAACTTGCGTTTGATTAATAAAGCGTTTAGCTGCTCTTTTTAACCAAAACAGATACTTTGTCGATACCAGCAATTTTGACTTGGTTCATTACTTCAACAACCGTTCCATGCTCGCTGTCTTCGTGAGCTTGGATTGCAGCTGAATCCGTGTTGTTTTCTGCAAGGTATGTTTGCGTGTTTGCAACCACACGACGAATATCGACCTCACGGCCACCCATCATGATAGTGCCATCGGCATCAATACGAATTGATAGCGCTTTAGAAGGCTTGTCGTTCTTCGCTTGATTATCTTCTGGACGGTTTACGTCTAAACCTTTCTCTTTCACGAACGAGGTCGTTACGATGAAGAAAATCAACATGATGAACACGATGTCCAACATGGGGGTCATATCAATCTGAGCCTCGTCTTCAGCCGAGGTATGCTTCTTTCTTTTCATCTCGTCTTCTTTCTTCTGTTACGTTCGAGCCATTTAGTATACTGCTTGTTACAAAAATATACAGACTTTTGTATAAAAACAGTGTGCTCATTAACACTTGTTGTTGAAAAAATACTCAGTTTCACGGTAATAAAACAACAAACTAGGTTTGTTTGCGTGAAATAGCGACACCTAATTGGTAAAAATACAACATCAATGCCTGATTGAGTGATGTACGCAAGTTACCATGAGGATAAATGCCAAGTCTAGCTTCCGTTGACTTTTTTGTGCCTTGCACCAAAAACGCATTTTTGATCTCGTGATCTTGAATGCAGGCCTCAAATGCACGGGCTGCCATCTCCTGAGGCATAGCATAATAATACATTTTTAGCGCGCGATCAGCTTCTACGGATCGCACAAAGTAATCATTTGGTCTTTTTTGATCATTTAGGAACAATAGCGAGAAACAATCGCTCAATTTTTGATTCAACGGATGAGGATTCATCGGGGCATTGTCAAGCCAGGCCTGTGTGGCAAAGCTACCGGCGGCAATACCGTCGAACATGCGCGGCGCAATATAATGATCGAAGGCGTGAAACCACTCGTGGGCAAGCGCTCCGGCTCCTGCGTTTTTTGCTAGCGCAAGCTGTCTTTTCGCACTGTTGTAGTGGGCACTACTGTGTTTTTGACCGCCACTGCCAAAAGCCAGTGACAGGGAGCCGTTTAACGACAACACCTGTTCATTGATATTTAAGATCGCCACCAGATCGTAAAGCGCATCGAAAAAGAGGTTGGCAGCGATCTGTTGTTCTTCTGCTGTTACCCATCTACCCACAGTGATCGTAGCGAAATTAAACAGCTTGCGAATATCTTGAAACGAAACATCAGCGCCGTCCCTGTGGCTTGGGCCGTTGCGATAAAACTGCTGATGAATACGGCCTTTACTTTCCAACACTGACATCCGAATTTTAATAGGCTTTAAGCCATCGAGACCAATAACTGTTCGCACCATGCTTCGATGCGTGCGTCAGTTTTGTCGTATTGGTTTTCATCGTCAAGAGACAGGCCAACAAACTGAGTTTTGTCTTCGGTTAACGCTTTTGAGGCGGTAAACTCGTATCCTTCGTTTGGCCAATAACCCACGATCTTACAGCCTGATGGCAATATTGCATCGTGAAGCATGCCTAGCGCATCTTGAAACCATTCACCGTAACCAAGTTGATCGCCAAGTCCGAATAAGGCGATGGTTTTCCCTGATAAATCCAAACCGTGCACTTCTTCCCAATGAGACTCCCAATCTTCTTGGAGCTCGCCAAAGTCCCACGTTGAAATACCAAAAATGATAATGTCGTATTCGGCCGTGCGCGTTAGGTTAACGTCTTTAATGTTGTGAAGATCAACAATATCTTCGTCGAAAAGGCTATTGAGCTGCGCTTGGATTTTTTCTGCTGCCATTTCGGTATAGCAGGTTGTTGAACCGTAAAATAATCCGATGGACAGTGCGCTATCACTCATTAGATACCTCTTTTGAACTAATCGTCTTTAGAAGCTGGGAATTCTACCTCTTTACCGTTGCTCAACAAAGCTTTGCACTGAACATCGGTGTTTTTCTGTGAAATTTTTAATACACCAATGGCGCAACCGTTGAATAATTCGCCATAGCCCAAACTTGGTTCTCTCGCTTTTACTGACATATTTCGACGTCTTGTGAAAAGGTTGAGGGGCGATTTGGAGCGATAAAGCACGCGGTTTAATCTATCTAACCATTTGATCAATCCATCAGGAAAGGCGTTTTTTAATCCGCTGCAGGTGAACTGGGTGATGTGAGGGCTGTTGCGCCTAAAGCGCAGGCGTACATCGTATACAAAGGAATAGTGCACATCGCCAGATAGAATGATGAAATCGGGGGGCGTTTTGTAATGCCTGAATATGTTTAATATAACGTTTGCAGTGCCTTTGTGGGCCATCCAGTTCTCAGCATCAACAGTAAGTGCCTTGCCAAAAAACGTAAACACCTTTTGAATGGCTTCGATAACCTTTACACCATAAATGGGAGCGGCAGAGACAACGATGACTGATTCTTTGCCGATTATAGAGTGCTGAAAATCACACAGTGCTTCCCAATCCATTAAGCCCGAGGGCTTGTTCATATTTGATTCGGAGCGCCAACGCTGCGTGCGGGTGTCTAAAACCTCAATAGGTGGTGTGGTATCTAAACGATAATGCCACTGATCAAAATCCAACAGATCATCAATGATTTCATCGTGAGAGTTTAAACCGCTTTCTCCCATTGATTCTTGTACTTTAGCAATTAATGGCGCTACTTTTTTTGGTGCATTTCCCCAGCCTTGGCAAAGCAAGTAGCCGATAAGCGCATTGCCGATCATGCGTTTTGATAAAGGGTTTCCATAGACTTCTTGTTCCCAGCCCCGGGTTAAGTTCCAGTCGTCGGTAACATCGTGATCGTCAAAGATCATATAGGTAGGAATGTGTGCCAGGGCTCTACGTACCTGCGGTAGCTGTTTTACAAAGCCGTTAAGCGCCTCGTGTTCTTTGTCGAAAATAGCAAGGTATTTTGGGGGGATCCCATCTTTATCTATATTGATATCAGCCCAAAGCGTGTCGGACCACACCAGTAAATACATAGCGATGATTTCCGCACTGCCAATCAAATGGTTTTGCGCGTTTACTGATGTGAATACCGGTTTTTTCTTAGCGCCAAAGAATATTGAAGACAGTACCGTATTGGTCGCAACTTGTGGAAGAAGCTGCTCTCGTTCGTAATACCCGTGTTCATGTGTGGCAAGTTCATTAGTGTTGGCTACTACTGCTCCCTCCAGTACTTCATGATAAAGACCTAAACGCTCAATCACGCTGTGTATGGCTTTAAGCATAGGACCTGCGACATCATCAGCGTAAATTTGATCGCCTGTCATCAATAGAAGATCGGGAAAATCATTTTGCTTTTTGAACGCATTTTCATGGAGTACATCTACTTGTGCTAGGGCATCATCACTTTGAAAGTGAGGCTTACGGCATGAGCCGTGCAATATGGTCTCGGGAGTCTCGGTGAAGTGGAAACATAAGGAAGACTGCCCATCGTAAAGAAGCCCGCGTTGTTCATCTTCCCATGAAGCCTGCTGAGCGTCGTCGCTAAAAGATAGCGAGTAACCTATCCGCACAGTATCTTCGAAGGGCTCTGACGAAGTGAAAGAGAGCAAGTGTATAAATGCGTACTTACCTACGCGTATGGTTTCGCGTTGACAATTGCCGCTGGCGACGACTTCATTTGCAGATAGATTTAGCGTAGGTGAATCGGCGTTACTGGTTACTACCCAAATATGACATTCTGTGGATGTCACCTTTCTTACTATTGGACCTGCAATAACTTGGGGCAAGTGCTGCGTAGAAATGACGCTCTCCTTCAATTTTGTCGATAATCAGTACACGTAAGCGTGTTAACTAAATATGCTGCACGTAAATTAAAAAACATGATGACAGCACGACTATTTATCGTCGCCTTATCATATATGTACTCAGCAAACCGGATGTCTATCGCATAACCTTACTCTTTTTTGTGAATGAACGGTATGCTCGATATACTCCCTTACAATTTTTTCAGTTTTACCTTTTGCTCTCGTCTTAATAAACGGAGAGAGGACTTCACACTATGCTAAAATATTTAACGAGTGCTGTGCTAACCACTTTACTGATTAGCGCCTGTAGCGAGCCGAAAGACGTTGTTATTACTCCTGAACCTCAAGACTTAACAGAAGTCACTGTGGGTCAATGGATCCTTGATGAAAAAGACAACGTTATGTTTGATCCTCAAACCTCAGGGTTAGTGGTGCTAGACGGTCAGCTTGTCACTATCGCAGATGCTAGCGCTGATACCACTCAACAGTTGAAATTTCACAGCATTTCACCAGATACCGTAACGCTGAGCGCATCGAGCGATCGCTTTTCATTCTCAAGAAACGTGCGGCGAAGCTGCTTCTATAGCTATTTAAGTGAGCAACCTGATTTAGAAGCGTTAGCCGTAGACCCCAGAGACGCCAATGTAATTTATACGGTTACCGAAGATGCTACCCGTACCGGCGCATTAAGCCCTCGTTGTGAAGCTAAATACGAGAATACGGGCTCAACAGATTACCCGACGCTATTGGTTAAACTAGAGCGAAAGGACAGTGGCATTGTTGAAATGTCGGATGTGCGCCCACTACAGTTTCCGCAAGAGTTCGAAGTAGGTAATTTTCCCAATGACGGCATTGAAGGGTTGACGATGGCTGAAGACGGCACGTTATATTTGGCGCTAGAGAAAGATAAAGCAGGACAGCCAAGAATTTTTACATTGGCTGTTGATGAAGACTTTTTCTCGTCGAATGATTTTGCCACAGTGAGCGAGCCTAACCTTCAACTTCCTTCGTTTACTTCAGGTAATCACCCTATCAATGGACTGGCGCTTTATACCCATTCAACCGGCGCATCCTATTTGTTTGGCGCAGCAAGAAACGACAATGAACTGTGGGTAATTGATGTGAATGGCAATAAGCCAACAAAGCGTATCCCTATTAAGTTTGACGTTGCCGGCGACCAGAATTGTGAACAGTACACAATGGATAATTCGTCGGTGGAAGGACTAGTGACCATTGAAAATACCTTGTGGATCATTAACGATCCTTGGGAGAAAAACTACCTTAAAAACGCGACGTGTGAAGCGCATAAGAAGCGTTATGAAGACTTAGCGCCTTTATTATTTCCACTAGAAATTAACAGCGTTTGGTTTGAATAATAAGAAAACGAATAGATTGAAAAACAAAAGGGTTGCTTTTAAGCAACCCTTTTTATTGTTGGCTAACGCTATTGATAGCGCGCTTAATATCGCTGTTTTATTTATGCGTCGCTGCGAAGTCGAGAAGCGAAGGTTTTTTTGAACTTCGCAAGTTTAGGCGCCACCACCATAGAGCAATATTGGTTTTGTGGATTATTTTTGAAGTAATCTTGGTGGTAGTCTTCGGCGTCGTAGTAGTTATTTACTGCTACTATTTCAGTCACTACGGGAACGGGCCAAATCTCTTCTTCTGTGATTTCTGCGATAATTTTTTCTGCTTCAGCTTTTTGTGTATCGTCGTGATAGAAAACCGCGCTGCGATACTGTGTGCCGACATCATTGCCCTGTCTGTTAAGCTGTGTAGGGTTATGCAGCGCAAAGAAAATTTCTAGTATCTCTCGGTAGCTAATGCTGTCGGCATCAAACGTTACTTGTACCACTTCAGCATGGCCAGTATTTCCTTTGCATACCTCTTCATAGGTTGGATCGGCCTTTTCGCCTCCAGCATAGCCAGAAATTGCTTTTTCCACGCCTTCAACGCTATTAAACGCTGATTCGATACACCAAAAGCATCCGCCTGCCAACGTGGCGACTTGTATATTTGCCATAGTAAAAACCTCTCTTAATCTTTGTCTGTAGTGTGGGTGCGGGTAGGTCACAACACAAGTCATCCAAGCGTGTTTTTTTATCGTATAAACGAATATTAAATAAGAATAATGTGCGAGCTAAGTGAAAGGTTTTAACATGTGAGGTTAACTGCTTTCTTTCAAGCAGTTTGCAACTGGTAAGAATGCGTATAAACGTGTTCAAAATTTGGCAGAGGTATTCAGTCGTGATTATTTTCTATGACGGGTATTGTCCGTTGTGTATCGCTGAAATGCGTCATTTAAGAAAAAGAGACAAGCACAACAAATTAACACTGGTAGATATTCAGGCCCCCGATTTTTCGAGCCGTTATCCAACCATGGATTGGCATGCACTCAATGCAAGAATTCACGGACTTCGTGAAGACGGGACGTTGATAACTGGCCTTGATGTCACTCATGAAGCATGGAAAGCCGTGGGCATGGGTTGGCTATATGCACCGCTTCGCTGGCCTGTTATTCGTCATGTGGCCGATGCTTTCTACAATGTATTCGCAAAGCATAGATACACCATTTCATACCTGTTAACAGGTAAAAAACGCCAGTGCGATCGCTGCATACCAGGAGAAGCCAGTGAAAAATAACGTACTCATAGTGGGCGCGTCGGGCGGTATTGCGTCTGCGCTTATTGAGCAATATAGCAGTGAAGGTGCTAGGGTGTTCGCGGTTAGTCGCGCCCTTTTATCTGACACCAATCATTCTGGAGATGTTACCTATCATCAGCTGGCCGAACAGGACGATAGGCACATTAGCGAATTTGTTGAACAGCTGGCTGAACAGCAGGTTGTGTTAACTACGGTAGTTATCACAACAGGCTTTCTACACCGCGAAAGCGATGGCATTCATCCTGAGAAACGTTTGGAAGATGTCAGCGAGCAGGCCTTAGCGGCTTATTTTTCGACTAACAGCATTATTCCCGCAATGTGGCTCAAGCATTTGGTGAATATTATGAGTAAAGAAGGCTCAACCCTTGTTTGCTTAAGCGCGAGAGTAGGGAGTATTTCAGATAATGGACTTGGCGGGTGGTACGGCTACCGCGCGTCGAAAGCGGCGCTCAACATGTTGGTTAAAACGGCGTCGGTAGAATACAAGCGCAGATTGAAAGACGTGATGCTTGTTTGTTATCACCCTGGGACGGTTGATACGGGGCTTTCTAAGCCTTTTCAAAAGAACGTCGCCGCCAAGAAACTGTTCACGCCTGAGTTTACCGCTAAACAGCTCATTCACCACCTTTCGGCGCTTAATCGAGACCAAGCCTGTCATTTTATCGACTGGAATGGCGAAGTGGTAACTTGGTGATACGGTCTAACATCATTTCAGCAAGTCCAACATCAAGACTTTTTATTTCACTGCTGTTACCATGCTATTTTTGGGAATGGTGCAGCGTATTGATAAGCCCATAGAGGTAGCAATACAACGCGTTGACGCCACACGTGAGTCATAACAACAAACGCCATCCTGATAATAAATAATACCAGTTCGCTCGGTTTGATTCTTACGAATAGCAAGTACCGACAACCAGATTAAATTGTGAGCACACGACGTGTTTGTGCATCACAAGGCATGATACGGCGAACTGCTATAACAATAACTCAACAAGAGGAAGGGATATGAGCGGGGCCAGAGAACAGTTCGGATCGCGCATAGGTTTTATTTTGGCAGCTGCAGGTTCTGCGGTAGGCATAGGTAATTTGGTAGGGTTTCCTGTCGGTGCAGCTAAAAATGGCGGTGGTGCATTTCTTTTAATGTACGCTATTTTCGTTTTTGCCATTTGTTTACCGGTAATGCTGGCGGAAATGTCAGTTGGTCGCCATGCTAAAAAAGACCCGCTTGGTGCATACAGTGATATAAGCGGTAATGAAAAGAAATGGAAAGTCGCGGGGTGGCTAGCTATTGCTACGCCGTTCATGATTGCCGTTTTCTACATGGTTATTACTGTGTGGCTTTTCGGCTATTTGTTTGAAGCAGTAAGCGGGAATCTAGACAAGTTAGCTAACCCAGAAACCTTTGGGCTGTTCATAAACTCAGAAGCCATCTTTGTATATATGGCGGCCGTTGTTGGTGTGGTCTACCTCATCCTTCAAGGCGGTGTAAAAGAAGGGATAGAAAAAGCGGCAAAGCTGCTCATGCCTGCGCTTTTCGTGATGCTAATCGGTCTCGTTATCTTCGTATTAACCCGCGAAAATGCGATGGCTGGTGTTGAATTCTATATCGTTCCTGAGTTTTCAAAAATCACTGCTGAAGTGGTGAATGGTGCGCTATCGCAGGCCTTTTTCTCTCTATCGTTGGGTATGGGTATTCTTATTACCTACGGTAGCTACATTGATAAGCGTGCAGATGTACCGAGCGCTGCCAAGCTGGTGGCGTTAACGGATACGGCCGTAGCGTTCACTGCGGGTTTGATGATCCTTCCTGCCATCTTCTCTTTTAACCCAGACATTAACCCTGATGATTTAAGTGAGTCGTCAGTGGGCATGATTTTTACTTACCTGCCTAGTATCTTTTTAGCGTTACAAGACTCGATTGGATATATGGGCGCATCGATTGTCGCTAGCTTGTTCTTCTTATTAGTGTTCTTTGCGGCCATTACGTCGCTAGTGTCTATTTTTGAAGTACCTGTTGCGGCGCTTATGGATGAAAAAGGTGTAAGCCGTAAATGGGCGCTTGGGTCGCTAGGAAGCATTATGATTTTGCTAGCCATCCTAAGTGCTTTGTCATTCGGTAAAGTTGATATGCTTACGTCGTTTATGCACTACGCTGGCGCAGATAAATCACTATTTGATGTCATTTACGATGTGTTCTACGACACGATTTTGCCTTTAAACGGCTTGCTAATTTGTTTGTTTGTTATTTATCGTTGGAAGAGTGCAAACTTCAATGCTTCTTTGGAAGAGGGCAGCAGTGGTTACAAAGGCAGCTGGTTTGAAAAGTACGTGGATATATCGCTGAAAACCTTTATTCCGCTTATTTTACTCGTGATTTTTGTAAACACGGTAGCGGTAAAATACTTCGGGTTGAGCCTATTCGGATAGTCAGGTTTTACAAGAAATGACGTGAGCTAGCAGCGAGCTCAACTTAAAAACGGCAAGCCTAAAGCTTGCCGTTTTTGTTTGTGTCAGAGTATGTATTTTCACTAAGTGTAAAGCCTAAAACATGCGATAGGGGTCACCGTACACTGGCGTTACATTTAGCCTTGCCCAGCTTTGTGCGGCGTCAATCACTTTGCCAGCAGGCTCAGCTTCAGTATCAGAAAAGTGCGGGGCATCAATGCCCATCGCTTGCGCGGCGTCCACATAGTAAATGCCGCGTTTAGGGTGAGACAAGCTACAAAGGTGTATAACATCGTTAAGCGGATTGTCACAAATGATGGTCGTCAAAGCAGATACAATGTCGTCCACATGTACAAGGTTTATTCGTTTGTTGCCTGCATCTAACTGTCTTCCACTTAACGAACGGGCGGGGTGACGGTCTGGGCCTACTAAACCGGCTAGACGAACAATACTGACATCAGCCTGTTTACGTTTAGACAGTAAATAGTTTTCAATAGCCACATGAGCGTTCGCTGACGCAGTTTTTGGGTTTGTGGCACTTTGTTCCGTAATGACTTTACTTGTGTCATCTCCATATACTGATGTGGTACTGATAAAAACAATATGCGCGACGCCTGCGCTAATTGCAGCATCAATAAGTTGCAGCATATTATCAGTAAATGACGCGAGATCTGTGTTTCTCCTACCAGGGGGAATATTTAGCAATAAGGTAGCGTTTGGTAGGTGGTTGCATAGCGCTGATGTATCATCGCCCAGTGCATATTCAATTGCGGTGATACCTTGTTCTTTTAACGCTAAGCGTTTCTGTTGGCTTCGAGTGGTGCCAACAATATTGACCTTGCCTGATAGTGCGTTGCCCACATAGCCAGCTAACCAGCCGTAGCCACTAATTACTACATTCTGAGTCATTGTTTTAATACCCCTTTGTTTAGGGCTTAAGAGTACATTAACTGTAGGGTGATTGTCGTTAACTGTAAAAATGAAAAACCGACTGGGTTACAGTCGGTTTTCTAAGGTGAGTGGTTAGAGTTGTAAATCGTTTCGCTCTGCGCGTTTAGTTCGCTAAATTCTCCAACTACATTTTCATTTCGTCGTTGTGGTCATGGTGGTTGTCTTGATCAATATCTAGCAGGTTCAAGTCATCTAGCCCTGATATAGATGCCTGTATTTTACCTTCGGCATAGTCGGCTTTTTTCAAGACTTTGCACAAAGCTTCGCCTTTTTCTTCCAGTGAAGCGGCTTGGCTTTCCAAGCGATATTCTAAATCTTCACCCCAGCGCTCCATCTTTTGCTCAAACTCAGACATATCACCGCCTTCCCACAACATTTGTGTCCCTACGGCAATAAGAATTCTTCCCATAGACTCACTGATTAAAGACTCAATTTGTGCCTCAAACTCTTGCTCCCAGCTTTCGTCAAACCAACCTGGCTCGTCGAATTTAGTTGAGTCTACGCGGATATTGCCCTCGTCATCATAAAAAGATGTGTTTAATTTGGTTTCTAGTGAGTTAAACAATTCATTGAAATCGTCACCCATTTGATCGCCACCCAACAGTTCAGTAAACACTTCAGTTACTGCCACGTTGGCAATTTGTAGCCCTTCACTGGCGATATTCAACGTCATAGGAATGGCGATATCAATGTTGTTGTAATATTCACTTACCCAGCGCTGTTGTTCGCTGTCAAGCGATACTGATTCACCGTTAATGGTCATATTGTGATGGGAGTCAATCATCATCACTGAGCCATTATCCATCTGAACCGTTAGGTCGCCTTGGTAATATTGAATATGACCATCAAGCTCCATGTCACAACTGTTGTTTTGAAAGCTGCTGTCATGCGCAAAAGCGTGGCCGCTCATTAAAGCACTGGTAAGGGCAACTGAAAGTAATAGTTTCTTAGACATTGTTCATTCCTTAATTTACGTGTGACGCGTTAACGAAAGTGCTCGAAGCAAACTGCAATGCGTTGTAGTGTCACTGTCAGATAGACGCTAACGATACTCGCTGTTATACCTAAGGTAGAGCAATGGCCTTGCCAATATTTAAAGTCTATATCTTTCAAATGGTTAGTGATATTTGATGATTTCTTTATGCTCTGCTAAATACACTATTTAGTGAGATTACCAACTAATTAGTAGTTTTGACTAAGATCAATTAATACCAATAGCGGTACATTTAAGCCAATCCAAGCATGGTTAAATCTTATTTATTGGTGCATAATACCGCCAATATTTTTAAGGGGTTATCACAATGGCTGATTGGATTAATGCAATTATGTTTGGTGTTGCGCTAATTGCCTTTACGCTAGGGCTAAGCAGCATCGTTATGGGTTTTATGACTGCTAAAGCAGGTGCTGAAGGTATGCAGGAAAAAATCGAGTACGGTTTTTTTGGCGTTACTGGTTTAGTACTTTGCTTACTGATGGCCTACGCATTGGCTTAAGCGATAAGCATTAAAAAAACCGGCTATCTCAGCCGGTTTTTTTTCGTCTTGAACTAGTCTTTATTCATCACTGCCTTATCGATTAGGTTCGCTCTTCTCCTGAGCATCCTCAAGCGCATTGTCGCTTTCAGGACTGTTTCTATAAGCGCTTTGTTCGCGATGGGCAAGCAGCGACAAATGTCCATCACGTTGATAAGCGCGTAAATCGAACAAATCCAGCATAGCCATAACGTGGTCGAAAATATCCGCCTGTACTTTTTCGTACCTCACCCATTCCTTTTGTGCACTAAAGCAGTAAATTTCTAAAGGTAGACCAAGTTCATTAGGCGGTAGTTGCCTAACCATTAGGGTCAGTTCTTGGTTTATATCCGGGTGCTTGCGCAAGTATGCCTCTAAATAAGCTCTAAAAGTGCCGATGTTGGTAAGGCGACGGCTGTTTAGCAGATCCGACTCATCAATGGAGTAATCTCGGTGATAAGCGCGGAGCTCATTTTTCTTCTTATCGATATATTCGTTGATATAGCGAATTTTCGAAAAGCGCTCTAGCATATCGTTGTCACAAAGCTTAATAGAGTGCACATCAATATAAATGGCGCGCTTAATTCTGCGTCCGCCAGACTCTTGCATACCGCGCCAGTTCTTAACTGCTTCTGTAGTAAGGCTGTAAGTCGGCAGCGTAGAAATGGTTTTATCCCAGTTCTGTACTTTGACGTTGGTAAGGCCTATCTCGAGTATTTCACCATCTACTTCATACTTAGGCATGGCAATCCAGTCGCCTGTATTAAACATGCGGTTAGCGGCTATTTGAATGCCGGCAACAAAGCCTAGAATGGTGTCTCTAAATATCAATAATAAAACAGCGGCAATGGCGGTTAAGCCAGAAACAATAAGCAGCGGGCTTCTATCTACAATCAATGAAATACTTAACAGTATGGTGACAATAGCAAACGCTAACTTAGTAACTTGAATGAAGCCTGTTATTGGTGCGCGCCGTGAAAGCACAGATGCATTATATACGTCCTCTACTGTGCTCAGCATGGCATACAGGGCCAACAACCCGCTATACAGCATGTACAGTTGAGCACTTTTAATCACCATTCCGTGCATTACTGCTTCGTTATCAATAAGTACCGGGGTGGCAATATAAATAAAGAGAGCGGGGAAGAGGTGCATTAAGCGTCTGAAGAAGCCATGTTCTTGCAGCGCGTTATCCCACTTATTGTTCGATTTATACACCCAGTTAGCAATTTGAGGGCGCACTAACAAGCGCGCTATAATGTAAATAAGTGCGGCAACGAACAAAATAGACCCCAGTGCAATTACACTGTAAAGCGGATCTTCGGTGGTTAAATTTGGAAAAATGTCTTTTACCGAATGTATGAAGTGATCGCGTACTGAAGCACTGACTTCCATTATTTACGACTCCAACAGTTTCTTAATGCGGTTATCTTTATTTTCCCATAGACCATTTAACCAGTTTTGAAAATAAAGACGAAACTCAGATTCAGTGCGTTCTGATTCTTGTTGCAGTTCAGGTACAGGAGTTACGTTCACGTCGATGACGATTTTAGTCATTTGACCACTTAGCATTGCCATCATAGGGTGACGTCTATTTTCAGGGTAAAGCAGCGAGATATCTAACACATTAGTAAAGAGCTCACCCATAGCAGACAGCGTGAAAGAGACCCCACCGGCTTTTGGTTGAAGTAGATTTTCGTACGGACTTTGCTTAGACAGGTGTTTTTGCGTAGTAAAGCGGGTTCCTTCAACAAAGTTAATTACGGTAGTCGGAACCGTTCGGAACTTCTCACAATACGCTTTAGTGGTCTCTAAATCTTTACCTTTTTTGTCTGGGTGTTTTTCTAAATAGGCACGGGTGTATCTATGCATGAATGGCATATCAAGAGCCCATGCCCCAAGCCCTACAAAGGGTAACCAGATAAGCTCTTTTTTAAGGAAGAATTTTGGTGCTGGAATGCGGTGTGTGGCGAACTCGATGAGCAGAATAATATCTAAATAACTCAGATGGTTGGCGATAATCAAATACCAACTATTCTTTGAAAGCTCACCGTGAACCGAACATTCAATATCAATCTTATTGAATAACCTAATTAGAAGCACACTTATACGCCCAAAGCTAAACATTAGGGCATGCATAACCTTGTTCCACGCAGTTCTGACCTTTCCATTTGGTAACAAAAGTTTGACCAAACCTAGGACAATAATAAGACCGCCCCATAGGGCGAGATTAAGAATTTGCAGCGTGGTGTGCAAAACAAAAATAAAGGGCGCGAGTACTACACGAATCATAATGGTTTCTGAGTTGCGTTAAGTGAATCTAATAATTGATCTTTGGCGTGCCATTGCTCATTGAGCCATGCTTGAAAACGGGCACGAACTTGCGGGTCGTCAAAATAACTGTCGTTAAAAATGCCATTTTCCATAATGTCTTTAATAGGCATAACCTTAATATTTACGCGAATGTCCCGTACCTTGCCGCTTACAAAGTCCCAGTAAGATGGAACACCGTTCGGGTAGTCTATGGTTACATCAATAAGCTTATGCAAATGCTCTCCCATAGCCGATAGAACAAAAGCGACGCCGCCGGCCTTTGGTTTTAGTAAGTGATTGAAAGGCGATGCTTGCTTGTCGTGCTTTGCTTGCGTGTAACGCGTGCCTTCAACAAAATTCATTATGCTTACTGGCTTATTACGGAACTTTTCACACGCTTTGCGCGTGGTTTCCATATCTTTCCCTTTTAAATGTGGGTTCTTAGCCAGGAATGATTTTGAATAACGGCGCATAAATGGAAAGTCCAGCGCCCACCAAGTAAGGCCTAGTATTGGCACATAGATTAGTTCTTTTTTTAGGAAAAACTTCAGAAAAGGAATCTTTCGATTAAAAACACGTTGAAGAACGAGGATATCGACCCAAGATTGGTGATTAGCAACAACGAGGTACCAGTCATCTCGAGTAAGTTTTTCAAGTCCGTTAACTTGCCACTTGGTACGCCCGCTTATGCGTTGATTAAGGTTATTAACACTAATCCACGCAGTGGCACATGCATCGAGCAAATAGGAGATGAAGCGACGCCATGGGGCAAAAGGGATTAACTTAAAAATCGCTAGTATGAATATAGGCGTTGACCACAAAACTGTATTCAGGAAATAGCAGATAACCGAAATAGTGCCAACAATATGATGCAACAGGGCTTTTACCATTGTACTTACCTCAAAAATTAGGCGCTTAGTGTAAACGAACTTGATCTAAAATCCGATAGAGCCTTTACTGATTCCACAATAAAGGTACAAATTAATGAATTTAAGGAGCTGAAATGGAGCTTATTGGCGAAAATAAAGCATTTGGGGGACAGCACTTGCGCTATACCCACAAAGCGGAATCCACTCAATGCGATATGACTTTCGCAATTTTTCTCCCCCCATTTGCCTCTAACGAAAAACCGGTGCCGGTATTATATTGGCTATCAGGGTTAACCTGTACTGATCAAAACTTTATGCAGAAAGCGGGGGCAATGAAGCTTGCAGCAGAATTGGGTATGGCCATTGTTGCACCGGATACTTCTCCTCGTGGTGATGGTGTACCAGACGATGAAGAAGGGTCTTACGATTTCGGTCTAGGAGCTGGCTTTTATGTAGACGCAACTCAAGCTCCGTGGGACAAACACTACAACATGTATAGCTACATTGTTGATGAACTGCCAGCGCTTATCGAAAGCGAATTCCCCGTAACTAAAGAGCGTGCGATTAGCGGGCATTCAATGGGCGGGCATGGCGCGCTCGTCATTGGTATGCGAAACCCCAATAAATTTGTATCGGTATCGGCATTTAGCCCTATATCAAATCCATCAGATTGTCCTTGGGGGGAGAAAGCTTTAGGGCGTTACTTGGGGGAAGACAAGACAACGTGGAAAGATTACGACGCATCTCTGCTATTAGCGAGCAAAAACCATAGCGTGCCGTTGTTGGTTGAGCAGGGGACAAAGGATGAGTTTTTGCACGAACAGCTAAAGCCTCAGTCTCTGGTTCATGCTGCGCAGCAATCAGATACGCAGCTTACGCTGAATATGCATGAAGGTTACGATCATAGTTACTTCTTCATTGCATCATTTATTGAAGAACATTTGGAGTTTCATGCTGGGCATATGGGCTTAATATAAGCCAATAAGGTGAATCAAACAGCCGGAAGACATTCCGGCTGTTTGTATCGTTTTAATCAAAAGGCCCAAGTTACTTAAACTTATGTGCTTGTGAGATGAATTCATCAATTGCAACGGGTCGCTGATATAAATACCCTTGCCCGTATGTGCAATGATGGCTCTGTAAAAATTGCTGCTGCTGTTGCGTCTCAATGCCTTCGGCAATAATCTTAATATTCAAATTGCTTGCTAGCCCAAGAATAGCTTGCACAATTGCCTGGTCGTCGGTGTTATTTTCAAGTTCACTTACAAAAGAGCGGTCGATCTTAAGTTCATCAATTGGCAACTTTTTTAGATAAACAAGTGAACTAAAGCCCGTCCCGAAATCGTCAATCGACACGGTTATACCCATAGCTCTTAGCTCATTGAGCAAAACAGATACGGTGTCTAAGCTATCAACAAACACACTCTCTGTTAATTCTATAGACAGGTTTGAACCGAGAATTTGGTGATCCTCTAACGCATTTTTGATCTGTGTAAGCAGCGCCAAATCAGATACCTGACGGCCTGATATATTGATAGCCAACCTGATATCTAAATTGGATGCTTTCAGCGCCTCAATAACACTACATGCTTCGTTAATAAGCCATTCACCGAAGGGGAATATCAGCTCACTTTTTTCTGCTAGTGGGATAAATACTTCCGGAGAAATAAACTTTCCTTCAGGTGTTATCCATCTTGCTAGCGCTTCACATTTTACTAATTTCCCAGAAGATAGGTCGACAATGGGCTGCAAAAATAATTTTAGCTCATTATTCTCAATGGCACATCGAAGCTCTGATTCAAGTTCGTTAATTGCATGATGCTGTTTATGTAGTTCGTCACTATATGCAAGCGCGATATTTCTGCCCTGATATTTAGCCGCTTGAAGTGCTATATCGGCACATTGCAGCAGCGTTTCGATAGAAGAGCAGTGCTTAGGAAAACTTGCTTGGCCAATATTTACGCCTAGATTTGGCTCACTACCGTTAAGTACGGTGTAGGTTTGTGTTACTTTATTCAGTAACTGATGTACAAAGTCAGCGCTAGAAACATCTTTAAAGGTGTCTAGTCGTTTTACAAGCGCGAACTCGTTACTGCCGATCCTTGCAATAAACCCGCTGTTACCTTTGAGGGCCTGCAGGCGTAATGCAAATGATTTTAAGATCTCGTCTCCAGATTGATAGCTGAGGACTTCGTTTATTTTCTTAAAGCCGCAAATATCAATAATAAACAAGGTAAAGGGAGTGTCTTCTTGGACCAGTCGCCTAACCGTATCGATAAACAAATTCCGATTGGCAACCTTTGTTAACGAGTCCATGCCGCTAGCAGTAAGTATACTTTTTTCTTTGCTGTGTATGTGCGTGATGTCGGTAAATAAGTAAACCCAGTGAGTAAGTTCGTCACTATGAAGTACCGGGTGAATAGTTACCTGAAGCCACACTTTATAATCATCTGCTGGTTGCCAGTATATCTCGCCCTGCCACGGCGCTTTTCGTTGAATTAACGCAGGCAGGAAAGTCGACGGAGCATCAATATCTTTTATTAATTCACCGATACGAATAGAACTTGGGGTAGTGCTATTGCAAAGCAGCAGTCTGTGAGAAGCTTTGTTGTCGAGAATTAACGCGCCCTCGCTATCTAAAATAACAACGCCAGTTTCTATATTATGAATAGCTTGCTGAATGGGCGGCACTAACTTTTGCAAGCGGGTATTCTTGCGCAGTACACTATTTAATCTATGCCTAATATATTCGTGCTGCCCTACAATTTCATGGTGGCTAAGCAGTAATTCTCTAGCAGCTTGCAGCGTTTGTTGCTTTTCGTCGAACTGCTCTTCAACGTTCTTCACTACAAGATAGCGAGAGCCTGATGCGCTATTTATAGCCAAGGCTTCAAGACGCAAAACTTCACTTTCGGTCTGCTCGGTCCAAAAACCTGAAGAAAGTGTAAGCGAGGTGTCGCCTTTCCATACCTCTTCAACGTCAAGAAAGAAGTCGTCTAAAAAAATAGAGGGAATGTACTTTCTTTGCAGTTTGTTGTTGTCAAGCGAAACCACGTCTACTAACCATGGAAGTTCCGGTGTTAAACACGTGATGTCATCTTCGGGGTTATATTTAAACAACGCACAGTTAGTTATGCCCAACGCGTTTAACAAATGGATATCCATGCCATTCTCCTACCAAAACGCTATTGCACTGAACAACTTTTCTACGTTTTCACCGGTTTTCGCACTTGTTTTGGTAAGTGAAGTAAACCTCTGTGCGTAGTTATTTAACTCTTCCTCACTCCAATGCCAGCTTGTAGGAAGATCGGTTTTATTCACAACAAAAAATGCGGGAATGTCGGGATAATGCTCTCTGGCAAGGTCGAGAATTTCTATTCCCTCAAGTAAAGATTGAGAGCGAGTCTGGTCAACCACGATAATATAGGCACTAGCTCCACGAAGGTAGCGGGGGTTAAAGCCACAGTATCTATCGATGCCTTCTAAATCCCACAGCAGAA
The DNA here is from genome assembly GCF_056160665.1 of Alteromonas sp. ABH4_453. Lineage (NCBI taxonomy): Bacteria > Pseudomonadati > Pseudomonadota > Gammaproteobacteria > Alteromonadales > Alteromonadaceae > Alteromonas > Alteromonas sp. ABH4_453. The sequence continues at coordinate 147,835 of NZ_JBSWXP010000010.1, forward strand.
GCTGAACGCCTCGGCCTTCTTTATTGACTTGTTTTTTGTCAATTTTAACGCCTATGGTCGTTTTGTACTTTTCAGAGAAGATACCTTCAACGAATTGCTTTACCAGGCTTGTTTTGCCAACACCCGTGGGCCCTAGAATACAAACTTTTTTCTGTATCACCGCATAGCTTCCTTACTATTGCTCACTGGATATTAAAACATTCAACATAACTGAACGCCCCATTGATGCTTTCTGCAATGGTAGCTCTCCTAAGCTTACGGGTATAAGAATATCACTTTCTATGCCTAGTGAAATTAATGAATTCACAACATTCTCTGCTCTTTTTTGGCTCAAAGCGCGGTTGCGGGCGCTTGACCCTGAATTGTCGCTGGCACCCATCACAACAATACTAACAACAGTACTTGTCTTGTCTGCAAGCGTTAATAATTGTTTTATGTCGTTTGCCAGCGCTTCTAGTTTTGCTAACTGTACTTCAGAAAGCACCTCTTGGTTAGTAGCAAAAAGTACACTTTGTGAAGAAACCTTGTTAACTAGCCGATTTAACGCAGCTTTTTGAAGCACTGCATCATCGACTTCATAAGCCGCTTGTACATTAAGTGTATCTGTATCAACCGTAATCCCTGAAATACCCGGAATCGCGCCTATTTGCTTAGTTAGGTTGATTGCCGTGGGAGTAAACACTGTGCCCGATATCACAAAGCGACCACTATTATCTTTTTCAATTGAAATGCTTTCTGATTCGCTGAGTGGGTAACCCACAACAAGACTTTCAAGTTTGCGTTCGACCACCCCGGGTTTTAAAGAGACAAATGGCTCTTCAATAATGGTGATCTTGTCAGCATCAATGTCGTTGTCATTAAGCCATTTTTCGATGTTTGTAGCTACGGGATCTCGGAGTACTTTAGCGTATACGTTCCCATTAGACACGTATGTGTCTGTCACTATAATACCTGGTGGAGGAGTAAGCTCATGCAAATCACTTTTTAAAATACTGAGTGACAAGCGCATAAAAGACAGTACAGCAAGTGCAGCAAAAATTACAACTAGCACTGCAGCGCCTATTACACGTTTTGACTTTTTACCTTCGCCTTCCTTTTTCTCACTGACCAAGCAATCTGAAAGAATAGTCTCACAACCCTCAAACGGGGCGTTGTCACCGTCGTAATGAAGTAAAGGTTGTTGATAAAATTGATGAAACTCTTCCAAAGTCTGTTGCAATTTTCCGCGTACCTCGGGCGGTATGCTCCCAGTTACAGCAGCGACAAGCAGTGCTTGAGGCCCTATTTTAATCAGTAGCGTAAAATCTTCTGTTTTTATCTCACCCAGCTCGTTGTCAGACTCGGTAGCGGTGACGCCAAACGCATCAGCAACGAAGTCATTGATAGCCACTAACATCGATGAAATCAGGTCGGCATCTTTCTCTTTCTCAGGGTCTGATGAAATACTATGGAGTAGGGTGCCGGTTTCTCGATGTATGACAAGAAGTTGCTGAACTTGGTACTGATAAATTTGCGATGCAACGTATTCGGAATATCTAACTCCTGATTGCCACGCTTTAAAACGCCACGATACACTTTTAGGGCTGAAGCTATTTTCAATTAGCGCGTTTGTGCGCTCGACAAATTCGACAAGAAATGAAGACACCGCCTTTCTTACCAGCGTACCGACTAATGGGTAAAGTGTGCCGACGATTTTTTCGCTATTGGCTTCTATAGAACGGTGCAGCGACTTTTCAACAAGGGGAACTAATACCTTATTTACCGAGCCATCTTTTGTTTCTCGATCAAACAGCGCTTCGGAGACAACATTAGTCACAATGCCTTTAGCATCGCGCTGCAATTTATCCTGAATGAACTTGTCATCCCGTCCGATGAGCAGCTCTCTGACTTTCTCAAGAGAGTTGTCCTGCAATTCAGACGGCGGCACTTTGTCACTCATTAATTAATGGTCGGTAGCGAGATTGGTTGCCATGGTTGAAAGTAAGTTTGCCAGTGTTTTTCTGTCGGTTTTACTTTCTGAAAGCTCGCTAGTAACCTGCTGTAGCTTTTCTAACAACTCTTGATGACGTTTGCTAAATAGGTTGTCTAGTGATTCTAGTTCTTTCACAACATGAGCTTCTAGCGCGTCGTTATCGTTTTTAGCAGCTGTTTCAGCAATCTCTAACTCGCTTTGCAGTTTGTCAGTCGTGTGCTGAAGCTGTTCTTGCACGTTACTATGGTTGTCATTGGCACTGGCTAGCTGGTTTGAAAGTTCAGTGATCTGCTGGTCGATAAGCTTACGTATGTCATTGAACTGGTCATCAAGGTGTGCGTTTAATCTAGTGAAACTATCGTTTACTCGTGACTCTAAGGCAGATAGATCTGCCCGAAAAGCACGGTTTGTTTGACCGAATAATATTTCTCTAAGTTGTGCAAGCTCATCAGCGGGTTGAGGAGCGCTTTCTGTTTTAGAAACGTCTTGCGCGTGCTGATCCTTCGGCTTCATGTCCGCCATAAAATGTCTCCGGGAGGTGCAGTGTTTAGGGTTTTATAAACCTACATACTGCTATCACATTTTTGTTTGTGCTAATAATTTTGATTATTGCTTTATACAATAGCGGCTAATCGCTAACTTTGAAATACGCAAAAAGCATAATAGTGGCGAATACCTATAAAAACTCCTCAATCAAAAACAACTTCTTTTCAGTAAGTTAACCTATTCATGATTGTCAATTAAAGATATGGCAAATCAGGCTGTTTTTATGAGGGGCGATTAAGTCTCTTAAATAATAGAAAGCGACATTGTTTTTTTATTGAACATAGGTACTATACGCCGCTCTCGTCTAAGCGAGGTCTAAAGGTACCAATTGTTTCTGAGGTTATTGTCGTGTCTATCACCCCATTAAATCGTAAATTCTCCGTCGCTCCAATGCTGGATTGGACGGACCGCCATTGTCGCTACTTTTTACGATTAATGTCTAAACATACGCTGCTTTATACTGAAATGGTAACAACGGGCGCGATCATTTACGGTAAAGGCGATTACCTTGGTTACAACCAAGAGGAGCATCCAGTAGCCGTTCAGCTAGGCGGAAGTGATCCGTCTGATATGGCCAAGTGTGCCGAGCTGTCTCAAGAGCGCGGTTACGATGAAGTTAACATTAATGTAGGCTGCCCAAGTGATAGAGTTAAAAACGGCAGTTTCGGAGCGTGTTTGATGGCGCAACCTGAAGTGGTAGCTAGCTGCGTCAAGGCTATGCAGGCTGCGGTAGATATTCCAGTAACAGTAAAATGCCGTATTGGTATCGACGATATGGATGAAGATGAAGACTTTACTCGTTTTATCGATATAGTGGCAGACGCAGGGTGTGACACCTTTATTGTTCATGCCAGAAAAGCGTGGCTACAAGGTTTAAGCCCTAAAGAAAATCGTGAAATTCCGCCTTTGAATTATCCTAGGGTTCACAGACTAAAACAGGCGCGCCCTGAATTATCAATTAGCATTAACGGTGGTATAAAAACACTCGCTGAAACCCAGCAGCAGCTAGAGAGCGTTGACGGTGTTATGGTTGGCCGCGAGGTTTACGCAAACCCCTATATCATGTCTACCGTAGATAAAGATATATTTGGTGATGTTAATGCACATAGCCTGTCACGTCGTGAGATAGTGCTTCAAATGCAGCAATATATTGAGCGCCAAGACGACCCGTATTTTAAACCCTGGCATACAGCACGGCATATTTTAGGCCTTTATCAAGGGCAGGCGGGTGGACGTATTTGGCGTAGATACTTAAGCCAAAATGGTACAGGCAAAAATCCAGATCCCAACCTACTGCTAAATGCGTTAGACGCAGTTGAAAGTGCCCAAAAAGAAGTGGCAGCTTACAATAGTCAAAAAGACTAACGACTTAGTACTTTTGACCAAAGTTTAATATTTGTTCAATTTTTAAAAGCTCGCAGTCTCGCGAGATTTTTTGTTTATTTTTAATTTAATCAGTAATTTAAGTGATTTTTAAGGAGTTGGCACACCTCTCGCTATCCTTTAGATATCGCAACGACAGCGTGTGGTTGCACTGACTAAATTTAGAGGGATATCATGAAAACTTCACTAATCGCAGCAACTTTATTGACAGCAAGCATGGCAAGTGGCGTAGCAAACGCAGAAGAGTCAGTGCTTCAAACGTTTTTGACGCATGTAGTTTCAAATGCAGTAAGCACAACTACACAAGAAATAAAGGCTGATGTATACCAAGCCGTTGCGAATGCAACATACCACTTTGAACTCAGCCCGCAAGAAGGGCATGGAAGAGGTAAGGTCAGTGTGACTGATTTAGTTGCTACTACTTCATCTGATGGTAGTGCGACAGAAGATGACGCTGACTAATTTGATATTAGTATCTAGCAAAAGCGCCGAAAGGCGCTTTTTTTGTGTGTGTATCACAGTGATTTTAACATTAAAGGCGCAATAAATAGGTGTGGTCAATTTAACAATTTGATTGGTTAAATACGCTAAAAAATTGTATTTGGTTGCTTGGTGAGCAGTTGGAAATCCCTGTAATTAAATTAAAATATATTAAAAACAGTGACTTAAATAAATGGCATGGTCATTGTAATACGTTAAGTGTTGAGGAGAACTCAGTCAGCGGTAACCAGCAGCGTGTGAACTTAAGAATAAATGCTGGAAACCACAACACTATTTTTAACGGAGAAAGAATTATGGGTATGTTTTCACGCATTAACGATATTGTTCAAGCAAACATCAACGCAATGTTAGATAAAGCGGAAGAGCCTGAAAAAATCATTCGTTTGATTATTCAAGAAATGGAAGAAACCCTAGTTGAGGTTCGCACGGACGCGGCGCGCTTTATTGCTCAGCAGAAAACCTTAGCGCGTCATATCGCAGCAGCAAACAAGGAAGTAGAGGGGTGGCAACAAAAAGCGCAAATTGCAATGAACAACGATAAAGAGTCATTAGCGAAAGCGGCGCTTATAGAGAAGCAGAAGTATGTCTCGAAACTTGACTCTCTTAAAGAGCAAGAAGCGCAACTTGCAGAAAGTATCGAAAAAATTCAAGGCGATACTGCAAGGTTGAACAGTAAATTAGCAGAAGCCAAAGCTAAGCAAAAAACCTTAGTTCAGCGCAAAAATTCAGCGCAAACACGCTTGAAGGTGAAGCAGGCTGACCACGAAGGAAAAATTGACGATGCAATGATGCGTTTTGAAAGCTACGAACAGCGTATTGACCATCTTGAAGCGCAAGTGGATGCATATGACTTAACGAAGTCTAATGAAGCAACGTCATTACAAGCTGAGTTCGACGCAATGGAAGCAGACGAAGCGATTGAAAAGGAACTGGCAGAACTTAAGAAGAAAAAGGTCGCTTAAGCGACCTTGGCTACCGCCAGCCTATATTGTAGATATCGAAAGAAACATTTTTGGAGAAGATGATGAAAGTACCATCACAGAAGCGAATTTATAGAGACCTTGATTCTGGCATTATTTCAGGTGTGTGTGCAGGTGTTGCACGTTATTTTGATATCGATGCAGTATGGGTAAGAGCGGCAGCGATAGCGGGTTTATTTATCGCCACCCCCATCACGCTAGTAGCTTACGTGGCTGCCGTTATCCTACTACCGAGATTAGTGTAATGAAAAACTTTTTAATTGCGTTAGTCATCGCCATTATTTTGGTGAATTGTTTGGGAAGCCTTGTAGATAGCTGGCTCGGCATGCACCTTGTTATGTCTGACGAGTTGCTAAGTCCTTGGGAAAACGTGGCAGTGCTTTCGTTAATTGGTGTTGCCCTTGCCATAGTGGGCTTTGTTGTTGCTATAAGCGTTATGGGTACGATTCTTTTAGCTTTAGGTGCAGGCTTTTTGGCTTTGCTGGTGTTGGGTGTCAGTGCTTTCTGGCCAATTATACTAATCGGTATCGCGCTATATGCTCTGAAAAATCGTAAATCTGCTGCTTATAGGCGACAAAATGACGTAAACATGCGCCACACTTTATAATTAACATAAATAAATTTAAATTGTGTTAACGTAGTAAAAGGTGGTGTTATACCGGTAACCGTCATAAAGGTTTCGCATTTTTCACATAATATTAGTTGTTTCAAATAGCTGACCACCGTCGGCTATTTGTTATTTAAAAGGAAGGTTGGTGTTTATATGAGACAATCTATTAACTCAAAACAGATAGCGATTGTCGCTGTGGTGATTTTTTTACTGTTCTGGTTAATCGGGTGGTATTGGAGTTTATCTCCGGACACGTATGATGTTAGAAAACGTTTGGAACAGAACTCACCCGTTGAAAACCCTACCAACATAGCGGGTTACACATTGACCACTACTATGATTGATGTGTCAGAAACTTTGCTAGATAAGCCTGGTGGTTACCTTTCAAATGATGTCATTCCTCCTGGTGTCTTTTTAGATAACATGCCTGCGTGGGAGTTTGGTGCACTAGAGATGGTGCGAGATCTCGCGCTTTCTATGCGCAAAGATTTCAGCCGCTCTCAATCTCAATCCATTGAAAACCCATACCTGACAAAAGCCCACCCTAAATTCAATATGGATCATAAAAGCTGGGCATTACCTTCGTCTGAATCAAGCTATGCTGAAGGTATCGAGCTTCTTAAAAAATATCGAGACGAGTTGGCAAACACACGTAATTCAGACAGTCAGTTCTATACCCGAGCAGATAACCTGCGAGAATGGTTGAAGCAGGTTGAAAAACGGTTGGGTAGCTATTCACAAAGATTAAGCGCCAGCGTAGGATCTGCGAGAGTTAATACAGATTTAGCTGGTGACGCTAACGCAAAGCAATCTACGCCTAGCAGCAACCAACGAGTTGTACAGACAAGCTGGTGGAAGTTAGATGATAATTTTTATGAAGCGCGCGGTGCAACATGGGCTTTACTACACTTTCTTAAAGCCGTAGAAATTGAATTTAACGATGTGCTTGAAGATAAGAATGCCCTAGTGAGTCTTCAGCAAATCATTCGCGAACTGGAAGCAACACAACAGTCTGTTTACAGTCCGATGATTTTAAACGGCAGTGGCTTTGGTATGTTAGCTAATCACTCTTTAGTTATGGCTAACTATATTTCTCGCGCAAACGCTGCTTTAATTGAAATATCAGAACTTCTTAATCAAGGATAATTAATGAAAAAAGGTCTTATAGCTGCCGCATTGGGATGCGCATTATTTTCAGTTTCATCTCACGCAGACACTATTGCTGGCGTGTATGTTGGTGCACAAGTGTGGCAAACCGATACACAAGGTGGTTTTGCTGACAACAACAACACCGCTGACTTCAATTTTGACGATGAAACCAATACGGCGTTATACATTGCCTTTGAACATCCAGTACCTTTCTTGCCGAATGTGAAGGTAAATCACACCACGTTAGATAACTCTGGGACTACAGCGCTTCAATCTGAATTTACCTTTGATGACGAGTTGTTTCGAAGTGACGCTGTTGTAAACACTGATATAGAGCTTGATGCAACCGACTTCATTTTGTACTACGAGCTGTTTGATAACGACCTAGTTAGCTTTGATCTTGGTGTAAATGCAAAATATATTGATGGCGCTTTAAGTGTTGTTGAGACAGACAGTAACACCAGCGGCTCTGCTGAGTTTTCGGGCATAGTGCCTATGGCATATTCAAAAGTGCAGCTGGGTCTTCCATTTACGGGACTGTCTGCATATTTTGAAGGCAGCTATTTGTCATTCGATGACCACGAGCTAAGCGACTATCAGGCTGCAGTTCAATACTCGTTTATTGAGAGCTTAGCAGTCGATATGACGCTTCAAGTTGGTTACAGAAACGTAACGGTTGATATTGAAGACCTTGATGATGTTTATGCTGACATGGAATTCGACGGTGTATTCGCAGGCTTAGAACTTCATTTTTAAGCGCTAACTACCTGTATTTAAAGGCGTGGCCGCTCGTGCAGTCCACGCCTTTTTTATTTTCCGAGCGTAATCTTCATGTACGTTATTACCTATTCACACAGTCATTAGCACTTTCAGTAATAAAAAAGTTTCATTTATTCTTTTCTCTTCTTGTAGAAAGCCGTTAGCCTTAGCGCCATTGATAAAAGGCTAAAAGACTATGTCACAAGATTCTAATTCGAACTCAGCGCCAGGCGCGGTATTAAACGAACAGCAGTGGAATGCAATTACGCAAGCCATTGCAGGCTTAAATCGTGATCAACTTACTTGGGTAAGTGGCTATGCAGCAGGCATGGCAGCTGCACAAGGTGGTTCGGTTGCCCCTGTATTACAAAGCGCGCCTGCAGTTGCGGGTGATGCACCAACGTTAACTATTTTGTACGGTTCACAAACCGGTAATGCGAAAGGTGTTGCAGCGCAGTGTCAAGCGAAAGCAGAAGAAGCGGGCTTTAATAGCAAGCTAGTTAGCATGGCAGATTACAAGCCTCGCAACTTAAAAGCAGAAACTCACGTGGCGGTATTTGTAAGTACCCACGGTGAAGGCGATGCACCCGATGATGCCATCGAACTGCACGAATTCTTAGCAGGTAAAAAAGCACCTAAGCTGGCAAGCACTAAATACGCCGTGTTGGGTCTAGGTGATAGCAGTTATGAGTTTTTCTGCCAAACAGGTAAAGACTTTGATGAGCGCTTTGGCAAGCTTGGTGGCAAACCTATTGTTGAGCGCCTTGATTGTGATGTTGATTATGAAGCTGAAGCCGAGGCTTGGCTCAATAAGCTGATTGAATCTTTAAAAGATGACTTTAGCGCAGCACCACAGGCTGCGGTAGCGGCGCAAACTGGCGCAGCAGTTCAGGGTGTAGCAGCACAGACTTACACTAAAAAAGCGCCGTTCAAAGCAACGTTAATTGATGCTCAGAAAATTACGGGTCGCGATTCAGTTAAAGATATCCGTCACATTGAAATTAGCCTTGAAGATAGCGGAATTACCTACAAGCCAGGTGACGCGCTAGGCGTTTGGTTCAAGAACGCCGACTCTTTGGTATCAGAACTTATTAGTATTTTGTCGTTAGATGGCAATGCTGAAGTGTCTGTTGGTGACGGGACAATGTCGTTAACTGAAGCATTAACGTCTAAACTTGAATTAACCTTAAGCTACCCTAATTTCATTAAGTCTTATCAAGAAGCGACCGGCTCTGAGTCGTTAGCGAGCCTGATGGAAGATAAAGCGCAGTTACGTACCTACATGGCTGAGCGTCAAATCATTGATATTGTGCGCGATCACCCAGGTAAGCTGTCTGAACAGCAGCTTGTAGATGCGTTGCGCCCACTTACGCCACGTTTGTACTCTATTGCATCAGCCCAAGCTGACGTAGAAGACGAAGTACACTTGACGGTAGCTCACGTTGACTATGAAGCGTTTGGTCACCGTCATCAAGGTGGTGCGTCTGGTTTCTTGTGTGAGTATTTACAAGAAAATGGTGAGGTAGAAGTTTTCGTTGAAAACAATGACAACTTCCGTTTGCCGGAAGATCCGAATACACCCGTTATCATGGTTGGCCCAGGCACGGGCATTGCACCGTTTAGATCCTTTATGCAAGAGCGTGACGTTCAAGGCGCTGAAGGCAAAAATTGGTTGTTCTTTGGGAACCCTAATTTTACGCAAGATTTCCTATACCAGGTAGAGTGGCAAGGTTACGTTAAAGAAGGTCTGCTAGATAAAATTACGCTCGCATTCTCTCGTGATCAAGAAGAAAAAGTATACGTTCAGCACCGCTTGTTAGAAAACGGTAAAGAAGTGTACGAATGGTTAGAGAAGGGCGCACACATTTATGTGTGTGGTGATGCAATGCACATGGCGAAAGACGTTGAAAATGCCCTTATTAGTATCGTGCAAGAGCACGGCGGAAAATCTGAAGCCGATGCTAAAGCCTATATTGTAGAGTTACGAAAAGCGAAACGTTATCAGAAGGATGTCTATTAATGAGTAACGAAAAATCACCATTTATCGTTGAGGGCAAACTGGCTGACAACGAGCGCTTAAAGCGTGAAAGTAATAATTTGCGCGGCACCATCACTACGGATCTCAAAGATGATCTTACAGGTGGCTTCACGGCTGATAACTTCCAGCTTATCCGCTTCCACGGTATGTACCAGCAAGATGACCGTGATATCCGCGCTGAGCGTGCAAAGCAAAAACTTGAGCCGCTTCACAATGTGATGCTGCGCGCTCGTTTACCGGGTGGCGTAATCACGCCTGATCAATGGTTAGCTATCGATAAGTTTGCCGCTGACCACACTATGTATGGCAGTATTCGTTTGACCACGCGTCAAACATTTCAGTTTCACGGTGTGTTAAAGCCTAAGATTAAGTCTATGCACCAAATGCTGAACAAGGCTGGCATTGACTCTATTGCAACGGCAGGTGATGTAAACCGAAACGTACTGTGTACGTCAAATCCGGTTGAATCTGAGCTTCACCTTCAGGCGTTTGAATGGGCTAAAAAGATAAGTGAACACTTACTTCCTAAAACTCGCGCCTATGCTGAAATTTGGTTGGATGGTGAAAAAGTTGAGACCACTGAAAAGCCTGTTGAGCCTATTTTGGGTGATAACTATCTGCCGCGTAAGTTTAAAACGACGGTGGTTATTCCTCCACAAAACGACGTTGATGTTCACGCAAACGACCTTAACTTTGTTGCGATTGCAGAAAATGGTCAACTAGTTGGCTTTAACGTGCTTGTTGGTGGTGGTCTTGCAATGACCCACGGTGATAAGAGCACCTATCCGCGTAAAGCATCTGATTTTGGTTTTATACCGTTAGAAAACACGCTAGACGTTGCCGCTGCGGTTGTTACCACGCAGCGTGATTGGGGTAACCGTGTTAATCGTAAGAACGCGAAAACGAAATACACCTTAGAGCGTGTTGGCGTAGACAACTTCAAAACTGAAGTTGAGAAGCGCGCAGGCGTGACTTTCCAAGATAGCCGACCTTACGAATTTACCGACCGTGGTGATCGTTTTGGCTGGGTTGAAGGCATTGACGGCAAATACCACCTGACTGTGTTTATCGAAAATGGTCGTATTTTGGATTACCCAGGTAAAACGCTAAAAACAGGTTGCGCAGAAATTGCCAAAATACACAAAGGCGATTTCCGTTTAACCGCAAACCAGAACTTGATTATTGCTGGTGTTCCACCCCAAGACAAAGACAAAGTAGAAGCCTTAGCTCGTGAGCATGGCCTCATTGCGCCGAGTATTTCTAATCAGCGCCTTGATTCAATGGCCTGTGTTGCATTGCCAACTTGTCCGCTAGCGATGGCAGAAGCTGAGCGTTATCTGCCAGATGCTGTTACCGAGCTAGAGGGTTTACTTGCCAAACACGGTTTAGAAGAAGACAGTGTTATTTTCCGCGTAACTGGCTGCCCAAATGGCTGTGGTCGCGCAATGTTGTCAGAAGTTGGCTTGGTTGGTAAGGGCCCAGGCAAGTACAACTTGCACTTAGGCGGCAATCGAGAAGGTACACGCATACCACGTATGTATCGTGAAAATATTAGCGAACAAGAAATCATGGCGGAGTTAGATACGCTACTTGGTCAATGGGCTAAAGAGCGTGAGAGTGGCGAGGCCTTTGGTGATTATGTTGTTCGCGCTGGTGTTGTAAAACCAGTAGTAGACTCCGCACGGGATTTCTATGACGAATAATACAGCAGAAAAGCAGCAACCACTTACGCTTGATATCAGCAAAGAAGCCCTTGCTGATATCAACGATATGTTGGAAAAAATGACAGCGCAAGAGCGAGTAGCTTGGGCGCTGGACAACTTGCCCGATACTCATATTGTGTCTTCGAGTTTCGGAGCGCAGTCGGCAGTTATGCTGCACATGCTTACTCAAGCACAACCGGATATACCCGTTGTGCTTACCGATACCGGCTATCTGTTTCCAGAAACCTACAAGTTTATTGATGAATTGGTCGAGAAGCTTAATTTAAACCTACACGTTTATAGTGCAGAAATGTCATCTGCTTGGCAGGAGGCTCGATTTGGCAGACTTTGGGAGCAAGGCATCGACGGTATTGAAAAATACAACAAGATGAACAAAGTTGAACCAATGCAGCGTGCGTTGGGTGAACTGAATGCGGGTACCTGGTTCGCAGGTTTGCGCAGAAGTCAATCTGATACCCGTGGCAAGCTGCCTGTTCTACAAAAAGTAGGGCAGCAGTTCAAGCTGTATCCGATTATCGATTGGAGTAACAAAGACCTTCACTATTACCTTAAAGACAACAACCTGTCTTATCACCCGCTGTGGGAACAAGGTTATGTTTCAATTGGTGACTGGCATACAACCCAATCGCTTCAAGAAGGAATGAGTGAACAAGACACCCGTTTCTTTGGTTTGAAACGCGAATGTGGATTACACGAGTTCGGTGACGGTATTTAACTTATGTTAAATACCTCACTCAATACTTGATTGATTTCTTGTAGATACGTTTCGTTAGTAGACTTAGTCACCAGTTTATAAAGTTCAGCACCTACTGAAGTAAATTTATAATAAACCAATGCCACTCCCGGCGCTTTACATGTGAGTGTCATGTTTTCATTAACACATCGCCAAGTAACCTGCTGCCCTTCAGCGTATTCTGCACTCTCGATTTCACTGGCATAAATCAATTTCATTTCTTGCAGAGATAATAAATCAGGGTAGCTGAGGCCAACAGAGGCTAAGTTTATTTGCTCTGGAATAGGCTTTTTAAGAAACGAAAAAAGACCCTTGCGCTTATGATACCCTACCAATATGCGCGGAACGGTATCATTACTCTTTCGACTCGCTATGTTAACTGCTTTATTAAATACCTTTGCATCTCTGTGAGTGAGTGTCTTGAGTAGTTGCAGGGTACGTAGTGAAAAACTGCCTGGACGCGCTACTTCCACGGCAAAAATTTTTCCCCACAATTCCTGCATGGGGGGGCTATAAATCTCTTCAGCCATTGTACTAAAGGCAAAAAACCAGTCGGGATCAAGATTATCGCTAGTTTGTTCGTTGATTGAGACATTTAGTGCTATATTTAGAACAGATTGAAGATTGCTCGCTTTTTGGGTTTCTAGGATCTGTTTTCTTCGTTCTAAGGCGTGTTTTTGCTTTTTAGGATCAGGAGACAACATAGAAGGGCTAATTCCCACTCTAGCGAACCACGTTAGCATGCGTTGGCGACTTGCATCGGTTTGTGTAGAGTTTGCTACCTTCTCAGCAGCAGTTTGGCTAGTCGTTGCTATTGTGCCATTGCCTTCCGTGTTCTGAGTTTTTTTTATCTCAGGAGAAATGTGCTGAGGTGTTATCTTCATGTTGGTTTAAATAAAATGAATGTAAATTAGCGTGTACCATGTGAGCACTATTGCATTGCGTAACCCATTTATCAATGCAATCGTCTCCTTAATACAGTAAGTCATGCATTCTTGTTTTGTATGTATCGAGGAAATGAGCGGTAATGTCGGCAATGGATTACGATAACGACGAGTTAGTTTTTTTAGACGATGATGGTTCAGTTGAAGAGCAGGTTTTACTCGGTAAAGACTGGAATATTCTTATTGTCGATGATGATGAAGAGATTCACACGGTAACGCGCCTTGCCCTGTCTGACCTCATCGTAAATGATCGAAAGTTAAACTTCATCCACGCTTATTCTGCAAAACAGGCCAAAGAGAAGCTCCATGAGCACGGTAACAGTATTGCCATCATTCTACTTGACGTGGTGATGGAAACTGATGATGCTGGCTTCGACGTTGTTAAATACATTCGCGAAGATATGAAGCTCTTTGAGCCTCGCATAATATTGCGTACTGGGCAGCCAGGGTATGCGCCAGAAGAGCAGGTCATTAAAGTGTATGATATTAATGACTACAAAACGAAAACTGAGCTTACTCGCGCTAAACTGCTCACTACCATTATTTCTTCGCTCCGCTCTTATCAGCAAATTATTACCATAAGCCAAAGTCGCGCAGGTTTAGAAAAGATTATTACGTCTTCGGCCAATTTGTTTGAAGAACATTCGGTCAAAGAATTCTGCGAAGGGGTTGTTACTCAAATCAGTTCCCTGATAGGACTCGATTCTGAAGGTCTATTGTGTGCTAGGGCCGGGTCATTACTAGACCGAGACGACGAACAAGTATATGTACTTGGTGCCGCGGGTGAATACGCCAGATATATCAACCAACCGGTTGTAGATGTTAAAAACAGTGAAATTGAAGAAAATGTATCGCGCTGTCTACGTCTTAAAAAACATGTCTTTGAGCTTAGCTGCTCAGTACTTTATATTAGCAGAGCGGGCTTTGAAGCCGCGGTTTACGTTCGGCAAACTCACGAAATAAGCGAATTAGATAAAAACCTGCTTGAAGTCTTTCTTTCTAGTATTTCCGTAGGCTACGAAAACGTCAATTTGTTTCATGAATTGAGAAACGCTGCCTTTAGAGATTGGTTAACGCGTTTGCCTAACCGCAACGAATTTATCAACATGCTTGATAAACCCCATCTGTTTGCGGGAGAAAATTATACTGTTGCACTTATTGATGTGAATCATTTTTCTGATATCAATGATGGTCTTGGCCAAGAGGTTGGTAATGAGCTTTTACGAGCAATTAGCGACCGCTTTCATTCTGCGCTAGATGTTTCTGTTCAAAAGGGCCGCATAGGTGCCGACGTGTTTGGTCTAATTGGCCCGGATGAACTAGTTTGTCCTAAATCAATCAACAATATTTTTCAGTCTTCATTTCTGGTCGGTGATCACACCCTACCTGTAAACGTTACTCTTGGGCTATGTAAGCTGGATAATAAACGTCACATTGGTATCGAAATTTTAAAGCGTACTAACATCGCGCTAAATCGCGCCAAGAAAAACCTGACTGATAACTTTGAATATTATGCCAAAGATATCGAAGATCAGACAACTTGGCGCCTTGATATGATTCGCCAACTTCGCAGTGATTTTGCGGCACGTAAGTTGGAACTGTGGTTTCAACCGCAGGTGGACTTACTGAATGAAAAAGTGGTGGGTATGGAAGGCCTACTTCGCTGGCCCGATGGCGAGGGTGGTTATATCTCTCCTGCTGTCTTTGTTCCGTTGGCCGAGTATTCTGGGCTTATTGTTGATATTGGTGAATGGGTTTTGGAAGAGTCATGCAGACGTCTTCAAGCGTTAAAAGAGAAAGGCTACGGGCATCTTAGAGTTGCTGTTAACATCTCTATTCCACAATTTCGCGACAGGTTATTTGTGGATAAAGTAAAACAAGCTCTTTCCAAAGCTAACTGCGACCCGAGCTTATTAGAGCTCGAAATAACAGAGAGTGTGGTGATGGATGAACCACAAATTGTTATTGATGCCTTGCGTTCACTAAAAGAATTCGGCGTTCAAATAGCCATTGATGACTTTGGAACAGGATTTTCCTCCATGAGTTATCTACAGCAGCTACCGCTAGACCGGCTAAAGGTCGATCGTTCATTCGTTAAAGATATTAAGCCAGGCGCAAGTGCAGTGTTAGCTGAAACCATAGTAACGCTGGGGAACAAGCTAGGCTTACTGACTATTG
The DNA here is from genome assembly GCF_056160665.1 of Alteromonas sp. ABH4_453. Classification (NCBI taxonomy): domain Bacteria; kingdom Pseudomonadati; phylum Pseudomonadota; class Gammaproteobacteria; order Alteromonadales; family Alteromonadaceae; genus Alteromonas; species Alteromonas sp. ABH4_453. The sequence goes on from NZ_JBSWXP010000010.1 coordinate 163,352, forward strand.
CTGAAGGCGTGGAAAAAAGAGAGCAGGCGAGTTACATGATAAAGCTCGGTTGTGACGAAGCTCAGGGGTATTTATATGCGAAGCCCATGCCGTTCGACGCGCTCTTAGCGTTTCTTGAAGAGCACGACTAAACTTTCAAAACAGACTCGATAGTGTGTCGCAACCTAGGAAGAACATCTAAATCAAACCAAGGATTTTTAGCGAGCCACCTGTTGTTTCTGCCAGATGGGTGGGGTAGGACGAAGTGTGTTTCAGTCGGACTGCGTACAGCTTCAGTTAATGTTTTGTATTGTGGTAAGTAATACTGTTGCGAGTATCTACCTAGGTAAAGTGTTATTTCAGGTTCTAAGTAAGAAAGAAATTGATTGTGCCACGTAGGTGCACATTCTTTTCTGGGAGGAGCATCAGCGCCGTTTCTATAACCTGGAAAGCAAAAGCCCATTGGCATAATAGAAACTAGCCGCGGGTTGTAAAAGGTCTCTTTAGAAACCGATAGCCAATCGCGTAACCGATCTCCGCTCGGATCCGCAAAAGCCTTATCACTTTCATGCGCTTTCATCCCCGGTGCTTGTCCAATAATAAGTATCTTGGTTGGTGCGGCAGTGCTAAAAATAGGGTTGGGTGTTTGCGGTAGATAAGGGGCGCATAGCGTGCAATTCTTAGCTTTGGCAACCAATGCATCGTGCCCTTTCAAAATTTTCTCCAATTATTTCTTCTTGTCATACTTCTGTCATATTAGTGTGATCTAAATTTGACTATCTAATGTATATACAGTATGTTTAATAGTGACAGTAGTAGACTGTAGCACAGGAGAAGAAACATGCGTAAAGTAGTACTAACATTAGCTCTTTCAGCAGCCTTTGGTATTGCGCATGCGGAATCTGGTGAAAACCAGCTTTTCGATTGCATGGATGCGAAAACATTCGAAATGAATAACCAATGTATGTCTGATCAAATCGGCAATAACATTCGTTTCCGTGATGCACAAGCAAAGCTGATCGACATTGCAAGCGAGAGTCAGGGTGACTACGCCATTGCAACAATGACGTTCGATCAAGAAAATATGCACATCGACATCGTAGCACATAAAGACTCGCTTAATGCGCTTGCTGCGAACCGTAACTAATTTTAGTTAACGCATATAAGCCGGCGACAATTTCGCCGGCTTTTTTGTGGCTGCTAGAAAATTCTATTCAGTCCATTAATAGCAGCGACTCGATAAGCTTCTGCCATGGTTGGATAGTTAAACGTAGTGTTAACGAAGTAATCTATGGTATTTCCTTCGTCTTTTTGCTGCATAATGGCTTGGCCGATATGAACAATCTCTGAGGCACGTTCGCCAAAGCAGTGAATTCCCAAGATCTGTTTTGTTTCACGATGAAACAAGATTTTCAAACTCCCTGTCTGCGTTGACGCAATTTGCGCTCTGGCCAAGTGCTTGAACTGGGCTCTACCCACCTCGTAAGGTACTTTTGCTGCGGTAAGTTCTTGCTCTGTTTTTCCTACAGAACTGATTTCCGGAATGGTGTATATACCAGACGGAATATCCTCTACCAATGCAGAGTGTGTTTTAATACCCAGCATGGCTTCTGCAGCAAAGCGCCCTTGATTATAAGCTGCTGATGCTAAGCTTGGATAACCAATCACATCGCCAACTGCAAAGATATTGTCTACGTCAGTCTGATAATTCTCGTTTACTCTAAGCTGGCCTCTGCCATCAGCTTTCAAACCAATGTTTTCGAGTTTAAGTGTATCAGTATTACCTGTGCGACCATTAGCAAACAGTAAGCAATCCGCCCGCATACGCTTGCCTGACTCTAGGTTCAAAATTACCGAGTCATCGGTGGCCTCAACCGAAGAATAAGTTTCGTTGTGGCGAATAAGCACGCCGTTATTCCATAAATGGTAGCTAAGCGCATCAGATATCTCGTCGTCAAGAAATGAAAGTAAGCGATCGCGCATATTAACGAGGTCTACTTTTACACCTAGTCCTCGGAAGATACTGGCATATTCTGACCCAATTACTCCAGCACCATAAATGATGATTGATTTAGGATCGTGATCTAATGACAAGATCGTATCTGAGTTATAAATTCGTGGGTGGGTGAAATCGATATCTTTCGGGCAGTAAGGCCTCGAACCGGTTGCTATAGCAATTTGGCCCGCAGTGACAGTATCTTTTGAGCCATCTTTCCGGGTGATCTCTAACGTATGCGCATCTACAAAACTGGCTTCGCCGTGAAAAAGCGTAACGCGGTTTCTGTCATAAAAAGAAGAACGAAGTCGCGTTTGGCTTTTAACAACACCGCTAGCATGACGCATAATGTCAGAAAAAGTCAGGCTTTTGCTTAGGTGGTTGTCGGCAAACAAGGGAGATGAATTATATTCAATTAGACGACTGACAGAGTGTCGAAGCGCCTTCGACGGAATAGTGCCCCAATGGGTACACCCACCTCCTACTGCTTCGTAGCGTTCCACCACAGCAACTTTTTTTCCGGCTTTAGCAAGCTGCATTGCAACACCTTCTCCACCAGGACCTGTGCCGATAACTATTGCGTCATAGTGATACGATGGAGCTTTTGTTTTTTGCTTCGTTGCCATGTTACCTTCCCGTATTATTACTTCTATGATGTGGCGTCTGAAATTACAGTAACCGCCATAATTCAGTTTATTATGTAGCGTGAACATCGAACTTAGAATAAAGCTAAGTTTTTATCCCAATCTTCCAAACTCCAGTATAACTACCTTACTTGAAGTGTCATTCAAACTATAGATCAAAAAAAACCACATAAGCATGGGCTTATGTGGTTTTCTACGAATACAAGAGTAAAGAAAATAGTTACGCCATTTGAAGCGACAAACTCTGCAATTGTGTCCATTTTTCTTTCTGAACAGCAAAGGCGTGTTTCAGCTCTTTATATTTATATGCAAGCTCAAGCCCTTCAATACTCCGCTTTAAGGTGCGTTGCTTAACGCGCATCACGCGTTTTTTCGTGGCGTAGTATTCACTCATACGCTGCATCAACAAGTCGTACTCTTCTTGAATTGTGTGCATCATTTCTTCCGCATTCGGCAGTAACGATACTTTTTCACTTGCCCTTTGAAGCTGCATGGCCGCCAAGGCTTTTTCGATGCGCTCTTCAGGTACTTTGCGAAGATTCGACGTTAAACCTACATAAGAGAGCCCTTTAATTAGCCATTTAGTTGGATCAAACTGATACCAACGAATGCCATTGCGGTAGTCGTACTCAAATATGTGATGATAGTTGTGATAACCCTCACCAAACGTGAAGAATGCTAAAACGCCATTATCACGTGCCGTATTCTTATCTGTATAAGGCTGACTACCCCAGAAGTGAGCAAGGGAATTAATGAAAAAGGTTACGTGGTGGACTAGCACTAGGCGAAGTACGCCGGCTACCAAAATCATGCCCATCACGTCGCCGTTAAGATAACCCAACAGACCAGTAATTCCAAAGTTAGCAACGAGTACAATAGGCAAGTAGTATTTATGCTGCCACATCACAACGCTATCTTTTTGTAGATCTTTACAGTTGCTGTAATCATCGTAACGCTTAGCTTGATACTCCCGTAACATCCAGCCGATGTGCGCAAACCAAAGCCCTTTCTTTGCAGAGTAGGGATCTTTGTCGTTGTCATCTACATGGCGATGGTGAACGCGATGATCTGACGACCAGTGCAAAATACTATTTTGCAGGGCCATGGCACCACCAATCGCTAATATGACACGAACTACAATGTTGGCATCATAGGTTTTATGTGACCATAAGCGATGATACCCAGCAGTTATCGACATACCGGTGAAATAGAATAGGAATATAGCGGTACCGATTTCTGTCCAATCGATACCCTGATATGCCACCCAAAGCGGCACACCTATAAATGCAATTGCGCCTGATATTATAAATACCAGCACATTAGTAAGGATAAGAGGAGGTTTTTTCATTTTATACAACTTGGCTTACAACTGTTCGCTAATTTATCGTTTTACGAGGCTTCAGGCAAGCAAAACCAAGATTAGTTCTGCTTACATGTGTAAAGTTTAATTATAGCCAAGTGTAGTCAAAACACAGATAAAACGTGACGAAAACTGCTTAACCTTTGTTTATTAAAGAGATGATTTTGTTTCTCTTTCCTGATGAGTAGATGTTGAGATAGACTATGCATGCTAGTCTTTGATGTACGAGGTTCGATTGCGTTAATGGTTATTCAGATGACGTTGAGAGTAGTCTCTAAAGTTAAAAAATCATCAGACCATTAAAAGTTAATGAACACAGGGTGCAAACGTGAGCCGACAAGAACAGAAATTAAAAACCCGCCAGAATATCATCCATGCTGCGTTTTCACTGCTAGACGAAAACCGCAGTTTATCGGCAATTAGCTTGCGCGAAGTTGCCCGAGAAGCAGGCATTGCCCCCACGTCTTTTTATCGGCACTTTAAAGATATGGACGAGTTGGGTTTAACGTTGGTGGATGAAGCGGGTTTAGCGCTTCGACAGCTTATGCGTCAGGCTAGAAGGCGCATAGCTTCAGGCGGCGGCGTCATTCATACCTCTGTTGAAACCTTCATGGAGTTCATCGCGGCCAATACAAATGTATTTCGATTATTACTGCGAGAGCATACCGGTACGTCGTCGGCTTACCGACTTGCAGTATTCAGAGAAATTCAACATTTCATTGATGAACTTACTGACTACATTATCGAACAGCAAGGCGTGGAATACGCTTGCGCTCAGTTACAAGCCGATGCAATGGTAAGACTGGTCTTTAGTGCCGGAGCTGAAGCATTAGAAGCAGATGATAAGCTTAGAAGTGAAATCGGCGAAAGAGTGAAAGCGCAACTTCGCTTTGTTCAAGTGGGCGCTACGCAAAAAGCCTAGCGCGGAAAAGAATTTACAGTATAAAGTGTTCTTCCAAATTATATTTCAGTGTGAGATTTTTCCTTACTTACACGCAAATTAGCTTTTGCGTGTAAGAAGAACCCCAGCCTCAATATGATGAGTGAATGGAAATTGATCGAAAAGCGCAGACTGCACAACGTTATGAGTTTCGCTCAAAAGCTCAAGGTTCTGCGCCAATGTTTCGGGGTTACATGAGATATATACAATATTATCGTAATCCTGAATCATTCTAAGTGAATCTTCATCTAATCCAGCTCTTGGAGGGTCGACCAATACAGTGGTGAAATTATAAGTGCTTAAATCAATGCCTTCTAAGCGACTAAACGTACGCTCGCCCTTCATAGCCTGAGTGAATTCTTCAGCGGCGAGTCTTACAATCTTCACATTATTAAGCTGATTTTGCTCAATGTTAAACTGAGCAGCCTGCACCGAAGGTTTAGCTATTTCGGTACCCACTACATTATCAAAGTGAAGGGCTAACGGAAGTGAAAAGTTGCCGGCACCACAATACATTTCCAGTAAATCGCCCGAGAGCGGCTTTACACAATCTAGAGCCCATTCAATCATTTTACAGTTCACTTCAGCGTTAGGCTGGGTAAAACTGTTTTCTATATGTTTGAAAACGAATTCTCTACCGTTTACTGGCAAACGCTCAATCACAAAATCGTTGTCGATAATGAGTTTTTGTTTTCTAGCGCGACCGATGATGTTTACTTTGGGAAAGTGAGTCTCAAGTGTTGCTTGTAATGCTTTTGCAGCCACTTGCCATTCTTCATCTAATTGACGATGGTATAAAAGGCTTATAACAAGTTCGCCAGACAGTGCAGAAAGGTAGTCGATTTGAAATAACTTTTTTCTTAGAGTTTCGTTTGGTCTTACTTCTTCAAGCAGAAGTTCCATTGCATCGTTTATTGCTTTACACGCAGGAGGAAAGCTATCCACACGATATTTTTCTTTTGTTTCCTGATTAAACATTATGTGAAATAAGTCATCACCCTCATGCCATACTCTAAACTCCGCACGCATACGATAGTGCGTTGGCTGAGATGGGAACACTGAAAGCTCTGGGGCATTGAATGGAGAAAGCAACGCACCGAGACGATTAACTTTTTCGTCTAACTGATCTTGATAGCGTTGTTGTTCAGTGGTGGTCATAAAATTCTCCATTCATTGTTGAGGTCGCGAATTGTAGTCCCTTAAAAAATAACTGCAACAAGCGCTCCCGACTTCTTCATTATTAATTAGCGTGATTACCTAAATAGCTTTTAGAAAAAAATGCTGTATTAAAATTAAACAATATTGATTCTTTGCCGATAATAAGAATGAGGATAGTGAGGATCAAATTATGAACGTGGGTCAAATAAAAGCTTTTATGGGAGACCAAAAGGTTGATCAGAAAGCGGATCAAAAGGCAACGGTTCACCCGAATGAAGCGCTTAAAAAGCAGTTGAAGCAAGATGGATTGCAGCAAGCCGCTGAGTTCTCGAAGCAACAAGCGGCTTCAGTATCTGTTTCAAGTAGCCAAACGAGTATCGGCTTGCGCGTGGTAAGTAGCAATATTAATCAAGCGTTGGAAATAGATGGGCAAAAACCACAAGAAACCAAAGAGAAAAATCTTGAAGAAAAGTCAAACGGCTTATTCGATTTTGAAAAAGTAGCCCGAAATGTACTTAAGTTCGTAGGCAGTGTTATTCGCGGCGCAGCTGATGGAGGTGCCAGCGAAGAAAAGCTTGCCGGGCTCTTTAGCCAAGCAAGAGATGGAGTAAGCCGCGGTTTCGCAATGGCAGAAAAAGATCTCGCTGGGTTTATGAATGATGAGATTGAACAAGGTATAACCAAAAGTCGTGATCTCATCGATACAGGTATTGATGATCTAGAAACTGACATATTTGGTCGACAGCAGCCGAGCGCGGTATCACTTTCATCCTTAAACGCAGTAGCTGCATCAGATGAGAAAAGCGGTAGCTTGCTGATTCGAACTAAAGATGGGGACGAAGTGAGTTTTAGTTTTGAAAGTCTTCGCTCGTTCCAAGCCTCTCAACAACTTAACTTCCAGGCACAGGCATCTCAGGAGCAATCAGGCGGTAGTGGTGAACAAGGCGAAAACAATTTTTCAGCATCATACCAACAACAGACTTCTTACCAATACTATGAACGAAGCGGTATTAGCTTTTCATTGAAAGGCGAACTTGATGAAGATGAGCTGGAATCGATCGCTGATTTGGTCGGTCAAGTTCAGGATCTTGCCGATACTTTCTACAGCGGAGATATAGACAAAGCGTTCGAAGAGGCACTAAGTTTAGGCTTTGACGATAAAGAGTTGGTTGGCTATGCGTTACAGTTGAATAGGACTACACAAACCGAAGTGTTAAAAACATACGAGAATATCCAGCACTACAACGAGGATAAAAGCGACAACGCTAAATACGGTAATGTGGTTAGTCCAATCGCTCAATATCTAGAGAAGATGATGGATACCTTTGCTAACGCAGAAAGTAAGTTAGAAAGTAGTGAAGACTATAATGCGTTAATCGCTGGCATTATTAACGAGATGGAAGATGTTCAGGTACCCGACCTTATATCAGCAATAAATAGATTCCGCTCGTTTAACCAAACCCTGTTAGAGGGTCTTCCTCAATCTGCTGAAACTAGCGAAAGTTAATGGTCTACCAAAATAAAAAGCCCGGGAGCAAAGCTAACCGGGCTTTTTTTGAATAACTGATACTGAGTATACAGGACTATGCGTGTTCGACTTTATCCTTTGCAGGACGAACCTTAAGTGTTCGTTCCTGAAAGATTGAGTCGTTAGTTTTATTGATAACACTACTTAGATCATCAGTGACAACCTCAATAAAACCGTAACCTTTTCTTTTCCCGGTTTTGCGATCCTTCATCAAACGAACCGACTGTACTTCGATAAAGCTACTGAAGTATTCCTTTACTGCATTCTCGTTCGCTCTATAGGGTAAGTTACCCACATATAAAGTCTCGACTGATCCGTTATTGGTGTGTGCTCTGGCATCTGAGGAAGATGGACTTTGAATAAGAGACGCTAGCCAAGGAGTGACGATACCGCTTATCAGCAGAGCTGCCGATACGGTAAGTGGAACATGGACGTTTAAACTAGCAGAAGAAAATAACAAATACCCTGCAATTGCAAAAATAGCGCTAATTACAGCGCATTGAATAAAGCCTACTTTCATATACCTACCTTTCTATTGTTTATTATGGTGTTGGAGGCTGTATATAGTTTACTCATTTGTAACAATTTGAACAATAAAATGTGAAAAAACTAGTCTAAAGATGCATTGAACCCATAGAAATGATGTAGAAATGAGCGGTTAACATCAAAAGTGCCTTAAAATGCAAAAAAATCCAATTTAAGTGTTGATCTTTCTCAAGAGGTATCTATAATGCGCTCCACGTTCTGAGGGGGCTTCGAGAAAAACAAAGTCAACTTTGAATTGAGTGCGAAACCAAGTTTTCAAACAGATAAAAAGTTTAAAAACATGGTTGACATCGAAAATAAACGATGTAAAATGCGCACCTCACTCGAACAGGGTGAGTCACTAAGAGGCAGCGGCTTATAGTGAATTGCGACGAAGTCGCAACGTTCTTTAACAATTTAGACAAGACAATCTGTGTGGGCACTCGTTAAGAGTGTCACAACGACGATTCATATTTCGA
>NZ_JBSWXP010000011.1:0-90288 GCF_056160665.1 Alteromonas sp. ABH4_453
CCCGGTGGGTTTGACCCCACGTCTGATTTCAAGTCAGGTGCATTAAACCGGGCTCTGCCAACTCTCCTGAAGTGCTGCGTATCTTAATGATTTATGTGGGACTGTAAAGCACTAATTTTAACATTTTTACTCAAACGACCAATTGATAATCAAAGTGTTCAAAATTTAATTGCTCTCGTTTAACGCAGCCGGTATCCAATCAGGTGTTGCACTGACGCTGCAATGTGAAGCACTGGTCAATCACACCACATAAACATGCTTGCAGGTTTGGTTAGAAGCGTTAAAGACAGAGCTTTATCAGCTGCTCTATTATTAACGCCATAACAAACATGGAGTGGAAGAAGGTGCTCTTCTCTAGGATGGGCGTATCGCGCATCCGGCGCGCTGTACCATTCAACAAGACGAGCTTTGCGTTCATTCTCGCTGTAGGCACTGGTCTGCATAGTTGTCTGAAGCCAGTTATTAAAGCGCGTTGCTTTTCGCATTGCATCATCGGAGCTATCAAAAAAGCCCTGCATATTGTGAAAAGAAGACCCCGAGCCCAATACTAAAATATTCACTTCGTTCTTTGCTTCAATATTTACAGGCTCTACCCCGAGTTCAACAGCTTTCCTAATTGCTTCCCCCAATAGCACATGCTTTTTTGAATCCAAATCAGACGTGATGGATAGTTGAATACAAGGCACATCGGCACTGGTATACATAATACTTAGGGGAATGAACATTCCATGATCGAAACCACGTGCCCTATCCTCCCGTACAGCAATGCCTTGTTCTGCTAAACGCTTTAGTAATGAAGTTGCAAGTGCTACTTCTCCTTTGGCCGGATATTTAAGGGAATACGCCTCTTTAGGGAAGCCATAATAGTCATAAATCAAGGAAGGTTCTGGGTGAGTAGTTATACAGACTTCAGTATCTTCCCAATGGGCACTAATCACTATGACTGCATCAGGTTTGGGTAAATCTGTTGATAATGCTTTGAGCGCTTCAATCATTTCCGTGTGAAAAGCAGGCTCTTTCACCTCTCCTACTGACTGCATTTCAAGAAGTGGAAGCGGCCCTCCACCATGAGAAATATAAGCGGTGTTAATTCGCACAGACGGGTGAGTTTGCGTTCGCTGTTGCATAAAACCATACCTTGTTAGATGTAGAGAATACCATTCCTGCATTCCCACGCTTCGCTTTAAACTTACCAGCGTCTTCTGAGTGGGCAATTATCTATGCGGATTGATATAAGGGCTTCATAGCCATTGAAACCGGCGCATTTGGGCCGGTTTCGTTAGTCATCGAGATCTCACAACCGCTATTTATCAAGCTTGTGACTAATAAGAGAATCGATTGAAAATTTACCGCCACCTTGAATAGCTAGCGCACCTGTCGCAGCAAGTAGCGCCAGTGCAAACTCGTAACCGTTGTTAGTCATAAATAAACCGTTTGCTGCATGTACACTAAAAATCGCAATCACCATTGTGAATGCACTTACTAAAGCGGCTGGACGTGTTAGAAAACCTATAATAAGTGCTAGCCCGCCAAAAAACTCAGCGCTGCCGGCCAGGAATGCCATTAAAAAGCCTGGCGCTAAACCAATGCTTTCCATCCACTGACCTGTGCCTTCTAATCCATAACCACCAAACCACGCAAAAAGCTTTTGTGCGCCGTGTGCGGTAAGAATAATGCCCACAGGCACACGTAAAACCAAACTAGAAATACTGCTGTTAGAAGTAAAAATGTTTTTCAGAAATTGCTTGTTCATTGTTGAATCCTCAAAGTCTCTCGTAATTGAAAGTGTCATATCTAAAAAGTGATGAACGCTCCGCCTGACTTCATTGAGTTGGCACAGCGCTTACCTGATGCATATAGAATAGTTACCAACACCTATTGAATAAAGCGGTTAAATATTGAATGATTACCAACAATTTGTTGTTTATTGAAACGGATGGCTGAACGATGGATAAATTATCGCTACTGAAAACCTTCTGCGTTGTTGCGAATGAAGGCAGTTTTACAAAAGCTGCAGAAAAGCTAGACACGTCAAACCAACTCGTAAGCAAGTATGTTGCCGAATTAGAAAAGCAACTTGATACGCGTTTATTCAATCGAACTACAAGAAAAATTCACCTAACCGAGGCTGGTCAGCAGTGTTTGCAACATGCAAATCATATTCTTGAAAGCGTAACCGATATGGAAAGTCAGCTTGGGTTGCTCAACACGGAAGCGAAGGGAGTACTGCACGTAAATGCCCCTGTCTCTTTCTCAACATTACATTTAGCGAGTGCACTCAGTGCGTTTCAACAAGCACACCCTCACGTATCGATAAACTTGCAGCTAAGCGACAGAAAGATTGATGTGATAGACGAAGGGTTTGATGTAGCAATACGTGCAGGTCACCTTGCTAACTCTTCTCTGGTAGCCAAGAAGATCACAACCATAAAGCTGGCACTGTGCGCTTCACCAGCCTACCTGGAAAAATATGGCACACCGCAACATCCAGCTGAATTAAAACCTGAACACTATCTTGAGTACTCCTACGTCAACTACGATAACGATAAATCAGCGCTAATTGCGGCGCTTAAAGCAATTGCCCAGACTGTGACGCCAAAGCTAACCGCCAATAATGGAGAAGTCCTAACCAATGTAGCAAAGCAGGGTGAAGGTTATGTACTTCAACCTACCTTCATTGCCGGTGAAGCGCTCAAAAACGGGGAACTCGTGTCCATACTGGACGATTTCGTACCGCAAGCTATCTCTTTGTATGCGGTCTATCCTCATCGTAAGCTCATTTCTAATAAGCTAAGGGTTTTCATTGACTTTTTATCAAGCTATTTTGAAAGTACGCCCTACTGGGACAAGTAAATCACGGTACGCGTAACTCTTAATTTATATAGTAGAAACATAACTTCAGTGGATGAGAGATATCAGCTTAATAAATTAAATAAAAACGGCGTGGAGAAACACCTCCTACGCCGTTCGCGTAATAGCATATCTGATTTCAGTAACTTGAACTTTAAAGGAGTAACCTTACCCTAAAGCCCTCATCACATTCTGAAGGTTTCCATAATCGCGGGCACACCCGGGAACATACCAATTAGAGCCATAACGGTACATAACACCAAAAACGTAACGCCTGGAATTAGCCAACGCCCTGCTTTGCCGAGCTCTCCAGCTCTATCTTTGCACCCAACGAGCCCCAAATTATCCAAAAGCATGGTAAAAGACCATCCAAATACCGGGTTAACTAATACAGATGAGATCACTACCAATGCGGCAGACTGGGTCGTTTTACCTTCACGCGTCATTTGCATACCGGCTTCCATTAGCGGCAGAAAGACCCCAACTATAAGCGCTACGCAAAGCACTGGCGGCCAAATTGCTAAATCCATGGGGTAACCCCAAAGTGCCGCTACAACGCATAAAAAGCCAGTAACCAATGCACCACCGGGTATGGGTCTGCGCGCGATTGAAGCCGGAATAATGTAGGTCCCCCACGAAGATGAGATGTTCCCCCCTCCCAGGAGGCTTCCCACTGCCTGACGGCTAGATGCAGCAATCATGGTGTCATCTATATTCATGTGCGCTCGTTCACTTTTCTTCGGGTAGCTAAGCTTTTGGAAGACTTGATGGCCTAAGAAATCTGGCGACCACATAGACACAGCCAGCACAGCAAAAGGCAGCACAGCGATGAAATGCGACCAGTCTGGCAGTCCTAATTTCCAACCTGTGTTTTCCCCCCACCAATAAGCAGGGTTCAAGTTAGGCATACCCGGCGACGTTGTGAACTCAAATGGCGCACCGAAGGAAAACGCAATGACGGCCGCCATTACTGCGCCAAGTGGAATGGCCAGCCAACGCTTTTGAATATGCTCTAGCCATGCATACATTAATATTGTGGCAATGATCACTACGAAGGCTAAGTAAGCCATATCGAAGCTTTCTGCCCACGCAAAGAGTTTCTTCACCTGGCCTGTAATGCCAATAAACCCTAAGTACAACAGCAATCCACCGCATACACCGTTACTGGTTAGCCTAGCAAGCACACTGCCGCCCTTCGTTATTCCTAAAATAAAACCAAAGAGTCCAATGAGCAGACCGAGCGCCATTGGGTGGCCACCAGATGCAACAATAAGGGGTACCAAGGGCAGTAAGGGGCCGTGTGTACCTGCTAAATTAGCTGACGGGTTCAGAAAACCGGAAATCAGAACAACGAACAAGACTGCTGCAATGAGTAATTCAAAGCGCACGTTTTCAATAACAAATTCAGGAGATAGCCCTAGCGGTGCTGCGAATGCACCTACTACGGCGGCAACCATAACGATTTTTCCTATGGTCGCCGCCATTCCTGGCACAAAATCTTCCCACTCAACGCGGTAGTCTTTACCGGGCAGATTCAACCGCCAACGTTTTGGAGTGAGAATTTGAAGTTCGTGATTTAAATAATCGTCTCTTGATTTAAAATTACTGCTCGGTTTGTGAAGATTTTGATAAGAAGAACTTTCCTGTGACACATAACACCTTTAGATTGCGCGAAGAAAACGCAAGCCTAAACATGTGAATAGGATGTAACAATGCGACTGTGGTCTTATACTAAAGTATAAATTCAAGCAGGAATAAAAAAACCCGCAACGATGTGCGGGTTTCTTGTATTTGGCGGAGAGTGAGGGATTCGAACCCCCGGTGGGTTTGACCCCACGTCTGATTTCAAGTCAGGTGCATTAAACCGGGCTCTGCCAACTCTCCTGAAGTGCTGCGTATCTTAATGATATTTTTATGACTGTAAAGCGAAAAATTAAAAAAGTTGTCTAAGTGCCGAGATTTCAATCAAATAGACTATTTATCACGTATAAGAGATGTTTTTATATTCACCTGACACCATTTTCATCTGAAACTACTTGAAAATGGGAACTAAAACCCATACAACATACACTAAATAATTGTGTACCATTTTGGTCATATAATAAGTCCTGTTGGAGGAAACAATGGATCAACGTTCGATGTATTCAAGTGCATCTCAACCATCGGTATTGCAGACGAACAAGGTTCTACGCAACACCTATATGCTGCTTGCGATGACACTGGCGTTTAGTGCGGTTTGTGCTGGTATAGCAATGGCAGTAGGCATTTCTCCTATGATGTCTCTTGTTATGACTATCGGCGCTTTTATTACGTTATTTGTAGTTCAGAAAAAAGCTGATTCAGCATCTGGTATCTACTGGGTGTTTGCATTCACAGGTTTAATGGGTGCATCACTAGGTTACACGCTTAATTTCTATTTAGGCGTTGCGGGTCCAGGCTTGATCATGGAAGCGCTGGGTGCAACAGCCCTTGTATTCTTCGCGCTATCTGGCTACGCGTTAACCACTAAGAAAGACTTCTCATTCATGGGCGGCTTCTTGGTTGTAGGCCTAGTTGTAGTGCTTGTTGCGGCAATTGCGAACATCTTTTTCGCAGTTCCAGCGGTTAGCTTAGCAATCAGTGCAGCGATTGTGTTTATTATGTCAGGTTTTATCTTGTTTGATACAAGTCGTATCATCCACGGTGGTGAAACAAACTACATTCGTGCAACAGTTTCGCTATACTTGAACATATACAACTTGTTCACGTCTATCCTTCACCTTCTAGGTGCGTTTGGTGGCGACGATTAAAACAGCGTTAAAGGTTTAAAGAGAAACACCCCTTAACCGGGGTGTTTTTATTTGTATGGCAGAATATTCAGTACTTATCACATCATCACCGTTTCAAGGCGATACAGCGTTACGCGCCCTCTCCTTTGCACAAGGTGTAATCGATAATGGTGATGTAATAAACAACGTTTTCTTTTATAGCGAAGGTGTACACCACACTAATAACTTAATGCTAAAGACGGGTGACGAGCTGTTCGTACTTGATAGCTGGAAGACTCTAGCGACTGAACACAACGTGAAATTACTCGTATGCATTACCGCCGCCGTTAAGCGAGGTATTGTTAGTGAGTTAGAGGCGAAAGAGAATGGGTTGTCTCAGGCCAACTTAACCGCACCTTTCGAGCAAGCTGGCTTAGGCGAATTCTTCACTGCGCTCCATGATTGCAACAGGTTGGTACAATTCTAATGGCGCAACTACTTATTAGGTTTACGCAAAGCCCTTTTTCCAATGCTAAAAGCCAAGACGGTTTAGATTTTGCGCTTGCTGCAACAAACTATGGGCACGATGTTAAAGTGCTTTTTGAAAGCCAAGGTGTACTGCAGCTTGTTAAGGCAGCGTCTACCAAAGGACTAAAAAATCACACCAAACGTTTAGCTAGCATGCCGTTTTTCGATATCGAAGAATGCTTTGTGTGTAAAGCAAGTGCAGATACCTACGACATTGAGCAGGTTCTTTCAAATAACAGTTTAGTTGATGAGTTAGACTGTGAGTGGATATTCCCAGAAGAGAAAGTCGCGCTTATCCAAAGCGTAGATCATGTGGTGACATTCTAATGCTTATTACTATTTCAACGCCAAATTTGAGCACTGAATACAAACAGCTTATTGAAGCCACCTATGAGCAATCGACTTCTACTTATGTTGTATTTGTTGGTGATGGCGTTTATGCCCCTGCATTAAACACCGCGTTTCTTGAGCAGCTGGCCAATACGGTAAAAAGCACGGTAGAGAGTACGACAAAAGGCACGGTAAAAGACAAATCAACGCTAAACCTGTCGTTCTTGAGTACAGATGCGGATACCAGGGGCGCAAATCTTCCCGAACATTTTAATCCAATTTCCTACAAAGAACTTGCTGCAATATCAGCAAAAAATCAGCACTGGATACCCCTTTCATGACACAAGAAACTTATAGCTTTAATTATAAGGGCCGAGATATCCCTACAGACAAAGCTGGCTATTTGCTCGACTACACGCTTTGGGAAGAAGACATGGTTGAGTTGCTGGCGCAAGAAGAGAATATTGAGCTCACAGAGGCCCATTGGGAAGTTGTGCGGTTTGTACGCGCATTCTATGAAGAGTACGAAACCAGCCCAGCGATTCGTGCTTTGGTGAAAGCTATGGCCAATAAGTTTGGGCCAGAAAAAGGTAATAGCCGCTACCTGCAGCGACTTTTTAAAAAAGGCCCGGCTAAGCAAGCCACCAAACTGGCAGGATTACCTAAACCTGCGAAATGCTTGTAAAGGCTATTACACATTATAATTAAAGTGCTAGCGTCCTCCGGCTAGCCTTCTGCTAATAGCACTTTTTGACTTGCTTTACGGGTTGAAACCCGACTTAAGGTAGCTATCAGAAGAGCCACCCTATTGTTAACTATTTTCGCTTTGGTGTTGATATTGCAACTCCCCTCTTACATTAGCGTTTTATCTCGGGTTTCAGGCATAATTTTCATACTTGCCTTTACCAAACACCATGAACGTGAATGTTTTACATAAATGGACATAGGAGGCTGTATGACAGTTCAAAAACACTACGTAATTGTGGCCAACCACGACAACGCCACAGCTTACACCTATACCAATCACGGAAGTGCACTTGTTGAAGTAAAAAAGTGGCACAATGAATTCAGTGATGCCAGCGACCAAGATATTTATACAGACAGGCCCGGCAGACAGTCCGCCCCCGCTTCACAGGTCCCAGGGGTAGACAGTATGAATCGAAAAGATGCCGCTGAACTCGAAGATGAACGATTTGCCAGCGACATTGCACACTGGCTGGATAGCGAGCGTAAACGCGGTTCATTAGGCTCTATAGATATTATTAGCGGTCCAGGGTTTCTTGGAAAATTAAGAAACGGAATGTCATCTCAATGCTCAGAAGTCGTCGACAAAGAAGTAAAAAAGAATGTTTTAGGCGCGGACGAGGAAACCTTGCTTTCATACCTCAAATAGCGCCCTAATCAAACGATGAAAAAACACAGGCGGCTGTCGTTAACACCGCCTTTTTTATAAGTGTTTGGGTTTAGGCCAGAAGTTTTATTCAGCCTTTAATACATTAACCTCACCAATGACCTCAGCGCCTTTGAACGTCTTTACTCGCGTAATTTCAAGATCGCTATAAATACGCGGATTATTTAGAATAAACTCTACCTCAGCATTAAGTGCGCCCTGTGAATCAGCCGCAAGCCACGCATTGATAGCATGACTGTCGTGGGGAAGAAAGCAAGGAATGGATTTTTCATGATACAGACTAAATCCCTTTACGGGTGGGCGTGTTACTACCGCACAGGAAAATAAACCGTTACTAAAGCGCCGATATACTGCGCCAATAAGTAAGGCGCCGCTTGTGGGCTTCATTAGATAATGTGCTTTTCCTTTTTCAACCGGGTTAGACTCCCCTACGGCAGTTGCTACAACCACTGCTCGCCGCTCACGGATAAACTTTCCCCAATAAGGGCTCTCTAAATTACGGGCGTTAAACGTGGTTCTATCACCAATTTGCAGTGTGTCACCAACGGGCTTGGCGTCAAACCACCATGTTGCATCTATGGTGCTATCACCCGATACAATTAAATTGGTAATTTGCTTTTCGGGCGCTTTACCAAATGCAGGATAGAAGTTAATAACGCTGCTTGTGGAAGATTCATTGGCAAAAAGCGGAATGGTTTGCGAGAGACCAACTTCTTCAAGCAGTGCTATAACGTCAGGTGAGTCTGTAATACGTTGTATAAATCCGCACATACACCTTATCCATTAAGTCCAAACAAAAAATCCGATACGAATGCTCATATCGGATTTTATATTATTGCTACTAGAAAAACTTCGCCACCGCCAAACGGTCTACTTACTAAGCTTTAATAACTTCTTGCCCTGCCATGTAAGGCACTAGCGCTTTTGGAATCGTAACGCTTCCGTCTGCTTGCTGGTTATTCTCTAAAATGGCAACAAGCGTACGCCCTACCGCTAAACCAGAACCATTCAATGTGTGCAGAAGTTCTGTTTTATTCGTTTCTGGGTTACGGAACCTAGCCTGCATGCGTCGTGCTTGGAAGTCCAACATGTTTGAACATGAAGAAATTTCACGATAGGTATTTTGCGCAGGTAGCCATACTTCAAGATCGTAGGTTTTACATGCACCAAAGCCCATATCACCCGTACATAGCAACACTTTGCGGTACGGCAATTCTAGCTTTTGAAGAATAACTTCGGCGTGTCCTGTAAGTGCTTCTAGCGCGTCAAAGCTCTCTTCCGGCTTAACTAACTGTACAAGTTCTACCTTATCGAACTGATGCTGACGAATAAGGCCACGGGTATCTCGACCGTACGAACCAGCTTCTGAGCGGAAGCAAGGCGTATGTGCTGTCATTTTTACAGGCAGCGTTTTCGCATCTAATATTTCATCGCGTGCGATATTAGTTAGCGGAACTTCTGCCGTTGGAATTAGGCTAAGCCCCTGCCCTTCTTCTGTTGCTGGTTTTGTGTGGAAAAGATCTTCACCAAATTTGGGCAACTGCCCCGTGCCATATAAGCTGTCAGCATTAACCAAATAAGGCACGTACATTTCTTGATAGCCATGCTCTTGGGTATGGGTATCTAGCATAAATTGAGCAATAGCACGGTTTAAACGAGCGATATCACCGCGCATCACTACAAAGCGGCTTCCCGTAAGCTTACTTGCGGTGGCGAAATCTAAGCCGTTGTTTAAGCCTTCAGCAACATCTACGTGATCTTTAACTTCAAAATCAAACGTACGCGGCTCGCCCCAACGAGAAATCTCAACGTTGTGGTTTTCGTTTTCACCTTCCGGCACCGACTCATGTGGTAAATTAGGAATGCCTTGGGTAAAGGTATTAATTTCATCTAGCAGTTCGCTAAGCTCCGCTTTAGCGGCATCAAGCTCGTCACCCAGTTTACCCACTTCAGCTAAAAGCGGTGCGATGTCTTCACCCTGCGCTTTTGCTTTACCAATGGACTTACTTCGCACGTTACGCTCGTTTTGCAGATCCTGTGTTCTGGACTGAAGTGTTTTTCTTTTTTCTTCAAGCGAACTGAAAGCTGCTACGTCGAGGTTAAAACCACGGGCAGCTAATCGCTTAGCTGTTTGTTCTATATCGCTTCGCAAACACTTTGGATCTAACATGTGTTTCTAATTATCCTTTCATCAATTGAATGGCTAGCCAACCTGCTATTAGGCAAGCGCCAACGTTAAGAAATACATTTGCTGCGGCTTTAAGCCACAACCCGTTTTCTAATAAAGTTAAGGTTTCAACGGAAAATGTTGAGAATGTAGTAAAGGCACCTAATAGCCCTACACCGATAAGCGCTCGGTAAGGAGAGTCGCTTAAATCATGACGTTCGATAAAACCGTACAGTAATGCGAGTGCAAACGACCCGACCACATTCACCGTTAGTGTACCAAACGGCATGTGTTTTCCAAATAAGGAATCAACACTTGTGGTAACAAAATAGCGCAAACAAGCGCCGGTCGCACCGCCAGCGGCAATAAAACAATACAAAGCTAACCCTTGAGGCACGAAAACTCCCTAGCGCATTTTTTTATTAACTAATTCATATAATCTGAACTAGTTGAGTTACTTGTCTGTAACTTTACCTTTTATTGTTACTTCTCGCATTAAGTGAATCGAGAAATTCACGCTTTGCTTTTAAGGCTTTTTCTAAACCACGCTCATTGGGGTTGTACAAGCGAGTACCGGTTAGGCTCTCAGGAAAGTAAGCTTCACCCGCTGCGAAGGCATTTGGCTCGTTGTGCGCGTAACGATAACCATCGCCGTGACCCAATTCTTTCATGAGCGACGTAGGCGCATTGCGTAAATGCATGGGTACCGGTGCATCCGAGGTCTTTCGCGCTAAAGATTTTGCTTCATTAAACGCCATGTAAACCGCATTACTTTTTGCAGCTAAGGCACAGTAAACGGCGGCTTGTGCAATGGCACGCTCGCCCTCTGCAGGCCCTACACGATGAAAAGTATCCCAGGCATTGATACATAGCTGCATAGCTCTAGGGTCGGCGTTGCCAATATCTTCCGACGCAATAGCTAGAAGACGTCTTCCCACATATAACGCATCACCGCCGCCATCCAAAATTCTTGCATACCAGTAAAGTGCAGCGTCAGGATCTGAACCCCTTACAGATTTATGAAAGGCTGAAATGAGGTCGTAAAAAGTATCGCCTTTATTATCATAGCTGGCTACTTTCTCGCCCACCGCATGTTCAACATCGCTGACGGTAATGTCGCTTGCGCTTGTGAAGTCTGCGGCTAGCTCCAAATACGTAAGAAGACGGCGGGCATCGCCACCGCTCAAGTCTATAAGGGCGTTTCTTGCTGTTTCTTCGATACCAAGGGCTCTGTCGCCGAGGCCTTTTTCGTTATCACTCAGCGCTCTATCGATTAATTCAGATAACGCGTGTTGTTCAAGTGTTTTTAGCACGTAAACACGGACTCGGGACAATAGCGCTTTATTTAATTCAAATGAGGGGTTTTCTGTCGTTGCACCAATAAAGGTGACCACACCCGATTCAACAAATGGCAAAAACGCATCTTGCTGGCTCTTATTAAACCTGTGAACTTCATCTACAAATAGCAACGTTCGCTGATTGTAGCGGGCGTTTTCTTCTGCCGTATCCATAGCTGCCCTAATGTCTTTCACCCCGGATGTAACGGCTGAAATACGCAATACAGACGCATTAGTGTACCGAGCGATAAGCTCCGCAAGAGTAGTTTTTCCGGTACCCGGCGGCCCCCACAAAATCATAGAATGACAGTGACCTGCCTCTAACATTTTACGAAGTGGCTTGCCTTCACCAAGTAAATGGTCTTGGCCGCTGTACTCGTCTATGGAAACCGGGCGCATTCGCGCCGCCAGCGGCGCAAACTCTTGATTAACGTTGGTCATCAACTATGAAGCTATCGGGAATATCAACTGAGAATGTATCGGCGGGTACTGGAAAGCGAGTCTCAATATTATTGAACACTAACGTGCTGATTTGCTGTTGTGCATCAAGCATATTAAGTGAAGCGAGCTCGTTATCTTGATTGAAGGTTAAAGTTAGCGTTAGGATTTGACCGCCTTCTTCTTTTGGCGTGATTTGATAACTTCGCAAGGCATTATCACTATTGACGTCATTACCCGAATTACCAGCAGATACACCACTATTCATTTGGCTAATAGAAAACTTCGACCAGGTTGCTTCATCTGTCGATGTAAGCAAAACGATAGGATTATCCTTAATCGCATTATCTTGAGAAAGCACCGTCACCTGCTCTACGAAAGTATCTACATTCCACACCGCTTCACCGTCAGCTACCAGCAAAGTTTCATCAGGAAACGTAGTTTCCCAGCGAAGCTTATTGGGACGGGTCATGATTAGCTTACCTTGGGCCTCGTGCACCACATTTTGCTGGGCGTCTACCACTGTTTGGTCGAAGCCTGCACGGAACTGTTTCATGTTGCTCAATTGCGCCTGCAACGATGAACTCACTGAGTCATTGCTACTTTTTTGGTGCGCCGTACCTGTGGTGTCTATGCTGTTACTAGTAGCTGATTCTGTAGAAGCTAATTCTGCCGATGCGTTGGCAGCATTTATCGTTAGTCCGCCGGCGGCTAGTGCGCTTATAAAATAAACCGAAACTGCTTTATTCATTTATTCAATCCATTCGTTATTCTTTGTGGGGCGGCGGTGCAAGCACCTCACGGTTTCCGTTATGCCCCTGTGCACTTACGACACCACTCATTTCCATTTGTTCAACTAAGCGTGCTGCACGGTTGTAACCAATTCTAAATTTACGCTGCACGCTTGATACACTTGCACGACGAGTTTCGGTAACAAACGCTACGGCTTCATCGTAGAATGCATCGAATTCTTGGTCTTCACCCTCAGGCTGCTCACCTGGCAGTAAGACTTCCGCCGTCGCTTCGCCATTCAGGATCTCATCAATGTACTCTGGCTCACCACGTTTCTGCCAATCGGCCACTACCGCATGCACTTCGTGATCGTCTACAAACGCACCGTGAACACGAGTAGGTACTGGGCTTCCTGGTGGTAGATAAAGCATGTCCCCCATACCTAACAAGGTTTCTGCACCCTGTTGGTCAAGAATGGTTCTTGAATCTATTTTGCTTGATACCTGGAATGCACAACGGGTTGGAATATTCGCTTTAATCAAGCCTGTAATTACATCTACAGACGGACGCTGGGTAGCAAGAATAAGGTGGATACCCGCCGCACGGGCTTTCTGTGCAATACGCGCAATAAGCTCTTCTACTTTTTTGCCCACAATCATCATCATGTCGGCGAATTCATCGACCACCACTACAATAGCCGGAAGCTTCGCTAAGTCTGGCGCTTCAGCATCCATACTTTCTTCATTCTTCCAAAGCGGATCTTTAATCGGCGTGCCGTTAGCAATGGCTTCTTCTACCTTAGCGTTATAACCTTTGAGGTTACGCACACCTAGGGCGCTCATTAGGCGGTAACGACGTTCCATTTCACCTACACACCAGCGAAGTGCATTGGCGGCCTCTTTCATGTCGGTCACAACTTCAGAAAGCAAGTGCGGTATGCCCTCATATACTGAAAGCTCAAGCATTTTAGGGTCTATCATTATCATGCGAACGTCCTCTGGCGTGCTTTTATAAAGCAGACTCAAGATCATCACATTCACACCCACAGATTTACCTGAACCTGTAGTACCTGCAACAAGAAGGTGAGGCATTTTAGCTAAATCAACCACTACCGGCTGACCAGAGATATCTGCACCTAAAACCATGGTTAGTGGCGATTTATTAGACTGGAAGGTATCGCAACTTATTACTTCGCTTAAACGCACCATTTCACGTTTTTTGTTAGGTAGCTCAAGTCCTATAACTGATTTACCTGGAATAACTTCTACAACCCGTACTGAAATAGCTGACATTGCACGGGCTAAGTCTTTTGATAGCCCTGTAATTTTGCTCACTTTAACGCCAGGCGCCAAATCAAGCTCGAAGCGCGTAATTACGGGCCCCGGATATACGCCCACTACAGTCGCTTCAATATTAAAATCAGCTAGCTTTTCTTCTACCAATCGAGAAATGCCTTCAATCTCTTCTGGCGTTAACGGGTTTTCATGTTTGTCAGCACGTTCTAGCAAATCGAACGACGGCATAGGAGGCAGGTCAGGGTCAACTTCACCCGATTTCGCTTTAACCGGCTTTGCACCAAGTGCTGCAGGCGCGAATGCCTGAGTTGCGCCTTGAACTTCATCTTGCGTGTGCGTTGGTCGCGTATCAGCAGCCGACGCTGAAGGCTGACTATCATCCGCAGAGGAAGCCGTGTTGCTTGTCGACGCTACTGGCTTGCTGCCCGTTTCATAAGGCAGGTCTTCATCAAACTCCTCTAAATCGTCAAAATTGATATGCGGGCTTTGTTGATGCTGCTGATTATGTTCGTATTGAGCGCTTTCACTGGAAGAATGCGTTGGCTCCGCTTGACCTGATTTGCCCAAACCCACTTTATCTTTAAAGCTACCAGTAACCGCTTCGCGCATGCCCGATAGAGAAAAAGTAGACTTCTTGGTTTCACTATCACTGTCAACTGACGCGATATCATTATCCTCTTCACCAGTTTCATGATTCGACGTACTTTGAACAGGTTCGTCTCTGTTGTAGGTATAAAATGGCGGTTCATCTTCGACTTCGTCGATGCCGAAGTTAGGTTCACTGCGAGTCGGTGTAGTCTTTTGCGCTTGCTGTGGTTGAACCTGTGGAGAAGACGCCAAAGGCTCTGCCCGCATACTGGTAATATCCAGCTCCGCGGCGTCCGCACTTTCTTTGTTTGAAGACTTATTGGCTAACGCCAAACGCGGCATCTCAAGTGCTAACAAGCTTTGAGGTGCCGACAAGCTCTTGCGACCCAACCATAGTGTCCCTTCCCCTAATCTATCGATAATGGTAAGCCAGCTAATACCTGTTAATAGAGTAAACCCGGTACAAAAAAAGCAAAGCAACAAGAGGATCGTTCCAGCGGTATTAAAATAAGGTATAAGTGCCGAACTAATAACGTCCCCAACAAAACCGCCCGCTGAAAAGTTGTAAATGTCGTCAAAATTTATACTGGCGATACCCGTAGCGCCAAGGGCCATTAATAACCCACCGATAATTCGCAACCCAATGGTGAGATAGTCGAATTCGTCCAGCTCTTTGATGTGCTGGAAAAGGAACCACCCTAAAAATGCAGAGCCAAATGGGAGCAAATAAGCAAGAAAACCAAACGAAAATAGCAATAAGTCAGCAACCCATGCACCTGTTGCCCCTACCCAATTGTGTATGTCTAATTGTAAACCAGCCTGACTCCAGCCAGGGTCGCCTGGATGAAAAGATACTAGTGCCAGCAATAAGAAAAAGGCGAAAACACAGGCGATAATCATGCCTGCTTCCCACACTCGCTGAACCCCTGTTAATCGCGCCATAACCCTAAAGAACCTTCAATTTCTATCGCTTGTAGTTTTATATCGACTAACGGTCTTAGCCCATACGTACTATCTTCGCGTTAAACGCTACAAAGAGCTTAGCGAACTCTTTGCAATCCCTAAATAATTATTATTTGAGTAATGTTGGTAAGTAGTTGAGCCTGTTAATAAAACTATTGGGATGCTCCCCTACCCTATTGTATTTGAACCACAACAATCCTTTCGTTGCACACAAACACTGTATTTTTGCACAGCCTACCATAAAAACACACTATTGAGCCATGCTTTCATTACTTCAAATTAATGCGCAGTGATGATGTGCTTTTTACTTCTTCCATCACAACATAGGTCCGCGACTCACTTACACCGGGTAAACGCAATAAGGTGTCACCGAGCAATTTTCGGTAGCTGCCCATATCGGCAACACGCGCCTTTAATAAGAAGTCGAAATCTCCAGACACTAAGTGGCACTCTTGTATATCGTCATGCAGTTTTACCGCAGCAGAAAATTCTGCAAAGATATCTACCGATGTTTTCGTTAGCGTAATCTCTACGAAGACAAGCATGGCTGCGCCAAGCTTTTCAGGATCAACCAACGCGTGGTAGCCCTTTATATAGCCCTGAGCCTCTAATCTCTTAACTCTCTCTAGGCAAGGGCTTGGACTTAAGCCTACCTCTTTAGCAAGTTCGACGTTTGATATCCGCCCGTTTTTTTGCAACTGTACCAGGATATTCCTGTCTATTCGGTCTAGGTGTTTTGGTGTCTTTACCAGCATATAAAATATCTTAAAAGCATCTCTTAGAAAAATTATATGCTACTAACGCCCATTCTTCAGCAGATAGTTCGTTTTTTTATCGCGTATACTCCGCAAATATGTTCACGGGCTTCAAAGCCGAACACTTTCAATCAAAAGTTCAACCAGAGCCACATAGAAGCTCGTTATAAAATTGAGGACGATACATGTTAGTTGGTGTACCAAAAGAAATTAAGAACCACGAATACCGTGTTGGCTTGACGCCAGCAGCAGTAAAAGAATTTGTTACTCATGGTCATAGCGTTCTTGTTGAAACTAATGCAGGTGATGCAATCGGTTTCACTGACGAAATGTATGTAGACGCCGGTGCTGCGATTGCATCTACTGCTGAGCAAGTGTTTGCTGAAGCGGAAATGATTGTAAAAGTGAAAGAGCCTCAACCAAACGAATGTAAAATGCTTCGTAAGGGCCAAACGCTTTATACATACCTTCACCTGGCCCCAGACCCTACACAAACTAAGCTACTTGTTGAGTCGGGTGCTACGTGTATTGCTTATGAAACAGTAACCGACGACCGCGGTGGTCTTCCATTGCTTGCACCAATGAGTGAAGTAGCGGGCCGCATGTCTGTTCAAGCTGGCGCGCACTACCTTGAAAAAGCGCACGGCGGCAGCGGTACCCTTCTTGGTGGTGTACCAGGTGTAGCGCCAGGCAAAGTATTGGTAATTGGTGGTGGTGTTGTAGGAACTAACGCTGCGAAGATGGCACTAGGTCTTGGCGCTGATGTAACCATTTTAGACCGTTCACTTCCGCGTCTTCGCCAGCTTGACGATATCTTTAACGGTCAAGTTAAGACGGTTTACTCTACGGTTGATGCTATCGAGCATTACTCTTCTAAAGCAGACCTTGTTGTTGGTGCAGTCCTTATTCCTGGCGCAGCAGCACCTAAACTACTTACTCGTGAACAAATTAAAGCCATGAAGCCGGGCTCAGTACTTGTTGACGTGGCTATCGACCAAGGCGGATGCTTTGAAACATCGAAAGCAACAACACACCAAGACCCAGTTTATATTGTTGATGACGTTGTTCACTACTGTGTTGCAAACATGCCTGGCGGCGTTGCGCGCACTTCTACTATGGCACTTAACAACGCGACATTGCCATTCGGCTTAGCGCTAGCGAATAAAGGCCCAGCGAAAGCTATGCTAGAAGACAAGCACTTGCTTAACGGTCTAAACGTGCACGAAGGTAAGGTAACTTACAAAGCTGTGGTTGACGCACTAGGTGAAAAGTTAGATCTAACTTATACACCCGCTGAAGTAGCGCTTAAAGGCGAATAGGCTTTTTCGTTTAATTTCCTAATTTTAGGCTACTTTCGTGAATAAGTAGCCTTAACGAATGGTCTAAAAAAGCTCGGTATGTGAACACCACATCCGAGCTTTTTTGTATCAGAACGCTTGATAACCGGTTAACGTTAATTTTTATTACTTAATACACAAAACTATCCCGTTAGCACTTTAAATGCATGACCTACAATGCAACGAGCCCTATACCAGCTATAAAGAAGATTTCTTAAGTAGCGCTAAGCGTTTATTGATTCGTTTACGGCCTTCAATACTGCAATAGGATCTTCTGCTTTCGTGATAGGTCGCCCCATAACTAAATAGCTTACGCCCGCTTTCATTGCATCAGGTGGCGTCATAACACGTTTTTGGTCACCAGCGTCAGCGCCTACAGGGCGAATGCCTGGCGTAACTAATAGAAAGTCGTCGCTGTGTTTTTCGCGCAGCGCGCTGGCTTCCTGCGCTGAACAAACAATGCCGTCTAACCCTGCTTTTTCTGATAATGCCGCCAAGCGCAGTACTTGTTGCTCGGGTGTTACGCCACTTACTACATCCGCCAATTGCGCATCATCCATGCTAGTAAGAACGGTAACCGCAATAAGCTTAGTATGTGGGTTGCTGCTTGTTGCAATGGCCTTTTTAGCCGCTTGCATCATTGGTAAACCGCCTGATGCATGAACATTTACCATCCACACACCAAGCTCGGCCGCTGCTTTACACGCTTT
The DNA here is from genome assembly GCF_056160665.1 of Alteromonas sp. ABH4_453. Lineage (NCBI taxonomy): Bacteria > Pseudomonadati > Pseudomonadota > Gammaproteobacteria > Alteromonadales > Alteromonadaceae > Alteromonas > Alteromonas sp. ABH4_453. Next base: position 18,189 of record NZ_JBSWXP010000011.1, read on the forward strand.
TGCAACCGTATTTGGAATATCGTGGAATTTAAGATCCAAGAAAACGTCAAAGCCTTTAGCAATTAGCGCTTTTACGAATTCCGGCCCGAATAAGGTGAACATCTCCTTGCCCACTTTTAGCTTGCACAAGCTTGAATCTAATTTATCAACAAACGCCAATGCAGTGTCTTTATTGTCATAGTCTAATGCAACAATAACGCGTGGGTCATGCATGCTCTTTTATTCTCCGTCTAGCCCTTTGATAGGTTTTACTACGCCCCACTTTTTACAGCTAGGGCATAACCAATATAATTTTCGACCAGAAAAGCCACAGCTGCCACAGCGATATTTAGGGCGCTGCAACATTTGCTTTTCCACCAATTCTTTAAGTAAGCGTAAGCTATCAGCCGTGGTTTTATCTGAAAGCTGGTCAATATAAAGCCCCATTAGGGTTTTAAAACCGCGCATAGTCGGGCGTTTGCGAAGTTGCTCAAGTAAGTACTCAGCAGCCTGTGCCGTTTCACCGCGCTTCATCAGTACATCAACCATGGCTAAATAGGACGTAGCACACTCTTGCCAGTGTGCTTCTAAGTTTTTCTGAAAACTTTCCCAGTCATCTGTCTCTTCGGCAATTGTTTCTAGGCTAGGCACAGCTTCACTGAACCAATTGATATCGCGTTCGGCAACTTGCGTAAAGTATGCGTTGGCATCAGTAAAGCGTTTTTGATCAAGCGCTATATCACCCAACATAAGCCACGGCCTAACCGCATGTTCGTCGGCGTTTACTGCTTTTTGTAATAGAGTCAATGCCGCCCCTTGGCTATCATTCTTCAACTCAACCGATGCCTGTTCACAATAAAAATGGGCTAAGCGTTCGCACAGATCATCATTATCACCATGACATTGCACCATACGCTCCGCTAACTCTATGGCTCTTTGCCACTCTTTCGTGGTCTGGTAGATACTGAAAAGCTGCTGTTGAGCAACAAGGTAGTGTTTATCGCTGTTAAGCAGTTGAAGAAAGGCATTTTCTGCGCGCTCTAGAAAGCCTGCTTGCGTATAGTCGTGACCGAGTTCTCGAAGCGCATTTTCTCGCTGGGCGGGCTGGAGTTCGTCGCGACTAACCAAGTTTTGGTGGACTTTAATCGCCCGATCTATCTCCCCGCGATGACGGAAAAAACTGCCCATGGCAATATGGGTTTCAACCGTGTCGCTATTCACGTTAATCATTTTGATTAACGTATCAACGGCCTTATCAGGCTGGTCTGAAAGAAGGAAGTTAAGGCCTTTATAATAATGCTTAGATAGGATACTTGACTGTTTTCGCTGCGCTTGACGGACACTATTGCGCCCCATTATCCAACCATATCCTGCCGCAACAGGTAAAAGGAGAAACAGCAGTTCGAGCATTAGTGGTCTTGTTCCAAACTCTGTATTTTAGATTTAGCAGACATTAACTGAACCCGTAATTTAAGCCAGCTCATAAGCATTATTAATATACCAATGCCCACGCCTATCGACAGCGTTATCGCTATTAATGTTGATAAACGCAGATTCGCCTGAGCGATTAAATAATTAACTGTTACTTGTGCTTCATTTTGAGAGCCAATAACAAACGCAATGGCAAGAAGCACCAAAATGATGAGAAACGTTAGGATCCCTTTCAACACTCAACCCTTTTTTATTGATTTATTTACAAGAATAGCAAAATGCGAAAAGAGATAACACAAAAAGCGTGTTGGAAATTTTAAGCCGCGCCCTCACTGTCGAGTTCATGGCGCTGAGGTTTTGCTATCAGATTTTCTACCACAAGGTCATGGTGAAGCGCCGACATATTTGTTATAAAAATGCAGTGTGTGTAGCCCGCCTGCATGGTTTCAAGCTTGTCATACATAGCTTTATCTAACTTCGAAAGCTGCGCTAGCCGCTTTTTGGTCAACGGCGTTATAGCCCCGTGGCAGCGTATTGCGGTAACATCAGTAGCACTTAGTTGAATTTTTTCTTCAGCTAGCTGAGTTTTGATTTGTGTACGTAGCTTAGAGAACAAGAAGTCTCGTTCTTTGATATACACCAAACGACTGTCGCTTTTTCTCACGCAATGCACTACTAAAGCTTGTTCAGAAGTTTCTTTAAACATGGCTTCTAATATCTGGGATTTAGGCTTTGCCTGACCTTTGTCTGCAAAGAAACCATGGAGTGGTATAATATTTTGTGTACGTGAAAACGGATAAAGATCGTCAGATGCATCGCTTTGATAAACGGTTTTTAGCCTGTCGAGTGTAAACCGATTCATTACGCAAAGTACCGATAACGAAGGCATATGCCTTACTGCAAGCTCCCAAATGTAACGATGTGTGGAGCGCTGAATACGAGCAATATCTCTCACTTTAAAATAAGCCGTATTTTCTTCAACCATGTGATCGACGTTAGAGCTTACTTTAGCTTTACGTGTGTCTTCCACGAGGCATAGCCTGACCACGCCAGTTTCAGCTTGGTAATGCACAACCTTATATTTTTCGCCTTTAATTTTTAGTTCCGGCACAGAAACTCGTATCTCTTTTTGCAGATCGCTGTGCGGCGCAACAGTCAATTTCATACCGCTGGCGCTTAAATCGGCCACTCGCGCGTCAAGAGAGGTAAGCAAGCCTACTTTAATGGAAGCGGGTTTATCGATAACGTAGCGGGTTTCACTCCGTCTATCTAAATCTTCTTCCATGACATAATCTATGCGCCAGTTGTCACCGCTGGCTTTTAAGGTTTTCGACAAAGGCTTGAAATCGCATTTAGCAGAAAGCGTTAAGTTTGTAAGGTAGGCTGATACATCTTTGCAGTATAAAACATGGGAGATCTGGGCAAGCTGCTCAAATTCTTTACTCGCAATATCGTGAATAGCAAAGGCTTTTTGTTTATCTTCGCGGGTTACACTATCGAGTCGACAGTGAGTACAAATGAAGTCACCACTTTTGGCAAGCAGATATACAAGCGCATTAAGTTGTTTGAGCGCAAGAAGTTGCCTGTGCGTAGCGGTTATCTGTACGTTACCATTTTTGGTTTTAATGTTGCCGTGAAATACATAAGCTTCATTGTACTTTCGCAACTCATCAACTAACGTTTCGAATATAGGCTTATCTTGCAAGCTTGCCAGTAGCTTGTCAGCATCATTGTGTTCAACATTAGCTTTGGTAAAAAGAGCAATGATAGGTTTAAGCGACTTTTTCTCTGGCGCGAGAAATACCGGCATCCACGGGCTATTTTCGAGTATTCGGTCGCGCTCTAGTTCTTGCATAGCACGTTCTATTTCTAAATCTCGCTGCAGCGGTTGCTTATATGAAGTTACTGCTACATAGCGTTTTAGTGTTGCGAGAAAGCTCTTATCGACGTCGTCTTGAAAGTTAAACGTCGTTTCGTATTTACCCAAATGCTTGTTGTATTTCACAGACTCTAATTCGAGCGTAATTTCAGTGGGCTCTTTGGTTAGCCCTTTAACTTCTGGGATAGTGAAAGTGATAATATCCCCAGTAGATGCATTGGGGGGTCTTTTTGTCTCCAGTGCAATACCTCTATGCGACATAGAGCTTACAGAGCAATGTCTACCTTTCTCAAAGTCAGGAGAAGACAGAGTAAAGTTTGGGCGGATGGCAATGTCATCACCGAAGTCGATATCGGTAAATGATTGACTCTCAACATTGAACGCATCAACGATTTTTTTAAACTGTTCTCTTTTTATCTGGTTTTGGTAGAAGTCTGAGTTCATTACAGACTCAAACACACCAACGGTATATCTGTCTTGATAGAGCGACGTTTCGTTTTTGAGGATTTGCGCGCCAACTTTATCAAGGCGCATTTGCACACCGAAGTGCTTAAATTTCATGACGGGGAATTGCGCAAAAGCAGAATTATCAGCAGGTGCATCAGTCAACGATGTCAACCGAACCACTTCTTCTTTCACGACTTTTCGGACACTACTAGGCAAACGCTTCGAAAACTTGTTAACTCCCTCTAACAACCTATTTTGTTGTTCATAAGGAATTAACGCGCGAATGAGCGGCTGGTATTGTTTAATTATTGCTTGTTCGTCGCCGGCTGACATTACTTCTATGTATACCGTTTATTATTATTCGAATAATATATAACCCTATTTAAGTCGGGGTCAATAGGTATTAAAAATTAAACAAAAGTATATGGCGTTATTCATAATAATTAGGGGAAGGAATTAAAAAGAACGAGTAACGCCTCCCATAAAGTTTATAATCAGACACAAAAAAGCCGCTTTACAGCGGCTTTTAAAATGCATTATGCGATTGAGGCGTCTACCCTCTCGCGAAGCTCTTTACCAGGCTTAAAGTGCGGTACATATTTACCGTCTAGTTTCACTGTTTCACCCGTTTTAGGGTTTCTACCCACACGAGGTGCGCGATAGTGAAGAGAAAAACTACCAAAACCTCTAATTTCAATACGCTCACCCTTTTGAAGAGTCTGCGCCATTTGCTCTAGAAGTTCTTTTATTGCCAGCTCGAGTTCTTTCGCCGGAATGTGACGCGCTTGATCCGCGAGCCGTTCAATTAATTCAGACTTGGTCATGTTTAACCTCGTTGTCAATATTATTGTTTAAACAGCTATCGCGAATTGGGTGTGCAGATGCACACCCACAAAAGCATTATTCGCCTTTAGCAGCTTTAAATGCTTCTGCCATCGCGTTAGCGAAACCAACATCTTCTTGCTGGTTAACTTTATCGATAGCTTCTTTTTCGTCAGCCTGATCTTTCGCTTTAACAGATAGGTTAACAGTGCGGTTCTTACGGTCAACGCCCATGAACTTCGCTTCGATGCTATCACCAACGTTAGCCGCTTCTGTTGCGTCTTCAACACGCTCTACAGCAAGATCTGCAACGCGGATGTAGCCGTCAACTTCTTCAGCTAGGTTTACAGTAACGCCTTTCGCATCAACTGCTGTTACTGTACCAGTAACGATAGCACCTTTCTTGTTATCTGTCAGATACTTGTTGAAAGGATCTTCTTCGATTTGCTTAACGCCAAGAGAGATACGCTCACGCTCTGGGTCGACTTGTAGTACAACTGCAGAGATTTCGTCGCCTTTCTTGTAGTCGCGAACCGCGTCTTCACCAGACTTGTTCCAGCTGATGTCAGAAAGGTGAACTAGACCGTCGATGCCGCCGTCAAGACCGATGAAGATACCGAAGTCAGTGATTGACTTGATCTTACCAGACACTTTGTCACCTTTTTCGTGTGACTCAGCAAATGTTTCCCAAGGGTTAGCAATGCACTGCTTAAGGCCTAGAGAAATACGACGACGCTCTTCGTCAATTTCAAGAACCATTACATCTACAGTGTCACCTAGGTTAACAACTTTAGATGGGTGGATATTCTTGTTAGTCCAATCCATTTCAGAAACGTGTACAAGACCTTCAACGCCGTCTTCGATTTCAACGAAGCAGCCGTAGTCAGTAAGGTTAGTAACCTGACCGTTGATCTTAGTACCTTCTGGGTAACGAGACGCAATTTCTTGCCATGGATCGTTGCCCATTTGCTTCATACCAAGAGAAACACGTTGCTTCTCTTTGTCGAACTTAAGTACTTTAACGTTGATTTCGTCACCAACATTCACGATTTCACTTGGGTGCTTAACGCGCTTCCAAGCCATATCAGTGATGTGTAGAAGACCGTCTACGCCACCAAGGTCAACGAACGCACCGTAATCGGTAAGGTTCTTAACGATACCCTTGATTTCATGACCTTCTTCAAGGTTAGCAAGAAGCGTTTCGCGCTCTGCGCTGCTTTCTGCTTCGATAACTGCACGACGAGAAACAACAACGTTGTTACGCTTAGCGTCTAGCTTGATAACTTTAAATTCAAGCTCTTTGCCTTCAAGGTGCGTAGTGTCACGTACTGGACGTACGTCAACAAGAGAACCAGGTAGGAACGCGCGTACACTGTTAACTTCAACAGTGAAACCGCCTTTAACTTTACCGTTGATAACGCCTTTAATTGTAGCTTTATCTTCGTAAGCTTTTTCCAGCTCAACCCACGCTTCGTGACGCTTCGCTTTTTCGCGAGAAAGAATAGTTTCACCGAAACCATCTTCAACTGCATCTAGTGCTACGTCTACTTCGTCACCGATAGCGATTTCTAATTCGCCTTCAGCGTTTTTAAATTGGTCAGCTGGGATAGCACTTTCTGATTTCAAGCCTGCATCAACAAGAACGATGTCTTTGTCGATAGAAACAACAGTACCTTTTACAATTGAACCAGGACGTGTTTCTAGTTCTTGTAAGCTTTCTTCAAAAAGTTGTGCAAAATTTTCAGTCATAAGTCTCAAATAAACTTTTAAGTTGATATCCACGCTTCTTATCCGGATAACGCGGGGTTATTAAAATTAGTCGCCACTTCCTGTAGCAACACTGCTTTGGATGCGATCAGCTCTCGTCATTAAAGGCGTGAGGAAATAATATCCATCGCTTTTTCAAAGACTTGGTCAATATCCAAGTCCGTTGAATCTATAATTACTGCATCTTGTGCCGGTACCAAAGGAGCCACCGCACGTTGTGTATCGCGCTCGTCTCTTGCCTTGATATCGGTTAAAAGGCGCGCAATATTAACATCCATGCCCTTTGCTTTCAACTGGCTATAGCGGCGTTCAGCACGGGCCTCTGCGCTTGCTGTAAGGAAAATCTTTACAGGCGCATCAGGAAATACCACGGTCCCCATGTCGCGACCGTCGGCAACAAGACCTGGATCTTGTTGGAACGCGCGCTGTCTGCGAAGTAGTGCTTCGCGAACACGAGGTAATGCTGCAACTTTTGATGCCACAGCGCCAACCTCTTCGGTACGAATATCGTCAGTAACGTCTTCGCCTTCTAAGATAATGCGAGTGGTATCGCCATTCGTCTCGAAACTAACATCAAGACCGGTTGCTAGAGGAACAACACATTCTTCATCATCACACGGAAGGTCGTGGTGAAGTGCAGCAACTGCTAATACACGGTAAATTGCGCCGCTATCTAGAAAGTGCCACCCTAATTTTTTTGCTAGCAAGCTACTTAACGTACCTTTGCCTGCACCACTAGGACCGTCAACCGTGACTACGGGTGTGGAATGCATACCTGCTCCATCGTTTAAATTACTAAAAATCGCGCGCAATTATACGCTTTAGTGAGAGATAAGCAATGCCGCCTCTTAGTGACGGCATTGTACATTAGAATAAATCTGATTCAGATCAACGAAGCTAGAGGGGTAATCCGTACAGCGCTTCGTTAACCTGTGATTCTTTTTATAAGGCTTTTACGCGCTATACAAAGTTTTAAAGCGAGTAAAATAGTCTGGGAAGGTTTTACGTGTACAACCCGGATCGTTAATTGTGACCGGGGTATCACTTAATGCAACTAGAGAAAAGCACATTGCAATACGGTGGTCATTATACGTATCTATTTCAGCGTGTTTTAGCGAATCAGTTGGCCATACTTTTATATAGTCGTGACCTTCTTCTACTTTCGCACCTAGCTTTTGAAGCTCGGCTGCCATAGCCGCTAGACGGTCTGTTTCTTTAACACGCCAGTTATAGATGTTAGTCATGGTCGTAGGACCCTCAGCAAACAGCGCTGTAGTGGCAATGGTCATGGCGGCATCCGGAATATGGTTCATATCCATGTTCACACCTTTAAGTGGCGCACCGGTTATTTCAACATATTCATCGTTCCACACAACTTTTGCACCCATGGCTTCGAGCACGTCAGCAAAGCGGATATCACCTTGAATGCTTTTCTGCCCAATTCCGGTTACGCGTACCGTTCCGCCTTTAATGGCGCCGGCTGCAAGGAAGTAAGATGCAGAAGAAGCATCGCCTTCTACCATAAATTTACCTGGCGCAACGTACTTAGCGTCAGCAGAAACCGTAAACGTCTGGTAGTTATCATTTTCAACAGTAACGCCAAATTTAGCCATGGTATCTAACGTGATGTCGATATAAGGCTTAGACACTAATTCGCCTTTGATACGAATAGTCACATCTCCTGAAAACAGGGGTGCTGCCATTAAAAGCGCCGTTAGAAATTGGCTAGACACACTGCCATCAACCGACATTTCACCGCCGTTTAACGTCTTGCCTTTAATTTGAAGTGGAGGGTAGCCTTCATTTTTAAGGTAAGACACGTCAGCATCTGCTTCGCGTAGTGCATCCACTAAATCGCCAATTGGGCGCTCTTCCATTCGCGGTTCACCCGTTAACACGGTATCCACGTTACTTGCGGCAAGTGCTGCACATAAAGGTCGCATAGCAGTACCGGCATTGCCCAGGAAAAGCTCAAGTGGCTCAGCTACGTTAAACGCGCCACCGTTACCTTGGACAACGCATTGCGTTTTGTCTTCGCTCAAGCGGTAGTTAACACCTAACTTTGTTAGTGCATTAAGCATATGCTCGATATCTTCGCTATCAAGCAAATTGGTTAATTCAGTATCACCTTCAGCTAACGCGGCAAGCAGTAGTGCGCGATTAGACAGACTTTTTGAGCCAGGGACATTGACCTCTCCCGATACTTTTGCAATCGGGTCTAATGTTAACTGCTCCATTTTATCCATTCACTCTTTCAAATTCGCGCATAAATTCAACTAGCGCAACAATGCCTTCTACTGGCATTGCATTATAAATACTGGCACGCATGCCCCCTACCGAACGATGCCCTTTAAGAGCAAGTAACCCTGCTTCTTGTGATTGTTTAAGGAACAATCCGTCAAGTTCAGCATTAGCTAAATGAAACGGCACATTCATTTTTGAACGGTTGTCAGGGTGAACTTTACTTGAATAGAAGTCAGAGCTGTCGATAGCTGAATACAATAACGCTGCCTTTTCAGCATTGCGTTTAGCCATAGCGTCTACACCGCCCATGTCTTTAAGCCACTCAAATACAAGCCCTGCCAAGTACCATGAGAACGTTGGCGGTGTGTTGTACATAGAATCAGATTTTGCCGCTAAGGCATAATCGAAAATAGAGGGCGTTTCTTTTCGTGCTTTGCCAACTAGGTCTTCGCGAACAATAACCACAGACAAACCGCTTGGGCCTATGTTCTTTTGTGCGCCGGCGTAAATAACACCGTGTTTTGCCACGTCTAGCGGTTGTGACAATATCGTCGAGGACATATCAGAAACTAGAGGAACCTTGCCAGATTCTGGCAGCCAATCGTAAGCAATACCGTCTACCGTTTCGTTCGGGCAAAAATGGTAATAGGCCGCAGACTGGTCGATATCACTCAGAGCAGGCTTAGCGATATAGTGAAGCCCGTCCTTTTCTGTGACATCGCCCACCACTACCGCGTTATTGTATTTATTCGCTTCACTCACCGCGCCTTTTGACCAAGATCCGCTCACTAAGTGAAGGCTGGTATCCTCAGTGGATGACAAATTAAGGGGAACAGCAGCAAATTGACCACGTCCACCACCGTGCGTGAAAAGCACATGGTAGTTAGATGGCACAGATAGCAAGTCACGCAAATCCTGCTCTGCTTTTGCGGCTATCTCAATGAAGTCTTTACCACGATGACTGACTTCCATTACAGAACAGCCTAAATCGCGCCAATTTGTAAATTCTGATTGTGCCTTTTCCATGACTTCTCTGGGAAGCATGGCCGGCCCAGCACTAAAGTTAAAAACCTCTTTCATTGCGTTTTTCAACACCTGTAGATAAGTACCGTTCAACCCGCTTTATCATAGACATTTTGCGGGCCTATTAGGTAAACAAGCGGCAAAAGCCGCTTGTTTGAAAGAACACTGATAATGCGCATAGCCTATGCCTGCGCGCTATCCCTACTCTTCTGTCGTTGAGCTATCACCGTCTTCTGCGGTATTTTCTTGCTCTTGAACAGCAGTTTCTGCTTGTTCTGGCGCATCTTCTGAAATGATTGGGTTACCGTCCTCATCGAGTTCCTGTAACTCTGCCACTTCTTCAATACGCTGTAACCCTACAACGTGCTCACCTTCTACTGTACGTATTAGGCGAACGCCTTGTGTGTTACGGCCTACTACTGACACTTCGCCTACACGGGTACGAACCAGTGTGCCTTGGTCACTAATAAGCATAATTTCATTGGTTTCGTCTACTTGAACTGCGCCAACCACTTTACCGTTACGCTCAGACACCTTAATTGATACAACACCTTGTGTCGCACGGCTCTTCGCCGGGTAATCTTCAAGCGGAGTACGCTTACCGAAACCATTCTCTGTCGCAGTTAGGATTGGGCCGTCGCCTTTAGGAACAATAAGTGATACCACTTTTTGACCATCTTGCAGACGAATACCGCGAACACCTGTTGCTGTTCTTCCCATTGGACGAAGTGCAAGAAGCTCTTCACCCGTTTCTGGATCTCGCTTCACTTCACCGGTTTCGCTGTCGCGAAGCTTCTCGTTAAAGCGAACTACTTTACCCGCGTCAGAGAACAACATGATGTCGTCATCGCCGTGGGTAATATCAACGCCAATTAGCTCGTCACCTTCATTTAGGTTAACAGCGATAATACCGCTTGAACGAGGGCGAGAGTATAGGCTTAGGTCAGTCTTTTTCACTGTACCGTTTGCCGTTGCCATCAGCACAAACTTGCCTTCTTCGAATTCTTTAATAGGAAGAATAGCAGTAATACGTTCATTATCTTCTAGCGGCAGTATGTTCACAATCGGGCGTCCACGCGCATTTCGGCTAGCGAACGGCAATTGATACACTTTCAACCAGTACAAGCGACCTCGGGTTGAGAAGCACAGTATGTGATCGTGGGTATTCGCAACAAGAAGTTTTTCGATGAAGTCTTCATCTTTCATCTTAGTTGCTGACTTACCACGACCGCCACGACGTTGCGCTTCATAATCTGTAAGCTTCTGATACTTCACATAACCTTCGCGAGAAAGCGTTACAACAACGTCTTCTTGCTCGATTAGATCTTCAATATCAATATCGTGACTTGCAGCGGTAATTTCAGTACGACGCTCATCACCAAATTCGTCGCGCACTTTTTCAAGTTCTTCTTGAATCACTTCCATCAAGCGCTCTGGGCTATTAAGGATGTGAAGAAGTTCTGCGATTAGCTCTAGAAGTTGCTTGTATTCTTCAAGGATCTTCTCGTGCTCAAGACCCGTTAGCTTGTGTAAGCGTAGGTCAAGAATCGCTTGCGCCTGCTGTTCTGTTAGGTAGTACTTGCCGTCGCGAATACCAAATTCAGGCATTAACCAGTCTGGACGCGCTGCGTCATCGCCTGCGCGCTCAAGCATTTGCGCTACGTCACCTAAGTCCCAACCTTGTGCTACAAGCGATTTTTTCGCATCTGCTGGGCTTTGCGACGCTTTAATCAACTCAATAATTGGGTCGATATTCGCAAGCGCGATTGCCAAACCTTCAAGGATGTGGGCACGATCACGGGCTTTGCGTAATTCAAACACAGTACGGCGTGTTACCACTTCACGGCGGTGAAGAATAAATGCTTCAAGCGTTTCTTTAAGGTTAAATACCTTAGGCTGACCATTGTCTAGCGCAACCATATTGATACCGAATACCGTTTGAAGCTGGGTATTGGCATATAAATGGTTAAGCAGAACTTCGGCAGATTCGTTACGTTTAACTTCAATTACAATGCGCATACCGTCTTTATCAGACTCATCACGCAGTGCCGAAACGCCTTCAATACGCTTCTCTTTTACCAGTTCAGCGATCTTTTCAATAAGGCGCGCTTTGTTAACCTGGTAAGGAATCTCGTTAACAACAATGGTTTCTTTACCGTTGTTGTCTGTCTCAATTTCCGCTTTAGCTCGAAGATAAATCTTACCGCGACCTGTGCGGTATGCATCTTCAATACCTTTGCGGCCGCTGATCATCGCAGCCGTTGGGAAATCTGGACCTGGGATATGTGTCATCAAGTCGTCGATGGTGATAGACGGGTCTTGAATTAACGCAACGCAGCCGTTGATCACTTCGGTGAGGTTATGTGGCGGAATATTAGTCGCCATACCAACCGCAATACCCGACGAACCATTCACAAGAAGGTTAGGCACTTTCGTGGGCAACACTTCAGGGATATGCTCTGTACCATCGTAGTTAGGTACGAAATCAACGGTTTCTTTATCTAAATCGGCGAGTAATTCGTGCGCAATTTTTGCCATGCGAACTTCGGTATAACGCATCGCAGCAGCTGAGTCGCCATCTACCGAACCGAAGTTACCTTGACCGTCTACCAACATATAGCGAAGCGAGAACGGTTGCGCCATACGAACAATAGTGTCGTAAACCGCAGAGTCACCGTGAGGGTGATATTTACCAATTACGTCACCTACCACACGGGCAGATTTTTTGTATGGCTTGTTAAAGTCGTTTTTCAGTTCGTTCATTGCGAACAGCACACGACGGTGCACTGGCTTCAAGCCATCTCTTACGTCAGGCAAGGCTCGCCCGACAATAACGCTCATCGCGTAATCAAGGTAAGAGTTCTTTAACTCTTCCTCAATATTAACGGGGAGGATTTCTTTAGCGTTATCAGACATAAACTGCTTAATCCCTTTATCTTGGTTTGTTCTGCGTTATCCAGCTCTTCGCTTCACATCATTGTGAAAACGAGGCGTGGGAGCGCACTGTTATTATTATGTGGGTCATAATCGTGCTTCGAGTGTACCACTTGATGACAGATTTATGTAGCGCTTAATTACGCTTATTAAACAACTAAAAGGCAAGCGATTATTTTTCGTTCACCCCTTGTTAAATTTTGTCTATTTCTATTCAAAAACAGTGAAACACAACCTGAATTTACGATATCTTAAAAAGAGATAGTTTAAGGATTGTTTTACTCATGACGAATGTCGATCAACAAGAAATCAATAAGTTCTCTGAACTTGCATCTCGCTGGTGGGATCCAGAAGGTGAATTTAAACCATTGCATCTTATTAACCCACTCCGTTTAGACTTCATAAATCAACACAGCGAAGGCTTGTTTGACAAAAAGGTGATCGATATCGGCTGTGGCGGCGGCATACTAGCCGAGTCGATGGCGCGAGCCGGTGCAGCAGTAACAGGTTTAGATATGGCAGAAGCCTCGTTAGAAGTAGCCAAGCTTCACGGTTTAGAGTCTGGGGTTAAAGTTGATTACGTATGCTCTACAGCTGAAGCATTCGCCGATGCAAACCTGCATCAGTTCGATGTAGTTACCTGTATGGAAATGCTAGAGCATGTGCCCGACCCTGCTTCTGTTGTACTAGCGTGTGCAAGATTGGTAAAGCCTGGTGGCCATGTTTTCTTTTCCACGCTTAATAGAAACTTAAAGTCTTATCTAATGGGGATTGTTGGCGCGGAATATATTCTTAAATTGGTTCCAAAAGGTACCCACGATCACAGCAAGTTCATCAAACCATCAGAACTTATGAGAATGACAGATCAAGCAGGTCTACTTCCGCGAGATATGACGGGTTTGCATATGGACCCGATTTCTCAAGGCTTTTATCTTTCGTCTAATAATGTAGACGTGAACTACTTACTATATACAGTAGCGCAAAGTTAATTTAACACTACATATTGGGCTGCGGCGATATTTTAAACACCATATATCGTGTTTATATAAAAACTGAATTCTAAGAATAAATTAATTTTTACGATTAAGATTTTCTTTAAAACGCTTGCATTCCAGATATTTTACGCTTGTAGAACGCTAAAAAGTTAGTTGTTACTAACATAAATTTCATGCCAGATTGAGTGCTCGAAATACCACCAGATATTGGGTTGCAATCAAGTCAAAACCTCACTATCTTGTGTTTAATTCAGCACGGGATCCCATCCATAATTTTTCGGGATCTCAACTAGTGACAAACTGTCTCTGGGACACCACTTATAGTTTGAAACAATAATCTCGCTGAAAATAAAAAAGCAGTAAAGAATTTAACGAGCAGTCTCTACTTCAATACGTCTTAGTATTAGTTTAGGCCGCTTTTTGTGTGTGTTTTTACTGGCGTGAGCCAACAACGTTATCAACATACGCATTTAAAATTAAAACGAAAATGGGCAACAGATAGCCCACGCATCAAGCGCTAACAGACAAACGGCCAGTAACATGAACAACAATTTATTCGTCACCAAACGAAACGGTGAAAAAGAGTCCATCGACTTAGAAAAAATCCATAAAGTCGTTACATGGGCAGCCAAAGGATTAAACAACGTTTCTGTTTCACAAGTTGAAATAAAAGCGCAAATACAGTTCTATGACGGCATTAATACCAGCGAAATCCACGAAACACTGATTAAGTCAGCGGCTGACCTGATCTCTACTGATGCGCCAGACTACCAATACTTGGCCGCGCGCTTGGCTATTTTCCATCTTCGCAAAAAAGCCTACGGGCAATTTGAGCCGCCAGCGTTACTTGAACACGTTGGAAAAATGGTAGATTTAGGAAAGTACGATAAGCATCTACTTGAAGACTACACGCGTGAAGAATTCGCAGAAATGGAAACCTATATCGACCATTGGCGCGACATGAACTTCAGCTATGCAGCGGTTAAGCAACTTGAAGGCAAATATTTAGTTCAAAACCGTGTTACTGGTGAAATTTACGAAAGTGCACAGTTCCTTTATATTCTTGTAGCGGCATGTCTTTTCGCAAACTACGACAAAGCCACGCGTATGGATTATATCCGTCGTTTCTACGATGCTGCATCAACGTTTAAGCTATCGCTACCTACCCCAATTATGGCGGGCGTACGAACACCTACGCGTCAATTCAGCTCATGTGTACTTATTGAAACAGGCGACAGCTTAGATTCAATTAACGCCACGGCAAGCGCGATAGTTAAATACGTTAGCCAACGTGCAGGCATTGGTGTGAATGCGGGTCGCATTCGTGCACTAGGCAGCCCTATTCGCGGTGGTGAAGCATTCCACACTGGCTGTATTCCGTTCTACAAATACTTCCAAACTGCAGTGAAAAGCTGTTCACAAGGTGGCGTTCGTGGTGGTGCGGCTACGTTGTTCTACCCTATCTGGCATATGGAAGTAGAATCTCTTCTAGTGCTTAAGAATAACCGTGGTGTAGAAGAAAACCGTGTACGTCACTTAGACTACGGTGTTCAGTTCAACAAACTCATGTATCAGCGCATGATGAAAGATGGCTACATTTCATTATTTAGTCCATCTGACGTTCCAGGTCTTTATGATGCGTTCTTCGCTGATCAAGACAAGTTCGAAGAGCTATATGTTAAATACGAGAACGACGACAGCATCCGTAAGAAGCAAATCAAAGCGATGGAACTGTTTAGCTTGTTCATGCAGGAGCGTGCAAGCACAGGTCGTATATACCTTCAAAATGTTGACCACTGCAATACGCATAGCCCGTTCAACCCAGAAGTTGCGCCAGTTCGTCAAAGCAACTTGTGTCTTGAGATTGCGCTACCGACTAAGCCTCTGCAGCATGTAAACGACGAAAATGGTGAAATTGCCCTTTGCACGCTGTCTGCATTTAACTTAGGTGCGATTGAGTCAGTTGATGAGTTTGAAGAACTAGCCGATCTTGCAGTACGCGCCCTTGATAATCTACTTGATTACCAAGACTACCCTGTCCCTGCTGCGTACAACGCAACTATGGGCCGTCGTACTTTAGGTGTGGGTGTTATCAACTTTGCTTACTACCTTGCCAAGAACGGCGTTAAATATTCAGATCATAGCGCGAACGGTTTAGTCCACCGCACGTTTGAAGCAATGCAGTACTACCTACTGAAAGCGTCGAACAACCTGGCTAAAGAGAAAGGTGCGTGTCCTAAGTTTAACGAAACCACTTATTCGCAAGGCATCATGCCAATTGACAGCTACAAGAAAGACCTTGATAGCGTATGCAATGAACCGCTTCATTACGATTGGGATGCACTTCGCGAAGAAATCAAAACTCACGGTTTGCGCAACTCTACGCTGTCTGCATTAATGCCTTCAGAGACATCTTCACAGATCTCTAACGCGACCAACGGTATTGAACCGCCACGTGGTTTCATCAGCATTAAGTCGAGTAAAGATGGCGTACTTAAGCAAGTTGTACCTGAGTACGAAACCCTAAGAGACAAATATGAGCTACTTTGGGATATCCCTTCTAACGATGGTTATCTACAACTTGTTGGTATCATGCAGAAGTTTATCGACCAAACTATCTCAGCAAACACAAACTATGACCCAAGCCGCTATGAAGGTAACAAGGTTCCAATGAAGCTTCTGCTTAAAGACCTTCTTACTACATACAAGCTTGGTGTTAAGACACTTTATTATCATAACACTCGTGACGGTGCGTCAGACACCTCGGCGCTAGACGCTAAAGCAAGCGAGCCTTTACCACGTCAAGAAGAAGTTGTGGTAGAGGAAGATGATGATTGTGCAGGCGGTGCGTGTAAAATCTAAAACACGCCCTTTTGCAAAAATGGCAGGTTCGTAAAAGGATTTTACGGAAACGCCTGCCATTAACGTTTCGCAGCAAGAACACAAACAATAATACGCGTTAATCATTAAGTTTTTAGTTAGGCCATCATGAAATACACTACGTTTAATCAGCAAAGTACTAATCCATTGATCGAGCCGATGTTTTTCGGTAACCCCGTAAACGTTGCACGCTACGACCAGCAAAAGCATGCCATATTCGAAAAGCTTATTGAGAAGCAAATTAGCTTTTTTTGGCGCCCGGAGGAGGTTGACGTTTCTCGCGACCGTGTTGATTTCCAAAAATTGACCGACCCAGAAAAGCACATCTTTATTTCCAACCTTAAGTACCAGACTCTGTTAGATTCGGTACAAGGCCGTAGCCCAAATATTGCGTTCTTGCCTATTATCTCGCTACCCGAGTTAGAAACATGGGTTGAGACATGGTCTTTCTTTGAGACTATTCACTCGCGCTCATATACCCATATCTTGCGTAACTTGTTCTCAGACCCAAGTGAAATATTTGAAGATATCGTAGTAAACGACGAGATTAAGCGCCGTGCCGCTGATATCTCAAAGTACTATGACGACCTTATTTTTGCCACTCAACTTTGGCAAACACAGGGGGAAGGCGTACATACGGTGAATGGTGTAGCACACACCATCAACATGTATGAGCTGAAGAAGAAGCTGTACCTGTGTATGAACTCGGTAAATGCACTTGAAGCAATCCGCTTCTATGTCTCTTTTGCTTGTACGTTCGCCTTTGCTGAGCGTAAGTTGATGGAAGGTAACTCGAAAATCATTCGATTAATTGCCCGTGATGAAAACCTTCACTTATCTTCAACTCAGCACATTTTAAACTTATGGGCCAAAGGTAAAGATGACCCTGAAATGGCGCAAATTGCAGAAGAGTGTAAAGAAGAAGCCCGCGCTATCTTCATGAATGCGGTTGAGCAAGAAAAGCAATGGGCAGATTACCTGTTCCAGAACGGTTCAATGATTGGACTTAACAAAGAGATCCTTTGCCAGTATGTTGAATACATTGCTAACCAACGTATGTCTGCTATCGGCCTAGATGCCCCGTTTGAAATCAGTAGCAACCCGCTTCCTTGGATGAACAATTACCTGAATTCAGACAATGTGCAAGTGGCGCCTCAAGAATCTGAAATCAGCTCTTACTTGGTTGGACAAATAGATTCTGCTGTAAGCGAAGACGATTTTGCTGATTTTGAGCTGTAAACCTACAGCTTAATGAGCAGTAACGATAAATCACTCCGCATCGACGTTGTCGATGTGGGGGCGATTAATTCCCCCCCTGATACCACTATCTTAAACGCCTTAGAGTCAGCGGGCGTTAATATTCACTACCACTGCCGTGAAGGCTTTTGCGGTGCGTGTCGAACTAAGCTTATTGAAGGCGAAGTTGAATACACTACCGATCCCCTCGCCTTTATTGACGATGATGAAATTCTTCCTTGTTGCTGTGTGGCTAAATGCCCGCTAAAAATAAAAGTCCCCCTGTAGCCTCTTCATTCACCGCTCTCATCAGCATTCTCACGGCATTTATGCGAATTGAAGTAATCCACTTCGATACTTAGACGTAATAACTTACAACTAATCAAACGTAAGGATAATGTTATGAGCGAAGTTTCTGGAAAAGTAGTCATCATTACAGGTGCAAGTAGCGGCCTTGGAGAAGCGACAGCGAAAATGCTTGCAGGCAAAGGCGCGAAATTAGTTTTAGGCGCTCGCCGTGAGGACCGTCTTAAAAAAATTGTAGATGAGATTGAATCTTCAGGTGGCCACGCAACCTATAAGACGGTAGACGTCACGAAAAAGGAAGAAGTGAAGGCGCTTGCAGAAGCCGCGATAGATACCTACGGTCGTATTGACGTACTGGTCAATAATGCTGGCCTTATGCCCCTAGCCCCGCTTGACGAGATGAAGGTTGATGAGTGGGATCAGATGATAGATGTGAACATTAAAGGCGTTATGTACGGCGTAGCAGCAGTTCTAGGACACATGCGTGGACAACAAAGCGGTCATATTATCAATCTTTCCTCTGTTGCAGGTCATGTGGTTTTCCCAGGAGCTACAGTTTATTGCGCTACTAAATTTGCAGTTAAGGCAATAAGCGAAGGTATTCGCAAAGAGTCAAACGGTCAAATTCGCTCTACTAATATTTCACCAGGTGCAGTGGCGACAGAGCTTACTGACCACATATCTCACAAAGACTCAAAGCAAATGGCAGACGATATGTATGACGATGCTATCGATGCAGATGCTATTGCACGTGCGGTAACGTTTGCCATAGAGCAACCTGGCGATGTAGATATCAACGAAATGATCATTAGACCTACTAATCAGGAGCTCTAGTACAGATCATTTACCACTTAATGGGGTGGACGAACCATCTGCCACTTAATATAAAAGCCTGCTGAGTGCAGGCTTTAAATGACTGTATGTAGTTAAAGTACTTTTTCGATGGCATATAGTTCTTCATCTATAACTTGTAAGCGCGATGCTACAACCGCTCTAGCGTCACTTATGCCTTTGTTATAAAAGGTTGCGCCCATTTCCTTACTGATAAAATCGAGAAGAAATTCTGCGTCAAATTGACCTAATTCTACATTCATTTCATCATCAAAATATCGTTGCAATTTAGCAACTAATGCATCTTTTTCCTCACGGCTAAACGCAATATTACTCATAATATCCCTTCTTTGTTCTACGCATAAATGGTCACGCTATTTGCTTTTTAGTAACGGACGCTTTACTTATCGCCAAACTGTACATAATGTTTCTAACGATAACACGCTCCCCTTATAATTTTTGGTCTTTTCATTTATCTCAGCTCTTCTTGGTATAGCGACAAATATAAACAAACGAGTGAAGCCGATTTTGAGTTGTGTAAAAGCTCTTAGGTCACTTTTACTTATGTCTTACTATCAACATTTGAAAATTGACTTAGCCCACCTCGCCAGTACTATCGGAAAACAGTCTAAAAACATAGAGATAAAAGATGGCAGCAAACGCACTGTTTAAGCCTTACTCACAAGGCAACCTATCGTTAAATAATCGCATCGTTATGGCGCCCATGACTCGCCAGTTCTCACCTAACGGCATACCTACCAGCGATGTGGCCGGTTACTATAAACGCCGCGCTCTAGGTGGTACAGGTTTAATCATCACCGAAGGTACTACCGTAAACGACAAAGTCGCTACGATGGATGCGAACATTCCCCAATTTCACGGTGACGAGGCGTTAGCAGGATGGAAAAATGTGGTAGACGAAGTTCATAGCGTAGGCGGGAAAATCATGCCTCAACTTTGGCACGTCGGTATGGCACGGGTCGCAGACAAAGCGCCATACCCTGACCTGCCAAGTGCCGGGCCCTCGGGTTTATTTAAACCTGGAAAACAGGGCGCTGAACCAATGACAGTTGAACACATCGAATCCGTGATTTCTGCCTTTGCTCAAGCTGCTGCAGATGCCAAGACTATCGGCATGGACGGGATTGAGATTCACGGAGCGCATGGATATCTAATCGACCAGTTTTTCTGGGAAGGCACTAATCAGCGTACAGATAGCTGGGGTGGAAGCATGGAGAATCGTGGTCGGTTTGCAGTGGAAATAATAAAAGCTATTCGCGCTGCAACTGGACCCGATTTCCCTATTGTGCTGCGCTACTCACAATGGAAACAGCAAGACTACACCGCCCGTTTAGCACACTCGCCTCAAGAGCTAGAGCACTTTCTACTTCCACTAAGCGAAGCGGGCGTAGATGTTTTTCATTGTTCTCAACGTCGTTATTGGGAAAATGAGTTTGAAGGGAGCGAGCTTAACCTTGCTGGTTGGACGAAAAAAATAACAGGCAAACCCACTATTACAGTAGGATCTGTTGGACTAAATGACGACTTTTTCGGCGCATTTAAAGGACAAGATTCAAGCACTCGTTCGGTCGATGATTTACTTGAACGGTTAGAGGCAGACGAGTTTGACCTTGTTGCCGTTGGAAGGGCTCTTCTACAGGATCCAAACTGGGCCAACAAAATTAAAGAAAACCGAATCGACGAATTAAACCAATACTCTGGAAAGGCGCTAGCCACGCTTTCTTAAGCTCAAATAGATATTAATTTGAATGCTCGATAAAACTAGCGCGCAACGCGCTAGTTTTCTTTCAAGTAAGCTTCAAAGTCAGAGAGTTGCATTGGTTTCGCAATTAAGTATCCCTGCGCATAATCACATCCCATCGCGCTTAATATATCAAACTGCTCTTGTGTTTCTACACCCTCAGCAACAACGCCAATGCCCAGTTTTTTAGCCATAACAATTATCGCTTCGCATAACACTTTGTCGTTGCTAACATCAGTCATAGAGTTTACGAAACTCTTGTCTATTTTTATGTAATCAGTCGGAAATTTTTTAAGATAAGAGATAGAAGAAAAACCAGTACCAAAATCATCTAGGGCTATACCAATCCCCGCCTGCCTGAATTGAAACAGCTTTTTAGATACTTCAGCATCGGCCTCCATGAGTAAGTTTTCAGTAACTTCAAGTAATATAGAGCGAGCACTGAGCCCTCTCTCTAGTAACAAAGTTAACCATTCAGTGATATTAGATTCCTGATTAAAATATTGACTAGGCGACGTGTTAATACTTATCTGAACAAACTTGCTATGCTCGCGCCGCCATTGTTTTATTCGTCTAGTGACTTCATCGAAAACCCAGTTGCTTATTTCAATAATAAGCCCTGACTCTTCAGCTAAAGCAATAAAGTCATCGGGTGCTATACGACCTTTTTTGGGGTGCTGCCACCGAAGTAAAGCTTCAGCTTTCACCTCTTTTGAGCCGTTGAAACACACGATAGGCTGGTACTCAAGAAACAGTTCGTTGTTTTTTACTGCATAACGCAGGTCATTCAATAATGATATTCTTCTAATTGCTGCTTCTTGCATGTCGTGCGTAAAATAGTGGTAATTATTTTTACCTTGGGCTTTTGCACCATACATGGCTTGGTCAGCATTTTTTAATAGATCTTTTACGTCAGTCGCATCCTCGGGATACAAAGTAATTCCCATGCTCGCGCTTGTGTGAATGCGCTCAAACTCTAACGTAAACGGCTTAATTATTTCACTCCGAATTTTCTGTACAACATTTTCTATCGAACTTAAGCCACGTATACCGTTTAAAATAATGACAAATTCGTCGCCACCTAACCTTGATACCGTGTCATCAGCGCGTAAACAGCGTTTTATACGCATAGCACACTCGACCAATAGCTTGTCGCCGACATCGTGCCCTAATGCGTCATTTACATCCTTAAAATTGTCTAAGTCTAGAAACACAACCGCGACTTTTTCATTCTCACGATCGGCAGTTTTCATCGCCAATTGAAGGTGATCGAGCATCAAGTTTCGGTTGGGTAAGCTCGTCAAAGAATCGAAGTTAGCCTGTCTCCATATGACTCTATTCGCCAATTCCCGTTCTATAGCGATGCTGGCGATATGGGCAAATTGCCTAATTAACACTCTTTCTTCTGCAGTGGGTATCGCCTTCTTGCGATGATAAATGGCGAAAGTACCGATAACCTCGCCATTCGCTCCTTGTATAGGTTGCGACCAGCACGCAGCTACACCTGCGGATGCTGCCACCCCCTTCCATGCAGACCAATATGGATGTGTACTTATATCCTCGACAATAGTCGGTTCATTGGTTGCAGCGGTATTACCGCACGAGCCAACACCTTCACCAATTTCTACCCCGTCAATGGCGTCATTATAAAAGTCGGGTAACGATGGCGCGGCACCTTTTTTGAGCCTTCCGTTCTCAAGCAGCAAAATACTGCAAATTTGTTCTTTGTATTCAGCTTCAATTGCATAAACAATGTCATGCAGAACAGTGTGTAAAGATTCTGCATTTACCACTTTTTCCAAAATAGCACTCCGCACGCGAGTTATTTTTTGTGTTTGCGCTAACTTAAATTGGTATTCCTCTAACTGATCGGAAAGGTCGTTATAGTCCTTTTTGTTAAGTTCGTTCTCGACTAACTCACCAAACCCTTTCAATTGTTGAATTTGAGACGCACTAAACTGCATGGGCTTATCGTCAAGGACACACAGCGTTCCTACCGCATAGCCTTCAAACACAAGCTGTACTCCAGCATAAAAACGAAAATGTGATCCCCCATTCACGTGAGGATTATCTCTGAAGCGCTCGTCTTCCAACATATCGGGTATGACTAAAGGGTCTTGCTGCGCAATGGTGTGAACGCACAAGGCTTCGTGCTTGGGTGTTTCAGTAATATCGATGTTCAACGATGACTTAAACCACTGACGACGCTCTCCAACAAACGAAATAAATGCAAATTTACAATTGAAAGCTCGGCACGCTAACTGAGTAATCCGGTCAAAACGTGCTTCAACCGGGGTATCTACTATGCCCAGCCTTTCTAATGCACTTAGCCGCTCACGTTCATTAGTTATTCCCTGAAACTTACTCACCAACGCCTCCTGACTACACCAAAACTAAAACGCAAATTAAGTTTCTCCATTCACAAAAAAGCGTCTCTACGCCAATTGCACATTATTTCTGCCACCTTGTTTAGCTTTATAAAGTGCGTCGTCAGCCTGTGACAATGCAGTCTCAATGGAATTGTGGTCATCCATTACAAAAGAAACGCCGCCACTCACTGTGATGTCTATAAATTTGCCGTTGACGTCCAAAGGGTTATTACTGGTTTGGTCTCTTAATTTATCGGCTAACTTGAATGCCCCAGCGCGGTCAGTATCAGGTAGTAATAGTACAAACTCTTCTCCGCCTATTCTTGCTACACAATCAGCATTCCGAGAAGACATTTTCAATATTTTAGCAACGTGCTTAATCGCCTTATCACCTACTTCATGCCCATAGCTATCGTTAATGCGTTTGAAAAAGCCAACTTCTAGCATAACTACTGAAAGCGGGCGTTTGTACCTTTGACTGTAGGCTAAGGCTTGCTGCGCAACAATTTGAAATGCGCGTCTGTTTAATAAGCCAGATAAGAAGTCAAAGTTTGCATCTCTTTGAAGTTTTTCTGCAAAACGGCTGACTTTTGCGACCATAGGCCTAAATATGAAGAATGCTTCTATTAATATAGTAAGAATAATAATGCCCAAAACAATATTTTGCGCATGGCGAAGTTCGTCGACTTTTTCACGACTTTCTTTCTCGTATTGTCCTACTATATTGTGTAATGGAATTAAGAGTTCGCTTTCTGCGAGTTGAAGAAACTTTAAGCTCTTCGTTGAGTTTAAAGTCATTGCCGCCCCCGCTTCTTGTGTTAACACGGCTTTTATTTGCTCTTCAAAAACCTTAATCTTGTTATCTACGTCAGAGGGAAAAGAAAAGTAAAGGTTAAGAAGTGTTTCAGACAACGGGCTTGGTTCGCCCTTTTCTATTGCTTCAAAATGCTCGGTTAAGAGAAACTGGTGATTCTGTTTCATTTTCTCTATTGCAGCTATAGAAAGCCTTTGTGACTTTTCAGAACCGCTAAGAAGAAAATCCACCGCAAACAAACTGGCTCGTTGGGACAACATGCGCTGCTGACCACTTACGTTAACTATTTTCCCCGTATCGTTTTGTTCAGCGATAACGCTGTCTAGCATAAAGTGAACAACTAATGACAAAATAGCGATTATGGAAAGAGAAACAACATACGTTAAGGTTAGTAGCCGACCTGGGTTATTAACCGTTATTGGATGGTCACCTTGCATGCCAATGCTCGAAAGATTAAGAGAAATATCACGTTAGCATTGTTTCACGCGACAAGCATTAACCTTTAGTCTAAAAAGACAACTAAAAACTCTATTTTTTTCCAAAAAAAACCAATGTTTAGCAAAGTATATGGAGTATAAATTTTTGCGCCAATGAGTAGTGCGCACTAGGTCATATCTATTTCTTAATGACTAAGTAGATGCCGCCAAGAGTGGCTAATGATGCGATTAAAATTTGAAGATTAAGTTGTTCTCCTAATACTGCCCATCCCATCATGGTTGCGAGAACTGGAACGCTCAATTGTACGGTCGCGGCCGTTGTTGACTTAATAAGTGGCAGCACGCTATACCAAATTGCATAACCACATCCTGACGCCACAACGCCGGAAACAATCGCTAACAACACACCAGTACTATCGAATACTAATTCAGTATTATTTAGCAAAAATAGACACACAACTAATGGAATACATAAAATAGATGCGTATATAAAGTTGCCCGATGTAGCATACAGCGCGGACTTACTTTTTTTGCCTAACAGCGAATACACACCCCACGCAATACCAGCGGTGACCATGATTATGCCAGCTAAAAGCGGTGGCGCCGATGCACTCGGTAGCAACAAAATTACTAGACCGGCAAATGCAAGGAGGAAACCTAGCCATTGAAAACGCTTAAACCGTTCTCCTCTTGCTAGGCCAAAGCTAATCATAGTCAACTGTACTGCGCCGAATAACAACAATGCCCCGGTGCCGGTAGCCATAGAAATATAGGCATATGAAAAGCATAGTGCGTACAAAAACAGTGACGCGCCACCGAGGAAGGTTGCATTACGTTTTAGGTTCACCCAAAGGCTTGAATCACCTGGTGCTCTTCGCAAAGAAAAGAGCGACAAGAACGTAAGTGCTAATGCCCCGCTTATTAAGCGCAACGCGGTAAAGCTCGCAGGGTCAATATCTGTATTCGCCAGCGCCATTCTGCACAGCAGCGAATTTGCGGCAAAAGCAACCATTGCCACCGTGACTAAAGAAAGTGTTTTAAACAATGTCCGCTCCTTTGCGCTGATTTTTAATCCTTGGACAATCATTCTTTTAAATAATCTAAACTTAAGATAACTACTGAAGAATGTTTCATCTAAATAAGTTACTACAAGAACGGTATTTTTAATGCACTAAATGAAAAAGAGGACCAAAAGGTCCTCTTTTATTCGAACTGTAAGCTGGTCAATGACTATAAAGACAAGCCTAAACGCTCAGCAACTTCAATGTATGTTTCTACAACAGAGCCAAGGCCTTGTCTGAAGCGATCTTTATCCATCTTCTTACGGGTTTCTTTATCCCATAGACGACAGCCGTCAGGTGTAAATTCATCACCTAGTACAATGTTACCGTCCTTATCGACACCAAACTCAAGTTTGTAGTCAACAAGCAACATACCGGCTTCGTTAAACAATGCTTTCAGCACACTGTTTACTTTGAAGGTGAGTGCCTTCATTTCAGCTATCTGTGCTTCTGTTGCCCAACCAAATGACAAGACGTGATAGTCGTTCACCATTGGGTCGTGAAGCGCATCGTTTTTAAGGAAAAACTCGAAAATAGGTGGATTAAGCTCTTTGCCTTCCTCCACACCTAGTCTGCGGACCAAAGACCCTGCAGATAAATTTCTCACCACACACTCAACAGGGATCATGTCTAGCTTTTTAACCAAAGACTCGGTATCAGAAACCAGCGCTTCAACTTGTGTTGCAATGCCCGCTTCTTCAAGCCTTGTCATTATAAAGTGGTTAAACTTGTTGTTTACTTCACCCTTGCGATCAAGCTGCTCAATTTTTTCACCGTCGAACGCTGAAGTATCGTTTCTAAAGTGAAGAATCAGTTTATCGCTGTCATCAGTGTAATAAACAGTTTTTGCTTTACCGCGGTAAAGCTCGTCGCGTTTTTCCATTCTCAGTCTCAGTTATATATCAAGGTTATCTTCTGACATGACCTCAGCAAATGCACTGTAAAGGTCGGAAACCTGATTTGCTTCAAACGGTACACTTTCATTATTCATGAAGGTAACTGATGTGCGATCTGCACCCGCTTTAGCAACTTTCAAACGATAATCACCTTTTTTAAGTAACGCTTCATCGCTTGAGAATAAACCATCCCACCAACTACCTTGGTCGCCGTTATAGGTGACAAATAGTAGGCCGTTTGATTTATCTAAATCTTTGACGTCGAATCCAAGCTTGCGAAGAACCAAAAGCATTCTCGGCCACGCCACATCATACTGGGCTTCAACCATATATGCCGCATCGCCGTCAGCATTAAAGCCCATTTCTGTTTTGATACCCTGACGGATTTTCGCAATTCTTCGCGTCTCAGCTAACTGAATTTGGTACTCGTAATGACCAATTACTTGGTTTAACACGTCTACTTCTTCACGGCGCTCTTCCATTGAAGACACCTCGGCAACGACATCATTACCTAGGGTCTGCATGTAGTCTTTTAAATCAACCGTAAGTGCAGCACTTCGGCCGTGAGGTTTAACATCCAAACTAAATTCAAAACGACGGCCTATTTCACTCTCTTCGTCAGTAAAACTATACCAAGGGCCATCTATTTCTTTCGTAATGACCATCCAATCTGTGATCAATACTTTATCTTCAGGACTGAAGCTATCCACACCAATGCCCTGCTCATCCAAGAAACTCAATAATGAATTCCAAATGGCTTGGCTTAGAGGCTGGCTGTCGTCAACTTGGTCAAACCAAATGGTTGCTGTGCTCTTACCTTCTTCAACATGTGAACCTGTAACTAGCGGAAGTACTAGCGCTGGGGAGCGTACCATTAGCTTTTTTCCAACTAGAGATGGATCTGCTTCTTGACCTAATTCAGGTACAGCAAAATCTCTTGAAAAAGTAGGTGCATCCAATTCAGTCGGTACTTCTAAGGTTTTCTGTTCTTTAGTTTTTAAGTACTCGTAGCTACCCGACGCGGTTTTTCTATCTATTTGGCTTGAACAACCTGCAAGTGCAACCATTGCTACTGAACTTGCTATAGCCAGCGTTCTTTTCATCTGTGTTCCTTATTAACCAGAAATCAATGCGTATTTTTTTAGTAGTTCTTCGATACGTTTTTGGCTTGATAGTTCCGGTAAAACCATAGGTAATCGCATAACAGCACTTTCCATCATGCCCATTTTATATAATGCCCACTTAGGCATCACAGGATTTGGCTCAATGAAGAGGTCACTGTGCAATAACTTTACTGTCTCGTCGATGGCTCGACACTTATCGAAATCTTTATTTAGCGCTGCTTCGCACATTTGCGCAATGGCCTTGGGTACGATGTTAGCAGTAACAGAAATAACACCGTGCCCACCTTCACACATAAATTCAGCACTCGTTCCATCGTCACCACTTAGTAGGACGAAATCGTCGGGAACAAGTGGCTGAGTGGCCTTCAAACGACCGATATTGCCCGTTGCGTCTTTTAAGCCAACGATATTCTTGTGTGTTGCGAGTTCTGCAACGGTTTCGGGCAGCATATCCGCTACAGTACGACCCGGTACGTTGTAAAGAATAACAGGGAGATCGCTGGCATCTGCGATAGCATTAAAATGTGCCACCATACCGGCTTGTTGAGGTTTGTTGTAATAAGGTACAACACTTAAAAAACCGTCAATACCTGTAGAGCCTAACTGCTCTGTGAGAAAAATCGCTTCTGCAGTAGAGTTAGCACCGCTTCCCGCAATTACTGGGATTGCACCAGACGCCATAGCTACAGTTTCTTTAACTACATCGATATGTTCATCAAACGGTAACGTTGCCGACTCACCCGTAGTTCCAACCGACACAATACCATGTGTGCCCTGCTCAACATGAAACTTAACAAGTTTCTCTAAAGACTTGTAATCGATATCGCCGTTTTCGAGCATCGGCGTGACGAGTGCTACGTAACTACCAGTAAACATAATCTCTCCGCAAAATGTGAGCGCACATGGTAAATATGTCAGTGCTTAAACACAAGTAATAGCGCATGTAAAATGACAAGAATTTGACAATATCTTATTCAAACGCAAGAAAAAGGCGCTGACTTCTAAAAAAACTCTGTGCTAACATCCCAGACATTCTTAACATTGAAGTGAAGTAGATGTCGAAACACCAACTTATCGTCACCATTCTAGGCACAGACAAGAGTGGCATTCTAAGCGAAATTGCAACGACAGTATCAGAAGCTCAGTGCAATATTCTTGATAGCAGGCAGGCTATCTACGGCAAAGAGTTCTCGTTGACGATGATCATAGAAGGAACACAGAGTGCCGTAACGAAAGCAGAGTGTATTCTACCACCGTTATTCCAACGACTTGATTTGTTGTCTATGATGAAGCGCACAAGTCATCATGAAAAACAGAATCTTGCGCACCTCTTCAATGTAGAATTTAGCGGCGAAGATGCAGCGGGCCTCATTAAAGCTGTTACAGGCTTTTTCGCTGACCGACATGCAATGATAAGTGCGTTTCGTCAGCGTACGTTTAAAGACAAAGCCACCGGAAAAGACAACATGCGATGCAAGTTTGTAGTGTCGCTTCCTTCAGATGAAAATGTTGATGCCTTAGAATCTGATCTAATGTCCCTGTTCGATTCGTTAAATGTGACAGGTAAAGTAATAGACAAACACAAAAAGGATCCCAATGAAAACGTTACAAGCTGGTGATAAAGCCCCAGAATTTTCACTGCAAAATCAAGACGACGAGACCGTTTCTTTAACTGATTTTTCCGGCAAAAAAGTACTGGTTTACTTTTACCCTAAAGCCATGACGCCAGGCTGCACAGTACAAGCACAAGGCCTGCGCGATGTTAATGATGAACTTACAGCAAAAAATGTGGTTGTGCTGGGTGTAAGCCCAGATGCCGTGAAGCGTTTGCCTAAATTTATTGAAAAAGAAAATCTTAACTTTACCCTTCTTTCTGATGAAGATCACGCGGTAGCTGATGCTTTCGGTGTGTGGGGCCCTAAAAAGTTCATGGGTAAAGAATACGACGGCATTCACCGCCAAACTTTCTTAGTAGACGAGAACGGTGTAATTGAGCATGTTTTCAATAAGTTCAAAACAAAAGAACACCACACGGTTGTTCTTGATTACCTGAACAGCTAAATTTCTCACTTAGAAAAAAAGCCCCGATAACGTAAAGCTATCGGGGCTTTTTTACACTTAGCGTTTGCTACTTTGCCTCTTCGGGAATAGCAACAGGATTGCTTGACCATGCAGTAACCACAGCTTTTACCAGCGTAGCAAGTGGTATGGCGAAAAACACCCCCCAAAAACCCCAAAGACCGCCAAACACCAAAACAGCAACAATGATATAAAGCGGGTGAAGACTTACCGCCTCAGAGAACAATAACGGAACAAGTAGATTACCATCTAACGCCTGGATAATGCCGTAAGCTATCATTAGATACCAAAACTCTGGCGATATACCCCACTGAAACATTGCAACAATTGCGACAGGTATAGTTACCACTGCAGCACCGATATATGGAATAAGTACAGAAAACCCGACTAAAACCCCAAGTAAGATGGCGTAACGTAAATCCATAAGAACGAAAGTTACACAACTCACTACGCCAACTATAATAATCTCAATCACCTTGCCGCGAATATAATTAGCAATTTGTGAATTCATTTCGTGGCCCACTTGGGTAATTAAGCGGCGTTCTTTTGGCAATAAACGAGAAATGCTATCTAGAAAGAAAAGCTTGTCTTTCAACATGAAAAATACCATCAAGGGCACCAGCACCATATAAACTAGCAGCGCGGCTAAATTGGCGATGTTACTGAAGGAAGCAGAAATTAGGGTTTCTCCCACTTCTACTAACTTGTCATTTAACCCTTCCATCATTTGATGGATTTGATACACCTGTACGTAATCTGGATATTTATCTGGCAACGTCAATATCCACTCTTGAGCTTTTTGCCAAATCAACGGCGTTTCCTGAATCAGGTTTACACTCTGCTTGGAGATAATGGGAACCAAACCAATCAAGGTTAAAATAGTGATGGTGATGAATCCGAGCATAACCACTCCGCATGCCAGAGTTCGGCTAACGCCAGCACTCACCAAGCGACTTACCGGCCAGTCAAGCAAATAGGCTATAACCGCTGCAACCAGCACAGGCATAATTAGTTCGCCCCACAACAGCAATACTGTTGTAGTTAGAAGAATCAAAATCAGCAGCATCGCTGCATCTGGATCGGAAAATTTGCGTCGGTACCATCGACCAAAAACGCTAATCATAGGAACGCCTAGAAATAACCAAGAATAGGACACGCATCATAGTTGATAGCGCAGGCAATTAGCAATAAGTAGTAGTTAAGAATCTTTCAAAATCAAACTGGTATGATGTTTTTACAGTATAAGCATTAATGTGTAGAGTGGTCTTACAACACTAAACTAATAAACTGGATGCGCTTGCGTGTCGCATTGTTACAAACACTGTGTCATAAACGAAGTGGCTTAGGCGATATTGCCTTGTGTATTTGAAAATAATGCATATAAGAAATAAATAAAATTTGAAACTGTTTAGCAACTTAGCGCTCTAAGAATTAAGCAGTATTAACCGTATACAATGATTGTAGGTTCATGAGAAAAAAGTTTTCAGCATCTTTGGTTGCCCTTTCCTTCATGCTCACATCGAGCTTAACAGCTGTTGCACAAGATGCCAACTACAGCAATAAGAATGCCCTCCCCGAGATAGGGGTGGTGGCTTCGGACGCCATTTCTTTGGATAAGGAAATGATCGTTGGTGATGCAGTAATGCGTCAAATGCGTGGACAGAGTCCCATTATTTCTGACCCGGTGCTTGATGAGTATCTTCAAGATGTTGGAAATCGACTCGTTGTTCACGCTGACAACGCAAAGTTTCCATTCGAATTTTTTTGGGTCAATAACGACGCTATCAACGCGTTCGCGTTTTTTGGCGGACATATTGGTGTTCACACTGGTTTAATGCGCCGAGCGGAGAGCGAGAGCGAACTAGCATCGGTACTTGCCCATGAAATATCTCACGTTACACAGCGTCATATTGCGCGACGGATGCAGGCGCAGCAGCGCTCTTCGCCATTGGCATTGGCTTCTCTAATCGGTGGTGTACTCATTGCAATGGCTAACCCAGAAGCGGGTATTGCGGCCATGCAGGCAGGTTCAGCAGCCTCTGCACAGATGCAAATTGACTACACCCGCTCAAACGAACAAGAAGCAGACAGAATAGGCATTGCTATGCTGGCGAGAGCCGGTTTTGATCCCAATGCAGCGGCATCGTTTTTCTCAACAATGGCAGAAGAATACCGTATGGTTTCTCGACCGCCAGCACGACTACTTACTCACCCCTTAACCGAGACACGTATTGCTGACGCGAGAAGTCGCGCCAGTGATTATCCAAAACGCTATTTGCCAATCAACAAACAGTTCGAGCTAGCAAAAGCGCGCATAAAGTCACGCTACTCCTTTAAAGCCGACTACGCGATTGAGTATTTCGAAGCGGCGGTAGCGCAAGACGTACAGCGCAGCAAAGAGGCCTCACTATACGGTTTGGCACTGGCGTACATGCGAGCAGAAAAAATCGAAAAAGCCAAAACAATAATGGATCAGCTCATTGCCGCTGATAAAGGGAACCTTTTTTATCTCGATGCGATGACGGATATTTATATTTCTTTGGGTCAACCATTAAAGGCCATGGAGCTGTTAACACCCCATATTACACATAACCCTAGAAACCAAGTGTTGGCACTCAACCAAGCAAACGCCTTGATAAGCGCACAAAAATACGATGACGCCATATCGTTATTAAAAGACTTTTTATTGGTAAGAAAGGATTACCAGATTGCGCATCAGCTTATGAGCGAGGCGTATCAGAAGTCCAAAAAGTTTTCGCAAATGCATCAAAGTAAAGCCGAAGTCTACGCACTTTACGGCGCATACAATCGTGCGGTGGATGAGCTTCAATATGCGTACAACTTTGCAGGTGACAACCACCTTGAAAAACAAAGGATTAGGGCACGTATAGAACAATTTAGAGACCAAGAAGAACGCTTAGAGCGTCTATAAAGCATTTATTAACATGGTGTGGCACTATTCCGCGCTTTTCCACATTGCTCTACTTACTTCACTCAGCGCTTTTTAATTCAATAAGGCGCTGCCTCAAGCCTGCTGCTGTTATTTCGCCCATTAACGTATCTTTTACCTTTCCATCGGGACCTATTATGTAAGTGGCTGGCAGATAAGGTGGTTTTGCCATTGGCAAAACAGTGTCGGAGGTACCTATAATAACAGGCACATTAATACTAAACTTTTCAGTCATTTGGATTAATTCTGACTGAGTTTTAGGGTCGTAGTTAATGGCAAATAGTTGTGTGTTGTCGGGCAGCGACTGATGAAAAGACGCCAACTCGGGCATTTCTCTGAGACACGGCGCGCACCACGGCGCAAAATAATTGATTACCACCCACTGCCCTTTAAGCTCATGCCAGCGGTACGCTTCGCCATCTAGCGTTTCAAAGTCATTCTGAAGATTTTTGTAAGTGAAGGCGCCAGCCGCAACGGCAGCAACAAAAAGCAAAGTAAGAAGCAGAGGTTTAGCTTTACCCATGCTGCTGAATAATGGTGAGAACGACATGTAGACCTCTGATTACTTGTGTTTAATCCATAGTGCCAGATTCTTATGCCCTTCTCTAACAGATTTTAATTGGAAGCCTTATGTACTTTTAGACCAAGTGAAAAAGGGATAATGCTCAAATTACTAAGCGTTACGGGTAAACTGCTTGATATTCGAGGGCAAAAACGCAATAGTTCGCGCCAAAAGAAACAATCAGTAAAGGGCCTTTTATGTCAGACATCACTATTATTCATAATCCACGCTGCTCTAAGAGCAGACAAACACTTGCGTTGCTTGAAGAAAAAGGTGCAACTCCGTCTGTTGTCGAATATTTGAAAACCCCTCTAAACGCTGATGAACTCGAATCGATATTTAAAAAACTTAACGTTGGATCGGTTAGAGAGATGATGCGTACTAAAGAAACAGAATATAAAGAAGCAAATCTGGGTGATAACACTGTAACTGACGACGCATTGTTTGAAGCCATGGCTGAAACGCCAAAGCTTATTGAACGCCCAATTGTAATAAAGGGCGATCAAGCACGTATTGGTCGTCCACCAGAAGCGATATTGGAAATACTGTAGTGCAACCTGTTCTTGTACTTTATTACAGCCGTCACGGCAGCACAAAGCGTCTGGCCGATGCTATAGCCCAAGGCATATCATCACAAGATGTGCCCGTTATAGTACGCACTGTTAAAAGCATTAACGAAGCACAATCATCGAATGACGCGACAAAAACAGCGCCAGAGGTCACGCTACAAGAGCTCGAACAGTGCAGCGCACTCGCGTTGGGTAGCCCTACCCGCTTTGGCAACATGGCGGCGCCGGTAAAGCACTTCTTAGACTCAACGAGTAGCCAATGGCTAAAAGGTGCCTTAATCGATAAACCTGCCTGTGTATTTACATCATCTTCATCGATGCATGGCGGGCAAGAGTCAACGTTACTTTCAATGATGGTGCCACTTATTCATCACGGGATGATAATTTGCGGATTACCGTACAGTGAGCCTGAATTGCACAACACTACAATGGGCGGAAGCCCCTACGGTGTCACACATGTAGCGCACCACAGTTTGAGTGCGCCAGAACAGCTAAGCGCAGACGAAAAAGCACTGTGTTTTGCGCAAGGCAAACGGCTCGCGATGTTTGCTAAGAAGTTGGCAAACATCGTCTGAATAACGCAGTACCAAACATTCGTCATTGCGGAATTAACATAAACATTAAAACCTGATTTTTTCGGAGAATAAACATGGGACCAGATACGCGTTTTTTTCGCTATCTAGCATTAATAAGCCACACCGGGTTGATAGTATGGATAACCCTTTGGCAATTTACATTTACTAAAGCGCATACATACTCACCAATATTTATTGCCTTATTTTATATTTTACCTTTATTGTTACCCTATTGGGGTGTTTTAAAAGGTAAGCCTTATACTCACGCTTGGGCAAACTTTGTTGTTCTATTCTACCTAATTCACGGCTGTACTGTCGCATATGCAGTACCTGATGAACGCTGGTATGCGGTAGTAGAAATAATCTTGTGCACCGGAATGTTCGTTGGCTGTAGTGCATTTGCCCGAAAACGTGGTCGCGAATTAGGGTTAGGTCTTAAAAAGCTAAAAGAAGAAATGCAGGAAGAAAAAGCGCGTTTCGAACAAAGCAAGCAATAGCTTATAGTCTTCAACCCCACCGGTAAGTTAAAAAATGCCAACGTGTAAAATACAAAGCAAAGCGCATTAAAAAATTATTATTAAGGGGTTGAGATGGCACGCCGTTTAACTGAGTTCTCATCAATATTTATTTCTGTAATTTTACTTGCAGCGTGCGGAGGTTCAGGGTCAAACGACAGTTCAGCGCCTGCTTCGCCCGCCCCAACGCCAACAATCAGTATTTCAGGTTCTACCACTGCGGTTGTTGGCGATGCCGTCGACTTCGTTGTTACCGCCCCAAATGGTATGACAGTCACCGATATAAATTGGCAAGTTTCAGGCATGGAAACGCAGCCGCTCAATTCCCATACCCAAGCTATTGGTTTTGATGCTACTTCTTCTGGTAGTTTCGATATTTCTGTGGATGTGAGCCTGGAAAACGGCGCAACACTCTCTGATACTTTAACACTGCAAGTCAACGAAAACACGGCACCATTGGCTGCATTACGGTTAGGTCATGAAGCCTCAGAGGGTGGACGGGTTTCTCTGCGCGTTGACACAGTTAATGCGCAAGGCTTATATATTACTGATATAGAGTGGCGCCAGCGCTCAGGTGCCACCATTGATAGCTTCAATTACGATGAGGGCGATTACTCTCATTCAATCTACTTTCAAGCCCCCAGTGTCAACAGCGACGCCGTCATAGAAATTGAAAGTATAGTTACGCTTTCAAACGGCGACGTAGTCACTGACGTGGCCCAAGTGCTGGTCAAAAACATTGACGTTAATCGTAATGGCTATTTCGTTGATGATGAAACGAGCATTCCAGAAACCGTCAGTGCGCATATGCAGCCCTATCGTGTGAATAGCCCTTATGCTGCTGCACTGAACGATTGCGTATACAACAACCAGGTATCAAGCAGCTGTAGCTTCTCCAAACTACCTTTGATTGGTCAAGTGACAGAAAACCCGACTATTGACGATATTTTAGATAGAACATATGTGTCACACCCTTGGATGGGTGATGCATTTAAAGCATTCTTAGAGACATCGGCCACTCGTGACGACATGTTACAACTGCTACGGGCAACAAATGCTATTGTTATATCCTACGACATTCGCCCTTCTTTTTATTGGGTTGCCACAGGTGCTATATATTTAGACGCCAACAGTTTCTGGCGTACGCCGCAAGAGCGGGATACGCTGAACACTCGGCCTGACTACAGAAGCGGCTTTGGTAGTGATTTGGATTTCACAACGTCGTGGAGGTATGTAAAAGATGGCGCCTACTATTTTCCTATTATCAGCACTTCAAATGTCGCAGAGCGACAATCGCGAAGCACGCTAGATATTGAAGCCGCGCTGAGCTATTTGCTATATCACGAACTGGCTCACGCCAACGATTTTTTTGATCATACAGAATGGCAGCAGCTAAGTGGCAACGAGAGTCCCCTTTCTTCCTATGACGATACTTCACCTATTTCTACCGGGCTAACATCTTCTTTACCCTTAAGATCTTCGCAGTTACATGCACTTGCAGAAGTGATGTATGGCGGAACGACAGCATCGAGTGCGCAGCGCAATTACACAGCGTTGCAGGTTGCTAATTGGTTTGAAGAAGACGCTGCGGTAACCTTCTACGCTTACTTTACAGAGCGAGAAGACCTTGCCACCTTGTTTGAACGATTCATGATGCTTTATCGCCTTGAGGCGGAGGCTGATGTTGGTGTATTCACACGTGAGACACTGGAAGATGGTACATTTATACCCACCTGGGCACAGCGAAATCGCGTGAGTGATGATAACGTTACTCAGCGCGTAGATTATGTAGTGAGTAGGATCTTACCTGAACTCAATGTGCCTGTTATACAAGCTTCGTTACCTGCACCCTACCTTCTTCCTAATGATGTGACATGGCGAGAGTCAGCATCGAGTACCAATCCCAATGAGCAGCCTGGCACAAATAGAGCTTTGGTATTAAGTAGTGACCCACAATCGGACCTTATTAACAAGAATGTAATGACGTTAGCTGAAGAGTTCGAGGCTACTTCTGTTACTCATAACAAGAAGAAGAGAAACTAGAGGTTATAAAGAAAATGCGAACCGCGCTCTACTAGGCAGCGTCGCAAATTAACGTTACGCTTGCGTTGATTATCTCAGGTTAGGCTCGCGCTTTGACTAATTTAAGTTAAACTCGCGCTTCGACTAATTTAGGTTAAGCTCGCGCTTTGACTAATTTAAGTTAAGCTCGCGCTTAACCATGCCCACCGATAGGCGTTTTTGTTCTTGTAGTGAACGCGTGTCTAGGCGAGCCAACAAAGACATGAGGCTTTTCAGATCCCGCTCGCTGTGATGCAGCAAAAACTGTAGCGCTTGATTTGAGAGTTTTAAACCACGTTCAGCCGCGCGCAGACGTACCGCTTCTTCGCGGCCGCTATCATCAAGTTGATCAACATGATAAACAACCCCCCATGCCAAGCGTGAGCGTAAGTCAGGCAACACAAAAGCAGGATTTGATGGGCCAAGTTGACTGGTGCACATAACTATTGCCTGCTTGGTTTCGATAACGCGGTTTAATAAATCAAACAACGCTTCTTCCCAAAGCATATCGCCAGCAATTGCGTGTATATTATCTAGCGCAATAAGCGACAAATTCTCTAAACCCTCGAAAATGTCCAAAGACCAGGCTTTATGGTCATTAAGGTTCAGATAGAGATGATTAACTGATTTGCCCGCTAGTTGGTGACAGGTGGCGAACAACAAATGGCTTTTACCTACGGCAGTACTACCCAACAAGGTCAGCAATGGAAGCTGCAGCGAAGCCAGCGGCCCTAATTCGTGAGCAGCTCGCCAATGCGGCAGCGCATCTGCAATTTGCTCAAGAACTGATACGACTTCTTCGTTGCCCGTTGTAACGAAACTATCGAAGTTTTCGTCAACGGGTAACGTTACGGGCAATGGCAACTGCATGCTATATTAATTACTCCAATAGAAACTGT
This sequence comes from Alteromonas sp. ABH4_453, assembly GCF_056160665.1. NCBI lineage: Bacteria > Pseudomonadati > Pseudomonadota > Gammaproteobacteria > Alteromonadales > Alteromonadaceae > Alteromonas > Alteromonas sp. ABH4_453. Next base: position 55,636 of record NZ_JBSWXP010000011.1, read on the forward strand.
GTCCTTGAACGGTTTGTCCATAAGCGTCAGTCACAGGGCGAAGGTTGTTTTCCAATTTAATACTGTTGAGTAAGTCATCAACTGTTCCTACTAGTGTAAGAGAATACGTTGCTACTGTTCCCGACTGTTCTACCAAGGTTGCGTTTTCTATCACACTTAAACTATTCAAATAATCCGTAGCACTTGCATAACTACCAATAGAACCAATGTTGGCAATTGAAACCTTGATCACTTCACGTTCAGATACATCAATGCCAACAATGGCATAAAGAGAAGATAGATAATTGGAATATGCGTCCACTAGCTGATTACCAAGCGCTTTAGGTGAATCACCATATATGCTGCCGTAGCTTACTTTTCCACCACCGACGAAAACCCAATCTAGCGCATATTCGCCTTCATCCGCACGCTTAGCGTAGTCGGCAAATTCATTCATGGTGAAAGGTGCTGTAGTGTTATCTACTTGCTGCTGCCCCATTAATGGCGTCTCTTCAGCATGCCCTAAAGTTTGGTGAGTCATTGCATTATCATTGCCAATGACGTCTTCACTACTATCCACTGACGAGTAGCTTTCTGCTGTGCCTTGTTCATAGGCATTTTGAGATTCGTTTTGATGCTTGGCTTGGGCTTCGTCAGTAAGTACTGCGTCTAATGACTCTACGGTACCAGACGGTACAACGTTTTCAGGTAAATCAGGGATCGTACTTGGATCATTGCGATACACCCTGGCACCAATGATATTATCAACACTATACCGCATTGACGCTTTACGGAGCGGTTCAACGAAACGGCCCCACACATCATAGGTAGAGATATTCACGCTATCAGTTAAATCCATCAAAGGCAGGCTGAGAGGCACGCCCCGCTCCTTTGCAGTTTGTTTTAGTGCAAGTTGTAAATCTGTTTTCAACGACTCATCAAGAATAACGCGGGTTTCTTTTTCGTCTTCATTAACTATCCAAACGATAGTCTCTGGGCGCCTGTCTCCCCAAAGGGGCAGTAGTTCTCGCTGTAATATTTCATTGAGCTTTGCTTGGTCAAATTCAGCGACGTAATAGGTTTGGTTGTTATCAAACGCAAAGCGATATGAGCGAAGCAGAGATTGAGGAGAGGTCAAGGCAGCTTTCACACCGGGGTTGTCAAGCACTCTCATACTTCCCGACATTTTGATAAACACTTGCTTTAAAGCTTTTTTGAGTGCCACTTGCTGCGTGCGCTGAGTTTGATCTTCAACTTGTATTTGCGCTTCATTTACAACAACGCGCTGAGCCGCATGTGTAAAAGCACTAAAGCTAATCAATGCTAAAAATGAGGTACCCCAAATACCCTTTAACCATTTTCTCTTATTGTATATCTCATTGGTGTTACGCATTACTGCCGTCGACATTGACACTCCATACCTTCTTAAAATCAATTCCTTACCTACCCAATAATGAACTTAGCCTATTTGAAAATACGTTTGAAATCGGTCTACCATTCGCGTTGATTGCTCCGCTTTCCAACGCAAGCCATTTTACTCAGCAAGATGTTCACCAAACGATAGCCATCTATTGTCTTTTATATTGGGTTTAATTTCACCTTTAAAATAAAAAAGATCAAAAAGCGTATAAAATAGACATCACAAATTGGACTTGTGCCGACTTGCTGGTAGAATCCGCGGTTTTCTACCTCTTAGTTTCAGGGCCCAACCGTGAGCGAAAATAAAACCTCTTTAAGTTACAAAGATGCAGGCGTAGATATCGATGCAGGTAATCAACTTGTTGAACGCATAAAATCTGTTACCAAAAAGACCCATAGACCAGAAGTAAAAGGTAATTTGGGTGGTTTTGGTGCTCTTTGCGAACTGCCGACCAAATATAAAAAGCCGCTACTTGTTTCAGGTACTGACGGCGTGGGTACAAAACTAAGAGTTGCTATGGATGCTAACCGTCATGACGGTGTTGGTATCGACTTAGTAGCAATGTGTGTCAATGACTTAATCGTACAAGGCGCGGAGCCTTTATTTTTCCTAGATTATTATGCCACTGGTAAGCTAGACGTTGATGTAGCCGCGTCAGTTGTTACCGGCATTGGCGCAGGCTGTGAGCAAGCAGGCTGTGCATTGATAGGTGGTGAAACAGCCGAAATGCCTGGAATGTATCACGATGGCGACTACGATATTGCAGGTTTCTGCGTAGGTGTGGTTGAAGCTGATAAAGTTATTGACGGCACTAACGTTAAACCAGGGCAAAAACTGATTGCACTTGGTTCATCGGGTCCTCACTCAAACGGTTACTCACTAGTTAGAAAAATTATTGAAGTTAGTGGTGCTGATGTAAACGCCGACCTCAACGGTAAGCCAATCATCGACCAGCTTCTAGAGCCTACTCGCATTTATGTTAAATCAGTATTGGCATTGCTTGAAGAGGTTGAAGTTAGCGCAATTTCTCACATCACAGGTGGTGGTTTCTGGGAAAATATTCCACGCGTTCTTCCAGAAGATGCAAAAGTGGTTATTGATGAAACCACGTGGGAATGGCCTGCTATTTTTTCATGGTTGCAAGAAAACGGTAACGTGACTCAACACGAAATGTACCGTACCTTTAACTGTGGTGTTGGCCTTGTTATCGTAGTCGATGAAAATGACACAGACGCAGCGCTTAATATCCTTAAGCAACACGGTGAAAATGCATGGGTAATCGGTGACATCGCTGCAAAAGACGGTGAAGAGCAAGTAGAGATTAACGCGTGAGTAACAGTGTAACTAAACTATGCGTACTTATTTCAGGTAATGGCAGTAATTTACAGGCCATTATCGATGAAATAAAAGCCGGTCGTCTTAACGCTCAAATCAGCGGTGTAATTAGCAATCGTCCTAATGCTTACGGTCTTGAACGCGCTAAAGAAGCAGGTATCGACGCTGTATGTCTTGATCACACGGGATTCGATAGTCGAGAGTCTTATGATGAAGCACTTAAAGCACAAATTGACGCTTTCGGCGCAGACTGTGTGGTTCTTGCTGGCTTTATGCGTATCTTAACTCCTGAGTTTGTCGACAGCTTTACTGGAAAATTAGTGAACATTCATCCATCTTTGTTGCCTAAATACAAAGGTTTGAATACGCATCAGCGAGCAATCGACAATGGAGACAGAGAGCACGGTGTAAGCGTGCACTTTGTCACACCTGAACTTGATGGCGGCCCGGTTATCATTCAAAGTCGTGTGCCCGTGTTTGATGAAGATACGGCTAGCGACTTGGCTGAGCGTGTTCAGGAACAAGAACGCCGCATCTACCCTGTCGTACTATCATGGTTTAGTGCAGGACGACTATCGATGCGAAACAATAAGGCAGTTTTAGATGAGCAAGAATTACCAGAATCTGGTTATGCAAGCGACTAAGCCTTTAGCTTTAGTTGCATGGTTAGCAGTATCGCTTTCAACGTTTGCGCAAGCAAACCCTAGCACAGATGCTGCTAACAATGCAGCGCTACCGCTCCAGCCCTACAAGGCAACCTATACCGCATACAAGTGGGGTGACGACGTAGGCGAAGCTAATATTGAGCTTTCGAAATTAGGCGATAAGCAGTATTCGTTAATATATACGTCAAAGGTGTCGAAGTTTTTCCTGTCCGACAAGCGCAGCGAACACTCTATCTTTACGGTCGATGATAATACTGTAGTACCGTCTGAGTATTACTATAATCGCTCGGGTACAGGTCCTGATAAAGAGCTTAAAGTTACGTTTAGTCAGCAAGGCCAAGGAAAAATTGCTGTCGAGAATGGCGAGACGTTTGACTGGAACGGTGAGTTTGATAATCAAATTTACCGTATCGATCTAGCTAAGCAATTGGCGCAAGGTAAAACGTCGTTAGATTATGACTTCGTAAACTACCGCGGCGAACTTCGTCATTATGGCGTTCAGGTTGTTGATGAAGAAGTGTTATCGTTACCTTTCGGAAAAATAGAAACGGTAAAGGTAAAGCTTATTCGCGACTCTAAAAAGCGCGAAACCTTTGCGTGGTTTGCACCTTCACTGAATTACGCGCTGGTAAGGCTTCAGCAGTTTAAGGAAGGCGATGAGCAAGGCGACATCAAACTCAAGTCGTTTCAAGTCCAATAACTCACGTTAAAATGCGTTCAATCGCTTTTTAACAAATTACTTACAGCCTAATTTAAAGCACGCCATTAACAAAAACTAGGCGTGCTTTTTTATTTACATCACGCCCTCAGATCTTAACTAAAATATGCTGCTTTTTGGGCACGCAATTCACGATGTCAATCAGAGTTTATAAGTAACGACTATACTTAAAGCTGATAATGGTAACTACCCTATTATTTACGCCGTTGTTAATAGAATATTCATGTAAAAATCTTGATCTTTTCCCCATTAAATAATAGGTTTACAGCATGCTGGTCTGACCTCGCAATCAAACCGCTTCCATTGAAGCGTTTTGCAGTAAAGAGATAAAGACAAGCGTAACGTTCAACGCCTTTCAGGAGTGAAGTATGGCAGATTTTATATGGTTTTTACTGGTCGTTTTGACACTAGCGGTTGCTAGCTATCAACGAACTAGCTTGGTAACGGCAGTTGCCATGGGCGCAGGTGTAATGATTTTAGGCACCCTTTTCGGTGATATCGGCCTGCTAGGTTGGGTAGTGTTCCTTGCTTTAACACTGCCGTTCACACTTGCAAACATTAGACAGCAGCACATCTCTAAGAAGCTGCTTGCATTCTATCGCAAAGTTATGCCAGAAATGTCGAGCACAGAACAAGAAGCTATCGACGCGGGTACCGTTTGGTGGGATGGCGATATTTTCAGCGGAAAGCCAGACTGGGATAAGCTGCACCGTATTCCTAAAGGTCGACTGACTGCCGAAGAACAAGCTTTCTTAGACGGACCGTGTGACAAAGTTTGTTCAATGGTTGATGAGTGGCAAATAAACCATAAAGACGCTGATCTTCCTCCTGAAATTTGGCAGTTCCTAAAAGAACACAAGTTCTTCGCCATGATCATCAAAAAAGAATATGGCGGCCTTGAATTTTCAGCTTACGCACAATCACGTGTGTTACAAAAACTTGCAGGCGTAAGCGCTGTATTATCGAGCACTGTTGGTGTTCCAAACTCACTAGGGCCTGGCGAGCTCCTTCAGCACTACGGTACTAAAGAACAGCAAGACCATTACCTGCCTCGTCTTGCAGCAGGTGAGGAAATACCATGTTTCGCATTGACGGGTCCTGAAGCAGGCTCAGATGCTGGTGCAATTCCTGATGTTGGCGTTGTATGTAAAGGTGAATGGAACGGCGAAGAAGTGTTGGGCATGCGCCTTACCTTTAATAAACGTTACATTACTCTAGCACCTGTAGCTACCGTTATTGGTCTTGCATTTAAACTTCAAGACCCTGAAGGTCTTTTGGGTGAAAATGAAGAGCCGGGCATAACATGTGCCCTTATTCCTCGCGACACTAAAGGTTTAGAGATTGGTCGTCGTCACTTCCCTCTTAACACACCATTCCAGAATGGTCCTATCAAGGGCGAAGAAATCTTTGTACCTATCGATTACATTATTGGTGGTCCGAAAATGGCAGGGCGCGGCTGGCGTATGCTGGTTGAGTGTTTGTCGGTAGGTCGCTGTATTACTCTTCCTTCATCTGCTGCAGGTGGCGCAAAATCAGTATCTCTTGCAACGGGTGCATATGCGCGTATTCGTCGCCAGTTCCGTATGCCTGTAGGTCATATGGAAGGTGTTGAAGAGATGCTTGCCCGTATTGGTGGTAATGCTTACCTAATGGACGGGGTAACGCGCTTCTCTACCGTTGGTGTAGACCTTGGTGAAAAACCTTCTGTCATCTCGGCTATCTGTAAGTACCACTTAACCGAGAAGATGCGTCAAGTCATCAACGACTCGATGGATGTTCACGGCGGTAAAGGCGTTATGCTTGGGCCAAATAACTATCTAGGTCGCGGCTATCAAGGTGTACCAGTATCAATTACGGTTGAAGGTGCAAACATTCTAACCCGTAACATGATGATATTTGGTCAGGGCGCAATGCGATGCCACCCTTTCGTGCTTAAAGAGATTCAGGCTGCGTCTATCGAAGACAAGAAAGAGGCGCTTCAGGCATTCGATAAAGCTGTATTCGGTCATATCGGCTTTGCGGTAGCTAATACAGTTCGCAGTATTTGGTTCTCGCTAACCAATGGTGCATTCAGCAGTGCTCCATTTACTGATGAAACGGCGCGTTACTACAAGCTGCTTCAAGGTTATAGCGCTAACCTAGCACTTCTTACTGATGTTTCTATGGGTGTACTTGGCGGTGACCTTAAGCGTCGCGAGCGATTGTCTGCGCGTTTGGGCGACATTCTAAGTGGTCTATATATGGGCAGCACAACGCTCAAGCGCTTCGACGAAGAAGGCCGTTTAAAAGAAGATCTTCCGCTTCTGCATTGGGCAATGCAAACAACGTTGCACGATATTGAAACGGCGATTGATGACTTCTTAGCAAACTTCCCTAACCGTGCAATCGCAGGTGCACTTCGCGTTATGGTGATCCCGTTTGGTCGCCGCGTTGGTAAGCCTTCTGACAAAACAGAACACGCTATTGCGCAAATGCTACAAACGCCGTCAACTGCACGTAGCCGTTTAGGGTATGGTCAGTACCTTACCCGCGAAGAAGGCAGCCTATTTGGTGATTTAGAGCAAACGCTTGATGATGTATTGGCAAGCGAGCCTATTTTCGAGCGCATTTGTAAGCATAAGAAAGCTAAGCTTCCGTTTACACGTTTAGACATGTTGGCTGACGAAGCGCTAGCCGAAGGCGTAATCAACGAAGAAGAGGCAAACCTTCTTCGTAAGACTGAAGCTGGACGACTTCGCACGATTAATGTTGATGATTTCGACCATGAAGAATTAGTAGCAAAAGTAAACTCTACTAACGTTGCAAAGAAGCGAGGTGGTAAAGCTGCGTAGCTCACCAATTAAAAAGAAAGGCCGCGATAGCGGCCTTTTTTTTCATAAACTCATCATTTCCACACTGTTTGTACTTGTAAGTCAGGCTAACAGCATTGCTGATACCGTTACATGCGGCACCAGTGAGCAAGCGCAAGCGTTATCTTTACTTATTGCTAACGATAACGGGCAAAAGCGAAAGGTACTACATTGTAATTCAACGCTTGTACAGCTAGCAGAAATAAAAGCCAAAGATATGGCCGAAAGAGGCCTCGTTTCACACTTCTTAGGTGGAAGCCCAAATACCCGTATTCGCAATGCCGGACTGACACTACCTGAATACTATGGTGACGCCATGAGCAATCAGGTGGAAGCCCTTGCCGGTGGATACATTACCGCTGAAGATGTTTGGTATGCTTTGAAAACATCTACATCTCATCGACAGCATTTACTGGGTGAATTACCGTTTTATGAAGAGCAAGACCAAATTGGTGTCGCATTTCATAAAGACTATTCAACACCTCATGTTGAATATTGGGCAGTCTATTTAACTAAGTTGGCCGACAAGCCAAGTTCAGCAGACGATGATATGTCGTCGTCGACACTGCTATTAAAACGTAAAAAGAAGTTTCAGCACGTGCCAGACAAGGGCTTAGGTATTGTGACCGAAAGCGGCGAGATAATTTTAAAGACAAAAAAACCGGACGAATAGTCCGGTCTTTTTTATAACTTCAAGGCGACTTAGCTTAGCTGAAGTTTATCCATCAGCAACACGGCCTGTGTACGCGTATTAATCTCTAGCTTGCGTAATATGGCGCTGATGTGTGCTTTAATTGTTGCTTCCGTCACGTTCATTTCGTGAGCGATTTGCTTATTCATTAAGCCTGCTCTCAGATAAGAAAGCACTTGGATCTGTTTCGGTGTAAGTTCACGAAAACGCTGAAGTAGCACTTTTAGTTCATCGTCAACTTTCTCAAGTTCTTCTTCCATACCGTCCGGAAGCCACTTCTTACCACCAATAATATCTACAATAGCCTGAGCAATTTCTCGAGTTTGCGACACTTTAGGGATAAAGCCCTGCGCACCTAAACTCATTACCTGCGCCACTACCTCAACCGTATCGCTGCCTGAAACCACACCAACAGGAATGTTTGGATATTGCTCGCGTAGCGTGATAAGACCGTTGAAATATTCACCGCCAGGCATGTTAAGGTCAAGAAGCACTAGCTGAACGCCGTCAAATTCGTTTAGCTTCGCCAATGCATCATCTAAGCTTTCAGCTTGAATAATTTGTGCATTTTCAAAGTAAGGTTCTAACGCGCCGCTCAAAGCCTCGCGAAACAATGGGTGATCGTCTGCTACTAGAATTCTCATCATTAGCGTTACTGCTTCCTTATTGTAATATGAGTATAGATTAATACTTTAGACCAGTAACGAAAAGGCCTAATCCTCAAAAATTACACAAAATTCAACAAATTTAGTGTTTCCCATTGGCATTTACGCGTTAGGCGGTAAAATTGCGCCCAAATTAGCTAATTGAAGACTCGCAGTGAAGAAACACGACAATATATACGCAAAGGCACTCAACAAAGTAGATGACTTTAAGTTTGACGAGTCTGTAGTTGATGTGTTTCCAGATATGATTCAGCGCTCTGTGCCTGGATACGAAACCATTGTCCACACTATAGGTGAGCTTGCCAAAATAGCAGTATCTCAAAACTCGGCTGTTTATGATCTTGGCTGTAGCCTTGGAGCCGCGAGTTTATCTGTAGCTAGGTCGTTGCCTAATGATACATGCAAAATAATAGGTATTGATGCATCAGAGGCAATGGTTGAACGATGTAAACGCGTTGTACAAACGTTTTCACTACCAAATCCAATCTCTATTGAGCACGGAAATGCTCAAAACGTTGAAATAAACAACGCTTCAATGGTTGTAATGAACTTTACTTTACAATTCATTCCTCCAGATGACCGTGAGGCGCTATTAAAACGTATTTACGATGGGTTAAACCCTGGTGGCATGTTAGTGCTATCAGAGAAGATTCGTCACCCTACCCTCAATGGAAACGAATTATTAATAGATTTACACCATCAATTCAAGCGCGATAATGGTTACAGCGAACTGGAGGTAAGCCAGAAGCGAGCGGCTTTAGAGAAAGTTATGCTGACCGATACGTTCAATGAGCATGAAGCCCGCTTAAAAAAGGTTGGGTTTACCGATGTTGTGATGTGGTACAAGTGCTATAACTTCACCTCTATGGTCGCTACTAAAGGCTAATCAAGTAGGTGTTAATCTTGCGCACTATTTCGGTTTTAAAATATAAAGAATATTATGAGTAAACTAGAACAGACTTGGTTTAACGATTGCTATAAATCGTTAATAGACAGCCCTCTCTCGCATTGGCTTCAAACGCTACCAGGCCAAATGAATGACTGGCAGCGTAACGCCAAGCATGGTGAATTTGATAAGTGGTGCCGCTTACTTAACAAACTACCCTCCACATCTCCAAGCTTTGTTGATTTATCATCAGGCGTTTCCGTTGGTACCGAAAATGATGTTGATGAATATACTCAAAAGCAAATAGAGGGACTGTTAAAGCAGTTTATGCCGTGGCGAAAAGGTCCGTTTCACCTGCATGGCATTCACATTGATACTGAATGGCGTTCAGATTGGAAATGGGAGCGCGTGGCCCCCCACATTGCCTCACTTAAGGATCGAAACGTATTGGATGTAGGCTGTGGTAGTGGTTATCACATGTGGCGAATGCTTGGCGAAGGTGCCAGCAATGTAATTGGAGTCGATCCTACCCAATTATTTCTAATTCAATTTCACGCCATTAAACAATTTATTAGTAAAACCAATGCAGCTGCCGACAATATACATTTTCTGCCTATGGGCATTGAAGACATGCAGCCGCTGAAAGCTTTCGATACCGTATTTTCTATGGGCGTGCTTTATCATCGCAAAGACCCAATGGCGTTTTTGCAACAGCTTAAAGATCAGCTAAGAAAAGGCGGCGAGTTGATTCTTGAAACACTGGTAGTAGACGGTGATGAAAACACAGTGTTGATGGCGGGTGAGCGCTACGCTCAAATGCGCAACGTTTGGTTCCTACCCAGCACTGCTGCCCTTTCTGTTTGGTTAGGCCGACTAGGCTTTGAAAATATTCGCGTTGTGGATATTAATCATACAACGTTAGATGAACAACGTTCCACACCGTGGATGGAATCACAATCTTTGAAAGATTTTCTCAATCCGGAAGATATTACTCGCACCATTGAAGGTTACCCTGCACCACAACGGGCCGTAATTGTCGCCAATAAGAAGTAGGTAGTATACCCACGACCCAAGTACTCTATTGGCACAAATGTTGTTACCGTAATCAAGAAGAACGTGCGAATTCTGCATTGATTAAGGTGACAACATGGATATACATGGCTTTCTAACTACGCATCAATTGCCAAGTACCTATGCAGAAACTGCACAAAAATGGTTCACCCCATTATGTGAGCAACTGCTTAAGCACCAAAAGGGTGCAACAAAACCATTTATAGTTGGCATAAATGGTAGTCAGGGTTCTGGTAAATCTACTCTGACCAGTTTTATCGAATCTTTCCTTAGTTCGGTTCACAACAAGCAAGTGGTATCACTTTCCATTGACGACTTTTACTATGATCAATCGCAGCGAAATGCCCTTGCTATTAAAGTTCACCCCCTTTTAGCCACCCGCGGTGTACCTGGCACTCACGACACAAGACTTGCTTTAAACACGTTGCGTAGTTTAGAGAAAGGCGCTCGCACGTCGCTACCGCGTTTCAACAAGGCTATAGATAACCCTTTTCCTCAAGAACAATGGCCTGTAATAGAATCTTCACCTGATTTCATCATACTTGAAGGTTGGTGTGTGGGCGCTACCCCACAGGCTTCAGGTGAGCTTAAAAGGCCAGTCAATCATCTTGAAGAAGTTGAGGACCCTCTTAACATTTGGCGATCTTTTGTTAACACTGAACTAGCCGGGGATTACCAAACGCTATTCGACAAAATCGACTATCGCATTATGCTTAAGGCACCGAGTTTTGATTGCGTTTATCAATGGCGTTTAGAACAAGAGCATAAACTTGCCCAAAAAGCACTAAAAGACAGCGATGGCGTTATGACAGACGAAGAAGTGGCAAACTTTGTGCAACACTATCAACGCATCACTGAAAACGCATTAAAACACTTGCCTGAAAAGTGTGACACCGTGTTTTACCTTGATGAAAAAAGAACGATAACTAAACAGGACGTAAAACGATGACGAAAACGCTTGTTTTCACCGATATGGACGGCACGCTGTTAGACCACCATACCTACTCTTTTGAGGCGGCGAAACCGGCTTTAACGGCATTAGAAAAAAGGGAAATTCCCGTTATTCCCACTACCAGCAAGACTTTTGCTGAATTGCAGCCATTACGTGAGAGTATTGGTTTGGACGGGCCCTTTATTATAGAAAATGGTGCCGCTATTTTTATTCCCCACGGCTTTTTCAAACAAAAGCCAAGCGGTACGGTATGGATAGATGGCTACTGGTGTAAAGCGTTTATTTCAAATAAAAATTACTGGATTAAGCTATTAGAAAAAATAGGCAGTGAATTTGAGGGCAAGTATAAGCAATTTTCTAAAATGTCGAACGAAGAGATTCAGGAGTGTACAGGTCTTGATGAGCGTTCAGCATCACTTGCAGCTAAACGTCAGTTCGGCGAACCCGTTCTATGGCTTGGCACAGACGAAGAAAAGCAACATTTTTTAAAGGTAGTTCAAGACCGAGGAGCCTTTCCCTTAGAGGGAGGCCGATTTATTCATATTTCAGGTAATTGCGATAAAGGCCAGGCGCTTAAGTGGTTAGCCAATGAATACCAAAAGCAACATACCACCAAAGTTAACACCATCGCCCTAGGCGATGGTAAAAACGACGTAGCAATGCTTGAAGCAGCGCACGTCCCAATTCGCATTTTATCACCGGTAAATCCTCCACCAGCTGTAAAAAAAGAAGAGGTCTATACCAGCACCCTAACCGGCCCTGAGGGCTGGAACGAAATGCTTACTCAATTGCTATCCCTATAATCAGGAGGACACATGGCTGATTTTTATCAAAATGGTGTGGTTACTACGTTACATAACTTGGCTCGTCGTCCTACCGAGGAGCTAGAGGCAGAACTTTTACAATTTTCACAAAAGCGCCCTATGGCACTTATTCTACCATCGCTGTTTTCCGAACTTGAGGGCGATGCGCTTCCACATATCGTTAACGAATTAACAGGCGTACCCTATTTATCAGAAATTGTTATCGGTCTGGATCGTGCTAACGAAGATCAATATAAACATGCACTAAAATTCTTTGGAAAACTTCCTCAACATCACAGAGTGCTATGGAATGATGGACCTCGCCTTAAGGCACTGGATGAAGAACTTCAAGCTCAAGGTTTAGCGCCTAAGGAATTAGGTAAGGGCCGAAACGTATGGTACTGCATGGGCTATGTACTAGCATCGAATCGAGCAGAATCTGTTGCACTACACGATTGCGATATCGTTACCTATAACAAAGATTTGCTCGCCAAGCTTATCTACCCAGTTGCCAACCCCATGTTCAACTATGAATTTTGTAAGGGGTACTACGCCCGTGTAGCAAACGGAAAAATTAATGGCCGCGTTTCACGCCTTCTGGTTACCCCACTACTTCGCGCGCTAAAACGCATTATGGGTGATAATGAATACTTGGAATTTATGGACAGTTTCCGTTACCCACTGGCCGGTGAATTCTCGTTTAGACGCGATGTGCTAAATGATATTCGGATACCAAGTGATTGGGGTTTAGAAATAGGCGTGCTCTCTGAAATGCACCGCAACTATTCGCATAATCGTCTTTGCCAAGCGGATATATGCGACATCTACGATCACAAGCACCAAGACCTTTCGCTGAATAACGATCAGGGTGGACTGTCTAAAATGTCTATCGACATCACCAAGGCTATTTTCAGAAAATTAGCCACGCAAGGCTACACCTTTAGCAATGAGATGTTCCGCTCAATAAAGGCAACCTATTTCCGTATTGCGCTAGACTTTATAGAAACCTACCACAATGATGCGGTAATGAATGGACTCAGCTTAGACATTCACAGTGAAGAAAAAGCAGTTGAGATGTTTGCCAGCAATATTATGAAGGCAGGGCAAAACTTCTTAGAAAACCCCATGGAAACACCGTTTATACCAAGCTGGAACCGCGTGACCAGCGCGGTACCCGATATTTTAGAGCGACTATTAGAAGCGGTTGAAGCCGATACTGCAGAATATATGGAGTAAGTAATATGGCATGGGACCATCTCCATGACAAAGTAAAACACCATTTAGAAAGCATTTATGCCGATGTATCGCTGGACGTCTCGTATGAGACGCTAGCGACTGAGTTAATGAACACCATAGGCATCCAACAGCAAACGGATATTGCTTCGCCCCAGTCTCATCACAATTATTGGGATGAAGATGACATTATCATGATCACCTACGGTGATAGTGTCATTGACGAAGGGGAGCGTCCGTTGGTTACGTTAAATAAGTTTTTACACCGCTACTGTAAGAACACCGTAAATAACGTTCATATTTTGCCGTTTTTTCCGTACAGTTCGGACGATGGGTTCTCGGTGATTGATTATTCAACCGTTAACGAGGCACTTGGTTCGTGGGACGACATAGAGGCTATTGCCGCTGATTATGGGCTAATGACGGATTTAGTGATAAATCACTGCTCTGCAAGAAGCGTGTGGTTTGATAACTTTGTGAAAGGTGAAGGATCGGGATCTGACTTTTTCTTCACGGCAGATCCATCCGATGACCTCTCCATGGTAACTCGCCCTCGTGTGTCGCCCTTGCTGCGAGAAACGGAAACCGCCAACGGTACAAAGCATGTATGGTGCACGTTTAGTCACGACCAAGTTGACTTTGACTTTAGAAACCCCAAAGTATTGCTAGCGTTTATTGATATTATCAAACTGTATATTGATAAAGGCGCTAAGCTGTTTCGGTTAGATGCTGTAGCTTTCCTTTGGAAAATTGTTGGCACTAACTGCATTAACTTGTTCCAAACCCATGAAGTCATACGTTTGATCAGAACCTTGATTGAACATGTGGACCCGTCAATCATCATTATTACCGAAACCAATATTCCTAACAGGGAAAACCTAACCTACTTTGGTAATGCTAACGAAGCTCATGCAATCTATAACTTTTCGCTACCACCGTTGCTGGTAAATACATTAGTAACGGGTGATTGTACGTATTTGAAAAGCTGGATGATGAGTATGCCACCCGCGCAAAACGGCACAGCCTACTTTAATTTTATTGCGTCGCACGACGGTATTGGCTTACGCCCAGCTGAAGGCCTACTGTCAGACGAAGAAATTTCTGAGCTTGTGCACACCATGCAGCATTTTGGCGGCAAGGTATCGTGGCGCGCTTCTGATCACGGTCAGCAAAAGCCCTACGAAATAAACATTACCTTGTTCGACGCGCTACAAGGCACAACGAAGGGCCCAGATAAGTATCAGGTGGACCGTTTCATCTGTGCTCATGCCATCATGTTAGGTATGGAAGGCATTCCAGGTATCTACATCCATAGTTTACTTGGTACATCGAACGATTACGAAAAAGTGGCGAACACAGGGCAAAATCGTTCAATAAACAGAAAACGTTGGGACTTTAACGAATTAGAAGCGTTATTAGACTCGCCTTTCTCACAGCATCATAAAGTACTCACTCGAATCTCGCAGCTTATTCGCATACGTAAAGCACAGCCCGCATTTCACCCCAATGCGACGCAGTTCACGTTGCAGCTTGGTAATCAATTATTTGGCTACTGGCGACAAAGTCTCGATAGAAAGCAAAGTATTTTCTGTATTAGTAATATTTCAGACGAAGAACAAACAATTTTGCTGTCTGACATAAACCTTATTGGCACAGATAATTGGATTGATCTCATCACCCGTGACGAGATAGCCCTTTCTAGTAGTTTCTTACAAATGAAGCCTTATCAAGTGCTTTGGATCAGCAACCAAGATTTTGAATGAATCTTTGAGCTTACAACGCCAGTCGACCAATAAATCTACCGCGGTAAGGATACTGCGGTGTTATGCTTGTCACACGAATTAGCAAATCAAACGTTTGTAATGCAAGAAATTAATACCTTTTTTTTCGATTTAGACGGAACCTTGGTGGACTCTGTTCCTGATTTGGCCACTGCGTTAAATCAAACATTAAACGATTACCAATTACCAACTTATAACGAGCAGACAATCAGACACTGGGTTGGAAATGGTGCTCGTGTTCTGGTGGAACGTGGACTAAGCGGCAGTGCGGAGATCGGACATAATTACACATCAAACGAGATTGATGCCGCTTTAGAAAAGTTTCTGTTCTATTACCGAACGTTAGAAACTAAAAACACAGTGCTTTACGAAGGTGTATTCGACACTCTTCATGCGTTAAAACATCATGGTTATACGCTAGTATTAATAACCAATAAGCCTTCAGAATTTATTGAGCCTATTCTGTCTTCTTTTTCATTGTCGTCACTGTTTTCATTTACCATAGGCGGTGATAGTTTACCGGAGAAAAAGCCGTCTTCCCTGCCCCTTCTTTATGCTTGTGAAAAGCTTAATATTTCACCTTCACAATGTGTAATGGTAGGCGATTCCAAAAACGATATTCTTGCTGCAAAAGCTGCGAATATAAAAAGTATAGGTCTCACCTATGGGTATAACTATGGTGAGAGCATCGCAGAATATAAACCTAACTGGGTTTTCGACGACTTTGAAGAAATATTAACGTTCGCTCCTTAATTTATCTGACATAGCCGTTGATGAAACTTCAATTGCGTCGTTTACACAAACTTTCTTTTATTTCACGCTTTAACCTTTGGTATAAGGCCGCTTTTTCTGTAATATCCGCGTGTTAAATCATTTCAAGGAGTTGTTGGTATGTCATCTAAATGGCTTTCACTAGAAGAAGCACTCACTAAAGCATTAGACGCTACAAAGGCGATAAACGACGTTGAGCAAGTGAGCATTTTTGACGCCAACAACCGCATCTTGGCTGAAGATGTTATTGCTCATATCGATGTACCACCTTGGGACAACTCAGCAATGGACGGCTACGCCGTTAACGTTGAAAGTCTTTCTAATAGCGCTCAGCTTGAAGTGCAAGGTGTTATTACAGCAGGCATGAGTGCTGATGTGCCGCTTGAAGAAGGCAAGGCCTTTAAAATTATGACCGGCGCACCTATTCCGAATAACGCTGATGCTGTCGTGATGGTAGAAAATACCGAAAGCCGTGACGGGACTGTCATAATAAACAAACTGCCTTCACCTACAGAAAATATTCGCAAAAGAGCCAATGATATCGCCTGTGGTGACACGCTAATTAGTAAAGGCACCCGTCTTCACGCCGAGCACCTTATGCTGCTTTCCTCTCAAGGAAACAGTAACGTGACAGTATTCAGAAAACTTCGCGTTGGTGTGGTGGCGACTGGCTCTGAACTTGCTGCACCGGGCGAACCGCGTAAATCAACACAAATTTTTGAATCGAATCGCATTGGTGTAAGCAGTATCTTGAGCTATGAAAACGTAGAACTTGTTGATTTCGGTATTGTAGAAGACGACGAAGCTTCTTTGCGTGAGCTATTCATTAAGGCCAGCGAGCGTGTAGACGTAATGGTAAGTAGCGGCGGCGTGTCTGTGGGCGATGCCGATTATGTAAAAGACATCATCGCTGAATTAGGCGCCATCGATTTTTGGAAAGTGGCGGTTAAACCGGGTAAACCTTTTGCTCTGGGTAAAATAAATAACACTTTATTTTGCGGTTTGCCGGGCAACCCCGTGTCATCATTTGTTACCGCTAAACTATTGGTGGTTCCCGTTATCAAAAAAATGCAGGGGCAGGTACAACCGCACGAGCCGTTCTTTGTTAATGCCAGCATTACGACACCTCTTAAGCGACGTGCAGGCCGCCGAGACTTTCAGCGTGCGACTATGGTGAAAAACGGTCGAGGTGATTGGGAAGTCACACCGTTTAAATCACAAAGCTCTGGGGTTATGACGTCAATCACATCCGCTAACTGTCTTATGGTTGTTCATGAAGACATAAGTGAGTTAACCATAGGCGACACGGTTCCGGTTATGCCGCTGCATTTTTAAAACGGCTGTTGTTTAAACGCCTTGCACTACAACACGTTTTTTCAATGTAATTTTTGCTGCTATATCTGATTGAAAGCGCAATCGCCGCATTACGTGAAACAATTACCCATTATTCTAGTCGCCCTAGGCGACCCATATAGAGACACATTACCGTGAATAAGAAACGCTTTCTTTTAGAAGGAAGAGACATTTTAAAACTAGCATGGCCATTGTTGGTTGCGCAGATTACTCAAATGCTAATGGGCGTTAGCGATACTATTATGGCTGGGCGTTACAGTGCAACCGACATGGCAGCAGTGGCGCTTGGGTTTAGCATCACTGTGCCGTTGCTTTGCTTTATACAGGGTATAGCGCTGGCACTTCCCCCAATCATTTCACGGCTGCAGGGAAACAAAAATTTAAGTGGTATTGCCGACGCAAGTCAGCAAGCTGGTTATCTAGTTTTCTTTGTGGGATTAGCGGTAGCAGGCTTAATTCCATTTACTGAAAGTATAGTTGCGCTGTTCCCTATGGCGCCCGAGCTGTTTAGCATTACCGTAGACTACGTACTTTATGTGCTGTTCGCTATGCCTGGATTTGCACTTTACCAATGGCTTAGAAACTATTGTGAAGGCTTGGGTAAAACCAAACCCACTATGATTATTACGGTTATCGGGCTAATGGCGAACATTATAGGAAACTACCTGTTTATTTACGGTGTAGGCCCATTACCAGCTATGGGCGGTGCGGGTTGTGGTATTGCAACTGCCATTGTTATTTACACTATGCTTATAGCAACCGTTATCTATGTTCGT
Source organism: Alteromonas sp. ABH4_453 (assembly GCF_056160665.1). Lineage (NCBI taxonomy): Bacteria > Pseudomonadati > Pseudomonadota > Gammaproteobacteria > Alteromonadales > Alteromonadaceae > Alteromonas > Alteromonas sp. ABH4_453. The sequence continues at coordinate 73,584 of NZ_JBSWXP010000011.1, forward strand.
TTTGCCCCTGCCCTGCAAAAGTACAATTTGTTCGGACAGTTGTATAAACCCAATATGGTCACCATTAATCGTACCTTCAAAATGGGGTTACCCATTGCTATGACTATCTTGTTTGAAGTAACGCTGTTTTCACTGGTTGCATTGTTATTAGCCCCTTTTGGTGCCACTACGGTAGCGGCCCACCAGGTCGCACTAAATTTCTCGGCCCTTATGTTCATGTTTCCTATGAGCATTGGAATGGCAGCAGCAATTCGCATTGGCTACCGCATCGGGCAAAATAACCCGAGACAGGCAAAAATCGCTGCTAGAACCGCTATTCTGATCGGTTTTTTCACCGCTGCGTGTACAGCTAGCTTCACCCTATTAGCAAAGGGATTCATCATTGGCCTATATACCAGCGACGATGCTGTATATACCTTGGCTAATGCGTTATTGATTTATGCGGCGTTATTCCAATTGTCTGACGCGGTTCAGGTGATTTCGGCTAATGCATTACGCGGCTATAAAGACACAACAGCGATGTTTATTATTACCTTTGTGTCTTACTGGTTAATAGGCTTACCTACAGGCGTTATTTTAGGTAGAACAAACTGGATAACTGCAGAACCAATGGCAGCTGCAGGGTTTTGGATTGGCTTCATTGTAGGATTGAGTGCTGCAGCTGTTATGCTAGGTGCACGCCTTCTTTATATCCAAAGGCCCAGTGCTGTGCATCGTATCGCGAGTGTTTGAGCACCTTAACTGCCGAAGACTACCTAAAATGCGATAGAAAAAGGGCTAATTTCGCTGTTTAAGCTTTTCCCAGTCTTGCGGGGTGTCTATATCAATTTGTGCATTGGGTATAGACACAGCCGTTACTTTTCCTAACTTCGCGTACCTTTTAATGATTGGCTTTGCACCGGTATCTCCCTGTAGCGCTAATAGCTCGTTAAACATCGTTTCTGGAAAAATAGCAGGCACCGTTAACCGACTATTAGGCTCTCCATCCTTCTCCCCATGCTTCTGCCACTCGCTACACACGATGTGGTTTGGATAAGCTTTAGAAGCATCAATAAGGCGGATAAGGTCTTGAGTGTTAAGGCTTGGCAAGTCAGCGAGAGTAAAAAGCACATGTGAAGGCTTGGTGCTCAAAGATGCTTCTTTTGGTAACGACGATGTTTGTAGAGGCGATTTTGGAAGCGAAGTTGGTGAAAGCGACGTATTAGCTTGTAACGACAGACTGAGTAGATGTGAAAGCCCGCTGCGAATACTTGATGCTATTCCCTCTTCCCACTGCTTATTGTGTATCACCTCAAAAGGAGTTTCAGTTAGATCACAAAAAGCCTCTGCCAAATGCGAACCTACGCTGTCGTGCCATTTACCCGTAACAACCGTGACTGGATGTTTGCTGATCGACACTATTTTATCGCGAGCGCTTATAACTACATGAGCACTGTGCTGAACAAGCGGCAATTTTGTAATAGGATGCTCTGATAAAAGTTTGTTGCCGTCAAAGCGGGAACTCTTCCCGCCTGCAAGTAAAACAAAAGCTAAGCGATAAACATCAGAACTCAATGTAACACCTATTAGTCAACGCGCTTTATCAATACAAACGCAGAATCATTAACGTCGCAATCAGACCCGTTTGTGGTCAGCAAAGCAAGAGCCAACGCAGTATTCGCGTATGCATAAGAGTCTTTAACCCCTATGTGACTTAACGGCTTCTACTAAGCCCTTTAATCGCAGCGGTTAGCCCTTCAAGCGTAAGCCCGTACATTCTGTCTTCCATTATTTCGCGAATAATTTTAATAGACGAATAATACGGCCAATAATTTTCAGGCTGTGGGTTAAGCCATACCGCGTTATTAAAGTGGTTTAACAAACGCTGCATCCATACACTACCTGGCTCTTCATTCCAATGCTCTACACTGCCACCTGGGTAGGTAATTTCATACGGCCCCATGGTTGCATCACCTACAAAAATAACTTTATAGTCTTTCCCGTAGCGGTGAATGATATCCCAAATAGGAATGCGCTCTTTATTGCGACGGAGGTTATCTTTCCACACTTCTTCATACACGCAATTATGAAAGTAAAAGTACTCAAGGTACTTAAACTCGGTCTGCACTGCTGAGAAAAGCTCTTGGGTGCTCTTAACGTGAGGGTCCATAGAGCCTCCCACATCAAAAAACATCAACACTTTTACCGCATTGTGACGCTCTGGTGCCATGTGGATATCGAGTAAACCGCCTTTTTTAGCTGTCTCACCTATGGTTGTTGGCACATCTAGCTGCTCACTGGCGCCGGTGCGAGCAAACTTGCGCAGCTTTCTAAGCGCCACTTTAATGTTACGCGTACCCAGTTCGACATCAGAGCTTAGGTTTTTAAACTCACGCTTATCCCACACTTTAGCCGCCGAGAACTTTCTATTCCCTTTTTGCCCAATTCGCACGCCCTCTGGGTTGTCGCCATACGCGCCAAAAGGCGAGGTGCCGCCCGTACCCACCCATTTGTTTCCACCTTGGTGGCGCTTTTCTTGTTCTTCTAAACGCTTCTTCAAGGTTTCCATCAGTTCGTCGAGCCCGCCCGCTTTACGCAGCGCCTCGCGCTCTTCAGGGCTTAAGTTTTTCTCGATTTCCTTGCGAAGCCATTCTTCAGGAATGTCTTTACCAAACAAGTCGATAGACTCTACGCCTTCGAAATACTCAGCAAACGCCCTATCGAACTTATCGTACTGGGTTTCGTCTTTCACCATAATGGTACGAGACAAGCTGTAGAAAGCTTCGATGTCGGCGTACACCACGTGATGCTCTAACGCTTTCAGTAAATCAAGCAACTCGCGTAGCGTAGTTTTGACCTGATATTTTCGCAGCGTATAAAAAAACTGAATAAGCATTAGCGACGCGCCATAAAGACCAGTTTTTCAAACAGATGGATGTCTTGCTCATTTTTAAGCAATGCGCCGTATAACGGCGGTATAGCTGCTTTACCGTCTTTTGAATGCAGCGCCTCAGGTGGAATATCTTCAGCAACTAAAAGCTTAAGCCAGTCGATAAGTTCAGAGGTAGAAGGTTTTTTCTTAAGCCCTGGTACATCGCGAATTTCAAAGAAAGCTTTTAACGCTTCATCAAGCAGCTTTTTCTTTAAATCTGGGAAATGCACATTGACGATTTCTTGCATTTCGTCTGAGTTAGGGAATTGGATGTAGTGGAAGAAGCAGCGGCGCAAGAAAGCATCTGGCAGCTCTTTTTCGTTGTTCGATGTAATAATAACAATCGGACGCTGCTTCGCGACTACGCGTTCTTGAGTTTCGTATACGAAGAACTCCATCTTATCAAGCTCTAACAGCAAGTCGTTGGGAAACTCAATGTCAGCTTTATCAATTTCATCAATTAATAGTACCGGGCGCTTTTCTGCGCTAAACGCCTCCCACAACTTACCTTTAACGATGTAGTTACTGATATCGTGAACGCGATCATCGCCAAGTTGAGAGTCGCGAAGCCGTGATACTGCATCGTATTCGTACAAACCCTGTTGCGCTTTGGTGGTTGATTTAATGTGCCACTGAATTAATTCGGTGCCTAAACTCTCTGCCAACTCTTCAGCTAGCATGGTTTTACCCGTGCCTGGCTCGCCCTTAATTAGAAGAGGACGCTCTAGCGTGATGGCAGCGTTAACCGCCAGCTGTAAGTCTTTGGTTGCGATATAATTAGACGTGCCACTGAAAGCCATTATTGTTGTACTCCGTATAATTTTTCGTCTTTGCAATTTTAACTATAATATCAAGACCTTCTCACGATTGCCCATAGATATAACATATAGCTAAAAAGCACTTTGCATTTTACTGATTGGGACCAATGATATAGGGGTATGACGAAATCCCCTAATTCAGGCTGTGAATTATTAACTATCACACGCGTTGAATTATTAACTACTAAAAAGGTCGTACAGATCACGACAGACGGGGTTTCCTATAAAATAAGGAACGAGGTAAGGATTTATAATGAACGTATTTGACGACAATTCCCTATCTATTGGCCGCACGCCACTAGTTAAGCTAAATCGCGTAACATCAGGTAATGTATACGCAAAAATTGAATCGCGTAACCCAAGCTTCAGCGTTAAGTGCCGCATTGGCGCAAACATGATTTGGGATGCTGAAAAGCGCGGTGTCCTTACCGAAGGTAAAGAAATTGTAGAGCCTACCAGTGGTAACACGGGTATCGCTTTAGCGTTTGTTGCTGCTTCTCGCGGTTACAAGCTAACGCTAACCATGCCTAGCAGCATGAGCCTTGAGCGTCGCAAACTTCTAAAGGCACTGGGCGCAAACCTTGTTCTTACTGAAGCACCTAAGGGCATGAAAGGTGCCGTTGCTGCTGCACAAGAAATTGTGGCGTCAGACCCAGACAAATTCGTACTGCTTCAGCAATTCGATAACCCGGCCAACCCTGCTATTCACGAAAAAACGACGGGCCCAGAGATTTGGGAAGATACCGACGGTAAAGTTGATGCCTTCGTAGCAGGTGTGGGTACAGGCGGTACTATCACGGGTGTAAGCCGCTACCTTAAGAACACAAAAGGTAAAGCGATCACTTCAATTGCTGTTGAGCCAACAGACTCACCAGTAATTACACAAGCGCTTGCTGGCGAAGAGCTAACCCCTGGTCCACACAAAATTCAGGGTATTGGCGCAGGTTTCATTCCAGGTAACCTGGACTTAGACCTAATTGACGAAGTTGAGCAAGTTACCAACGAAGAATGTATGGACATGGCGCGCAAGCTAATGACCGACGAGGGTATTCTTGCGGGTATTTCTTCTGGTGCAGCCGTTGTTGCTGCTAAGCGTTTTGCTGAACGCCCAGAAAATAAAGACAAAGTGGTTGTAGTACTTCTAGCAAGCGGTACAGAACGTTACCTAAGCAGCCCACTATTTGCCGGTGCGTTTGACGAGCAAGAAGAAGTGCAATAACTGCCTTTCAATTTCAATAATGCTAAAACGAGGCCCGGTGCCTCGTTTTTTTATGCTTCAAATAAAACCTCTTTATAACAACAATTTGTAAAACCCTATCGTCACTTTGCTTTTATACAGTTTTTTGTGAATAATCCGCTTAGCAAACTTCTTGGCAGTCGTTACATTGACTTAGTTAAGATATGAAACTATCAATAAGAAACGGACCTCTTTATATTAAGGTAACCCAGATGAAAACGCGTATGTGGTACGCCCTACTAGGGCTTTTTACAGTTTTGATTTTATCAGCTTGTGGTGAGAAAAAAGAAGGAATTGGGCGGTATGGCATGCTTGACGAAAGCACACCTGAATACACCACAGTTATGTTCCTAAAAAGTGTTTACGAAGACGACAATCTTGACACAGCAATACGCCTATCCAGTGAAAAAATGTCGCGCATACTGACGCGATACCACACCAATAGTAACGTTCAACGACATCTGCTTAATTTAAAGTACGACACTGTAACCGTAACCCCACAAAGTGCAGGTAAGATTGGCAGAAACGAATTTTCAGAGAAATCCACTATTACCGTATTTTTGAGCGGAAACTATAATGGCGACAAAGTAGAAGACCTTCGAAGCCTAGATTTGATAAAAGAAGATGGCGAATGGAAGGTAAACAAAATTCACCCCGATGCCTATTTATAACAAGTAAATCAAACACTGTTTTTATATACAGCCTCGCCAATTTTACGATAAGTAAAAATAAAAAGGATGTTTTCCGGCTTTTAAACTAGGTTACCCTTATTTTTTGTTTAATGTGTTGTTTTAGGGTGATAACTTAAAAAAACACAAAACTGATATACGGATTTATTCCACCCTGCATAAAGGATTTTTTCCGTACACTAAATTGTTATGTGCCAAAAGGAATTTGAATGCACAAGAATAATCAACTAATAATCGCTGGCAGTTTAAGCATCTTAGCTGCGCTACTTCATATCAGTTGTATTTTCGGTGGTCCTGATTGGTATCTCTTTTTTGGCGCTGGTCAACGCATGGCTCAACTAGCAGCTCAGGGTGACCCGTACCCCACAATCGCAACTTTGGTTATTGCTGCAATTCTTACTGGCTGGGGCTTGTATGCTTTTTCTGGTGCGGGCGTCATCGTTAAATTACCACTACTAAAAACTTGTTTGGTTTTAATCACAACCATCTATTTGTTGCGAGGCGTCGCAGGTTTAATTGGTCCATTTTTAACTTCAGACCCTGTGGTACATCAAAATTCAATGACATTCTGGTTAGTAAGCTCAATTGTATGCTGTATCTATGGTACGTTTTATTTATTGGGCACAGTAAAGTTATGGCGGCAATAGAAAGGTTGCTGGCACATAACAAAAAAATTAAGTTCGCCCGCTGCGCGGGCTGGGACGCATACATGCGGGGCGGCTTCGCCATTATGCCCCACATGCCTGCGCCCCTTATTTAAAAGTTATGTCTCAGAAGGAATTGATAAATGCGGTTAATTTTTTTATTACTTCTATTAGTCAATTTTGGCTGTCTTGCCTCATCCTGCATAGTAACCGATGAAATGCGCGAACAGTTCAATTCCAAACATGTCGAAGATGTTACTATTGATACAACTCTTAGAGATTCAAACTTCTCTGTAACTATTAAATTACCAGAGAGCATTGAAGGTCAAAGTTCTTATTCAGTATTGCTGGTATCAGACAGCCTTGAAGAACCAACATTCATCTTCCCTCTAGACTTGTATGAAGAAGATAACCAAACAAAGGCATGGTATGAAATAGATGCGGGGCTTGTGAGAAAGCACTTCGTAGTGGTCAGCTTAAATGACTATTGTGCTCCTAGCATATTCAAGGAAGTTTTTTACCAATGAGACATAACAAAAAAATCAAGTTCGCCCGCTGCGCGGGCTGGGACGCAATCATGTGGGCTGCTCACTTCGTTCGGATTTTAGCCCACATGCCTGCGCCCCTTATTTAAAAGTTATAAGGCGTCAGCCTAAACTCCGTTTGGCTTTAAAAAAAACCCAGTACAACTACCTTCACCTGTTTTCATTAGCGTCGCTCTGGCTTGTGGTAGGTTTAAATCCGCCGCTTTCAATTCAAAGGTGATGTAATAGGCGCTTTATAGCCAAGATATAGTTGAACCTCGCAAGCGCCATTACACTCGATAGCCCAACTGGCGGCTAGCTTCTGTCAAATCAAAACCTTCACTGCACAGTCGTTTTTCTTGTCTGTGTTAACAATCAATCGTATGCTGGCTTCATTAGTTTTTAAAAAGACCAAAGGAACTGGCTCTGCTTATAACAAGGCGCTTAAGACCACTCCCTTCGGTCGCTCGGACGCATTTACGCGGGGCGGCTTCGCCATGATGCCCCACGCAACTGCGCCGCTTAGCTTAATGTTAGGTGACAAGTGGAGAGTCTAAGAACAATTCTTTTTTTATGTGGCGCTTTCTCTTATTTGTATTTTTTATATAAATACGTCAATGCACTCGACCTAGTTTGCAAAGAGTTGAAGTCGCAAGACAATTTAAAGGTTTTTGGCATAACGGTAGAACCGACAAAGTTAATTTTACTTGCAACTCCCAAGCTGACTTTTACGTTGATAAGTCGCTCGTATATGAAAGGTCGTCAAAGTGATTCGAGATTTGTGTGCGCTCATAATTTGGCAAGAAAATACTTTTTAGCTATGGCTTTCTCTGCACTTTCTTCGTTTTTATTGGTAGTTTTGCTCAAGGATGTTTAAGATGTCACCTAACAACTCAATAAACTCACTCACTACGTTCGCTGGGACGCATACACGCAGGGCGGCTTCGCCATTATGCCCCACGTGCCTGCGCCCGTTATTGAAAAGTTATGTTTTTCAGGGGAACAGGTGTACTTAGGTGATTGGGATAAAGCAATAGTAAGGAGCTTGCTGACATCTAGTTTACTGTTGCCAGCGATCTTTCTTATCGGCGCAGATAACTTACAAAGTTCCGAAATCCCTGGATTAATAGCAACTTTTTCGCTCTATATTGGAGTTTTCCTACTGGTATCTATAGCAGGCTGGTTAATTATCGGGTTTCCAGTTCACTGGCTGGCTTGTAAGTACAAAAAAACAAACTATTTGTTTTACATGGTTTTACCAGTTACCTTTTCACTGGTAAGTGGCACTACTAACGGCCCTTGGATACTTGGCGTAATTGCTTCGGTTCAGGCTTTAATATTTCGGTATGTTGTTTTTAAAAACAAAACATAACAAAAAAATCAAGATCGCCCACTGCGCGGGCTGGGACGCAAACATGTGGGCTGCTCACTTCGTTCGGATTTTAGCCCACATGCCTGCGCCCCTTATTTAAAAGTTATACGTTGTTGAAAAGGAAGTCAGTTTGAAAAAAATCATATTATCAGGGTACATTGATGTACCGAATGACCAAATAAAGTTAGTCAAATCTGCGCTACCTAAACACATTGAGCTAACTCAACAAGAGAATGGGTGTTTAACATTTAAAGTCACTCAAAGAACAAATGAACCCAATATTTTTGACGTATACGAAGAGTTCGTTGACAAGGAAGCATTCGAGAAACATCAAAAAAGAGTATCAAACTCCGATTGGGGGATAGCTTCAAAAAATGCACTACGTCACTATGTCATTACAGAGGTTTAGGAGCGCTCGGTGGTAACGTATAACAAAGCGCTTAAGCCACTCCCTTCGGTCGCTCGGACGCATTTACGCGGGGCGGCTTCGCCATTATGCCCCACGCAACTGCGCCGCTTAGTTTAATGTTATACCTAAAAGGAAATTACAGTAAAATGGAAATTTACAGGGCTGATAAAACTAAAATTGAAGCTGCCTCAAAAGTTTTTGATTTATATCGTCAATTTTATGGGCAACCATCAAATTTGAACGCTTCTACTGAATTCTTATCTGAGCGTTTTGAAAAAATGGATTCAAAATTCTTTATTGCACTCAGCTCAGTCGGAGAACCTTTAGGGTTTATTCAACTTTATCCTTCATTTTCATCTGTTGCTATGAAAAAAATGTGGTATTTAAATGACTTATTCGTTGTGCAAAGTGCGAGAGGTAAAGGTGTGGCTAGCGCATTGTTAGATCACGTAAAAACATACGCTAAAGAAAATGACAGCTTCTCTTTAAAATTAGCAACGGCAATTGACAATGTTCCAGCGAAAGCGCTGTATGAAAAACACGGTTATAGTAAAGTAACTGCATTCGACCATTATGTTCTCCGAACAGACACGGTATAACAACCCAATTAACACACTCACTGCGTTCGCTGGGACGCATACACGTGGGGCGGCTGCGCCATTATGCCCCACATGTCTGCGCCCGTTATTGGAAAGTTAGGTGTCAGGGATGAAAACGGTACTACTGTCATTTATTGTCTTCGTATTAGTTGGTTGCACATCAGTTGCCAAACCTACTATCCACCTCCATTCCAACGGAGTAAGCGAAGCAAAGCTTACCAACCTAAGAATCAAATTAGAAAAAAGTGGATATACCGTAGTAAGTAGCAATCAAGACTTCTCTCATTTCTTATTCACGCCACTCATAGTTGTTCCAACGAAATCACGATTCAATACACCAGAGCTTCAGCAACAAATAACCAACACTTTAGGCTCTATCCCAATTGTAAAACGTGGTAACTTTAAAAATCATAAGTATTCGGGCGACCATATTGGCGTGTATCTTCGAGGGAACAATGCCACCTAACAAAAAAATTAAGTCACTCACTGCGTTCGCTGGGACGCATACATGCGGGGCGGCTTCGCCATTATGCCCCACATGCCTGCGCCCCTTATTTAAAAGTTAGGCGTCATTTACTTACAGCATTAAAATGTGGGTTTAACCGTGACATTCCAGCATAAAGGTTGTTTCGCTAGGGAGTCTTTACAGCTTACTTTTTCGGTAGTTTCAACGGCTTTAGCAACGCGCTTTTCATCAACACCGCAACGCCAACATTCACCACCCCTAGTTATCTCTACTCGCTCTTTTATCCAGCATTGGCGTTAACATCTGGCATTTCGAACAGGGTTGTTTTATCTTAAATTCAATAATTTAAACACGCGGTCTATTTGGCTAGTGGTGGCAGCAAAGCTGCGTACGTTCCTTTGTACGCCTAACAAAATGCTGTTGGCACTCCCTTCGGTCGCTGGGACGCTAACACGTGGGCTGACTCACTTCGTTCGGATTTTAGCCCACGTGCTAGCGCCCCAAAGCTTAGCGTTATGTGCTAAAGAGAATGCTTAGATGGATCTATTTTTTGCAAATCTGGTAACAATTGTATTCTTCATTACAGGGTATAAGCTCATCGAAAAAGCAATTTTTCCAATGCCCTCCACTCTGCTGAAAATTGCACTCTATTCCCTTTTGATCTTCGGCTGTTTAGGCATTACTTCGATTCTTTTTGCAATTGCTATCGGACTCTGGTTACCAGATACATACCCAGTCACTTTTTCATACAAAGCGCTGTTTATTTGTCCTATTATTACCATCTATTTTTTATTTAAAATGATGCAAAACAAAAGACTTGTTTCTGCACGCACATAACAAGCGCATTAACACTCGCTGCGCTCGCTAGGGACAAAAACACGTAGGCTCCCTGCGCTTCGCTTGGTATTGTAGCCTACGTATTTTTGCCCGTTATGCGGGCAGTTAGAAGGCGTCAGCCTAAACTGCGTTTGGCTTAATTAAATAATCAGTTCAACTACCCTCACCTGTTTTCGCTAGCATCGCTTTAGCTTTTGGTAGTTTTAATGTCGCCGCTTTAAATCCTGCGGTTGCGCATTAGGCGCTTTGTCGCCAAGTTCTTATTCAACGTCAGCAAGCGCCAATGCGTTTGTTAGCCCAAAGGGCGGCTTGCTTCAGCCAAATCAAAAACATCATCGCACGGTCATTTTGCTTGTTTGCGTTAACAATCAATCGTATGCTAGCTTCGTTAGTTTTTAAAAAGGCCAAAGGAACAGGCTTCCCTTCTAACAAGGCGCTTAAGCCACTCCCTTCGGTCGCTGGGACGCATACACGTGGGCTGCTTCGCATTATAACCCACGCGTCTGCGCCCCTTAGCTTAAAGTTATAAGGCGTCAGCCTAAACTCCGTTTGGCTTTAAAAAAAACCCAGTACAACTACCTTCACCTGTTTTCATTAGCGTCGCTCTGGCTTGTGGTAGGTTTAAATCCGCCGCTTTCAATTCAAAGGTGATGTAATAGGCGCTTTATAGCCAAGATATAGTTGAACCTCGCAAGCGCCATTACACTCGATAGCCCAACTGGCGGCTAGCTTCTGTCAAATCAAAACCTTCACTGCACAGTCGTTTTTCTTGTCTGTGTTAACAATCAATCGTATGCTGGCTTCATTAGTTTTTAAAAAGACCAAAGGAACTGGCTCTGCTTATAACAAGGCGCTTAAGACCACTCCCTTCGGTCGCTCGGACGCATTTACGCGGGGCGGCTTCGCCATGATGCCCCACGCAACTGCGCCGCTTAGCTTAATGTTATGCGTCAAGGACACTTCTATGAGTAACCATGCTCAATATGGGTTTATAGCCATCCTACTGGGTTTATTAATGTGTTTCGCGTACCTTTCTTTCATGCCAAAAGAACAATCGCTCGCAGTGAATACAGTTAATCACGACCGGGTTATTTGTGGATTAGCTACATGTGGACACCATGCGATTACTTTAAAATCTAACACAGTGGTTAACTTAAACGGCGAAGACATTTTACTAAGCGAATTCATTTCTCGCTTGGGTAAAGGACTAGACCACTGTGAGGCTAGAACGCTATTTATTGCAGCAAATCCGGACTTAGACAGCGGGTTGGTAATCGAGCTTTCTAACTTAATCACCGCTAAGATTCCAGACATCAAAATTGGCTGGGGCAGCAATGACGGATAACAACTCAATAAACTCGCTCACTTCGTTCGCTGGGACGCATACACGCAGGGCGGCTTCGCCATTATGCCCTACGTGCCTACGCGCGTTATTGAAAAGTTATGTGCCAGGGGAGTTAACGTGAGAATTATTTTTTTAGCTCTTATACTGTTAAGTGCCAAAGCTTATTCGGAACAAGATAGCCATGATTCATTTACTGTTTCCTCTTTTAGCTTTCAAGAACCATGGGAACACTACAGGGTTTCAATTTTTGGCGATGGTACCACCGTATTAATCATAGAAAACGAATCTGCAACAATTCGCACTTTCAAACTGCCAAACACATTGGAAACGTTTATCGAAGTTTTAGAGTTATTGGACAGGTATCAATTTAGTACCTTTTCGGACAGCTATGGTCTTGAAGAGAATGGCGTAGATCCTCAATGCCAAATTCAAAGAACTCACCATGGAATCAGTATATTGTCACTTCAATATTCAGGGGAGCATAAAACTGTTCGCATAAATCATGGATGTAAGGGTTTTATTAGGGAAGAGGAACTCAACATTTTAACTAAAAGAGCTAAAGACATATTAGGTTTAATGGACTATGTTGGCACATAACAAGTGCATTAACCACTCGCTGCGCTCGCAACGGACACAAACGCAATGCGCCTTCGGCATTATCGCTTTACGTTTGTGCCGGTTATGCAGAAGTTATGCATAAAATGAATTACACCTACTTTTTGAATCAGCTAGAGAAAGATGGATTCGAATTCATCGGCAAAGCCCTTGCGTTTAAAGAGCTTGATAATTGGGTTATTGGGTACATCGGCTTAGGTGGGAGATTTCAACAAGCTGGAACAAAAGCTTTCGTGCTTTGTGCTAGACCCAAAGACTTTGGGTTCATGGATGCTCCTAAAAAGAAATATGCAACTGAACCAATGGAGTATCCATACAAACTGACTCCTGATAGCTTTAATAAAAAACTAGAATATAACTCAGAGCTATTAAGATTCGATCATGGCAGAGTGGAAACAGAGGCAGATTGGTTAAGTGTATACAAAATATTAAACAATGAGCTACCAGAATCACTTAAGAAACTTGGTGTGGCTGGTTTGGTAAAACAACTCAAAAAGCTGAAAGAACCTGGGTACGTAGAAAAAATATGGCTTGGTGAAGAAAATGCCTAACAAGGCCGTAAACTCGGACGTATTTTTCGTTCGCTACGCTCACTACAAATAAGCCGGTTACGGCTGTCGTTATACGTCAAGGAGAGTTCGTGCGTTTAATTATATTGTTACTTGCAGCTACTTCATTTTGCACATTTGCAAATGAGGAAATTACAATTCAAGTAAAAGAGTCAACTTACTCTGTTGGAAACTCAGAGGAAGTGCTAACCAATATCGAATTGGAAAAGCAGCTAGAAGAGTTAGACTTTACTGCGGTAATGCTAGATGTAGACTATTGTGCAGAACCGCTCACTATTGCTAATGCCTATTTAGCTATTGCTAATAGCAAACCATCAGTGACAGATATTAAGCTAAAGTTAAGCGGTAGCCATAAAGAGAGTAAGTGTAAAAACGTATAACAAACAACTATTGGCGCTCACTGCGTTCGCTGGGACACAAACACGTAGGCTCCCTTCGCTTCGCTCCGGATTATAGCCTACGTATTTGTGCCCCAAAGTTGGGTGTTATGTGCCTTGAGGATTTTAGTTGCAATCGAAAACGATAGCTAAGTATTCAATTATATCAATCACGTTTTTACTTGGACTTTATCTATTTATTGACCAAGTGTTTATACGTGGTCGTTTAATTGAAACTTATCAAGGTGAAGTTGTTTCAGTGTGGGACAACACAGGCATTTCGGGTCGAAATAAGCCCAACATATACCAAGCCTCAGTAAGATTGAATAATGGTAATGTAGTAAACATTGTTTGCCAGCGTCCGTGTATAGTTGGCCAAAAACTAAAAGTCGAAAAGTTTATGCCTTTGATAGGTTGGACTGAAAATTATTACAGCGGCACATAACAAAAAAATTAAGCCTCTCACTTCGTTCGCTGGGACGCATACACGCAGGGCGGCTTCGCCATTATGCCCCACGTGCCTGCGCCCCTTATTTAAAAGTTATGCACTCTAAGGAGATATAGAGTTTGGATTCAAAGTTTTTAAAAGTATTTAAGTTCCTGTTACTTATTCCGCTGATATCGTCTTTTTACTGGTCAAGTAAATGGATTGATAATCAAAAGTTATCTTCGTTAGTTGTTCTATTGTGTGGCATCTGTATACCCGCTGCATGGAAAGCTTCTACTATGGTTCCTAATTTCACCCTTAAAGGTCTGGCTTCTAGAACACCAGTTTGGTTGGCGCTAGTTTTAATTCCATTTCTACTTTTGATCCCTCTTGGTTTTCAAACTCAACTTTTAGAGGCATATAATTCTTGGCTAGGGTTATTAAGGTCAACTACTTTAGCTGAGTTTAAAGCCGAATATTTATTGCAGTTATTCGAATTTGGTTTTCCTTTAATTCTTGGCGGATCATACCTCCTATTTGTGTTGCTAGCTTTTCAGGTATTTTCAAAAAGAGTAGTGGACTACTTTTTTGACGAAGATGCATAACAAAAAAATGTTGTTCGGCCAACAAGTTGGCCTGGGACGCTTACTCGCTGGCTTCGCCCATACGCTCGCAAGCGCCCCAAATTTTAAACGTTATATGCCTAAGGGACTCATGTGACTACTATCTATTTTATAGTTGGTTTTACTTGTCTACACTTGGTCTTAGCATTTGTTAATGCTATTGGTATCAGAGGAGCGTTTTTTAAAAAACAAAGCTCCATGACCCTTTGCTTAATAATTAATTGGCTAATCCCCATCGTCGGACCAACCATTACATACTTTATTGTTAGAAGTTCTTTTTCTAACACGTCGCCGGGCACACCCGTTACAGACCAATCCGGAAGTAACGGATTATACACGGGGGCTGAAGGACGAAGCGATGATTGATTTTATGCCCGTTAGCTTGGTTATTTTGAAACGGCATATAACAACCCAATCAACACACTCACTTCGTTCGCTGGGACGCATACACGCGGGGCGGCTTCGCCATTATGCCCCACATGTCTGCGCCCGTTATTGGAAAGTTAGAACTCAGGATAAACATGCAAATTTCATTGGAAGAAATAAACAAGAAAAACTATGAGTCGGTCTGTGACCTTGATGTCACTGAAGTTCAGGAAGATTATGTAGCGTGCAACATGTGGTCACTAGTTGAGTCATTTTATAACGAAGGTCACACATGTAAGGCCATTTACTTCAACGATGAACCCGTTGGTTTCTTCATGTGGGTCAAAGAATCAGTTTCAAAAGTATCAATTTGGCGATTTATGGTTGATAAGAAACATCAGAACCAAGGAATAGGACGGAAAGCTTTAACGCTGGCAATCGAGGCTATAAAGCAAACTCCCGGCATCAAAGAAATCGAAATATGCTATAACCCTAATAACCCAGTCGCTAAAGATTTCTATTCCAGCTTTGGGTTTCAAGAAGTCTGCTTGGATGAAGACGGTGACGATATGCTAGCTCTTATCCAGCTATGAATTCTAACAACCTGCTGTAGCCGCTCGCGGGCTCGCTGGGACACAAACACGACGGCTGTGTCACTTCGTTCCGATTATAGCCGCCGTATTTGTGCCCCTAAGCAGGGCGTTAGGTTTACGGATACCAAATGAGATTTCCTCACTATCGTTTTTCAATTTTTCTTCTTGTACATGGCTTTGCTTTAGCTATCGTCGGGCTCTTTCAAGATGAGACCAAAAATATTGCTTTAATGCTTTTGGGAGGTTGTTTTATGATGATTTTTGGGGCCTTCAAATATTGGATTGCAAAACAAACTGATCCAGACAAAGTAGATTTATTAGATGGCATGTCTTCTCAAAGCCGGAAAAGTAAGTAAACCTAACAAACGCATTAACACTCGCTTCGCTCGCGGGGGACAAATACACGTAGGCTCCCCTCGCTTTGCTCGGTATTTTAGCCTACGTATATTTGCCCGTTATGCGGGCCGTTAGTTGCCTACGGGAAATTTTTGCTTTTGGTGTAGAACTCGAAGAATGTGAATAATGTCGTCTTTTATGAAATATGAAACAATCATTGAAACCTCTGGAATTATTAACAGTCTTCCCGATATACCCTCTCTCTCCACTCCCATAAAAGGTTGCTGGTTCAAGTTTTCAACTTTCTTCTCAATTATTGCATCAGTTTTTTCTGCTGCTAATGGGTTAAATTCGTATAAAAACTCGAAAATAGCCTCACGATCGTCCAGCGAACTTTTTTCCCATAAGATCATTTTTTGGCTTTATTCCTAATTTTCATTTTTCGAGCTTCCATGTCCAAGTTCGCTTCTTCATGACTGACAAACTTGCTTTGCCCACTCTCTAATTTACTGAACGCAGCATTAACCTCTTCAGTAAGCCACTGATCATGTGCAATTATTTTTCGTTGCTGTTCAGCGAGTTCTTCCGTAAGCTCTCTACAAGCGTCACTTAAAGTGCGTCCTTGGCTTTCGGCCATTATCTGAGCTAGCCGTTTAGTTTCTTCATCTACTCTAAACTGAATACGGGTATCCATGATAAACTCCTTATGAAATGTACGTACAAATGTTAGCACATCTGTTGAATTTACGGCAATTAACAAGCGCATAAACTCAGTCGCTGGCGCTCCTTGGGACAAAAACACGTAGGCTCGCTGCGCTTCGCTTAGTATTGTAGCCCGTTATGCGGGCGTTAGGCATAGGACTTACCCAAACTTAGTGGACATCTCCTATAGTTAGATAAGAGGTGACTTATGGCTAATAAAAAGAAGGTTCATGCTTATACTGAAGA
>NZ_JBSWXP010000012.1:0-7142 GCF_056160665.1 Alteromonas sp. ABH4_453
TCTTCAGTATAAGCATGAACCTTCTTTTTATTAGCCATAAGTCACCTCTTATCTAACTATAGGAGATGTCCACTAAGTTTGGGTAAGTCCTGCACATAACACCCGCATAACGGGCAAAAATACGTAGGCTACAATACCAAGCGAAGCGCAGGGAGCCTACGTGTTTTTGTCCCTAGCGAGCGAAGCGAGTGTTAATGCGTTTGTTATACAACTAGTCTGCGCAGACCTTTGAAAACCTGTACCTATATATTTCCCAATCTTGGGATACGCACAATCTTTGTAAAACTCGCTGATGCATCTTACTGTACTTGGAATTTTTAGATAATAAGCGAATTAATTTATCACTATATTTTACTGCTGATTCTTCGGTTTTTAGAATATAACTTAACTGAAGCAAACCATAGTATGCGTTAACTTTCTGACTGTAAGTAAGGCTTGGTTCTAAGTTTATAATACTCAGGTAAGTCTCGTAAGCTTGAGAAAACTCCTTTTTGGTTATCAATATGGTCGCATCATAGAGCAACTCATCGATGTCGATTGGAGTAGGTAACACCTTAAAACTTTGAAGCGTGAATATCACTAATAGCGCAAAAATAATTAATAACTTCACGAATATCCCTAGGTGTATAACTTTTAAATAAGGGGCGCAGGCATGTGGGGCATAATGGCGAAGCCGCCCCGCGTGTTTGCGTCCCAGCCCGCGCAGCGGGCGAGCTTGATTTTTTTGTTATACACAAGGCTACTCCTTAATAAGCTTAAGAACTTCACTGTTTTCGGAGTTGAAGACAACTAGCGATGTGCCATTTAACTTGATTGTAACGAATACATATTTCTCTTTGTAGCCATTGTACATTTCCCCAACCCACTCAGTTTCTGTTGATTGAACAATATTTTTGATGATTGTGAGGCCAGAGTTTTGTTTATGAATTTGGTGTTCTTTGACACTTGCTACACCAGTTTTTAAATTGAATTCGATTAGAGCTGGTTTTGTTGCATGTTTCCAAACGCCTTCTATTGTTGATGAAGCAAATGCACTTATCGTCACTAAACAAGTGCCTATGCAAGCAGAAAATAAAAGAGACGTTTTGGTTTTATTCACTTTAATCTTCCTGATTTTGCGCATTGTGTATAACTTTTAAATAAGGGGCGCAAGCATGTGGGCTAAAATCCGAACGAAGTGAGCAGCCCACATGTTTGCGTCCCAGCCCGCGCAGTGGGCGAGCTTGATTTTTTTGTTATGTTTTGTTTTTGAAAACAACATACCGAAATATTAAAGCCTGAACCGAAGCAATTACGCCAAGTATCCAAGGGCCGTTAGTAGTGCCACTTACCAGTGAAAAGGTAACCGGTAAAGCCATGTAAAACAAATAGTTTGTTTTTTTGTACTTACAAGCTAGCCAGTGAACTGGAAACCCGATAATTAACCAGCCTGCTATAGATACTAGTAGGAAAACTCCAATATAGAGCGAAAAAGTTGCTATTAATCCAGGGATTTCGGAACTTTGTAAGTTATCTGTGCCGATAAGAAAGATTGCTGGCAACAGTAAACTAGATGTCAGCAAGCTCCTTACTATTGCTTTATCCCAATCACCTAAGTACACCTGTTCCCCTGAAAAACATAACTTTTCAATAACGGGCGCAGGCACGTAGGGCATAATGGCGAAGCCGCCCTGCGTGTATGCGTCCCAGCGAACGAAGTGAGTGCGTTAATTGACTTGTTATATTTCACTTTAAACAATGAGTGCGAAGTGCAGCAAAATAGTTTAGAGCTAAATATAAAACCACAAGCACTAAAGCTGAACTAGCGCTGCAGAAATACAATAAAAACATATCTGGTTCATGGATATAAAGTACTGGCGGATTTCCCTTTCTGCTTGGAATTACTCCAGCTACCCACCAAGTATAAATCCAGTACGCTAAAGCAAAACAGGGAGCAAGCTTCAAAACGAATAATTTTGTTTCTCGGCCAAAGACTTTCCTTTTAGTCCAGTCATTGCCAGCATACTTATTGAATTCTTTTCTATCTTCTTCAGAAAGCATGAGCTTCAAGTTGCCTTGGTGAAATATAACTTCCAAATATGGGGCGCAGACATGTGCGCAATAATGGCGAAGCCGCGCACGTGTTTGCGTCCCAGCGAGCGGCAGCGAGTGACATAATTTGCTTGTTATGTGGCATTTAAATAAGACGCACCAATAGCACCGCCAACAACAAAAAACAGTAAAAATGTCATTGAACTTAAAAATGACTGTATAGCTATTGACCAGTGCTTTTTATGCAACCAATAAAAGCTACTTAAAAATATAGCAATTGAGAGAAAACCGCCAACAATGAGAATCGGTAATTCACGGGAAAGCATCGTCTGAATATCAATTACTTCTCTTTCAAACTGATAAAGGTCAACTTTTGCGACAATGATCAAAAAGAGCCCTAATATTGCTGGTGACCAAACTATAAATATTCGCTTCATAATGATGACACATAACATTAAGCTAAGCGGCGCAGTTGCGTGGGGCATAATGGCGAAGCCGCCCCGCGTAAATGCGTCCGAGCGACCGAAGGGAGTGGTCTTAAGCGCCTTGTTATAAGCAAAGCCAGTTCCTTTGGTCTTTTTAAAAACTGTTAAAGCCAGCATACGATTGATCGTTAACACAGACAAGTAGAACGACTGAGCAGTGATGGTTTTGACCTGACTGAAGCTAGCCGCCAGTTGGAGTATCGAGTGTAATGGCGCTTTCTGGCTGAAAATAAGAGCTTGAAGGTAAAGCGCCTATTACACCACCTTTGAGTTGAAAGCGGCGGATTTAAACCTACCACAAGCCATAGCGATGCTAATGAAAACAAATGAGGGTAGTTTTGCTGGGATGTTTAAAAAGCCAAACGAAGTTTAGGCTGACGCCTTATAACTTTTAAATAAGGGGCGCAGGCATGTGGGGCATAATGGCGAAGCCGCCCCGCATGTATGCGTCCCAACGAACGAAGTGAGTGACTTAATTTTTTTGTTAGCCCTATAACTGAGGGTCTTTCGAAGAAGGGTCATAGTTGTCTCCGTGAACTGTGTACTCTATTGCATACTCTGAACTGAACACGTCCTTGGATAACAAGCTAGTAGTGCCCTTACTCGAGTTTTGCACACTTTTCGTGAATATTTTCGCAAATTCGTTTAGCTGCTTAGGTGTTCCAGAAATACCTCTACTATTAATCGAAAAAGTGTCACATGATGTCAGAGTCAAATACCAATGCGGTAATAAGTGATCATGTTCACCAAGTGGATGGTTTTTAGCGGCAAATTCTTCTACCAACTTACAAAGATTAAGTAAGCCAACTTTTGAGCCATGTAGAATCCACTTTTGTTGTTCTGTACTCGAAATGTAGTAAAAACCTAAATCTCGCCACTCTTGGCGAGTCAATTCAGCAGCTTTTCCAGATAATTTATTCATAGTCAAACTGGGGGCTAACTTTTAAATAAGGGGCGATAACGCGTAGGGCATAATAGCGAAGCGGCCCTGCGTGTTAGCGTCCCAACGAGCGATAGCGAGTGACTTTATTTTTTTGTTATACACCAGACAGCCAACCATAAAACGCGATACCACCACACAGGAAACTGAATAGAAAGTACGGCAATAGATTTACCCGCATAACTTGTGAAGATGGTTCGTTTCCAAGATATTCTTTGCGCTTGCCAAGCACTGGCCCTGCCATATAAAAAACGATGCTGACTAAGAACCAACAATAAAACGCCCCTTGCGTGAGCGATACTGTACCGGACACTATGAGGAAAACCATAAGCAATGTTGCTAATACAGCGACAAGAGCAACGCCAAATTTATATCCGTTACTTGGCTTTTTGTTGGTAATAAAATCCATCTTATCTATCAATTACAGTGGTGTATAACTTTTAAATAAGGGGCGCAGACATGTGGGCTAAAATCCGAACGAAGTGAGCAGCCCACATGTTTGCGTCCCAGCCCGCGCAGCGGGCGAACTTAATTTTTTTGTTAGGTGCCTTACAATTAAAAAGCATGACTTTTCTCAGAACAGCTTAAATTTAGAACGTTTCCATTTGGTGCAACCCGAGCAACTATATAAGACTCGTACGTAGAATAGTAATCTGGATGGGGTGAGAAAAAATGAATTGCATTTTCATCTTTACTTGTACCTTCTTGTAGAAACTCTCCATTTCTAAACTCTCCATATAATTCACCAATATAAACACCTTTTTGAAACTGCATACATTTAGCAAAACTAGCCTTCAACTTTTGATCGCTACAGCCAGTGGAAAGAATAATAAAAAATAGAACGAATGCTAAAAACCTCATGGTACCTAACTTTTAAATAAGGGGCGCAGACGTGTGGGCTAAAATCCGAACGAAGTGAGCAGCCCACATGTTTGCGTCCCAGCCCGCGCAGCGGGCGAACTTAATTTTTTTGTTATGCATGCTTCGAAATAACCTCATATTGAGTTTTGAAGTGATGAAGAATTAAGAAGCCCGCAATCGTTAGACTAGCAAGTCCACAAAGATAATTGATGTTGAACAATAGTGTTTCAGCAACGCTATCTGAATCCATAAAGATGTAGGATGTAGACAGTACATACAAAGCTGCAACAGGAAATACCATAACCTTATATCGGATAGGCTTAGTCTCTAAAACCGCCATCACCAATGCAAAGGAAAACCAGATCGAGCTTAACGGGCCTAGGTAAGACGCGGATAACCGAATAACTCTTCCCATTTCCGCATTTATAAGCATTGTAAAAGAAGATATGAATCCGAGTGTTTCGGCTAGTATTGGACCGATAAACATACCGGTTAAGAACACTTTAACTGCCTTGTGCAATATAAACTCCTTTTAATGCATAACTTTTAAATAAGGGGCGATAACACGTAGGGCATAATAGCGAAGCGACCTGCGTGTTAGCGTCCCAACGAGCGACAGCGAGTGACTTTATTTGCTTGTTATGTACGTGCAACTTATTCTTGCGTTTCAGCACGTTGCTTGATTCTATTTTCTAAATG
Source organism: Alteromonas sp. ABH4_453 (assembly GCF_056160665.1). Lineage (NCBI taxonomy): Bacteria > Pseudomonadati > Pseudomonadota > Gammaproteobacteria > Alteromonadales > Alteromonadaceae > Alteromonas > Alteromonas sp. ABH4_453. Next base: position 5,017 of record NZ_JBSWXP010000012.1, read on the forward strand.
CGGCGGTAAATTCGATATTTTCTGTTTTTTCTCATCACTATTTAAGATACAAAGAATAATACCTGCAAAAGGTGGTAAGATTAGCCCAAAGAAAAACCATCCCCATGCATTTCTATTTGTTTCTTGCGCCCAATATGCGCAAAAAATACCGAATAAAAAACTAAACATTCCTTGATTTACAACAGTATATTCCATTTAAAAATTGCCTCTATTCTTCTATAAAAACTGCTCGTTCTGTGGGCTACACCTAAGTACATAACTTTTCAATAACGGGCGCAGGCACGTAGGGCATAATGGCGAAGCCGCCCTGCGTGTATGCGTCCCAGCGAACGAAGTGAGTGAGTTTATTGAGTTGTTAGGTGACATCTCAAACATCCTTGAGCAAAACTACCAGCAAAAACGAAAAAAAGGCAGAGAAAGCCATAGCTAAAAAGTATTTTCTTGCCAAATTATGAGCATAAACAAAACTCGAGTTGCTTTGATGACCTTTCATATACGAGCGATTTATCAATTTAAAAGTCAGCTTTGGAGTTGCAAGTAAAATTAACTTTGTCGGCTCTACCGTTATACCTAGAATTTTTAAATTGTCTTGCGACTTCAACTCTTTGCAAACTAGTTCGAGTGCATTGACGTATTTGTACAAAAAATACAGATAAGAGAAAGCGCCACATAAAAAAAGAATAGTTCTTAGATTCTCCACTTGTCACCTAACTTTCCAATAACGGGCGCAGACATGTGGGGCATAATGGCGAAGCCGCCCCGCGTGTATGCGTCCCAGCGAACGAAGTGAGTGTGTTGATTGGGTTGTTATGTACTCTCTCCATCCGATGTTTCCTTTTCTTTTTGATAAGGCATTCTTCCTTGAGCTAAGTAAAACACAGCAGCAAAAATATACAAAAATAGAAGTCTAACAGAACCTTGAAGGTCTTCACCAACAAACAACCATTTATATAAAACCCACATTGAAAGCGCTAAAACAATTATGGCTAGTAAATAGTTGCCTACTATAAATATTCTGCTTCTTGTTGAAGCCCACTTTTTAAGTAAAAGGTACGGAAGTACAAGCCAGCATAAAACAACCGCTATTCCTGAACCCCAATTGGGGCCGACGAAATAATGAAATAGCCAGTACGCGGGAAAGAAAAGAAAGACACAAAGTATTGAAATTAAGAGAAGTCTCATAGGAGTACATAACGCTAAGCTTTGGGGCGCTAGCACGTGGGCTAAAATCCGAGCGAAGCGAGCCAGCCCACGTGTTAGCGTCCCAGCGACCGGAGGGAGTGCCAACAGCGTTTTGTTAGGCGTACAAAGAAACGTACGCAGCTTTGCTGCCACCACTAGCCGATACGGCCACTTATTTAAATTATTGAATTTAAGATAAAACAACCCTGTGCGAAAAGCCAGATGTTAACGACATTGCGCGATAAAAGAGCGAGTTTAGAAGACTGGTGATGTTAAATGTTGGTGTTGCGGTGTTGATGAAAAGCGCGTTGCTAAAGCCGTTGAAACTACCGAAACAGCAAGCTGTAAGGACAACCTAGTGAAACAACCTTGATGCTTAAATGTCACGTTTAAACCCACTTCTTTATGCTGTAAGTAAATGACGCCTAACACCCACATAAGGGGCAGTAACACGTGGGCTAAAATCCGAGCGAAGCGACAGAGCCCACGTGTTACTGTCCCAGGGAGCTTGCGACCGACTTAATGTGATTGTTATGTGTCGCTTGCTGCTTGGTCTCTAAAAGCTACAACAGCACAGATTGTTGTTCCTAAAAGGCCCGCAAGCAATGCTATCAATTTATAATATTGACAGTTTGCAATACTAGTCGATTCAACGAAGTTTGGGGCGCCGCTCATTAGCACCGAAAGCATAATGAACAAGAAGCCAACGGCATTATAAGCGATGTTTTGTTTTCTTGTTTTTACGAAAACGATAATAATAAACAAGACGATCACCAACGGTGCAACCCATTCAATCATTAGAGTTCCAATTTGTTCTACATTCATAAAAAGTTTTAATTTTCCTTTTGGCACATAACTTTCCAATAACGGGCGCAGACATGTGGGGCATAATGGCGCAGCCGCCCCACGTGTATGCGTCCCAGCGAACGCAGTGAGTGTGTTAA
>NZ_JBSWXP010000013.1:0-2696 GCF_056160665.1 Alteromonas sp. ABH4_453
GAAAGAGATGGTGGACGCTACTGGGCTTGAACCAGTGACCCTCGCCTTGTAAGGGCGATGCTCTCCCAACTGAGCTAAGCGTCCGTATTTTGGATTTCACTATTTTACCACGGTGAGGAAGTGGTGGACGCTACTGGGCTTGAACCAGTGACCCTCGCCTTGTAAGGGCGATGCTCTCCCAACTGAGCTAAGCGTCCATATTTTTTGATTTCACTGTTTAACCACGATGAAGAAGTGGTGGACGCTACTGGGCTTGAACCAGTGACCCTCGCCTTGTAAGGGCGATGCTCTCCCAACTGAGCTAAGCGTCCGTATTTTCTAAAACCTTGCCTAAGCAAGTGGGGCGGTATTATAGAGTCGGTTCCGTTAGTGTCAACAATAAAATTAAAGAAAAATGACTGTGTGCCCGAAATTTAGCCACTCTGACCGTATCTTAACTAAATTGATGAAAAGAACAGCGTTTTTAATTGCGTTTTGAATTCATCGATAAACAAAAACTGCAGCGTGGATTTACACGAGCCAGCTGGAGTTTGGGAGGACAGACACTTGTTTCTTACTGAGAGTTGAAATGGAGTTTGGGTGTAATTGAAATGGACAGTCACTCACTTACCACAAACATATATTTAAATTGGCTTCGCACAATGGACACACACTCATTTTTTAACAGAAGACGTGGCAAGTAAGGACTAAATGCAAGCGCAAAGTGGACACCCACTTAGTTTTTCAAGCCATTGCTCGTTCCGATATACTTTGAACGAGGGACTGTTGTGAGACTCGCCTGAGTGTGTGTCCACTTCAACAAGAAAAAAATATCTAAAAAGTGAGTTTCAACAATATGTGTCTGTCCACTTTCTTTTCCCTTCTATTCTTATCTTACTTTTGAAGTCGCGCGGACACTGGTAGAATGCGCCCAACTTTAGAAATACATTAACAATAGAGAGTGACCATGTCGGTTGTTACACGATTTGCACCCAGCCCAACAGGCTATCTTCACGTTGGCGGCGCACGAACTGCGCTTTATTCTTGGCTTCTTGCTAAAAGCAAAGGCGGCGAGTTTGTTCTTCGCATTGAAGATACAGATATCGAGCGTTCAACAGAAGAAGCTAAGCAGGCCATTCTAGACGGAATGCAATGGCTAGGTTTAACGTGGGATACGGGTCCAATTTATCAAACTGAGCGTTTCGATAGATATAAAGAACTTATTCAGCAGCTTTTGAATGAAGGCAAAGCGTATAAATGCTTTATGAGCTCTGAAGAGTTAGACGCGATTCGTGAAGCGCAAAAAGAACGTGGTGAGAAGCCTCGTTACCCAGGTACGTGGAGAGACAGAACGGATCACCCTGAAGGTCAACCTTTTGTTATCCGCTTCAAAAACCCTCTAGAAGGCAAAGTGGTAATTAATGATCACGTACGTGGAAAAATTGAGATTAGCAATACTGAGCTAGATGATCTTATTATTCAGCGCTCTGACGGTACCCCTACTTACAACTTCTGCGTAGTTGTTGATGATTGGGATATGGGTATTACTCACGTAGTTCGTGGTGAAGACCATATTAATAATACGCCACGCCAAATCAATATTCTTGAAGCGCTTGGTGCACCTGTTCCAGAATATGCTCACGTTTCTATGATTTTGGGTGATGACGGCAAGAAGTTATCGAAGCGTCATGGCGCTGTAAGCGTGATGCAATATCGCGATGATGGATTCCTACCGCAAGCTGTGCTTAATTACCTAGTTAGGTTGGGGTGGTCACACGGCGACCAAGAAATTTTCTCAGTTGATGAAATGATTGAGAAATTCAGCCTTGATGCCATTGGGCAATCTGCATCGGCATTTAACACAGAAAAGCTAATCTGGTTGAATCAACACTACATTAAGACATTACCAGCCAGTGAAGTTGCTTCACATGCTAAATGGCATTTTGAAGAGTTGAATGTTGATTTAACGACAGGCCCAGCACTTGAATCTATAATTGCTATTCAGGCTGATAGAGTAAAAACGCTAAAAGAGTTGGCTGAGATTTCTACGTACTTTTATCAAGACTATGAAGATTTCGATGCGAACGCTGCAAAAAAACATCTTCGTCCAGTCGCTCGCGGCCCACTAGAGCTTGCTAAAGATAAATTAATGGCAATTGAAGAGTGGAACCCAGAAAACATTCAGGCTGCTATAAACAGTACAGCCGAAGAATTGGAAGTGGGCATGGGTAAAGTAGGTATGCCGCTGCGTGTAGCTGTGACAGGTGGTGGTAATTCACCGTCGTTAGATATCACGTTGAATCTTATCTCAAAAGAGAAAATCGGCGAGAGAATCGACAAAGCGCTTACTTTTATAGCAAACAGAGAAAATTCATAAAAAAAGCGTTGACATGACAGGGGCGGATGCCTAGAATGCGCCCCGCTGTCACGGAACAGTCACACGAAATGACTGGTACCATGATGGGGCCATAGCTCAGCTGGGAGAGCGCCTGCATGGCATGCAGGAGGTCGGCGGTTCGATCCCGCCTGGCTCCACCAAGTCACATTGAGATGTGGTTTGATATAGGCTGAAGTTGTTAACGCAGCTTCGGACTGAAAATTCGAAAACTTAGTTTCGAAGAAAGAATTCAGTCCCCTTCGTCTAGAGGCCTAGGACACCGCCCTTTCACGGCGGTAACAGGGGTTCGAATCCCCTAGGGGACGCCATTTTATCGCGT
>NZ_JBSWXP010000014.1:0-1388 GCF_056160665.1 Alteromonas sp. ABH4_453
CGTTACTCATGTCAGCATTCGCACTTGTGATATGTCCAGCAAGCTTTACAACTCACCTTCATCCACTTACACAACGCTCCCCTACCCAGCAAGTAAACTTGCTGCCGCAGCTTCGGTATATTGCTTAGCCCCGTTACATCTTCCGCGCAGGCCGACTCGACTAGTGAGCTATTACGCTTTCTTTAAAGGGTGGCTGCTTCTAAGCCAACCTCCTAGCTGTCTATGCCTTCCCACATCGTTTCCCACTTAGCAATATTTTGGGACCTTAGCTGGCGGTCTGGGTTGTTTCCCTCTCCACGACGGACGTTAGCACCCGCCGTGTGTCTCCCGGATAGTTCTCATTGGTATTCGGAGTTTGCAAAGGGTTGGTAAGTCGGGATGACCCCCTAGCCTTAACAGTGCTCTACCCCCAATGGAATTCGTCCGAGGCTCTACCTAAATAGATTTCGGGGAGAACCAGCTATCTCCCGGTTTGATTGGCCTTTCACCCCCAGCCACAAGTCATCCCCTAACTTTTCAACGTTAGTGGGTTCGGTCCTCCAGTTGATGTTACTCAACCTTCAACCTGCTCATGGCTAGATCACCGGGTTTCGGGTCTATACCTAGCAACTAAACGCGCAGTTAACACTCGCTTTCGCTACGGCTCCGTTATTCACTTAACCTTGCTACTAAATATAAGTCGCTGACCCATTATACAAAAGGTACGCAGTCACCCCGAAGGGCTCCCACTGCTTGTACGTATACGGTTTCAGGTTCTATTTCACTCCCCTCACAGGGGTTCTTTTCGCCTTTCCCTCACGGTACTGGTTCACTATCGGTCAGTTAGGAGTATTTAGCCTTGGAGGATGGTCCCCCCATATTCAGTCAAGATAACACGTGTCCCGACCTACTCGATTTCACTGTAAAGATTGCGTCGTGTACAGGGCTATCACCTTGTATCGCTCCTCTTCCCAAAGGATTCCACTACATTCAATACAGCTTAAGGGCTGCTCCCCGTTCGCTCGCCGCTACTAGGGGAATCTCAATTGATTTCTTTTCCTAAGGGTACTTAGATGTTTCAGTTCCCCTCGTTCGCCTCGTTACACTATGTATTCATGTAACGATACCTGTAAACAGGTGGGTTTCCCCATTCGGACATCTGTGGCTCAAATGCATTTTGTCGGCTCACCACAGCTTTTCGCAGACTTACACGTCCTTCATCGCCTCTAACTGCCAAGGCATCCACCGTATACGCTTCGTCACTTAACCATACAACCCCAAACAGCCTTTTGACTTCTGCTTAAGTTATGTCGCATGAATGACAAGCTAATCGGAAGAATTGCCTTGCTATCAATAAATTGATAACAAGCAATTCAGTCAAGTAGAGTAAAAAGTCATCTTTCGATTTC
>NZ_JBSWXP010000017.1:0-721 GCF_056160665.1 Alteromonas sp. ABH4_453
GCATGTCAAGTGTAGGTAAGGTTCTTCGCGTTGCATCGAATTAAACCACATGCTCCACCGCTTGTGCGGGCCCCCGTCAATTCATTTGAGTTTTAACCTTGCGGCCGTACTCCCCAGGCGGTCTACTTAGCGCGTTAGCTTCGCTACTCACGACTTAAAGTCACAAACAGCTAGTAGACAGCGTTTACGGTGTGGACTACCAGGGTATCTAATCCTGTTCGCTACCCACACTTTCGCACATGAGCGTCAGTCTTTGGCCAGGGAGTCGCCTTCGCCACTGATGTTCCTCCAGATATCTACGCATTTCACCGCTACACCTGGAATTCCACTCCCCTCTCCAAGACTCTAGTCTGCCAGTTCTAAATGACCATCCCAGGTTGAGCCCGGGGCTTTCACATCTAGCTTAACAAACCGCCTGCGTGCGCTTTACGCCCAGTAATTCCGATTAACGCTCGCACCCTCCGTATTACCGCGGCTGCTGGCACGGAGTTAGCCGGTGCTTCTTCTGTTGTTAACGTCACGGCTAGCAGGTATTAACTACTAACTTTTCCTCACAACTGAAAGTGCTTTACAACCCGAAGGCCTTCTTCACACACGCGGCATGGCTGCATCAGGGTTTCCCCCATTGTGCAATATTCCCCACTGCTGCCTCCCGTAGGAGTCTGGGCCGTGTCTCAGTCCCAGTGTGGCTGATCTTCCTCTCAGAACAGCTAGAGATCGT
>NZ_JBSWXP010000018.1:0-685 GCF_056160665.1 Alteromonas sp. ABH4_453
ACTATGACTATATTGCGAGTATCGAAACGCTCTACCGTTACGAGCACGTAACTTTAGTTGCTGCATGATTTTCGCAATGGTATTAACGCAGCAGGGGACGTTTTCTGCTTTCAAGGCACGCGTTAATCTAGGTGCGCCATAGCGCTTTTGATACTTTTCAAAGAGCGCCATAGTGTGCTCACGCAGCTGTTTTCGTCGCTGCTGATACGCGGGTATACGACGTGTGAGGTACTTGTAATAACCAGAACGAGAGACTTTAAGTGCCCGACACATCACCGTTACTCTGAATTGCCCCGCATACACTTTAATGAGTGCGTACTTTACTCTTGGTCGCTCGCAAAGTACGCGGCAGCCTTTTTTAAAAACGCATTCTCTTCTTTAAGGTCGGCCAGCTGGCGCTTGAGGGCTTGCACCTCGTCAGAGTCTTCTTGATGAAACTTCACGCCTTGAATGGTTGAGAATTGATTGCCCCCACAGCGCTTAAACTGTCGACGCCAGTTGTAGATTTGTTGTGCGGAAATGCCCAGCTCTGCAGCTACGGATTGGTTGGAGTTACCCTTTTGATCTGCTCGTCGAACAGCTTCCTTACGAAACTCTTCAGTATAAGCATGAACCTTCTTTTTATTAGCCATAAGTCACCTCTTATCTAACTATAGGAGATGTCCACTAAGTTTGGGTAAGTCCT
>NZ_JBSWXP010000019.1:0-569 GCF_056160665.1 Alteromonas sp. ABH4_453
TTGGCAGAGCCCGGTTTAATGCACCTGACTTGAAATCAGACGTGGGGTCAAACCCACCGGGGGTTCGAATCCCTCACTCTCCGCCAAATACGAAAAACCCGCACATTGTTGCGGGTTTTTTTATGGGCTAAATTTACTCGCTTTAATATACGGCTATAGCCAAGTATTTAATCTGCACATAATCACATCGATCAAATTCAAACGTGCATAGTCATTTTTGGCATCATCATCTGTCGATGTGAATCGAGACCTAGTTCGAATTCTTGAGCAAGAACATCAATGGCTTTAAAAAACTGTGTTGCATTTTCTACGTTCATTTATATTAGGTTAACGCTGGAAGCGTTTTAAAATAATGAGAACGAGAGCATTCTATACAAAGGTGGTTATTATTCTTGCAAAAAGATGAATATTTCACCAGTTGATTGATTTAATTGAAATTAGTGCTTTACAGCGTGCCGTAAATCATTAAGATAAGCGTCACTTCAGGAGAGTTGGCAGAGCCCGGTTTAATGCACCTGACTTGAAATCAGACGTGGGGTCAAACCCACCGGGGGTTCGAATCCCTCACT
>NZ_JBSWXP010000020.1:0-536 GCF_056160665.1 Alteromonas sp. ABH4_453
AAAATATGGTGCGGAAGGAGAGACTTGAACTCTCACGCCGTGAAGCACTGGAACCTAAATCCAGCGTGTCTACCAATTCCACCACTTCCGCGAAAAAGTGGGGTGGACGATGGGACTTGAACCCACGACAACCGGAATCACAATCCGGGGCTCTACCAACTGAGCTACGCCCACCACAGTAATCCTGTGTTTGTCTACGTGTGAATTGATAAACACGTAAACATCTATCGAACTGTCAGGATGTTACTTTACTGCTCGATAGTCTGGTTTGACTTTAATTCAGCACTCTTTGATTTACTCGCTGAGCTATGAATTTTTGCTAAGTCAAATAAGCATAAATGGTCGGTGAGACAGGATTTGAACCTGCGACCCCTTGTACCCAAAACAAGTGCGCTACCAAGCTGCGCCACTCACCGACAGGAATGCTTAAGGTAAGCTTTTAAAAAAGCTTGAAAATATGGTGCGGAAGGAGAGACTTGAACTCTCACGCCGTGAAGCACTGGAACCTAAATCCAGCGTGTCTACCAATTCCACCA
>NZ_JBSWXP010000021.1:0-428 GCF_056160665.1 Alteromonas sp. ABH4_453
AACATTGAAGATGTGGAGCGGTAGTTCAGTTGGTTAGAATACCGGCCTGTCACGCCGGGGGTCGCGGGTTCGAGTCCCGTCCGCTCCGCCACTCTTTCAATGGTATAACTAAAAGGTCTTCGGAGCGGTAGTTCAGTTGGTTAGAATACCGGCCTGTCACGCCGGGGGTCGCGGGTTCGAGTCCCGTCCGCTCCGCCATTTAGTTATACAGCGCAATCTCGATTATGTGGAGCGGTAGTTCAGTTGGTTAGAATACCGGCCTGTCACGCCGGGGGTCGCGGGTTCGAGTCCCGTCCGCTCCGCCATTAATCGATCAATGCGCGCTTTTCATTATTGCGGAGCGGTAGTTCAGTTGGTTAGAATACCGGCCTGTCACGCCGGGGGTCGCGGGTTCGAGTCCCGTCCGCTCCGCCATTAATGATATGCTT
>NZ_JBSWXP010000022.1:0-414 GCF_056160665.1 Alteromonas sp. ABH4_453
TGGTTGCTGTGTTGCCCGCTTCGTCGGTCACGCTGGCGTTAACGGTAAATTCACCTTCGGCCAATTCAGCGGGCACATCAACGCTATAGGTACCGTCAGCCTGCACAGTGGCAGTTACTGTTTGCGTGTTGCCCGCGCTATCGGTAATGGTTAACGTAACTGTACTGCCCGGTGTAGCATCGGTAGTACCTGAAAGGGTAGGTGTGGTGTCGTTGTCAGAGCCTGGCGCATTAATGGTAATCGTTGGCGCGGTAGTATCAATTTCCCCTGTGGTATCAGCGGTTGCCGTGTTACCCGCTTCGTCGGTGACGCTGGCGTTAACCGTAAATTCACCTTCGGCCAATTCAGCGGGCACATCAACGCTATAGGTGCCGTCAGCCTGCACAATGGCAGTTACTGTTTGCGTGTTGCCCG
>NZ_JBSWXP010000023.1:0-373 GCF_056160665.1 Alteromonas sp. ABH4_453
TCTTCCTGAACTTCAGTGACATCAAGGTCACAGACCGACTCATAGTTTTTCTTGTTTATTTCTTCCAATGAAATTTGCATGTTTATCCTGAATTTGGTCTTACCCACTAAAAGTGGACATCCATGTTAAGCGTATGTCACTTCGTATTCGTAAGGGCTGATATAGCCCAATGTTGAATGCTGACGCACGCGGTTATAAAAAATTTCAATGTACTCGAAGATACAAGATTTGATTTCCTGAAGCGAGTTGAATTTCTCCCCGTATATGAGTTCGACTTTCATACGACTGAAAAATGACTCCATTACTGCATTGTCCCAGCAGTTGCTTCTTCTGCTCATGCTGGACACTGCGCCAATGCTCATTATTAGGTCTT
>NZ_JBSWXP010000024.1:0-321 GCF_056160665.1 Alteromonas sp. ABH4_453
AAATGGCGTCCCCTAGGGGATTCGAACCCCTGTTACCGCCGTGAAAGGGCGGTGTCCTAGGCCTCTAGACGAAGGGGACTGAAAATCTTCTGTCGAAAGCACTGCTTTCGAGATTTTCAGTAAGGCAAAGTGAGCTAGCGAACTGAGCGACCTTTCCTTACCAAAATTTTCAGTCAGAAGTTGATTAATCAACTCCAGCCTATTTCACAGTTTTAATCGACTGTGACGCAATAAAATGGCGTCCCCTAGGGGATTCGAACCCCTGTTACCGCCGTGAAAGGGCGGTGTCCTAGGCCTCTAGACGAAGGGGACTGAAAATCT
>NZ_JBSWXP010000025.1:0-304 GCF_056160665.1 Alteromonas sp. ABH4_453
TCGTCTAGAGGCCTAGGACACCGCCCTTTCACGGCGGTAACAGGGGTTCGAATCCCCTAGGGGACGCCATTTTATCGCGTCACAGTCGATTAAAACTGTGAAATAGGCTGGAGTTGATTAATCAACTTCTGACTGAAAGTTTTGGTAAGGAAAGGTCGCTCAGTTCGCTGTCCACTTCGCCTTACTGAAAATCTCGAAAGCGGTGCTTTCGAAAGAAGATTTTCAGTCCCCTTCGTCTAGAGGCCTAGGACACCGCCCTTTCACGGCGGTAACAGGGGTTCGAATCCCCTAGGGGACGCCATTT
>NZ_JBSWXP010000026.1:0-296 GCF_056160665.1 Alteromonas sp. ABH4_453
ACTCCCTCCGGTCGCTGGGACGCTAACACGTGGGCTGACTCACTTCGTTCGGATTTTAGCCCACGTGCTAGCGCCCCAAAGCTTAGCGTTATACCTAAAAGGAAATTACAGTAAAATGGAAATTTACAGAGCTGATAAAACTAAAATTGAAGCTGCCTCAAAAGTTTTTGATTTATATCGTCAATTTTATGGGCAACCATCAAACTTGAACGCTTCTACTGAATTCTTATCTGAGCGTTTTGAAAAAATGGATTCAAAATTCTTTATTGCACTCAGCTCAGTCGGAGAACCTTTAG
>NZ_JBSWXP010000027.1:0-229 GCF_056160665.1 Alteromonas sp. ABH4_453
TATATTTAAAGATGACTTAAATAAAAGCCCTTAGCTTTGATTTAAGATCAAACCTAAGTGTTTTGAATTAAGCACTATGCTCTTTAACAATTTGGAAAGCTGATATTAATAGTAATCAATCAAAATTGAGTAACTGAGAAATCGAAAGATGAACTTTTTACTCTACTTGACTGAATTGCTTGTTATCAATTTATTGATAGCAAGGCAATTCTTCCGATTAGCTTGTCAT
>NZ_JBSWXP010000028.1:0-228 GCF_056160665.1 Alteromonas sp. ABH4_453
TGATAGGCAGGGTGTGGAAGCGTTGTAAGGCGTTAAGCTAACCTGTACTAATTGCCCGAGAGGCTTAACCATACAACGCCCAAGAAGCTTTGGACTTCTGAGTGTTGTAGACAAGCTAAGCTCTAATAAAGAGCAGCAAGTAGAGTGAAAAGTAGTTACTCACTGATTGAATTGATATCCAGTTTTCTAGATTGTTACCAGTTTTTCCTGGCAGCCATAGCGATACGG
>NZ_JBSWXP010000029.1:0-223 GCF_056160665.1 Alteromonas sp. ABH4_453
CTGGCAACTAAGGACAAGGGTTGCGCTCGTTGCGGGACTTAACCCAACATCTCACGACACGAGCTGACGACAGCCATGCAGCACCTGTGTCTGAGTTCCCGAAGGCACGAAACTATCTCTAGTAACTTCTCAGCATGTCAAGTGTAGGTAAGGTTCTTCGCGTTGCATCGAATTAAACCACATGCTCCACCGCTTGTGCGGGCCCCCGTCAATTCATTTGAGT
>NZ_JBSWXP010000030.1:0-223 GCF_056160665.1 Alteromonas sp. ABH4_453
CTGGCAACTAAGGACAAGGGTTGCGCTCGTTGCGGGACTTAACCCAACATCTCACGACACGAGCTGACGACAGCCATGCAGCACCTGTGTCAGAGTTCCCGAAGGCACCAATCTATCTCTAGAAAGTTCTCTGCATGTCAAGTGTAGGTAAGGTTCTTCGCGTTGCATCGAATTAAACCACATGCTCCACCGCTTGTGCGGGCCCCCGTCAATTCATTTGAGT
>NZ_JBSWXP010000031.1:0-214 GCF_056160665.1 Alteromonas sp. ABH4_453
ATTGTTAAAGAGCATAGTGCTTAATTCAAAACACTTAGGTTTGATCTTAAATCAAAGCTAAGGGCTTTTATTTAAGTCATCTTTAAATATAAACAAGACTATCTGTGTAGGCACTGCATCAAGGCGTCTATCGACGTAATGGTAAGGAGGTGATCCAACCCCAGGTTCCCCTAGGGTTACCTTGTTACGACTTCACCCCAGTCATGAAACACAA